>CAUBVH010000003.1 GCA_958439425.1 uncultured Collinsella sp.
GACTTGCAGCGACGGACCTCAGGACGCTCTTACACCACGTCTGCGCGCGCCACCCCGTATAACCCCCTAAAGCAGCCAACTTAACTAGTTTAAGGCGTATTGGAGTCAATTTTAATGAACATATTATCTGTTATGTTCATTAACTTCTTGGGTGTAAATGCTATTCACTTAGCAACAGTACTCATATTTGGCATTTTTTGTCCACTTCCATATAACTAACACCCTATAGCAGGCAAAAACAGGCCGCAGTCCATCGCTGCGGCCTACTCGAAACCCAAAAGAGGCGCTACGCGCTGTAGCCCATCGCCTGCAGCACAAACATGACGACCGTCAGCACCGTAATCACGCCGATAGTCGCCCAAGTGAGCACGTTCCATACGCGGCCGTTGCGGTTGGCGCCCATAATGTGACGATCCGCCGCGATAACCACCTGGAATACCAAGACCACGGGCAGTAGCACGCCGTTGATGACCTGCGAGGTCATCATAATCTGGAACAGATCGACGCCGGGCATAAGCACCAGCACGGCAGAGATACCGATGATGGCCGTAATGATGCCGCGGTAAACCGGGGCCTCGTCCCAGCTGCGATCGGCGCCGCGCTCCCAACCAAAAGCCTCGCAGATGGCACTCGACGTAACGCCCGGCAGCACGCAGGCAGCCAAAAAGCTCGCTGCGACCAGGCCCGAGGCAAACAGCACCGTGGACCACTGGCCCGCGATGGGTTCCAGCGCACGGGCGGCATCGGCGGCATCGCTAATCTGAATACCCGCCGGGAACAGCACCGTACCGGTCGTGATGATAATGAAACCCGCAATGATATCAGCAGCGATCGAGCCGCTCACGGTATCAATGCGCTGCAGCACGATGTCGTCCTCGCCCGCATTTTTATCGACCACGTTGTTCTGAGCCAAGAAGATCATCCACGGCGCGATGGTGGTACCGATCGTTGCGACCACGAGCGACACGTAGCTGGGATCGTTCTGAATATTGGGGACGACCAAGTCGACCGCGACCTCACCCCAGTTGGGACCGGCCATAAATGCGGCGACGATATAGGTCACGAACACGCAGCTTACCAGCAGCAAAATCTTCTCGATGCGCTGGAAACTGCCCGACATGGTAAGCATCCACACCAGCAGCGCCACGAGCGGCACCGAGATGCTCGCCGGAACGCCAAACAGAGCAAGGCCGCTCGCGATACCCGCGAACTCCGAGATGGTCACCGCCGTGTTGGCGATCAACAGCGCCGCCATGGCCAGCACGCTCTTGCGCACGCCAAAGCGCTCGCGAATGAGCGACGCCAGGCCCTTACCCGTGACGCATCCGCAGCGCGCCGCGGTCTCCTGCGTCACGATAAGCAGCACGGTCATGACGG
The DNA here is from genome assembly GCA_958439425.1 of uncultured Collinsella sp. Lineage (GTDB taxonomy): Bacteria > Actinomycetota > Coriobacteriia > Coriobacteriales > Coriobacteriaceae > Collinsella. The sequence goes on from CAUBVH010000003.1 coordinate 1,378, forward strand.
GAAGCATCCAGAGCATCTTATAGCCATAGCTGGCGCCCGCGCTGGAATACGTGGCGATACCGCCGGCGTCGTTACCCGAAAGCGCCGCCAGCAGACCGGGGCCCATAGCGCCAAAGATGGCGGCGATGGTCAGCTTTTGTTTGGTACTCGGCTTTTGGTTCGTGTTTTGCACGCGACCACCTATCCCATGACCGATATGGTGAGCAGCACCGCAGAGATGCAGTACGCCACACACGAGATCATGACGGCGATGACGTTCATGGCGGTACCCGACGTGTTAAGGTCGTGCTCATCGCGCCAGAACAGCACCATCAGGTAAATCACGGCGCTCATGTTGCCCACCAGGCAGATGATCGCGGCAATGTTAAAGCAGCCGGTAAAGAGCTGCTCCTCAAACATAGGGGCATCGGGGAACGCGGTGGTGCGCACCAGCTGCGCGCACAGGTAAATAACAAGCGAAAGGATCAGACCCATACCCGTGCTCTGGAAGAAGAATCCCAGATACGGTTTGGGCTCGTCGTCGTGACCGTCGTACTCGAGGAAATAGTTCTTGACGAACGACACCATGCGCGAGGCAGCCAGCAGCACGAGCGGCATGGCGCACATGGGGAACACCGCCAGATGCGCGGATCCCAGCGTCGTCCCCAGCACCGTCGCCATAATGCACGAGGCGATGCCCCACACGACAACCCAGTACTGACGATGCACGAACCAGCTGAGCACGTTCGTCGAGTCATCCGATGTGCTATCGCCCGATCCGACACCGGCGATCTGCAGGTCCTCCTGATGCTCCTCGGCGATAACGTCCATGGCGTCGTCGAAGGTTACGATACCCAGGATATGACGGTTCTCGTCGCAGACAGGGATGGCAACCAGGTCGTACTTGGTCATCTCGTCCGTCACGTCTTCCTGGTCCTCGTCGGGCGACACGTAGACCAGATCGCGATAGGCGAGCTGGCCCAGCGTGGCGTCGCGGTCGGCCACGATCAGCGTGCGCAGCGAAAGCACGCCCGTCAGCATGCCGCTCGGATCCTCGGTATAGACGTAATAGACACTCTCAAAGTCCTCGTCGAGTTTGCGAATCGCCTCGATAGCATCGCCGACCGTCGCCGAGGCGGGCAGCGAGACAAACTCCGAGGTCATGATGCGGCCGGCGGTGTTGTCCTCGTAGCCCAGCAGATTACGAATCGCCTTCTCCTCCTTGACGCCCATCAGGCGCAGGAGCTTCTCGGCCTTCTCGTAATCGAGCTCATCGATCAGGTCGGCTGCATCGTCCGGGTCCATCATGGCCAGCATCGACGATGCGTCCGTATCGGACAGGCCCTCGAGCATCTCGGTCATAAGCTCGTCGTCATCGAACTCCGAGATGGCCTCGGCGGCCTGGGCAGTATCGAGCTGCGCAAACACCTGCGCACGTAGGCGCGGGTCGAGCTGCTCGATAATGTCGGCGATGTCGGCAGGGTGCAGCTCGCCGAGCGTCTTGTGCGACACCGAGAGTTGAATGTTCTTGGTCGAGCGGTCGAGCAGGTCCATGTAGGACCAAGCGATGATATCCTCACTGAGCGGCTTGCCCAGGTGCTTCATAAAGCCTTCGACGATATGCTCGAGCGCGGGGCTGATGGCGCGTAGCAGACCGCGGGCACCGACCTCGGCGCCCAGCAGGCGCAGCTGGTTTTCGCCCGACATGGAAAACTTGATGTCGTTTACGCGCACGACCTTCATGCCCTGCGTGTCGACAATCTGCTTGTTGAGCACGTCGCGGGCAAGCAAGAGTTCGGTCGGCTGCAGGTACGAAAAACGGATTTCGGTGGCCGACGTTTTAAGGTGTACACCCGTCTCGTCGATACGGTCGACCCATTTGCGCCAGCTGATCATAAACGGCGTCTTGCCGGGGCCGCGGAACGCGAGCGACGTCACGTGCGGAAAAACTTCGCCGGTAGCAATGCCAAAATCGTTGACCACGCCGAGCTTTTCGCCGTCGACGTCCAAGACCGGCAATTTGAGCATCTCACTCAGATAATTCAATGGTGCTCCCCATCATTATTCCTCCGGACGCGGCCGCGCGTGCGGCGTCCGGGGGCTTCTGGATATGTATACGCATGCGCGGGCGGCACGCCGCTCGACGCTTACACCCCGTGCATGCGCAAAAAGCACCTGCATGGGGTCATCGACTGTATGGTCGAGGTTTGGATTTCACCTGTAACCTTTCTCTTGACCCTCATTAACCGCAGTAACTATAGCATCAGCATCGCCCTGCGGCATCGAATTTATGCGCTGCACATTGCAGGCATACCAAACGCTGACGCATCCGTGACATAGCCATTGGGGACGTTCTTAAACGACTACCCAATGACTACTCTGTGGTGTCATCGTCCTCGGCAAGTTGGGGAAACACGGCGTCCTTGGGCATGGTGACCTTCGTCAGCGAGGTGAGCTTTTTGCTGAGCGATGTGTCCGTCTTGACCAGGTCGCTGAGCGTCACGATCTTGTAGCCCTCGGCGACAAGGCCGTCGATGATCTGCGGCAGCGCCTCGAGCGTCTGCTCGGCGCATTCGTCTCTATCGGTTAGCAGCACGATATTGCCCGGCGTCACCGAATCGAGCACCGTCGAGACCTGCTCGTCGGCACCGTTGAGCAGCCAGTCGCCCGAGTCAATATTCCACGAGACCACGGCGGAGACCAGGTCCATCGCATCAATCCAGTTTTGCTCGTCAAAGGCAGCGTAGGGAGCACGCAGCAGCATCGTCTTCACGCCGGTCGCCGACTTAATCGCATCGGTGCCTTTCGTGATCTGTTCGCGTACCGTCTCACGGTCCTGACCCTTGAGCGAATCGTCGCTGTAGCTGTTGGATCCGATCTCGCACCCGGCATCGACAATCGCCTTGGCCGTGGCAGGCGAGGCCTCGGCCGCATCGCCCGAAAGGAAGAACGTCGCGGTAACGCCCTTTTCCTTGAGCACCTGCAAGATCTGTTTGGTGGCGCCGCTCGGACCCTCGTCAAACGTCAGCGCCACGTACTTTTTGTTGCCCTTGGGCGCCACGCTGGCGCACGCAACGACGCAATCGGTGGCGGGCACAACCTCGCCGCGGTCCTGCGTCTTGCCCGACTGCTCACCAACCCACACCTCGGAGCGGCCCTGGACACCCCATGTCTGCACATACTCGATAGCGCCCGTGCCCTCGACCTTGAGCTTGGGCTCGATAACCGTAGCCTGAACCTCGTGCTTCTCGTAGGTGTTACGGCCATCCTTGACCGTCACCTTCTCGCCGCCCTCAAGTTCGCGGCTATCCCATTTGCCCTGTTTTATGCGCTTGCCGTCCACCTTAACCGACAGCTTTTCGCCGCCATGGCGCTTGAGCACGCTGTCATCGACGGCCAGCAGGTCGCCTGCGTCGTAGGTATCGGTCAACTCCTGGTCGTCGATGAGATTCTGCAGCGTAGAGCCCACGCGCACCGCGGTCTTTTGCCCGTTAAGTTCCACGTCCACGCTGCGGTTGACGTAGCCCACGACGGCAGCGATAAACAGCACGAGCGCACAGCCCACGGCAATGAGCGCATAGGGCAGACGGGACGGTCGGCGCGGCGAGCGCCCGTTGCCGATGCGCGCGCTGCGGTCGCTAAACCCGCGGCTATGGTTGAGGTACATCGCGCCGGGCTTACGGCGGCGACGGCGCTGACCGCTGGGCAGCTGCCCCAGGTCGCGGCGCGCCGTCGGACGCGCACCCGAACGCCCGTTTAAGTTGGATCCGTTTTGGCGCATGTGCCCTCCCCCATAAACACAGCAAGCCGGAGCAACAGGTCTCCGGCTTGCCTCCCATCATTTGGTACGTCGCTATTTTGTAGCTTTTGACGAGCCTCCGCTCGCCTTTTGGTATTCGTCCTTAAAGGCCTTGAACATGCCGCGCGTCTTGCCGAGCTGCTTGCCCAGTGCGCGACTGCCCTTGTCCACGGCGACCGATCCCTTGTCATCGAGCACCTTGGCGCCCTTCTTGACCTTATCGCCTACCACGACACTGGCCTCGGCAGCCTTGGCGGCCGCGCCGCCCGAATACCCGAGCGCCTTGACCTCGTCCGAGACAATCATCGCACCGTTCTCGTAGCCGCGCAGCATCGTCGGCGGCACCTGCGTGTCGCCCACCAGCACGCTCGAAGCGGCACCGGCGGTCACGTAGAACATCTGCACAATACCCGAGCGCGGCTTGAACTCAACGTCCGAGCAGTAGCCCACGACATCGCCCGATTCCGTGCGCACGTCCATGCCGACCCAGATGATGCAATCGTCCAGGTTGATATCGAGGCGCTTGGCTGCGGCGGCATCATAGGTGCCCTTGACGTCGTCGACCGCGACAGCACCCTCATAGACGCCGATGGCATCGAGCGCCACAAAGCGGTCGGGACGCTCGATCATACCCGCGATATCGGACTGGCGGACCATAAAGCCCACCACGCGCGTGCCGCCCGGGGTAAAGACGGGAAAGTGAATCTTGCCGAGCTTTTTAGGGCTGCGCGGCGTGCCGTCCTTTTTGGTGCGCTTGTCTTCGGCAGGTTTGCGGTAAACCTTGACGCCGACAAAATCCCCTGCGCGCATTATGCCTCGGTCGAGGGCTCCGTGGCCTCGGTGCCGGCCTCGGTGACGTTCTCGACCACGACGTCGGCAGCGGGCGTCACGTTGCCGCCCGAGATGGCATCGTTGAGCTGCTCGCGAAGCTGGTCCATGCGCTCGCGGGCCAGGTCGACCTTGGCGCGCAGGTCGTCGGTCTTGGCGTCGACCATCGGACCAAAGTCGTTGACCGCGGCACGAGCCTCCTCGGCACTGTGCTCGTAGGTGTCACGCATGTTGTCCCAGGCATCGTTGGCGATATCGGCGGCCATGGCGCGGGTCTCGGCACCCGAGCGCGGGGCCAGAGCAACGCCGATGATAGCGCCGGCGGCAGCACCAAAGAGCGCACCGGAGACAAAGCTGAAAGTCTTTCCCATGATCATTCCTCTCCTGCGGGCACCTCGATGCCCACCGTTTGAATGCTGTCCATTATACCCGCAGCGCAACACTTGCCGTCGCGCTCATCTGCGTACGGTAAAAGCGCAGGTACATGATGGTGATAAGCGAGTGAGCCTACTCCTGAGGCGCAACCGGCATGGCCACCGTGGCGGCCGGGTCTTCGCCGGCGCCATCGACGAGCGGCAGGCTGCCCTCGTGCGCCGAGCCGGACGGAGCCGTTGCCGCACCGCCAAAGACGGCCGCGGGGGCCTCGTGGTTCTCGACGACCGCGCCCTCGGTATCGATTGGCATCTGCGGCTCGTCGTCAAAGCTCGGGACGCCTTGGGGCTCCGCAGACTCGGGCTCAGCAGGCGCCTCGGCAACGGGCTCAGCGTCGGCCTCGGCAGGAGCGTCGTGCTCGGGCGCATCCTCAGCCACGTCCTCGCCGTTCGCAGCGGCAACGGCCTCGTGCGGGTCCTTGCCCTCGGCCTCGGCGCGCATACCCAGCACCAGGTTGCGCAAGCCCGCAACCGTACCGTCCACATCGGGAGTGGGCTGGTCGGCGTGCAGGTACGCCCAGTCCATCATAAAGGTGGCCGAAGACAGCGCGCCGATGGCCAGCGCATCATCGGGGCACGAAAGCTCAATCTCAAAGACACGCTCGTCATGCTCGCTCACGCGCGTGCGACCGCACGAGATGCTGCCGGCAAGACCGGTCTCGTTCATGAGCTCGACCGTCACGTGCTCCAGCAGATGGCAAAGCTCGGTCTGGCCCATGCAATCCTGGAATTCGCGGCCGGAGTCGCCCAGGCACAGGTGCTTGGCAATCGCGGGCACCAGGTAGTACACGCGCGCCGTGGCCTCGATATCCTCCGAGGTCATGAGCGGCATGCCGGGGTTCACCAGCACGTGCGCGCAAATCTTGTCCTCGCTGACGGTGACCTTAAGGATGTTGAACAGGCCTGCCATAACTCTCCCCTACTCGTCCTTGCCCTACTCGTCGCCGTCGTGCGGATCCGCAGAGCCCGCACCCGACGCCGCCGGCTTCTCTGCCGGGGGCTCGGAATCCTTCTTATCGGTTTCGGCCGGAGCGATCACGCGAATAAGCGAGATGCGCTGGCCACGCATCGACTGCACCTTGAACTTGTACCCCGCGACCTCAAACACCTCTCCGATGTCGGGCACCGAGTCGCAAAGCTCCAAAATCCAGCCGGCGATGGTCTCATAATCATCGCTTTCCTCGAGCGGCCAACCAAGCTCAATCGCGTCATCGCACGAAAAACGCCCATCGACGAGCCACTCACGGCGCGAGAGGCGCGTGAGGTACTTGTTGTCGGGATCGAACTCGTCCTCGATCTCGCCCACGATCTCCTCGACGATGTCCTCGATGGTGATGATGCCGGCCGTGCCGCCGTACTCATCCACGACGACCACGATCTGGTCGTGCGAGGTCTGCATCTCGGACAGCAGCGGCAGGATGTCCTTGGTGTCGGGCACAAAGGTGGCGTCGCGCAAAAAGCCGGCGATGGGCTGGTCGCCCTTGCCATCGAGCGCGGGCTGGATCAGGTCCTTGATGTGCGCGATGCCCGCGACGTTGTCGGGGTCCTCGTGATAGACGGGGATGCGGCTGAAGCCGGTCTGGCGCATGGTGGACAACACGTCGGCGACCGTCTCGTCGTCCTCGCACATGGTGGTGTCCACGCGCGGCACCATGACCTCGCGGGCAACGGTGTCGCCCAGGTCGAAGATCTCGTGGATCATGCGCTTTTCCTCGTCGAGCAGGTCGTCCTGCTCCGAGACCATGTACTTGATCTCTTCCTCCGAGACGTTCTGACGGTCGTCGGCACTCTTGATACGCAAGATGCGGGCCAGGCCATCGGAGCAAGCGCCAGTCAGCCACACGAGCGGACGGGCGATCTTTTGGAATACGGAGAGCGGTCCCACGACCTGCTTGGATACGCCCTCGGCGTTAGCAAGGCCGATGCGCTTGGGCACGAGCTCGCCGATCACGATGGACACAAAGGCGACGGCGACGGTGATGATGACCGGCGCCAGGCCGCGCGCGATGGCGGAGAGCGGCGCGATGCCAAAGCTCATGAGCCATGTGGCGAGCGGGTCGGACAGGCTCGTCGAGGCGACGGCGGACGAGGCGAAGCCCACGAGCGTGATGGCGACCTGAATGGTGGCGAGCAGCTGGTCGGAATCGGCGGCAAGCTGGACGGCGCGCTCGGCGCGCTTATCGCCCTCCTCGGCATCGTGTTCCAACACGGCGCGCTTAGCCGTGGTGAGAGCCATCTCGGACATGGAGAAGTAGCCGTTGATAAGCGTTAAAACGAGCGTGGTAATAAGGGAGATGGTTATGTCCATCGGGAGTTTCTCGAACCTCCAAGATTCGGGACGTTGGGTAGTAAGCGTAGGTGACGGATAGGGCAATTGCGCCGGTTGCCCGTGCGAGCGGGGCCGTGGGCGTGGTCGCTAGATTACGAAGAGGATCACCGCCATGAACTGGAAGATGCTGCCGGCGAGCACCCACAAGTGGAAAACACTGTGCAGATAGCGCACGTTTTTGGCGATATAGAACGGCACGCCCACGGTATAGCACACGCCGCCGACGGCGAGCAGGGCGAGTGCCACGGGGTTCAGCAGCGCCACGAGCTCGGGCAGCTTAAAGACGACGAGCCAGCCCATCAGCAGATAGACCAGGCCGCTTACCCAATGCGGCTGACGTTCGCGCAAAAAGCACTCGAGGGCGATCCCGACGATGGCGATGGCCCACACGGCAAAGAACAGCGCAGGGCCGCCGTCGTTTGCGAGCGTGATGAGGCAAAACGGGGTATAGCTGCCGGCTATGAGCAGGTAGATGCAGCTGTGGTCGATGATGCGAAACACGCGCTTGGCGCGCGCGGGCTGAATCGCGTGGTAGAGCGTGGAGGCTAGGTATTCGAGGATGATACTGACACCATAGACAATCGCCGCGGCCATGTGGGCCGGGCCTCCGCCGCGCAGGGCAGCGAATACGATCAGGAGCACCAGGCCCGCGATACCCAGCAGGCAGCCGACACCATGGGTGACGGAGTTCATGATCTCCTCACCCACCGTGTAGTGTGGAACGGCCGCGGTCTTGGGTCGCGGCTTAGAACTGTCGCTCGAATCGGACATGCCGGTTACATCCTCCAATGTAAAGAGTTCTCAACACTATATCAAAGCGTCTGGGTACATGCGAAATTTGCACCATACGTGACCCTTTGTTTACCCATTCTTTGCCTGTTGACGCGTCAACGGCGAACATCCATAATGCGCTTGTTTTAAATGTTGATGTATTAACATGTTATAGGAGAATACCGCATGGCTCAAAACGCACATTCCCATCGAAAGCTCAAGATAGCCGGCATCGTTGCACTGGTGGTTGTCATTGCACTGCTCGGATTTGCCGGCAACTTTCTGTTTGACTTCGCGCTGAATCCCCGCGCGCCATACACCATGAAGATGATGCAGGACGGCAAGGACGACAAAGAAAGTGAGCAGCCGGATGCCGAGGGAACCGAGGCGCGGGCATGGTTTAAAGAGAACCGCGAGAGCAGCAGCCTCACCGCAGATGACGGAACCGAACTTGCCGCTTGGTATTTTGCCGCCCCAGAGAGCACGCACAATTACGCTATCTGCCTACACGGATACACCGATGAGCCCATCGGTATGGCCCGATACGCCAAACGATTCCATGACCGCGGCATGAACGTGCTCGCGCCTGCCGCCCGTGCCCACGAGCGCTCCGGCGGCGACTATATCGGCATGGGCTGGCCCGAGCGGCTCGATGTCGTCGCATGGATCGAGCGAATCGTTCAGGCTGACCCCGAGGCGCGCATCCTGGTCTTTGGCGAGTCGATGGGTGCGGCAACCGCCATGGACGTCGCGGGGGAATCTCTGCCCGCAAACGTGAAATGCATTATCGAGGACTGTGGTTATACGAGTGTTTGGGACGAGTTTTCTCTGCAGCTCAAGGATGTATTTGGGCTGCCCAGTTTTCCTTTGCTCGATGTGGCCAACCTGGTGTGCAACGTGCGCGCGGGCTACGACTTTCATAAGGCGAGCAGTGTGGAGCAACTCAAACACGCGACGGTTCCCATGCTGTTTATCCACGGCGACCAGGACACCTTTGTGCCGTACGACATGCTCGACCAAAACTACGACGCGTGCGCCAGCAAGGTCAAGCAAAAGCTCACCATCCATGGCGCCACCCACGCCAAGAGCGCGCAAGTTAACCCCGAGCTCTACTGGAACACGGTCGACGACTTCCTCGGAAAGAATTTTTAGGCAAAAAGCAACGTCCGGGGCTTTATCTGACCCCCTATTTTCGGAAGTATGCGGCGAAATCTGGAACTGCCGACCAGACCGCAGTTTTATCAACAATTTATCAGGGGTTTTGTTGCCAAAAAACGTCGTGTGCTCGGCGGTCTCGAAATTTGCCGCATACTTCCGAAAAGCCGCCCGTGGGCGCTGTGCTCACGGGCGGCTTTTGCTCGACTTGCGCCACAAAGGCGCTTGTTTTGTCCAATAGCTAGGCGCTATTTGACCTCGATGAGCTCGTACTTGCTCGTGCCCAGGCCGATCTTCTCGGCATGCGCGATGCACGCGCGCCAGTCGGTGTCGGGATGCGTGATGCAGAAGGGGTCGCGCGCCTGCTCGCCCTCCAAATGCTCGTGGTTATGCTCCATCTTGGCCGCGCTGTCGGTAAGCTCGGTGTTAGGCAGCGGCTCGGACGCCAGGACAGCGTCGGCACAGGCCTGGTCGATGGCGACCGGGTCGAAGCTCGCGAACATGCCGATATCGTTGACGATAGGCGCGTCATTCTCGGGATGGCAGTCGCAGTTGGGGCTGATGTCCATTGCGAGCGAAATATGGAAGCTGGGGCGATCCTGGACAATGGCCTTCGTATACTCGGCGATCTTGTAGTTGAGTACGTCGGCCGCGGCATCATAGTCGGGCTTGATGCAGTCCTGGTTGCACGCCGCAATGCAGCGTCCGCAGCCCACGCAGCGATCGTGGTCGATGGCAGCCACGTGAACCGTGCGGGTGCTGCCGTTGGCAAGCTCGCGCTCACGCGTACCGTCAAACGTGATGGCGCTGTGCGCGCAAATCTTCTCGCAGGCACGGCAACCCACGCAGTTGGTAGTATCGACGCTCGGCTTGCCGGCGGCATGCTGCTCCATCTTGCCGGCACGGCTGCCGCCGCCCATGCCCAGGTTCTTCATGGCGCCGCCAAAGCCCGCCTGCTCATGGCCCTTAAAGTGCGTAAGGCTGATCACAATGTCGGCATCCATGAGTGCCTGGCCGATCTTTGCCTCGCGCACATACTCACCACCCTCGACCGGGACGAGCGCCTCGTCGGTACCCTTGAGGCCGTCGGCGATGATGATCTGGCAACCCGTGGCATACGGGGTAAAGCCGTTCTGGTAGGCGGTGTCGATGTGCTCGAGCGCGTTTTTGCGACTGCCGACATAGAGCGTGTTGCAGTCGGTGAGGAAGGGCTTGCCGCCCAGCTCCTTCACGACATCCGCGACGGCGCGGGCGTAGTTGGGGCGCAAAAAGCTCAGATTGCCCAGCTCGCCAAAGTGAATCTTAATGGCGACGAACTTGTTCTCAAAGTCGATCTGCTCAATACCGGCGCGACGGATGAGGCGCTTGAGTTTGTCGAGCTGGCTCTCGCGAGCATGCGTGCGCAGGTTGGTGAAGTACACCTTTGCTGGTGCTGCGGGTGCAGTTGCGGTCATAGATATATCCCCTCGGTCTATATGGCGTTACAGACATAAGAGGATGGTACCCGTTGAAGTAGGGTCGAAGTCAAGCGCAACACCGAGTCGTTAGGCACTCATTGGGGACAGACTTAAATGACTGAAACCACTCATTGGGGACGGACTTAAATGAGTGCCTCCCTTCCGGCAGTTGGGGACAGTCCTTGCCAGCCCGGCCGGCGAGCCGGCGAATCGGCAAAGACTGTCCCCAATGGCTAGTCGTTTAAGAACGTCCCCGACGACTACTCTTGGACTTTGAGGGCCTCGGCCAGGCTGACGCGCTTGATAGAGCGCGTGTGTAGCAACGCCACGACCAGGTAGGTCGCAAAGCCAATGCCGACGCATGCCGCCATGGACCAGGTCGGCACGTAAATCTCGATATTGCCGTTATAGGCGAGCAGCATAGAGCGGAAGATGGCCGTGAGCGAGCCGATGATCACCGGCAGGCTCAGCACGAGCGACGCCGCCACGCACAGCGTGATCGAGCGGATGTACAGATGCGAGATCTCGCTATCTCGATAGCCAAAGACTTTCATATAGCTGATCGAACGGGCGCTGTGGTCGATCACGGCCTTGGTCAGCAGGTACATAAACAGCAGGAAGATAAACACCGCGAGCCCGACCATCATGCCGATCATTTTGCTCATCATGCCGATGAACTGGTCGCCCACGGCGCGCATGTCGTCGGGCGTGGTGTCGCCGGCAAAGTAGCGCGCGTCGAGGTCGAGCTTCTCGTCGCTCACATAGCCGTTAAAGTAGGCGGCATCGTTGTCGAACAGCTCGTTAAAGTCATCGATACTCATATAGATATTCATGTCCGACTTGGAGCCCCAGGCATAGTCCTTGCCCGCGTACTCAAGGGAATAATGCTCGCCCTCGTACTTATCGCTGAGTGTGACCTTCTGGCCCTCGCTCCAGCCAAACTTATCGAGCAGGCCGCCGCCAAAGACGACGTGTCCGTCGCCGATGTTGAGACCCTTCCAGTAGCGCGAGCTTGCCGAGATGCCGTAGACAGAAATTGTCTCCTCGCCGTTTCCGTCGCCGCGATCGTACTGCAGCTGGTAGACAGCGTATTTCTCGGCCTGTGCAATCTTGGTCGCACCGTTGTCGGTCGTGTTAACCGGGTGAATGTCATCGTTGTCGGTGTCGATCTTAGAGGCCTTGTCGATCAGGTCGATAGCCTCGTCGCGGTTGCAGCCGAGGGCATCGGCAAGATCGTCAAGGCGCGCGTAGAGCGCATCCTTCTTGTCCTGGACCTTGGCAAGCGCATCCTGCGCCGCGGCCAAGCTCTCGGCAGACGGAGATGCAGTCGCGGCATCGGTCGCCGCCTGCGCCGCATCGGCCGCGTCGTCAAGCTCGTCATCGGCATCCTGGGCGGCGGAAAGCAGCGCGCCGTCAACCGACTGCAAGCGCTCGAGTGCCGACCACTGCTCGCGCTCCTCGGCAGTGCCCTCGAGCTCCAGCGGAGCCTTAAGCGTGTACTGGTGCTCGGCGACCAGGCTCGTCTCGAGGTTGTCCGCGTAGTGCGTCATCGTGGGCAGAATCGCCAGGCCAAAGAGCAGCAGCAGCGAGGCAAACGCAATGCCCACGAAGAGCGTGGCGAAGTTGCCCAGGTTGCGCAGGAAGACGCGCAGGCGGAAGCGCGAGACAAAGCCCATGCGCTCCGGCAGCCGCAGACCGCGCTTGGTGCCCGATTTGCCGCTCGCCTCGTGACGAAGGAACTGCAACGGCGTCTTGCCCATCTTGCGAAGCAGGCCCACCAGCGTGATGAGAATGAGCGCGGCGGCGGGAACCACGGCACACTTCACGAAGATCTCCCAGCTCCAGTACACCTGGAAGGGCGGCAGGCTGTACGAGCCGTAGTAGAGACCGCGCATGGGCTCGGTAAAGAACGCAACGCCGAGTGCGGTGCCCAAAAGCGCCGCGACCACGCCCACGATGGCGGGAAGTGCCAGGTAGTGCAGCACGATCTCGCGGCGGCGATAGCCGCTGGCGAGCAGCGTGCCGATAATGGCGCTCTCCTCCTCGATGGTGGCGTCGGTGAGCACCACAAAGACAAACGCCATGATCACGATGATGATGTCGAGCAACGTCATCCACATCATGGAGTCGCCGTCCACGTCGTCGCGCGCATAGCCAATGCCCTGGTTGGAATCGGCATCGATCAGATCGTCCACGCGCGCATCGGCATCGGTCAGCGCCTCGACCATATCCTGCTCCGCATCGATGCGGTCCGCGGTGGGGAGGTCGCGATCGGTAAAGGTAAAGGAGTAGGTGTAGGCAGGCGCGCCGCCGGCGTCCTCAAGCGCGGCAAAGCCGGCGTCGGTGACCTCGGCCACGCCGTACGTGATGGTGTTCACCGTAAAGTCCGAATTGTCGAGGAACAACGCCTGGCTATCGGGCTGGGTCATGATGCCGCAGATGGTGTAGGTGCGGCCCTCAAGCTCGACCTTATCGCCCACGGCGAGGTCGTTGTTGGTGGCGAAGACACGGTCGATTGCCACTTCATCGTCCGTCTTGGGCCGCCTGCCTTCGCAGTAGGACGCAATGTCAACCTTGGTGCGATGCGCGTAGGTGCGCAGGGTGCGCTTGGTGCCGTCGTCGCCAGCCGCCTTTTTGATGATGACGTCGATAGAGAAGTTCTTGTAGAACGTAACGCCGCCGACGTCGCCGGCTGCATCCTCGGCGGCCTTGAGCTGGTCTTTGGTAGCCTCGAAGGAGGTGGTCACGCGGCCGTCCTCGATCGTGTACTCGTCGCGCATGTCGTCGATGAGGCAGCCGATGGAATGCGCCGCGAGCAAAAAGCCCGAGGTAAGGGCGATGCTTCCGCACATAAGCAAAAAGATGCCCAGGTACTTGCCGATATTGCGGCGCAGCTCGCGCGGGAGACGTTTTGCGAGAGGTGTCATGGCGCCGCCTACCAATCGAGCTCGGCGGCCGCGACGGGTGACTCATTGAGCTCATCCTCGACGATGCGCCCGTCGCGCAGGCGCAGCACGCGATTTGCCATGCGCGCGATGGCGGCATTGTGGGTGACAATGATGATGGTGCAGTCGTAGGTGCGGTTGACATCCTCCATGAGCTGCAAGATTTCCTTGGACGTCTTGTAGTCAAGCGCGCCCGTGGGCTCGTCGCACAGCAGCAGGCCTGGGTTTTTGACGAGTGCACGGCCGATGGCGCAGCGCTGCTGCTGGCCGCCCGAGACCTGGCGTGGGAACTTGTTGCGGTGCTCGTAGAGGCCCAGCGAACGCAGCAGGTCGTCGACATTGAGCGGGTTTTTGGACAGGTGCGCCGTGACCTCGATGTTTTCCTTGATGGTAAGGTCGGGCACCAGGTTGTAGAACTGGAAGACAAAGCCCAGCTCGCGGCGGCGGTACTCGCCCAGATCGGCAGGCTTGAGCGCGGTGAGGTCGCAGCCGTCCACCATGATGGAGCCGCCGTCGGCATCCTCCAGGCCGCCAATGAGGTTGAGAAAGGTCGACTTGCCCGAGCCCGAGGGTCCCAGCATGACGCAGATCTCGCCGCGGTTGATGGACGTGTCGATGCCGTCGAGCACCGTCAGGCGCGCATCACCGTCGCCATAGTGTTTCTTGAGCCCTTTGACCTGGACATAGGCTTGCTTTGTCGCCATGTTATCCCCCGTTGTTAGCCTTCTGCTACTTTTCTAGGGTAATAGTAAACCTGGGCGAACTATTTTTAAGCGACGTGCGCGACTTTTTTCCAACCTACTCATTGGGGACAGACTTAAATGAGTGAAATCGCTCATTTAAGTCTGTCCCCAATGAGTGCCGGCAGGAAAGGAGCGTCCCCAAGTGCCGACATATTGGGACAGTCCCTGCCAGCCCTGCCGGCGAATCGGCAAAGACTGTCCCCAATGACTAGGTGGCTAGGCGTGGGATTTGTTGTGCGCGAGGGCTAGGCCTACGGCGGCGATGGCCGCGGCAAAGAGCACCGTGACGCCCAGATCGCAGGCGATGTCGCCCAGCACGGTGGACGTCAGGTCCGCGGCGAGCGCCTTGCCGATCGCGTCGTTCACCCAATACGTCGGCACAAAGTGCGCCACCGTCTGCACGGCCGAGCCCATGAGCGACAGTGGCATCCAGGCGCCGCCCAAAAACGTCATGAGCATGCCGAGCAGGTTGCCCACACCGTTGAGCAGCTCCTCGCGCGCGCCCAGGCTCGACAGCGTAAAGCCAACGGCCAGCGGCGTGCACGCCAGGGCAAACGTTGCCGCCAGCGCCAGGCACACGCGACCCACGCCGACCTCGGCAACCGCGCTGGCAAAGCCCACGACGCCCATCATGCTCGACACGAGCCAGATGCAGACGGTGAGCACGGCGGCGGCCGCGAACACAGCGAGCGAACGCTGGCGCTCAGAGACCGGGCTGGCATCCATGCGGCGCACGCGCTCGGGCTCGTTCATGCCCGAGAACACCAGTCCCACCGACACGATGACCGACGAGATGATCGCGTACGCGCCAAAGTTGAAGTACGACTCGAGCGTGGTAGCAGCAGTCGAGTCGACCTTGACCTGCTCGATCTGGACCTCCGCGCGCTTTGCGGCCGCGTGCTCGGCGGCCCTTGCGACGTCGCCGTTGGAGGCAGCGGGCTCTAGTGCGGCCGCAGCGCCCGCGAGCGAGATCCACCGCGAGGCCTCGGCAGACGAAAGCGCTGCCGCCATGGTGCCGGAGCCGTACGTCACGTCGAGTTTGGGCAGGGCCTCCCCCGCGCGGGCGGCTGCAACAAGATCGTCCTCAAACCCCTCCGGGATAAAGAACACGCAATCGGCGCTGCCCTTGGCGCTGTTGCTCTTGGCGAGCGCATCCGCAAGGTCGTACGTGTCGTCGCCGACGCCCGTGACCAGGTCAAAGCGTGAGCCCAGGTGCTTGGTAAGTGCCCGCGAAAGGTCGCTATTGTCGCGGTCGACCACGATCACGTTGGTGTCGTAGGGCTTGTACTCGGTAAGCTGCGACGAGTTCCAGCTCACCGAAGCCGCGATGAATACGCCCATGAGCGAGATGAACACCGTATAGATGAGCAGGTAGAACGGGTGCGCCAGCGCCATGCGAAGCGCGGTCTTAAAGGTGCTCATAGCGGCTCCTTCCAAAGATCAGCGTAGCGGCGGCGACAAACACCAGGGCCATCAGGACGAGCGCGCCGGCGCGAACAGCGAAGGGCCCCAGGTCCTCAAAGAAATACAGGCGATTGAACATGTCGCAGATGAGCTTGACGGGGTTGAGCCAGCACTCGACCGGACAAGCGCGGGCGACGTCGTCGGCAAGCGCCATCGCCGGCTCGCCGTAGAGGCCGGCGAACAGGGCGCACGTGGTGGCAAAGCCCGTGAGGATGCCCGACTTGGATGCCTTGCCGCCCTTAACGGGAAGCGTGCCCACAAAAAGCCCCAGGCCCGTGGCGGCAAGCGCGGATGCAGCCCCGCCCAGCAGGCACAACCCCTCGCGCCCGCCAAAGTCGACGCCCACGACCAGGCGCACGTAGCCGATCGCAACCGCCATCGATGCAAAGGAAACCAGCCACGAGCCGACAAAAATGCCGGCCAGCGACGCCGTCTTGGAAAGACCGCCCACGCAGCGGCGCGCGCCAAGGCCCGACAGATTAGGCTGCAAATCGACGACGCTCAAGGCGGCAAACTCGGCAGACATCATCGCGACCAGGCCAAAGAGCGCGTAGTAGTAGATGACCGTGCCATCGGGCGTGGCACGAGTCAGGCTCACGCGGCGGGTTCCGCCCTCGAGCGACAGGGCGTGCGCAACCGCCGCCGGATCGGCGAGCACCGCCGGGTTGTCCTGGGCAATCTGGCGCATGAGCTCGACATTTTGCGTATACGAGCTTGCCACCGTTTCAAGGATGCTGCGGTCGGTGAGCACCGACGAGGCGCGCGAGCTGTCGTAACTCGACAGCAGCGTGAGCCTGGGCGTGCCCGCGGCATCAACCGTATAGATGCCCGCGACCTCGCCGGCCTTGAGCGCTTTGCGCGCGACAGCCAAGTCTTCGTACTCGCTCACATCGAGCAGCTGATCGTCGCCTGCCTTGGCAAGCGAAGCTGCCACATCCTTAAAGGTCGAGGCATCCCAGGCCTCGTCCGCCACGACGGCAACCGGCACCGGGTCGACCGTGCCGTCGGAGCTGAGGTTCGCAAACATAAACATGAACATCGTGGAAAGCGCGATAGGAAAGAGAGCGCCCCAGACCCACGTGCTCGGCCGGCGCAGCAGCGTCTTGACCGTGGTGATGATGGTGTTGAACATGGCCGCCCCCTAGTCGCGCAGCTCGCGGCCGGTGATCTCGAGGAACACGTCGTTGAGGGTCGGCGGTTCGGAATAGATGCGGCCGAGCGGCACGTCATGCGAGCGCAGCGCATCGAGAATGTCCGTCAGGTTGTGCGGGCTCGCTTCGCACGAAAACGTGAGCTGTCCCGCCGTTGCCGAAAGGTCCAGAACGTGCGGCAGGCTTGCGACGGCACCGAGCGCCGCACTCGGAACCTCGCCGACCTCGATTACAATCTTCTCGCCCATCTGAATCATGCGCTTGAGCTCGTCGTTAGTGCCCTGCGCCAGCACGCGGCCGCCGTCCATGATCATAATGCGGCTGCAGATCTGCTCGACTTCCTCCATGTAATGGCTGGTATACACCACCGTGGCGCCCTCGTCGCGCAGGCGGCAGATGCCCTCCAGGATGGCGTTGCGGCTTTGCGGGTCGACCGCCACCGTGGGTTCGTCAAAAAAGATGAGCTCGGGCTTGTGCGCGATGCCGCAGGCAATGTTGAGACGACGCGTCAGGCCGCCCGAGAGCTTGCCGGGGCGGAACTTGGTAAAGTCGCCCAGGCCGACAAAGTCGATCGCCTCGTCCACCAGCGCGCGGCGGCGCTTGCGGTCGTTGACGTAGAGACTGCAGAAATAGTCGATGTTCTCGCGCACGGTGAGCTCGTCGAACACCGCCACCTGCTGCGGCACCACACCGATGCGGCGCTTGAGGTCGTAGCGGGCGGGCGTCATGCGCTCGCCGAACAGCTCGATGGTGCCCTTGTCGTAGGCGAGCAGCTGCAGGATGCAGTTGATGGACGTGGTCTTGCCCGAGCCGTTGGGGCCCAGCAGGCCAAAAATCTCGCCGGGGGCGATGTTCAGGTTAAAGTGGTCGAGCGCAATAAGATCGTCGTAGCGCTTGACGAGGTTTTCGACGTGGACGATGTCTGTCATGAGGCGGCCCTTCTGTTGGTCGTGGCCCGGTACGATTGCATCATCGCAGGAGCGGGCGGCGCGCACCAGTGAGCTTTGTCACGAGTGCGGAGGTCTTGGTCGTACGGCCTGCCGACGCCCCCGCTTTGCCGCGCGGGAGAAATGTCACGGTTGCGCAGGCGGCCCCTCCACCACGCGCGGCATCGCGTACAATACCCGTATGAACAGGCTTTTCGACAAATCGATTGTGCTGGCGTGCTGCATCGCAGCCGCCACAGACCTTGCTGTGGACGCTCGCTTAGTCGCGGCGTTTTGCCTGGGCGTTATTGCCACCTCACTGGCCGAGGTCGCACAGGGAAATCGCGCCCGCCGTGCGAGCGAGGCCGTGAGCTACGCTTACATCATCGCGGCTGTCTTCGTGCCGCCGTTTATGCCGTTTGCGCCTCTCGCCCTCTATGACATCGCGCGGCGCGTGCGCCGTGAGCACGCCTGGATCGCGTTGGGTGTCGGTGCTGTCTTTGCCTGTGCGCTCGTCGCGGACCTTCGTGGCGGCGTGCTCACCACCCGAACGCTGTTGCCAACCGCCATCCTTTCGATCGCTGCCACGTTGCTGTCGCTGCGCACCGCGCAGCTGGAGCGCGAACAGGAACGCATGCGTCGCACCCGCGACAAGCTGCAAGAACGCGCCCTGGCACTCGAGGCACGCAACCGCGACCTCGCCGACCGCCAGGACTACGAAGTCGAGCTCGCGACGCTCGCCGAACGTGCCCGCATCGCGCGCGAAATCCACGATAACGTGGGCCACCAGCTCACGCGCGCTTCGCTTCAAACCGAAGCCCTGCGCGTGGTCCATGCCAACGAGCCCGGCGTTGCCGCCGATTTCGCCGACGTCAAATACACCGTTGACGAGGCGCTCCAGCTCGTGCGCGCCAGCGTCCACGCGCTCAACGACAATGCGACCAACCTCTCCGTGCAGCTCGAACGCATCGTTGAAGGCGCGCGCTCGGACAGCGGTCCGCAGATTGAGCTTGAGGTTTTGGCCGAGCATGCGCCCGCCAACGTCGCCAACTGCTTTGCGGCGGTGCTGCGCGAGGCGCTTTCCAACGCCATGCGCCACGCCCATGCCAAAACCATTACCGTGCGGTGCATGGAGCATCCGTCGTTTTACCAGCTCATCGTTACCGATGATGGCGCAGACGCGACCCCGGCGAGCAGCAGCAACGTCGCAGAAGGCATGGGGCTCGTCTCCATGCGCGAGCGCGTCGAGGCGCTTGGCGGAACCTTCACCGCCGGCCTGCGCGCCGGCGCCCCCGGCTGGCGCGTGTTTGCCACCGTCCCCAAACAGCAAGGAGATGACGCCCGATGAGGCTCATAGTTGTCGACGACGACCGCTTGGTAGTCGATTCGCTCAAGATTATCCTGGGCGCCCAGCCGCAGATCGAAGTGGTGGGCACCGGAGCCGACGGCAACGACGCGGTGGCACTCTACGCCGAGCACGCGCCCGATATCGCGCTGCTCGACATTCAGATGCCGGGGCGCGACGGCCTTTCGGCGGCGGGCGAAATCCTTGAGCGCGACCCTTCGGCGCGCGTGGTGTTTCTGACGACATTCTCGGATGACGAGTACATTGTGTCGGCGCTCAAACTGGGCGCCCGCGGCTACTTGATTAAAACCGATGTCGCCGTCATTCCTCCGGCGTTGGCGCAAGTCATGGACGGCAAACGCGTGCTCGAGGGTAAGGCGATCGAAGATATCAACTTTGATGGGACGGGCGTCGATGCCGGCACGACCCGCCGGCCCGCGGCCTTCGCCAGCCTAACCGACCGCGAGTTCGAAGTCGCCGAGCTCATCGCCCGCGGCCTCGACAACAAGGAGATTGCCGCCACCGCCTATATGGGCGAAGGCACCGTACGCAACCACATCAGCTCGATCCTGGCAAAGATGGGCCTGCGCAACCGCACGCAGATCGCCATCGCCTACCTGCGAGGGTAGTTGCCCGACGATCAACCGCTCCGGCATAGCAAAATGGCTGCCACCGATTTAATGCCATTTCAAAACTATGCCGGTTTCCGGGGCTGAGTCACGAGTCCCCAACCATGCCGATATTCGTGAAAATAAAACCGCAGGTAGACGAGCCGTCATTTTGCAGAAAACGCGGGTATTGATGGGAGTCCTGAGTTTAGCCCCGAAAACGGCATGGTTCTGTTTGAACGGTCCTGCGCGAACGCACCCACCAGCCGCGTGGGGCCAAAAATGATCCGTTTTCCTCCGTCCCCGGGGGATCATTTGGCGGCGCCAACCACGAAATCGGCCCATCTACTACGTTTGACTCGATACCCCCAACCATACCCCCGTTTTCCAGAAAATCGCAGGCGTTCTACCTGCGGTTTTGTTTTCGCTTTTTTGGCATGGTTGGGGGTAAGGGGATAAACGTAGTAGATGGGCCGATTTCGTGGCGGCCCTTCCTCCCCTGCGCACAAAAGTGCCGCCACGGAGAAGGGAGACGTCTCCGTGGCGGCTGGGGGTGGGGGGGTGGGGCTATGTTCTGGCTCCCCGCCGGTCGCCCGGGGCCTTTTGGCCCCGGGCGCTGCCAGCGTGCCTAGCGCTTACGGATACCCCAGACCAGGGCTCCGACGCCGGCCATGGCGATGACGAATGCCATGAGCAGTGCGGCGGCCTGCTGGTCACCCGTGGTGGGCAGGAAACCCTTGACCGTCTTGACGATGTTCGTCACGGTCTTGGGCGTGCCGGGATCGGGCGTCGGCACGGGCGTCTCGGGCTTCTTGTACGTGTTGTTGAACACGATACCCTCGACGCTCTTGTCGCCCTTGGTAAAGGTGACGTTCGCCTTGAGGTTGCCCTCGCCGTCGTCGACCACGTTGACGGTCGCGGTAAAGACGGACTTGTCGTAGGTCATACCGGCCTCGTCGCCCTTGACCTCGCTGATGGTGTAGACGTACGTACCAGGCTCGTCATACTCGAACTTGTCGAAGTTAATCTTGCCGTCGGCATCGTTGGTGACGGTGGACTCGATGTCCTCGCCAACGAGCTTAAAGCTAAACTCGTCCTTCTTGAGCTCGCGTCCCTCGAGCACCTTGATGGCGCCGATGGAAACCTGCGTGGGCATGGCGTGATACTTGTTGGTAAAGCCAGCCGACTCGGTGGTTCCCTCGAGCTTGTGCGTCGCGGTCAGCGTGCCGTCACCATTGTCGGAGACGGTGGTCACGACGGTGTAGGTCGTACCGTCATAGGTGACGCCCTTGTACAGGCCGAGCGCGTTGGGGCAAGCCTCGCGCAGCGTGTACATGTGCGTGCCGGGTGCCTCGTAGCGGATCGGGCTCAGCGTAACGGTGCCGTTAGCGTCGTTGGTGCCGCTAGCGACAGTCACGCCGTCCTCGAGCAGCTCAAACGTGAACTCGCCAGCTGCAAGATCACGTCCGGTCAGACGCTTGACGGTCGTGACCTGATCGGTCACGGAAGAATCGGTAGGCGTCACGCTGTACGTGTTGGTGAACGTAAAGTCCGCACCGTCGCCGCCGTCGCGCTTGACGCTCAGGTGCCCAGCGCCGTCGTCAGTCACGGTGTAGGAAACCTTGCGCGCGGTATTGGCGTCGTTAGTCACGCCAGGGGCGGTGCCGGACTCGGTCACCGTGTAGGTAAAGGTGTGCGAGCGCGGGGCAGCGGGATCTGCGGGCTCGGACTCGTCGCTGGGCTCGTCGGCGTTGGCATCAGCGTCGGCGTTGGCCTCTTCAGCCTCTGCCTCGTCGGCCTCGTCTGCCTCGGCCTTATCGGTCGCATCGTCCGTCACGCCCAGGGCGCGGTTGAGGTCCTCGAGCGTAAAGTGGATCTTGCCAAAGTCCACGTTGCCGGCCGCGTCGTTGGTTGCGGTCGTGCGCTCGGGCATCGGGGCACCCGCCTCATCGGCGGCCACGGTAAAGGTAAACTTACCCGTGATGTCGGCCGGGGTCAGGCCCTCGGCAGCCTGGAGCTTCTTGGTGCCGGCAAGCGCGGCGTCAACGGCATCGGCGCCGTAGACGTTCTCGAACAAGGGCTCGATGCCACCGTAGTCGACCGTTGCCGTCAGGGTACCGTCACCGTTATCGACGACGATAACCTTAAAGCCAAAGTACCACGTTGTAGCAGAAACGCCGTTCGGCAGCCCGTGTATAGCTTCGTAGGCCGTGTAGTTAATGGTCCAAGCAAGCTTACCGTCCTTGTCGGTACGATGGGCAAGCCCGGCAGACTCAAGATCGGCAAGCATCTTGGTGTCGTAGTGCAGCGCATCAAAGCTCACGTGCCCACCGATATTGGGCTTGAGATTTTCATAACCCACAAGCTCACCCTGATAGGCGATACCGAACCAGAACTCGCCGTCAACCATCGGGCGACCGGTCAGGGTCTTGGCGGCAACGACCTGAGCAGCGGTGCCACCAGGCGTGTTGGTCGTAGCGCTATAGCTGTTGACGAACGGGACCACGGCGCTCTCGACCGCGGCCGCGCCGGTCTTGTACTCGGTCACCAGCGTGCCCTCGGAACCGCCGGAGACGGTCGTCGTGGCGGTGAGCGTGCCGGCGGTGTCGTCGGCGATGGCGATCGTCACGGTGCGGACAGCGTCGTCGTAGGTGTAACCCGGCTGGCCGTCATTCTTCTCGGCAACGGTGTATGTAAAGGTCTTGCCGGCATCAGCCTGCGTAAATTTGACCTCATGGCCCGCCAGAATGTCAATCTGGCCGACTGTTCCCTCTATCGTTGCGGGGGACTCATAGTTGTTGGCCCCGGGCAGCAGGCCAAGTGCGCTAGCCGAATCATCGTCGGCGGGCGTCACGGTAAAGGTGAACTGGCCCTCGGTCATGGGGCGTCCGTAGAGGGTCTTGCTGAGCTTGAGGCCGCCGGCCGCGGCGTAATCGAGCTCAGTGCGGTACGTGTTGGTAAAGCGTCCGTTTTCCTTCTTAGTGACGTTGGCGGTCAGGGTGCCATCGCTGTCCTCGGTCACGGTCACTTCGGCGGTTGCGACATGCGCGTCATACGTCATGCCGACCGTGCTGCCCGCGTTCTCGCGAATCTCGTACTTATAGGTTCCGGCAGCGGCGTAGTGGATCTTACCGAACTTGATGGCGGCGATGCCGTCCTTCGCGTCCCTCTTGCTCACGGTTACGGTTGCGGGATCGGGCAGCGGGGTGCCTTCGGGGGCGGTGATGGTAAAGCTGAACTCGTCCCCATCCGTCCAGTCGCGACCGTCAATAGCCTTGCTCAGGCCAAAGTCGAGCTCGGTCTCGAGCGGGGTCACGCTGTAGGTGTTCTTGAAGATCGCAGCCTCAGCATTCTTCAGAACATGCTGGGCGCTGAGCGTGCCGTCGCCGTTATCGGTGATGGTCGTCTCGATGGCGAACTTGGCGTCACTGTAGGTAATGCCCTTGCTGGTGGTTCCGCCCTTGACCTCGCGCAGCGTGTAAGCGTGCGTTCCGGCCTTGTCGTACTTCACGGCGCTCATCGTGATCTTGCCATCGGCGGCGTTCTTGCCGGTGGCGACGACCTTGGCGTCCTTGTCCCCGCCCTCGACGAGCTCGAAGGAGAACTCGCCCTCAGCCATGTCGCGGCCGGTCAGGAACTTGGTCGCGGTAATCTGTTCGGTGACGCTCGTCTCGACAGGCTTCACGTTATAGGTATTGGTGAACGCAAATGCCGCATCGCCGTCCGGCTTGTGGGATACGCTCAGATTACCCTTGCCGTCATCGGTCACGGTGTAGGAAACCTTGCGCGTGGCGTTAGCGTCGTTGGTCACGCCAGCGACCTCGCCAGACTCGGTCACGGTGTAGGTAAAGGTGTGCTCGCGCTTCTCGGGCTTCTCGCCCAGGGCCTTGTTAAGGTCGTCGAGCGTAAAGGTGATCTTGCCAAAGTCGACCTTGCCCTTGGCATCATTGGTCACGCTCGCGTTCGCGGGCATGGGTGCGCCCTCTTCACCGGTCACGGTAAAGGTGAACTTGCCGGCAATATCGGCCGGGGTCAAGCCATCAGGAACCTGCAGGTTCTTCTTACCCACGAGCGATGCCGCGACGGGCGTGGCGGTGTAGGAGTTCTCGAACTTAATGCTCTTAACGTCCTCGGCGGCGCCCTGCAGCTCGTGCGTAGCCACCAGCTGGCCCTTGTTGTTATCGCTGATGGTCGTCACGATGGTGTAGGTCGCGCCATCGTAGGTGATGCCGCCGGCATTGCCCTTGACCTCGTGCAGCGTGTAGATGTGCTGACCGATCTCGGTGTACTTGATAGCCTTGAACGTAACGTTGCCGTTGGCGTCATTCTTGACGGTCTCGATAACCTTCGCGTCTTCGCCGAGACCCTCGCGCAGCTCAAAGCTGAACTCGCCGGCCTTGAGGTCGCGTCCGGTCAGGACCTTGGTCACCTTGATCTTGTCGGTGACGCTTGAATCGACGGAATTTGCAGCGTAGGTGTTCTTGAACTCAGTCTCGCCCGAAGTCACCTGTACGTCAGCGCTGAGCTCACCCTTCTTGTTGGGCGTTACCGTCACGGTAATCTCCGCGACATTCCCACTGTAAGTGATGCCATCGATAGTTTGGCCGGCGTTCTTCTCGCTGACCTTATAAACGTACGTGCCGGGCTCGGTGTAGGTAATCTCGCCGAAATCGATGGCTTTGTTGCCCTGGGTCGCGACCGCGGTCGTGGACTTCGGCATCGGGGCACCGTTCTCGGACGTCAGACCAAACTCAAACTTGTCCTCTTTCGTCCACTCGCGACCCTCGAGCACCTTGGTCAGGCCAAAGCTAGCCTTGGTGTCAACCTTTGCCGGCGTCATGTCGTACTTATAGCTGATCTTGCCGTTGTTGCCCAAGTAGGAATTGACATGCGTAGCACCCGCCTTGGCGGACACGTTGTTCCACCTGGGGTTGAGCACGTCGAGCGCGGTCTCGGTCAAGTTGCCGCCCACACCCTCCTTGGTGGTGTGGAGCTCGTCGATAAAGGCCAGGCGCGCGGTTCCCACGCTAAACGAAAGGTTATCGTCCTTGTCGCGAACTATGGCGCCGTCAAACTTCGCAGCGTCGCCGCCGATAAACTCGATGACGGCAGTGGCGGACTTGGCCTCGTTGTTCTCGCCCTGCTCCTCAAACTCATCCTTGTAGTAATAGGTGCCTTTTTCTGCCAGTGAAATCTTTGCAGGCTGCGTGCATTCCTTATCGGTGTAAATGGGAGTCTGCTTCTGGAAGTAGTAGTAGCGGTTGGTATCGGCCGGCTCAAAGGTCGCAACCGTATCACCCAACGCACCGGTCTTCCACTTGTTTGCGTAGAAGCTCACGGTCTTGCTGTCATCGTCGGCAACGGTCGTATTCTTTTCGATGTAAGTCTTGAGCCCCGTGACCTTCTCAGGCGTAAATAGGTTGTCGAGCGCAACACTCTTCACGCTCGAAGCATACTTCACCTGGATGGGCTTAACGCTGTCGACCGAAAGCTTGCCGTCTACGGTCTTAAAGTGGCTCAGCGGAATCAACGATGCAGGAATGTTAACCGTTACGATATCGCCCTTCTGGGGATTGTCATCGCCGGCACGCTGCACGGTAATGAGCAGGTCTTTTGCCTTGCCGGTGAACTCATATGTGTCGGTATTGGTTTCTTCATTGAACGTCTTGCTCGCCTCGGTAAACGGCGTGCCGTTGATGACGACTTCGGTAAATCCATCGACCTGCATAAAGTCGCCCAGCTCGTCGGTAAACGTGATGTAGCCAGACTTGGTCTTGTCATATCCCTTATGGATTTCGGTCGGATAAGGCGCCTCCGATGTGATGGCCTGCGAGATGTCGTCGAAGACCTTCTTGAGCTCTTCGGCATTGGTCGCCGACTTGTAGTAGTCGGAGTTTTCCGCGCGTGCACCATGAGTATCCCATGCCGTGGCATTGGGGTAGTTGCTCGAAACGGCGTGCATGAACTTGTTCTCTTTTTGGCTTTTTCCCGAATCCTGGATACCAGCGCTGGGGTCCGCGCCATCAAAGATGCCGATAGTATAAACGGTGGCCTTGCTGTCCTTCATGTTCTTAGCAGCTGTCACGGCAGCGTTGGCGACACCCGCATCGAATTTATTTTGCTTTGTTGGCGTACCGTCGGTAAAGAACACAATAATCTTCTTGGCGTCTTTGCGGCCAGAAGTGACAGTGATTCCCTCGGCCAGCTCTAGGCCATAGTCGGCGCGCGTGGCGCCGGCAGGCTGAATTTGATTAATTGTATTCTTCTTGAGATCATCCGCATTGCTGCCGGAACAGTAGGTCAATTCTTTCATAACCTGGGTGTAATTGTAGGAGTACCCTCCGTCGCGATACATATTGTTGCCGATATCGTTGGACTTCTTGCCCGCAAACTTAACAATGGCAACCCTATGCTGCCTATTGACGCCCTCGATGCCCTCGTTTTGCTTGGCAATGGTATCGATAAAGCTATTCGCAGCGTTCTTCAACGCATCGATACGCTTAGGTGAGTCTATACCGCCCATATGATCATCCATCGAGCCAGAGGCGTCCAGCACCATCACGATGTCGAGTGGCGTGGTAACCGTTACGGTTGAATTAGACGTCGAGGACATCGCCGAAAGCGTAGTCACAAAATCTGACGCTTCGTTTTCTCCGGCTTTCTTGACCGTCTTGTCGGTCCAGATTCGGCCGACGTTTTGAGTCGTTACTTTGTTACCGTTGTGACCGGCCGCCCAGATTTCCCAGCGTCCGCTGGTGTCGGGGTCGACGACCGTTCCGCTTACTGTCGGCCCGTCCATTCCGGTGCTGGACCTGGCGTTGGCCTCGGGCAGCATGGCAAATGCTGCAGCCGGCAACACAAGCACTACGGCAAGTATCACCGCCAAGAGACCCCTCGTGTACTTACTCATCGCGTCTCCCTTCTCGCGGTCTCAGACCTTGCATCAGCCTAAAGTTACGGAATGAGACACAATTAGGGCAGGTGACACATGTTCCAGATTGTGTTTTGGGCGTGAGACAAATGTCTCACCAAAGTTGAGACACGGCGTTTTCGCAGGAAAACGGGTGCGACTCGAGCCATCAGGCAAAAATGACCCGTTTTCCTCCGTCCCCGGGGGATCAATTGGTGGTGCTCGCCTCAAAACTGGCCCATCTACTACGTTTGACCCGATACCCCTGACCATAGCCGCATTTCATGAAAAACCGCAGGCATTTTACCTGCGGTTTTGTTTTTGCGTTGTTCGTTATGGTTGAGGGTAGCGGCCTAAACGTAGTAGATGGGCCCATTTCGTGGCAGACGGGTCACGCGGCAGCCCTCGCAAGGCCAAAATGATCCGTTTCCCTCTGTCCACGGGAGATCAAGGGATGCTACGGATATGGTGGTATTTCAAAACTATGCCGGATTACGGGGCTAAAGTCGGGGCCCTCATCCATACCTTCATTTTTTGAAAAACGGCAGGCTATCTACCTGCGGTTTTGTTTTTGCAATTTTCGATATGGTCGGAGGTTCGCTATCCAGCTCCGTAATCCGGCATAGTTTTGTTCGTGGCGGCCTAACCGCGCGTTTAAGCGCGGGGCCGGTGGGGCATTTTTGCCCCACCGGCCCCTATTCCAGCTCTATTCCAGCTCTATTCCAGCTCTATTCCGGTTTGGTTTCTACTGTGGGAGTCTTGTCCGCCGCAACCGGAGTACGGGCGGTGTCCATAGTCAGGCAGTGTTTGGGGCAGCTCTCGATGCACTCGCCGCATACCACGCAGGCATACGGGTCAATCGACCACGTTCCTCCCTTGCGATCGACCGCGAGCGCGCCCGCCGGGCAGCGGCGCGCGCACATGCCGCAGCAAATGCACACGTCCATGTCGTTAACGATGTGCCCACGCAGGCGCTCGGGTGCCGCGAGCTTCTCCTGCGGATAGCACACCGTTACCGGCTGCTTGACCATAGAACCCAAGGCCGTCTTGGCAAATGTCAGCAAACTCATGCCGCGCCTACCTTTCCGTGCAGCTAATGCAGGGGTCGATGGTCAGGATAATCATGGGCACGTTGGCAAGGAGCACGTCCTGCAGCGCATGCGTCAAACCCGCCAGGTTTTGCGACGTCGGCGTGCGCACGCGGAAACGGTCCAGGTTCTTGGTGCCGTTGCCACGCACATAGTAGTACGCCTCGCCACGCGGTTGCTCAATCACGACCTCGCCGCGCGCGCCGTCGGCCGGTGTGAGCTTGGTACGCCCGCCGATACCGTCGTGCGGAATCTTGCCCACAAGCTCCTTGATGATGTCCATAGCCTGCGTGACCTCGGCGCAACGCACCTGGCAGCGGGCATAGCAGTCGCCATCGGTAGCGACAACCGGCTCAAACGCAGCCAGGTCCGCATAGGCACCGTCGCCAAACATGCGCACGTCATAGTCCACGCCCGAGGCGCGCCCAAACGGGCCGACCATCGAAAGCTCCAGCGCGTCCTTCTTGCTGATCACGCCCACGCCATGCAGACGCTCGCCGCAGCTGTCGTCGTCCAAAAACGTATGCACCAGGGCCTCGTAGTCGGGACGCATGGCATCGAGTGTCTGGACAATGCCCGCCAGCTCGGAGTCCTCGATATCGTGCTTAAGGCCGCCGATCTCGTTAATCGACAGAATCACGCGCCCGCCGCACGTGCTCTCAAAGATCTTGAGAATCTGCTCGCGCAGGGTCCACGACCGATAGAACAGCGCCTCAAAACCAAAGGCGTCGGCGAGCAGGCCCAGCCACAGCAGATGCGAGTGGATGCGCGAAAGCTCGTGCAGAATGGTGCGAATATACTGCACGCGGCCGGGCACCTCGATGTCGAGCATGCGCTCGCAGGCGCTGGCATAGCCGCAGCTGTGACCCACGGCGCAAATGCCGCAGATGCGCTCGGCGATGTAGCCAAACTGATGCATGTCGCGCTTTTCGGTGAGCTTCTCGAGCCCGCGGTGCACAAAGCCGATCTGCGGAATTGCCTCGATGACGCGATCGTCCTCGATCACCAGGTCTAGATGAAGCGGCTCGGGCAGCACCGGGTGCTGCGGGCCAAACGGAATAACGGAGCGATGTGCCATGGACCTTACGCCTCCTCTTTCTGCTTGTCGCGGGCGGCCTTGGCGGCAAGCGCCGCGCGGACCTTGGCCGCTTTCTCGGGATCCATGGCGGCGAGCTTTGCCTCCATCTCGGCGGCCTTGAGCGCCGCCTTCGCAGCAGCCCCATCGTGCTGAGCATCGGAGCCGGCAGCCGCAGCGGGCTGAGCAGCGGCGCCCGCGGCATCACCGGCGCCCACAACGCCCTCCCCTGCAGCAGCCGCAGCCGCGGCGGCCTTCTCGGCAGCGGCCTTGCGCGCCTTGGCCTCGGCGGCCGCGCGGACCTTCATGGCCTTCTCGCGCGCGGCCTTCACCTCGGGCGTGATAACGCTCATGGGTTCAGCAGCCGAGACCTGGTAGAAAAAGCCCTTAAAGTCGATCTGCATGTCGGTAATGGCAAGACCAAACAGGTCGTGGACCTCATTTTCAAACGGGAATACCGCCGGATAATACGAGCTGATGGACGGAATCTCCTGGTACCGGTCGATTCCCTCGACTACCAGGTTCTCAATCGCATAGCTGCCGTCCTGCGCAACATGCTCCTGAACAGCACGAACGTTGATAAACGTATAGACCAAGCGATACGAGCCGTCGTCGACGTTACGCTCGGCGTGCATTTGCACAAAGCGCGCACCGACGCCCTTAAGCGCCTGGACATGCGACAGGAGCTCGTCGATCCCGACGGTGGTATAGATTGCCTCTTGCATTACTCGACCTCCTTTGCAGCGACGGACGCGGCGGGCGCGTCACCGGCACCGTCAGCCCCGGCCCCCGCAGCCACAAACCCGTCCTCGCCCAGCTCAACGCCACCGTCCCAGGTGGCGGCGCCGCCCACGGTGAGCGGATCGCCACCGGCGCGCATCACGGCCTCCTTCTGGTCCAGGATGCCGCACGCCTCCACGATGGCATCGATCACCGTCTCGGGGCGAATGGCGCACCCGGGCGCGTACACGTCCACGGGAATCGCGCGGTCCACGCCACCGATCACGTTATAGGCATCGCGGAACACGCCGCCCGAGCACGCACAGATGCCGCACGCCACCACACACTTGGGCTCGAGCATCTGGTTGTAGATCTGGCGCACGACGGGCAGGTTCTGGGCATTGACCGAACCCGTCACCAAAAAGATATCCGCATGCTTGGGGTTGCCGGTGTTGACCACGCCAAAGCGCTCCGCATCGAACAGTGGCGTGAGCGAGGCCAGCACCTCGATATCGCATCCGTTGCAGCTCGAGCCGTCGTAATGAATAACCCACGGCGAGCGCGACATTTTATGATCCATGGATGCCGCCTCCTAAATAAACACGTCGACGAGGATGGGCATAAGGTTGAGCAGGCCAAACACCAGCGCCACGCCCCAGCCGAGCTTAAAGCAGCTGCGCCAGGTGCTGCGTGCGAAGGTGTTGTCGATCAGCACCTCGACAAAATACGTCGCGGCCATCACGACCAAGGCTACGACCCAGCTCACCGGGTTGTCCCAAACAAAGAACATGCCCACCCACATCAAAAACAGCACGGTCTCGCACCAGTGCATAAGGGTCATCTTGGCCAGCGTGCCGCCGCTCATCTCGGTGGCGACGCCCTGGACAATCTCCTGATGCGCGTGATGCGAGTACGAAAGGTCGAACGGCGACTTGCGTAGCTTGATGGTGAGCACCGCAAGCAGCGCCAGGAAAATGGGCGCACTGTACACGATGATGGGGGCTGGCTGCCCCGTCACGGCAATGGAATCGAAGCTGTCGGTAGCAAGGTACAGGCCCACGCTCATCAGCAGAACGGCGGGCTCGTAACTCATAACCTGCAGCAGCTCACGATCGGCGCCAACCTGGGCAAACGGGCTTTGCGTCGAGGCGGACGCCAACACCACAAAGATCGCGGCGAGCGTCACCATAAAAGCGCACAGCAGTGTGTTGGAGCCCGACACAAAGATGCCGCCGCCCACCACGGTAAAGATGAGCGCGCACGCCATATAGGTGTCGTCCATGGTGTTTACGCTGGCGGGGGCCTTGCGCAGCAGCTTGGCAACATCGTAGAAGGGCTGCAGCAAGCGCGGGCCCACGCGGCCCTGCATGCGAGCCGAAAGCTTACGGTCAAGGCCGTCGATCAGGCCACCAACCAAAGGCGCCAGCAAGGCAAACGCCACGGTGCCAATAAATATGCCCACGACACCCGAGCCTTCGAAATACTTGCCGCGCAGCACCGAGGGCGCACTCATGGCAAGTCGCTCGGGCCCAATCCACGCGCAACACAGCAGCGCAAACAAGATAATGCTGCAGCACACGACGCTACCCGCGGGGCCAATACGCTTCTCGCCAAGGGCGTCCTCCGAGTACCAATTGCGCTTTTCGGCCTTTAGCTCGTGCCCCATCGAGCCGCGGAAATGGCGGTAATTGTCGGTTCCCACGCCCGAAAGATATACGTTTACGTGCGGTTTGTTGCTCACGCGGAATGAAGTCAGCAGCACCACGGCGATAAAAGCCACGATAACCACCATCAGATACATGGCATCCTTGCCAATAACGTACGGCACGCGACCAAACACCATGGCCAAGTAAGGCGACACCAGACCGCTCGAGATAACCGGGAACGCCACGCAGCACAGAATCAGCAGCGCGGCGATGGTGTTGAGGGCCATCCATTCGGTCTTATGGACATTGACCTCAACGTTTTGAGCCGTGGGGTCGACGCCCGAAAGCTTGGCAAGCCACTTGCCCCAGAAGAAGAACGTCGCGGCCGAGCCAAAGGCAAGCACCATGATCATGAGCACGTTGCCGGTCTGGGCAAACGCCACCAGGGCGCCCCACTTGGACACGAGCATGCCAAACGGTGCCACGAACATGCCCATAATGCCCAGCATCATCAGGCGCGTCAGGTGCGGCATGCGGCTGAACATACCGTCCATGTCCTCGATATTGCGGCTGCCGATATGATGCTCGGCCGTGCCCACGCACAGGAACAGCAGCGACTTTGCCACCGTATGGAACAGGATCAGGAAGATCGCGGCCCACACGGCCTCGGGCGCGCCGACGCCCAGGCAGGCGCTGATAAGGCCCAAGTTGGAAATGGTAGAGTACGCGAGCACGCGTTTGGCGTTGCTCTGCGAGATGGCCATGAGGGCAGCGAGCAAAAACGTGATGGCACCCACACTCGTGACCATAAAGCCGGTCACGGGATAGATGGCATAGAGTGGGCTGAGCTTGACCATCAGGAACACGCCGGCTTTGACCATGGTGGACGAGTGCAGCAGGGCGCTCGTGGGCGTGGGGGCAACCATGGCACCCAACAGCCAAGTGTGGAACGGCATCTGTGCGGCCTTGGTGAGTGCGGCGAGCGACAGCAGAACGACCGGCATCACCAGCAGCGCGGATTGCGCGGTTCCGGCGCCGGAAAGCTCGATCATGCCCGAAATGGTCAGCGGCATGCCGTTAACGTGCAGGTACATAAGTCCGGCCAAAAACGCGATACCGCCCAACATGTTGAGGATGATCTGGGTGAAGGCGTTCTTGATGGCCTCGGGCGTGCGCGTGTAGCCAATCATGAGGAACGAGCACACGGTGGTGATTTCCCAGCCGCAGAACAGCCACTCAAGGTTGTCGCTCGTCACGATGACGAACATGGCCGAGAGGAACAGGAACATAAGCGCCAGGAACTGCGGGCGACGGTCGGGCGCGGTCTGCCCGCGCAGCGCAGCCTCGTGCTCGTCGTGGGCCTGAAAGTCCTTCATGTAGCCCAAGGCATACACGCAGATTAGGCTGCCGACGATGCCGACGGCGAGGACCATGATCACGCTCATGTAGTCAAGGTAGAGTGGCGTTGCCGTGACGGCTTCGATCGCGGGCAGCGTCATAGCTGCAAAGGTGAGCGAGCCCACCAGCTGCACCACGCCGAGCACCGTGGTGAGCGTGCTCTTATATTTACGCGCGTTGTACAGGATGACGGCGCACAGGATCACGTCGATGACGGAGCTGATGATCGAGAGCACATGCGAGGCGCCGGGGGCAACCTCGAAGCTCTGCGGGCCCGTGCCAAAAAACATGACGGCGACTACAACCGTCACCGCCATAATGATGCCAGAGCCTACAAGCCCTAGCGCATCGCGGGCGCGGTCACCGCGCGCGAGCAGCATGCCCAGCGCCGGTACCAGCGGAAACAGGGTAAGGAAATACAGTAGCGTCATACCATCACTCCCCCATGCAAAAACGCTGCAATTGTTTAACGTTATAGCTCAGTTGAGGAGTAGCGGCGGCGGGTTTTCGGTCAACTGGGGAGTTTTAGGCGTACGGGGTAACGAGTCTGTCCGCTTTGGAGCAGAGAGGCGACGCTCCCCCTATCGCGGCGGCGGGCGCACGGGCCACTGCGCGCGGTTTATTAACCACTTTGGAGGATGTTCCAGTAGGCTCACGACGGTCCAAAAAGTTGGCGCGGCAAGAAAAATGCGCCCCTGTGGGCGCACCATCCCGTTCGCTATTCCGCCTTTTTAACGCGCGGCTTGCGACCGCGCGGCTTATCAACCAGCGCGGACTCACCGCTCTCGCGATACTGGCGGCACCAAGCCTTGACCGAAGACTCGCTGGGAATCTTGTGCTTGATCATGGCCTCGCGAACCGTTAAGCCGTTTTCCAAGCGGTCCTTGACCACGGCGAGCTTAACTTCGTACGAATAGGTGTGATGATGCGAACCGGCGTTGAGAACGGCGTCGGCACCGCCTACGGCATACGCGCGGGCCCACTGACGAGCCGTGGCCTGGGGAATGCCAAGCTCCGCGGCGAGGGCGCGATGACCGACCCCCTCTTGGAGGATCTCGACGGCGCGCTGCCTAACCTCGGGCGCATGCGTGCGAGTCCTAGTTGCTTCCGACATACCTGCCACTTCTTAGCCTTAACCGTTAATCTGCTTTCTTACGTGCAAGTTAGATAGTAGCATTTTACTGTTTGCTCAAAGCAGTTAATTAAAATAGACGCGGCGTTATCTGGGCATTTGCCATTTATTTGCGACAGTTCTTTACATTTAATTTACGCAGCTAGTTAGCTCGCAGCTCATTGAGCGTGTTTTACCAACCAGATTGGTATCTTTTTGTTTCGCTTGGTATGGTCTTCATAATTATTAACCCCTCTAGCCTCTGGGCTAGCATGTCAGTCTTCCGCGTACTTTCCAGCTTTCCACTTAACATTCCAGCTTTCCACTTAACTTTCCAGCTTTCTACCCAGCTTTCCACCTTAAGTGTTAAGTTAAGTGGGAAGTTGGAAAGCCTGGTGGAGGGGTCGGGAGAGCTAAAACACCTTTCTCCAACGGCGGCTGGACAGTTAGTTCAGATACGTATTTTTCTATGCTGATAAAGCTGCGCTATGGTCCCCGGAGAGGGTTCTTTGGCGACTCATTGCACGCAAATCGAGCCCAGATAGCTACCGAATCCTAGTTTTGAGCCCCTTTCTTCCCCAAAACGAGCGCCGGATGCGCCTGCTGCGGTCTGGAATTATACGTATCTGAACTAACTGTCCAGCGGAGTCCAAGACTGGGATCGCGCAGACTAGAAAGGGGGCGGCAACCGGGTGGTTGCCGCCCCCTTTGCGAAGCCAGTTGGCTTCGGAACTAGTGGTCGATGCCGTTGAGGTTCACCCTCGTGAGCGTGTAGGTCACATAGTCGGGCGATTGAGGCTTTGCGCTCGCCACGTCACCCTTGACCAAGCTCGCTGTCATCACCAGACGATAGTTCGCGTAGAACTGCTCACGCTGTTCAACCTGCGTGTTGACCTTAACGGTAAAGGGCAGGCTAAACGTCGTATTACCGTTCTTCGTTTTGAACTTGCCGTTCTCCTTCGAGTCAGTGAAGGTGATCGTGCTACCGGAGGGAGCGACCGCGGCAAGCTTACTCTCCGTCACTGTTACGTAGTTGGAGATATCATCCGTTACGCTCTCATACGTGCCGTCGGTTCCGCGGCGCTGAAGCGCGAGCGTGTACACAACAGAGTCTGCGTTCGCAATTGCCTCGGCGGCGTTGCTGAGTCCACCCAGTTCATACGTGGCACCCAGACCAATCGTGCCATTCGCGATCGGACGCAGGTCGTCCACGTTAATACCAAGCTGCGACTTATCTGGCGCAGAAAGCGTAATGGTCGTATCACCCGTGTCCATGCGATAGTACCCGACGTTACCGCGCTTCGTCTGCGTCAGGCTCGAGGTATTAAGGCCTTCCTTACGCGTCGAAAGCTTGGCGGTATAGGACATCTTGGTACAGGCGTCCTCGCCAGACTGCTTGGACAGGGAGATGACCTTGTTGCAGCCGTCCGGCGTAAGGCGAATCTCTTCCACAGCCGTGCGCACGGTAAAGGATCCGCCCGTTGCACGCTTGCGGATTCTGGCGAGGTCACAATCGAGCTTGAGCTTCAGCGAGTCATCGCCCGTATCCGTCACGGTCTGCGTGAACGCAGGCGTCGAAGAATCACACTTCGCCCAATCTTCGCCATCCCACTTATAGTTCTGATTGTCGATGGCAACATAGAATTTAGCGATCGCCGAGGTTCCGCTCGGGAAACTACTCACCCCCGTCAGGGTATTGTTGGCGCCATACTTGCACAGTGACGTATCGAGCTGATAGAACAAAGAGTCCGAGTCAGCATAGCTCTGACTTGGGTTAAACGTAATCGTGTCGGTAACGTCAAGAGAAAGAACGTAGGCGGCGCCGTCCGTCGACTTCGAAACCGGAGTGCGCGCCTCCGGCTTCCCGTCGTTAACTTCCTGCCCGTAATTGGACAAGATGCTGTATGTCGATGCCGTACCGTTTTGATTATCGTCGCCACCGGTGCGCAAGACGTGATGCAGATTCCAAGATATGCGGCCACCCGAAGAATTCGAGTCAATAGACGAAGCCGTAAAACCGTTGATACTAGCTTGCGTCACGCCGTCGCCCGACTTGGGCACGTTGACAACTAGGTAGACGCTCTCCGATGCACGCTTCTCTCTGCCGGTATCCTTCTCCTTAGGTACCTTTAGCGTATAGCGGCTGTTGCTGGGAACGTCAGCACCCGCAACCTTAAACAGCGTCCACTTGCCATCGAGTTTCGCTTTAGCGGTCGCCTCTGCCTCGTTATCACACACGGTCCATGTGCCGGCGCCATCCTGTGTGGCCGACACATCCAAAATCTCGCTCAGCCATCGCTCCTGATATGGATTGCCCGCAGAATCCTTAAAGCCGTCGTTTCCGCTCAGGGAAACGCTCGTTGCTCCGCCTTCGCCCACCGTATAGTGATACTCTCTGCCACCGGCCCGGCCGTCAACGTTCGCATCGATGAGCGTAAGCTGGGTGCCCTGGGGCAACCTTCCGTCGGCACCATTGAAGAGGATGCTCTTACCGAGCCCCTTCATCGAGCCGCCAGCAGCCATATAGCTGTCCCAGCCAAAGTCGACTTCCTTCCCATTGGCAGAATTGTATGTCCAGGTAAGCAGACCCGTCATCGGCTCGCCAAAGCTCGTAAGCACGTGTGCATCTTTTCCAAGGTTAGCGTAGTCTTTTTCTTTAAATTTGATGCCGTAATCATACGTTGCAGCGAAATCAATCTCGAGCTTGCGCTTAACGACGATCGGCACCTGAACGTTGTAGCTCTGACCCGCCTCGGTAAAGGTAACGGTCAGGAGCGTAAAGCGGCCCTTGCCGTTGTCCCAATCGGAGCTTGGGCTAAACGACATATTGTTCTTGCCGTTGTTCACTACGCGAAGCGTGGGATTGTTCGACGCGTCATCGTCCTTAACGAACACACCATCCTTGAGTTGGAAAACATCTGCTTTGGCCGTCACGTGCGGATTGGTGCCATTCTCGTTATTCAATCTGCAAGCGTCAGAGAAGCCGCCGTTCGTGATGATGTTTAGATAGCTCTTGGCCGTCGTATTATCGGTACCCGAGATCACCAAAACGGGAAAATCCGTTGCAACCTTGCTGTCGCTTGCATCGTTATTCGCATTGAACATGCTCGCCACGGATTTGGCGTTATAGCTCGACGTATTTTGATAGGCGCCATCGTCATTGATGCCGCCGATGTTGGTGTAGGTATAACGGTTGGCAACGCCGGGGCTCGACGGATTCTGGATGGCCGTGGCAAGGCCAACGTTCATGCCGTCGCCGAACAGATAACGGCCGGCCGTGTCAGCATCGGAGGCGCGCACAACAAGGCCACTCGTCGGACTCGTCGTGACGTAGGGCGAAACGGCCACCGTCACATTGCCGTTCGCAGCATCGTTGCCATACAGTGTCGCGCCCTTGGCATCGGAAAGCTTGTCTTCGTAGGCAGCAAATGCGATGTATGACTTTTTGTTCACTTTTTTAAGGTCGTCGGTGCCGGAAGAATTGCGCATCAGCTTGAGCGATTCACTCGCACTGTTTGGTCTAATGGCAATTCCTGCGACAAAAACGTTGACGAGATCAGCGGATGAACTATTTCCGAACAAATAGCCCTGGCTAGTTTGCGCCCCAAAGATATTGCGATCCATGAGCACATTTACGAGCCTAAATGAGCCACGGCCATCGCCAGACACGCCACCAGAACAACTTCCCAGCGATGAGTTCCATGCAGCGTTCTTGCTACCGGTAAAGTTATTCTCGCCAATGGTCGAGTTCAAAAGCGTGACAGAGTTCGCCGTGTTACCGATCGAGCCAACAACACCACCAGAATACGAACCATCGACGACCAGTCCAGTGATAGTTGAATTCTTGACCTCGAGGGCACACCCACCTTTCAGATCACCGATTAAACCGGCAGAGCACTCACGAGCACCAAGATAGATGTCTTTTATTACACAGCTATCGAACTTAAATGCACCGCCCGAAGCTGCTTCGCCGACTGCACCAGCAACGTACTTAAGATTATTCGATCCTCTAACACCAAATACCGTTTTATTCTGCACGTCGCCATGGATGCACAGATTGTAGACAGACACGATTCCATTTTCGGACCTTCCGATAAGGCCGCCGGTCCCCTCGGTCGCGCTCGATGCTGCCGGCTGAAGCGTGACATTGCTGATCTCCGCCTTTCCGGCACCCTGCGAAGGCGTTCCAGCGTCATCGGTGTTCACCAGGAAACCACCTCCGGCAAGACCCACGATACCGCCGGTCCTTGCGCTGGCAGCAGTTGACATAATTGTGGAACTCTCGGCAATAGGCATATTCGTTTTTGCCCAAACGCCACCAGCGGAATTTTGGTTCAGCTTGCCGACGAAGCCGCCGACGTTTTGCACGCCAGAAATGTCCATGTTGCTATAAGAGCAATCGTAAAGCTTGACCGGAGAATAGCGCGTGTTCGAATTTGAGGTGTCGTTACGATTCACCAGCAAAGTTGTATCTTTATCAGTCCTGCGGCTACCATAGCCGGATGCGCCGAGCAATCCGCCAACGTTATTGGGGCCATTCACCCTGCAGCTATTCGTGGTAATTCCTGCATATTTGCCGTAATCTGCCAGCGAGCTCGCGTTCGCCGTAGTACCCGCAAGCAGACCGACGCCAACCTGCTCATTACCCGCACCACTGGAGGCGCCGGCTGCATTGATATACGTAAGAGAAATATTGCAGTCATCGAACTTTAGGTTCTGGACGGTATAGCCGCCGTTGCCCGTAGCAGCAGCGCCGTCCGTTGCCGGAGTGCCGATGCTATCCAACACGTTGGTCGAGGTATACGTTACGGTACCAAAGAGAGCGCCCACTCCGGTGAGTTTGTAATTATCATCGGCGTACTCCGTGACCCCATATACCTTGCTGGCCTCTTTGCTACCGACCTTAATTGTTGCACCGTTACCGTTGATGCACGCAACAAGCGGCACGATGCGATCGCGGTCGGCGCCCTTACCGGATGCGCATGCGTTTGAGTAGTAGCGGCCCGAAAGACCCGTGTAACCCGTGCCATAAGTAGTCATGTCGTAGGTTTCACCCGCTTTGAACTGCAAATCCATTCCCGAGACCTGCGCGGCGCAGATGTTACCCGTCTGCCACGTTGCGTATTTCTTTACTAGGTAGGGGGAGTTAACGCCCGAGCCATCGCCTGCGTAGCCAAGCGCGTTACCCTCTAACTGGATACCGGGGCTTTTCATGTCATCGCTTATCGCATTAGCAAAGTCTTCAGCGGCACTCGCCGGCCTTCCAACATGTGTATAGCTCGCGTTGCGAACTTTGCCGTATTGCTTGTTGCCGAATTGGTACACTCCCTTTGCGTTGTTGCCGCCCATGTAGGCACGCGAGCCCGCATACGTTCCATACGCATCGTTCGTGGTATTCGTATTCGCCGAACCGCCGGCCGCACCGCCGCTGATGATGGCCGAGAGTACGAGCAGTCCCTGCGAGTCATTGACGGTTGTGGTTATCGCAGAGCTATTGGCGTCGTCTCCCCTATAGCGGCCCTGCGTCGCATCCGTCTTGATGCACCCCGTCTTCGAAGTATCCAGATTGTTCACCTTGTAGTTACGATCAGTGTTGTCGAGACTCTTATCATCGGTAAGCTCGCTGAACGCATAGCCGTCGATCACGCGGCCAACATATGGGTTGTCGTAGAGAGAAGCGCCAGCGCTATGCCAGTCGTTAAGGGCACCGTCGCCGCGGGAAGAGTTGCGGAAGATGACGCCGCCACCCGCAACAGCACCAACGTAGCCGCCAACGGGCACAAGGTGCGCGCCGCCATTATCGCCTGCTGCCCCAGCAACGCTAAAGCCGCCAGACGCTTTCACCGACACGCCATCGATGATATTGTCACCGCCCATGATGCAACCGATCACGCCGCCAAAAAACGCGCCTGGCACGCCAGAGGCGTCTTTATTCTTATGTGCAATAGAGGCCGCCTTGCCCGAGTATTCAATGTTCAGATTACTCACAACGCTACCGTAGCTATACGGGATCAACCCAGAAAGCGCACCTGTGTCCTTGGAGTTGTGGATCTTGATAGTCGCCTGCGTAGCTGCCTGCGACGAGCCCCTCAGATTACCAACGATAACGCCACGGAACGGGTAATCTTTATTACCCAAGCCCTGAAAAACGGCAGCGTCCAGCTCAAGCGTGTCAGTGCTTTCCCCCTTGTCGTTCTCCGGCTCGATGCTGTAGTAGGCACTCTGGAGATAGCTGTGCATCGTCGTATCGTCAAGCGTGTCATTGGGGTCGATGTCGTTCCCGATCATTCTCACCCATGTTTTGCTCGCCTGCTTGTAGACGTACGTCACTTCATTACTAGCATCCTTGCTGGACGAGCGGCGCTGGCATAGCGTTTCCTGATCGGCCGCAATCGTAACTTCCCAGCCGTCGCTTGGATTCTGAGTATTGATGTACTCAGCAACCGTGTTGAGCTCCGTTGCCTTGGTTATGGTATAGGGATCACCATAGGTGCCGCAGCCTGTCGTAAGCTTGGGCACGCGCTGGTTAACTTTGATTTCATGGTATTGGACTTTGTTTTCGTTGACATTGCCCTTTTTCACATACGGGAGATAACCACCGAATTGCGGAGTATCCGCATTTGCCTCTTTGTTGTCAACGGTGACGAGGCCAGCGCGGGTCCCATAGGTGCTCTCGTTGTAGTACCAGAGTTGCTTACCAGAGTATTCGCCCTTCGAGTCGATCTCGCTGCCGAATGTGACCTTATCGTTTGTCTGGTCATCCTTTATAAAGGTATACACCGCCGAGCCGGTCTTCCCCTCGCCGTAGCCAAAGCTCTCAAGCAAGCTTGCACGGGTAAAGATGGCGTTGTTCGTAGCACTCGGCACGTTGATGGTACCAAACGTCGCCGTAACCTGGTCGGCACTCGAACCCACGCCCAGTCTTCCAAAAAGTGAGGTTGCCACCTTGGTGTTGCGGCCGTATCCCGTAGCCGTGATGTTCTTCGCGCTCAGGTTCACGTACGTCTGCATCTCGTTTATAAGCAGAGGCATATAAGCATCAGCGCCCGTGGCCTCACTAGCGCCATCGACGGTCAAATTGTTGAGCGTAAGGCCATCAATCGAGATTTTTCTAATAGTGGTGGTCGTGCCATTGTTAGACCCATACACGTAGCGACACACCAGCGCGCCCGAAGAGCTTCCACCCGCGGCGGCAATATCATTCTTGCTTCTCCCGTCATTGACAACGGGCCCAACAGTGCCACCCAAAGTGACGGCATTCACCGTAAGATCGCCATTTGCCACCGTTCGGAAAAGACCGCAGTGCATGTTCTCGTGCTGGGTAGCAGCAGAGTTCAGCTTGTTGCTTTTCTGCTCGGCCTTGATGTCGGAGTAATGGAAGGTGATGGTCGCATTACCAACCGTCACCTTTCCGTTCGGCTGGGTGGGATAGTAACTATAGCCCGTCAAATCAATTTCGACGCTTCTGCCGCTTTCGCCGCCGATGGCCACGGCGTCGTTGAACGCTTGCGGCACAATCATCGAGCGAATTGCGGCTGGAGCATAGCGATAAGCAGACCATAAGAGCAGCTTTTCCGCCGTATCGATTTTGCTAATTTTGGAGCTGCCTTGCCCAAGTGCCGCATAGGCTTTGTCGAGGTTGTAGTAATACCTCGTCCAGGCATTCGTGTTGTGGTTCTTGCCGAAATCGGAACGGTTGCGATAGCTGTTGTCGTTTCCCGGCTCTCCGCTCATGTCGAGCTTGCCGTCATTAACGCCGTCTTTGGTATGAAGCGAAACGACGACATTCCATTCGCCGTCCATGAGTTTGCTGGCGTCTTTATTTCCATAGGCAGGCCTCGTGCTGTTGCCGACCCATTCATCAAACGAAGTAGCATTGTCGTTGCTTTTGATTGCCGTGTTGTTGATTTTCACGCCATTGCCCGCAGCAACACCATTGACCTTATATGCAGTGTCCCAACCCGCCTTG
This sequence comes from uncultured Collinsella sp., assembly GCA_958439425.1. GTDB lineage: Bacteria > Actinomycetota > Coriobacteriia > Coriobacteriales > Coriobacteriaceae > Collinsella. The sequence goes on from CAUBVH010000003.1 coordinate 43,226, forward strand.
TTCTCCAGATACAAGCCGCTATAAGTTTCCACTCCATATGTTGTGGAATTCTCCGTCCTACCGCCTCGACCGATGAGCAGACCAAGCGTTGTAGCGCTCTCGGCATTGATGGTTGCACCAGAAAGATCGATGGCATAGTTGTTGATAACCCAGTGACCGCTGGCTGCATATACGAGCCCGCCGAGTTCACCTGAGCTGTTTGCTGTTATGGAAGCGTTGTTCGTCTTGAGAGCATACGTGCTGTCGCTGGTGTTTGCGCTATCCCCGATGGTGACAACCGTATTGCCCCAGCTGTAGCCCAAAAGACCGCCAGCGCCGTTCTTCGCGTCACCGTTCTTGCCAACGGTCATGCTGAACGAATTGAACGTAAGTCCTGTGATGTTGACGTTGGTCGTATTCGCCGCGGTGCCCTGAGTGATGCAGCCGATAAGGCCGCCAATCTGGGATTTCTTATTGCTCGCGCTGTCGCCCGCGGTAATCGCATTTTCGCTCGCGGTCGCGTCACCGACCTCGAGACTCGTCACGTTGACGATAGCGACAACGTCCGCCACATAACCGATAGCGCCGCCAATGCGCGTGTTGCCGTTGAGGGTAGCGCCCGTTTTGACGGTCGCTTGCGCCTTCGTGCTGCCACTTATGTTGCTGCTGCCGAAAGTAACGGTTCCACCACCCCTCACGCTACCAGCAATGCCGCCAATGTTGACATCGTTGCCGAACGTATCATCGCAGGTGATTTTCGGCTTGCACGTAACGCCGCTGAGCGTTGTCTTGCCAGTGATAGTTGCCGCAAGCGAGCCAGCGTCGACGCCTAAGCCGTTATCGAACTTCATAACGCCATCGACGGTGAGGTTATTCACCGTCGCGCCACCGCCGATAGCGGCAAAGAGGCCCAGACGGCTGTGCCGGTAAATCTTGCCGTTGCCTTCAGTCGAATCGTTTGCGCCAAGCGCATTGCCGTTGCGCGTACCGTAAGGTTCGCCAATCGCCAAGGTAACGGTATGATGGTTGCCCTCGACAGCCCCTACGAAGGCATTAACTTGCCCGGACCCATCACATGCAAGACCTTCAAGGCCTGTACCTCGCAGGTCAATGTCGGAAGTAATTGAGATAGCATTCCCACTATTACCATACCAGCTCGTAATATTAGCCGTGCCGATGCCGAATACACCGCCAAAGTAGCCGTTCGTTTGGACCGTCATGGCAATGCATGCGAATGTATCCGCATCATTAATGAGGTATGTACCCGACTTCCCGTCACCATTTTGGGACCGTAGCTGATAACCCCAAGAGTAGCCAGCACTGCTGCCAGCATCTGGAGCACCACTCAGATTGCACAACGGCTGATAAAAGGTGCTTTCATCAAGTTTAATAAGATCCTTGCTGAGCTTGCCCTCCTCTCCGGTCAGGCGGATAACCTGGTTATAGGTCAGGTCATCGATCCTCGCCGCAGCAGGACGTTTGTAAAGCCAATAATTATCGTTCGTTGCCTCAGCATCCGAGCCTGAACCTAGAGCAAACACCAATGGGGCGCATCCATCCAAGGATCTAAGAATTTGGCTGGTATTACCGTTGGCCTCGAGCTTGCAATCGGATAAATCGGTAGTCCCACGCAAGCGCAAGACGCCGTTCCATGCCGAACCCACAATTCCGGCACCACATGCGATTGATTCGTTTTTATCAGTTTCAACGCGAACGTCCCCGCAGTCCAGAATTCCAAAACGCGAACGCCCGCCCACGCTATAACCGCTATCCAAGGCGCCAACAACACCGCCAAACCCGCAGTTCTTTCCATTGGCTTTTGGAGAATGGCACGTGACGTCCGCGCCGTCAACGATTACAACGCCTCCAGTATTGTTGCTCTTTGCCACCCAGCCGACCAGGCCCCCTGCCAGTCGCGGCGCGACGCTGCATGTAGTATCAACCGAACAGCGGTTGCCCGCGGCACCCGTCTTTATATGAAGGGTGTTGTTCGACTTCTCTGTGTTGGTCACATCCTGAACTCTACCGACCAGACCGCCATAGATGGAGCTGGAGCCCGTCACCAGTTTGCTAGTATACAAGCCACCTGATATTGCGACATCGCCGTTCGTTGTGTCCAGGAGACCGAACACGCCGCCCGCGCCCGTGTCCCCACTTTGGCCAAGATTCACGCCCTCGCCCGTATCGATTTGGTCGTTGTTGGCAAACTCGACCGGGCCGGCAAAACTAACGTCGCCGATGAAGCCGCCGGAACTTTTGCTGTTCTTATCGCCGACGTTGGCGGGACAGGTGAACTTCTTGTTGTCCGCACCCAGCGCGAGCTTGGTCGCCTTACCGATGAAGCCGCCACTGGCGGTGGTGCCCTTGACGGTGAGCATGTGCAGGTCGAGAGCCTCCGTGACCTTGACTGTGGCGCCTGTGTTCGAACCGACGAGGCCTACGACGCCACCGGCGGAACCGCTTTCAGACTGAACGGTAACAGCGGGAACATTAAGGGTACCGACGTTCAGAGTCGCGCCATCCTCGACCGTGCCTACGAGCAGACCGGCATTACCGGAGCTCGTCTTGACGACACCGCCCGCGGCAAGGCTATCGGGAAACTTAACAGACCCCACCGTAAAGGTTCCGCTCTTGACTGTATTCGCTAAAAGACCGATGTTTCCCGCTGCATTTACGTTGAGCTTCTCGAGAGAACCGGCAGGGCCATAGGTGACCTCTGTAGTAAGGTCACCTATGGCCTCACCCAAAAGGGGCGCCGTCAGAGCGGAAGTCGTATCCGTCCCGCCGGTGCCTACGGGATCTGCGATGTTGACCACAGCGTTGAGCGTCTTGCCCCCACCGCTGACCTTCGTAGCGACCACCGGCGCGCTATAGGTGGTTGCGCCTATCCACTTTATCTTGACCGTATTGTTTTGGTCAGTCAGTTTGAAGTTATTGAAAACCGTCCGGTTAGACGTAAGCTCAACAGGGCTATCAACGCCATTCAACGACCTATAGATTTTGCCTTCAAACGGATGCTCATCACTGCCAAGGCCCTGGAAAGACATGCCGTTCTTAGCCGACTCGGTGAGCTTCGCATCGCCCGTGATGATAACCTTGATCTGAGCATCATAGTAAAGCGAAGCGTCGGCGTTAGACAGGACGGCGAACGCCTCCGACGACTTGACATCGAGGCTTTTGATTCCGCTCTTGTCGTCTTTGCGCACGATGCTTTCCGCGCCGTTCGCCTCGAGCAGCTCGACAAGCTCATCGAGATTTGTAATCGACGCATCGGCCTGGGCCTCAGCGTCTTCCGAAACCGCGGCATCGGCATCTTGCTCGACATCATCAGCGGCAGCATCCCCTGCCGCATCGTCGCCCTCCGTCTGATCGCCCGTAGAATCGGAACCCGCGGCGCTATCGACGGTATCGCCCGTTGCGACATCGTCTTTCGCAGCGCCATCCTGGGCACTGTCACCCGCGGCGCCGGTATCACTCGACCCAGACCCGGTCGTGACATCGCTCTTGGTCTCGCCGCTCTCGGCTGCGTCCGATGCCTCCGCAGACGCGGCGGCAATCTCGCTCGAGATGTTCTGCCAGCCGGCCGCCACAGCGGCCACCGTGGGCGAGCATGCCTGGAGCACCATGACCACCGTCATGAACTCTGCGAGTATGCGCTTTGCCGTTCTCATCGATTCCGTACCTCTTATCCTAAAACCCTGCTGCCAGAGTTATTGAGTCTCCGTCGTACCCGTTTGGGTGGTTCCGCTCACGCTAATGCCCAGTTTGTCCCAGCCATCGGGCGTTTTGCCGTCAGCTCGGTAGAAGTTGACGACCAACGAACCCGGCTCCATGGTGAACGTAACCGTGTGATTTGTTTTATCCGCCGTCACACCATGGTTGGTCTCGAAGAACGGGTCGATCTCCACGTTCTCCCCCCATGTGAGCGTGACGTTTGCCGGTGCGCCCGTAACCGTCACACGGTAGTTGTACGCGGCGTAATCAGCAAACTTGCCAGCCTCATCAACCAGCGCGCCCTCAACCGCAGCGGTTTTGACCTCGGCCTTCTTTGACGGCACGACTTTCGCCGCCAGACAGGTGAGCTCGGTGCCGGGGCTATCGCCCGAAACCACCGTCGCCCTAATCACAAAGTAGGCATGTCCTAGCTTGTCCTCAGGGAACGTCACGGTGTAGTCGTTCTTGGTAGGTTGATTCTCCGGAAGCGTGACGCTGCCACCGGGCTGGGGCGCATAGCTCCACGTGGCGCCATCGAGCCCATACCCCTCGACCGTCAAGGTGTATGTCACATTTTTGTCGTTGCAGAAGTTGCTGTTGCCCAGCAAGTAGTTGTAGATGCTAAAGGTAAAGCTGCATTGCCCGTTGCTGGGATACACCGTAACGGAGCGCTGGGCACGGGCGAGTTCGTCGTTGCTAGGCGCATTCATATAGCCCGTGAGCAAATCGCTCGCAAACAGGCTCTGCGCGGTGCCCGTTGCGGCGACGGACTTTAGAAATCCGTTGGCGGTGTAGGCGGAATAGGTAAAGTAACCACCCGTCACGAGCGCCACGGCGCAAACAAGTGCGATTGCCGCCACAACCAGCTTATTCTTGACTAGGCTTTTAGCTTTCGCCAGCTGCTCGCGCTCGGCATCCTGCTGCTTCTCTCGCTTCTCCATGTGCGCCCCCTCTCCTACTTACCGCTCGTGTTGCGCGCGATCAGGTAGATCACATCGGTCTCTTTGGCGCTCTCGTCCCACGAAAGCTTGATGATAAGGTTAAGCGTGTCATTGCCAGTTGAGTTGTCGAGTGTCTTGGCGTTGAGTTCGCTTTTGCCGAATTTCTTGTATCGGTAGAGCGGGCGCGCGTTGCGCTGGACGTTTTGATAGTCCTTGAATGTAGGGTCGCTTGCGCCCTCGCCCGGCACGGCTGCCAGGCCGTCGCCCGGGTCGTTGATGGGCGTGAAGCTCTTCAGCAGATCCGTTCCAGACATTTTCCAGCTATAGGGCTTGCCGCCCGCAGTGCCGCTCACGTCGAGAGCATCACCTGGGCCCGTATCCTCAGCTTTATACAGCTCGATAGTGAGACCCGTAATGTTGGTCGTTTTCGCAAGCTGCAGCTCAAACCCGTCGCCGCCCGTCTGCACGCAAAACGGGCGCTTGAGCGTCACCGTGCTGCCAGTCTTGGTATCGCCGTATTCGGGGTTGTAGCTCAGGTCGATCTGCTCGGCTGCCGTAGCGTTGGGGCCCAGCACCTTGAGCTCTGCCGGCTCCTTGATCTTGCCGACGGTGGAGCCGCGATTGGCATCGACAAACCATCCGAGCGTCAATCCCAGCAACACGAGAAGCACGGCCACCAGTCCCACGATGGCAAGGGATTCGCGACGGTGGCCGCTCACCCAAGTCTCGATACGCTCGATGCGGCCAGCCGGACGCGCTTCGCCGTGCGAGCCGAACCCGTTGCCGCCGGGGTTTGCCGCTCCTTCGTTGTGTTTGATATCGCCCTGCTCGCGGGCATTAAGCTGCTCGTCCATTTATTTATCCGCCTCCTTGGCGGTGAAGCGCACGCGAATGTACTTGACGTTCTTGCCGATAATCTCGTCGGCGTTGTTGTAATAATTGGCGCAGGTTTCCACACCTGCAGAGGGCATGCCGGCCTCGACAGTCGGAACCTCGCTGGGCGCCTGGCCTGGAACGCTCGTGCTGTCGGCGCGGAAATAGCGCGCGTGGTTACTGTTGATGTCGCCGACGAGGGCAGTGTAACCGGCGTCCGTGCTTGCAAAAAGGTTGCCGCCGTAGCCGGCATTACCCGTGCGAACATAGCTCTTGAACTGCTCCGGCCAAATCCAGTAGAGGGTTTTGGTTGCGGTTTTGGTCGTGTTATTTGAGCCCTCAGCGCAAAAGCTCCGCGCCGGGATGGTAAAGCTCTGCGTAATGACGGTGACGCTCGCTCCGTCCTGGGTCACCGTGGTTGTCGTGGGAACCAGCGGATTGGAGTAAAAGCCAGAGGTGTCTTTGCCCTGGAAAACCAGGATATGACCGCGCACCAAATCTTTAAGCGAGTTGATGATCTCTTCGTTTGTCGATGCGTCCACAACGGAGTCCGTGCCCGCAACGCTCGTCTGGACAGAAATTTCCCAGGTCATTTCCACCGTAATATCGTGCAGGTCGTTGCAGAGCGGCTTGACGTTGAGCTGAAGCTGGCCCGCCGACCCCGGAGAAAGACTGCCATCGGCACTCATGTTATTGAGGTTGAAGAGATTGTTCACGGCAAGGCTTGTACTGTCCGACGCGTAGTTGTCCTGGGCGTCGTACTTACCTGCCGTGCCGCCCTGCGTTCCCGAGAGCACAAACCGTGGGCCCTTCGCCCCGATCGTACTCCCCGTGGCACTCACTCGGTTATTCGCGGCAAACCAGGCCAGGCATGCAAAGATGGCAACGATGGCGGCCAGCACAAACAGACCGCTCACCAGGAAATCCTTCCAGAAATCCTTGAGGGTCCGCGCGTGCTCGTCGGCAGCTTGGCGGTACTCGGCCGCCGTCTTGTGCTGCTGGAGCTCGCTATGTCGGTCCATGCCACTCATCGTTTGCGTTTGCCCTGCTAGCGGGCGTGCCATCCTTTCCGCTCGGTCGCGTTTATCCGTTGTTCGCAGGTAGAGAATTCAGGCAGAATACAACACCGTACGATAAGGTAAAAGAATAGCATTGACCTGCGGCTTGCTCCACAACGCAAGCCTTAATGATGTCTTAAAGATTACGAACAGCAGCCACGCCCATATGCCAAGGACTTGGTGCAAACTAATCTGCCCCCTGCACCAAAACCGGGGTGGGGCCCGCTGTTCTTGCAGGCCCCACCCCGGTTGATGGTCTATGTGCGCAGGGACGCAGTCGGGCGGGGCGGATCCGTGCTACCGCCCCGCCTGGCCGCGAAGTTAACTACAGCTCGTTGGCCGCGTGATATGCCGTGCGAATGGCGCTCGCAATGTCGGCGGTGCGCTCGCCCGAGCAGTCGCCCACGCAGGTCACGGGCACCGTCACGCCGTCCAGGTCAAACGCGTTGGCCCTGGAGCCCACGGCCATCACCACGTAATCGCAGGCGATCTTCACCGGCTCCTCGGCGCCGTCCTCGGTGGTGCGAACAGCCTCCACGCCCTCGTCGGTAATGGCGGTCAGGCGGGTCTTCACGTGCTGCTCCACGTTGTGCTCGGCAAAGTCGCTCATGATCAGCGGCAGAATGGTCTCGGACTCGCCCGCGGCAATCTTGTCGAGCATCTCGACGATCGCCACCTCACAGCCGTGCTGCAGCAGGTACTCGGCAGTCTCGGTACCCACCAGGCCACCGCCAATGACGGCGACGCGGCCCGTAAGCTCCGCCTTGCCGGCCAGCACGTCCCAGCTCGAGACGACCTTGTCCGAATCGGCGCCGGATACGGGAATGACCACGTCGTGCGCGCCCACAGCCACAATCGCGGCGTCGGCGGCGTTGAGGTCCTCGGCGGTAGCGGCATGGTTGAGCTCAACCTTCACGCCCAGGCCGGGCAGAATCTTCTCGTAGTACTCGACCGAGCGCATGATCTCGTCCTTGCGCGGAGGCGCGGCCGCCAGCACAATCTGGCCGCCCAGATGGTCGCTCGCCTCATAGACGGTCACATCATAGCCGCGCTTGGCCGCCACGCGCGCGGCCTCCAGGCCGGCAATGCCGCCGCCCACCACGGCGATCTTCTTGTCGCCCTCGCCCGGCTTGATGGCGATGGTCGCCTCGTCGCCGTTCTCGGCATTGAGCACGCACGAGATGTACTTGCGGTTTTGAATCGCATCGACGCAGCCCTTGTTGCAGTTGAGGCACTCGCGGATGGGCTCACCCGTGGCGGCCTTCAGCGCAATGTCGGGGTCGCACATGAGCGAGCGGCCGTAGGCGATGATGTCGGCGGCGCCGTCTTCCAGAATCTTCTCGCCGGCCTCGACCGAAACCACGCGGCCGACGGTTGCCACCGGCACGGAGACCAAGGCCTTGACGCGCTCGGCCACGGGCAGCGTCCAGTTGTAGGGCATGGCACCCATGGGCGGAATGGTGTCTCCCATGTTGCCGGTGTGGTTGGCCTGCGCGACCTGGATCATGTCGATGCCGGCGCCCTCGAGCAGCCTGGCGAACTCGCAGGCCTCGTCGGGCAGCAGGCCGCCCTTGCCGCGCGGCGTGCCGTCGGGGTTCTCCATGATCACGGGGAGCTTGTACTCCACCATCAGCTGCGGTGCGGCTTCCTTAATGGCGGCGACGACCTCCAGCGCATAACGGACGCGGTTCTCGAACGAGCCACCGTACTCGTCCGTGCGCTTGTTTAGGATGGCGGAGCACAGCGAACCCACCAGACGGTCGCCGTGGACCTCGATGGCGTCGATGCCAGCCTGCTGCGCGCGGGCGGCCGAGGCGGCGATAGCCTCCTTGATCTGGGTGAGCTGTTCCACGGTGGCCTCGTTCACAAAGTGCTGCATGTCGTGGTGAAGCTTGGCGTAGGCCTGCTTGCGGATCTCGTTGGACTCGGCCATCTTGGCGGCGAAGGTCTCCTCGTCGCCGGCGGCCTTGGCCTCCTGCGCGGCCTTGGCGGCAGCCATGGAACCCATGACCATGCGGCCGACACCGGGCACGTCGTACTCGGGATGGAACAGCTGCAGCGCGACCTTGGCGCCGTGCTTGTGGACAGCGTCGGCCAGGGCCTTAAACGTGGGGATCTGGGCGTCAGTCGCCAGCTTGGGCGTGGGGCTCGCGGTCATGACGGGAGCGACGTCGCCGATAACGATGTAGCTCACGCCGCCACGGGCCAGACGCTCGTAAAAGGCCAGGCTGCGCTCGCCAATGGAGCCGTCGCGCTCCTCATAGCCGGTGGTCAGCGGCGGGAACATAATGCGGTTCTTGAGCTCAAGGGGGCCAACCGTAATGGGCTGGAGCAGCTTGGATGCAGGTGCGGTCATGGACATTCCTCTCTTGTAGGCGCGGCGGCGATGATGCCGCGTAGTTGTCTAAAGGATATGGCATGAAGGTTCAGCGGCACAACGGAAATCGGCGAATATCAGGTGGCGGCAGGCGGATGGGGCGGGGCGACCCGTCGGTTTGTCTCAATCTGTAACAGTTACTCAGCAAAACCGGGGTCTACCTGTTACAGATCGAGACAAACGGGAGCGTTCCGTCGGAAAATCTCGATCTGTAACACCTACAGACCAAAAATGACCCTAGATGTTACAGATTGAGACAAACCGAACCGTGCTGCCGGAAGATCTAAATCTGTAACAGCTACTCGGCAAAATCCGTCCCTCGTGTTACAGATTTAGATAAACGGAAACCGGCGCGCTGGCCTGTCTCGATCTGTAACATCTAGCCACCCAAATCGGGCCCACCTGTTACAGATCGAGATTTTGTTTGAGAGGCTAGAGACCAGAAGCCCGAGTGGAAAAGCGGACAGGCCGACGGCATCGCCCCGCCGTCATACCGAGGACCGCGCCACGGCAGCCCGGGCGTGGGCCAACCCCGCAATTCCGGACATTTCATCCCTTTTCCGGACATTTTTAGCCCGTTTCCGGACATTGTCCGCGAATGTCCGGAAACGGGACCGTCATGTCCGGGATGGGATTTGGCCAACGGCAGCCCCCAGTAAAGGTTCCCAACCCCACAGCAGAGTTCCCTAATTCACGCCGCGCCGGTGCACGCCGGCATTAGTTAGCCATGGGGAGCGACAAAGGGGTAACCCCTTGGGTCATCGATGCCACCGCGGCCAAGGTGCGACATTGCTGCGACAGAGGTGCGACATAGAGCGACCACTCTATTCGACCGACGAGCGCTTCGACCGGATATTCCGCCCGCTCGAAGGCGAGGCGGATGCAGGTTCAGGGCCTCTCCCAGACCCCGGACACCCCGGTGTGCTCGGACAGCGACTTCGGTTTCCACGACCCCGACAACTTCTCGACGTGGCAGAAGGGCCACTTCATCGAGCACGGTCTCGGCAGGATGGAGGAGGCCGAGGAGGGCGGCCGCAAGCGGAGGCTCTACGTCGGCTACGACTTCCACGAGCTGAGACACACGCAGGCCGCCTTCCTGATCGGCAACGGCATCGACCCGAAGAGCGTGCAGGGAAGGCCCGGCCACGAGGTGTCGAGCATGACGATGGACGTGTACGCGCACATGATGGGAGGGAACGACCGCGAAGCCGCCGATCTTCTGGAGATCCAGCGCGAGGCGGGCGCGCCCATCACCATCGACGGGAGCCGGATCACCGTCATGGCGAGGGAGGCTTAGGGCAGACGTCGCCACGACGAAGCACACTCCCTCCCTAACGTCAGGGGTCATCGCCGCTGGACCGGCAGGCGATAAAGCCCAGGATGATAAAATGCTTTCGACGCAGGAGCGTCCCCATCTTTGAATCGAGGAACCATGAGCGATTTTGATGCCGAGGACGAATCGGTCGAAACGAGCGCGCCGATAGCCCTGACCGATTCCGCAAACATAGAGCCCCTAATCCATACCGTCCGTGGGCAGCAAATCATGCTCGACACCGATCTCGCTCGGTTATACGAGGTAGAGACAAAGAATCTCAACCGCGCCGCCGCACGCAACGCCGACAGATTCCCCGAGGACTTCCGTTTTCAACTGACCAAGGAGGAGGACGAGTCTTTGAGGTGCCAAATTGGAACCTCAAAGACCATGGAGGGCCGCGGCGGGCGACGTTACCTCCCCTATGCCTATACCGAGCAGGGCATAGCCATGCTGTCCGGCGTGCTACGCAGCGAAGTGGCGGTGCAGACCAGTATCAGTATCATGAGGGCGTTTGTCGCCATGCGCCACCTCCTCGCCGAAAATGCCACCCTGTTTGAGCGGCTGCGCGGCGTCGAGTTGAGTCAGGCGGCGTTTCAGCAATCGACCAACGAGCGTTTCAACCAGGTGTTCCACCTGCTCGAAGGCGAGGTCGAGAAACCCCAGCGGATCTTCTTCGCCGGGCAGATGTTCGACGCCTTCAGCCTGCTGACAGATCTCGTGGGCCGCGCCGAGCGCGAAATCTCCCTCGTGGATGGCTACGTAGATGTCCACACCCTGAACATCCTCGCAAAGAAGCGCAAGGGCGTCGCGGTGACCGTCTACACGTCCGGCAATCGGCTCACGCAAGGCGATGTCGACGTGTTCAACGCACAGTACCCGCAGCTCACCGTCCGCCGCACCAGAACGTTCCACGACCGCTTCCTTATCCTCGACGGTGCGACCGCGTATCACATCGGCGCATCCCTCAAGGACGCGGGAAAGAAGTGCTTCGGCATAGACCTCATCCAAGACGAGGAGCTGACGAAGATGCTCATCGAGAAGCTAAAGCTCCTCGATGAGCATCAAACGGCTTGAGCGTTATCCGACCTCTTGCCACAAGCCCTAAAGTTTGAGCATGATCGCTGAAAGCCTCGTTAGTCAACATGTCAAAGTAGGCCCTGGTCCGCAAGCCCTCGATAATGTTTGCCGAGGAGCGTCAACCGGCAGAACTTGCTCTCCATCGCCGCGTTCCACATATGGTCGGCGCCAACTGGAACCAGAAGACCATGCCGGTTGTATTTCTGGAGCAGTGAGAACACCCGGTTGTTCCTGGGCTCTGCTGGAGGCATAGCGTCTGTTCTTCCTTCGTCCTTTGGCCCATACGACGGATCCAGCCTGTATTCATAGTCCTCTGTTGGGAAGAACTTTTTCGACTCCTCCTCCTTTCCTCCAGGATACACGGATGGCAAGAGTCGAAACGCCTCCTCAATATCCAGACTTCACACGAGCCTGATGCAAATAGAGATAGACGGATTCCAGACCTGGCAAATCAAGACACGACCAGCCGCTCGCACCCAAAGCCGTTTGCCTAAAAATAAATACCGCTGGCCGAAGTGGAAAGATGGTAACAGCGAAAAAGACTAGCCGAGCTCGTTTTAAGCACCGTTTGTTCCGTCCCGCATGTTTTGTGAACACTCTATCTATCATGAAGCCAGTAAACAGAGGTGGACATCAACATCCAACGCCGGCAAGCATGTGAGCGCCTCCTCTGTCCAAGGGGCAAGCCCCCGAGATTAGTTAGGAGAGGGGAAGAGATGGATAAAGTCAAAACGGCCTTCCAGAACTTTGGCCGCGTTATCGTCGACCCTATTTTGTACCTTTCGGTAACGGGCATCATTTTGGCCATCGCCACGGTATGCTCGCTCGGCAGCGGGGTTGTCGCGGATCTGGGCACGCTGCTCTCCGCGGCAACCAACTCCGCGGTGATCGGCAACCTGCCGGTGATTTTCGCAGTCGGCCTAACGGCAGGCTTCGCAAAGAAACAAAAATCCAACGCGGCAGTGTTTGGACTTATTAGCTACCTCATGTTCCTGTATGTCAACAACGCCTACCTGTCGCTCACCGATCAGCTGGCAAAAGCCGGCGCGATGGGTCTGTATGGCACTGGCCAGGCAACGGTGCTGGGTCTTCAAGTTACCGATGTCAACGTCTTCGGTGGCGTACTCATCGGATGCTTCTGCGGTTGGCTCTATAACAAACTGATCGACGTAAAGGTATCGGACTATATCCGAATTTACGGTGGACCCCGCCTGGCGCTTCTGGCGATGATTCCGCTGAGCATTGTCTTCGGCATCGGAGCGACCATCGTGTGGCCCCCCATCGCCAATGCCATCAGCAGCGCATCTTCGTTCATCGCAGCCTCGGGTGGTCTGGGCGTTTTCATTTACGGCTTCCTGAACCGTGTTCTCGTACCCCTCGGCATGCATCACTTTATGTGGATGCCGTTTGACTACTCCGCGATTGGCGGCACGGCGGTCGTCGCCGGCCAGAGCGTTTCTGGCGCAGCAAACATCTTCTATGCCGAGCTTCCTCTTATCGCCGACGGGTCCCTCACCACAGTCGATCCCTCTGTCCGCTTTGCCATGTTCGGCTTTGGCAAGGAATTCGTAACCCTTGGCACCGTGCTCGCAATGATTGCAACCTCCCGTCCTGAGAATCGAAAAGCCGTTGCAGCCATGCTGGTGCCTATTTACATCACAGCCATGCTCTCCGGCATCACCGAGCCGCTTGACTTCATGATCCTGTTCGCGTCTCCGATTCTCTGGGTTGCCTACAGCCTGTTCTACGGACTGGGCGAGATGCTCTTGTTTGTCCTGGGAGTCCGCTTGCTTAACATGTACGGTGGCATCGAGCTGCTCACGCTCGGCCTGCCTTTGCCAATGGGCGTCACCAAGTTCCCGATTTACATCGTCTTGGGCATCGTGTTTGCCGCCGTTTCGTTCATCGTTCTGGCGATGGTAATCAAGAAACTCAACCTCATGACGCCCGGCCGTTCCGCAGAGTGGTCTGCAGAGGTCTCCGGAGACAACAATGCTCTCGAGTCCTCCGGAACGCCGGAAGTCGACGCAAAACAGCAGGAGATGGTGCAGAACATCATCAACGGCCTTGGCGGCAAGGACAACATCAACACCATGGGCTGCTGCATGACTCGTCTCCGTGTCGAGGTCAAAGACCCCAGCAAGGTCAACGAAGAGACCATCAAAAAGGCTATCGACAAGGGCTTGTTTAAGAACGGTACCAATGTCCAGATTGTCGTGGGAACCAACGTGCACTCCGTCTACGACCTGCTGCGTCCCATCCTTAATCTGGAAGATTAACAGTCGCTTAATCGATAATCGATAAGCGAGGAGACCTCATGTTGACCAAGACGTTTCATTCAATCCGAGGCATGTTCGAACGCCTGCTCAACATGTACAAAGAAAAGTCGACAAGGGGTCTTCTCGTACTTATGGCTGCATTCGCATGTGGTTTTATCTGGCCGCTCCTGGGTCTGCTCGCTGCGGTTTGGACCCGGCATTCAGGAAGGCACACGGACGCAGGCAGCATTGCAGGCATGGCAGCGGTCATCAACATCGCTACTTACTTCATACAGATAGTGGTCAAGATTATCTGCGGCTCAATTTGATTTGAAAGGCATGAACAACATGAACGGATACAAGATTGTCATCTGCGGCGGCGGCAGCACCTATACCGCCGGCATCGTCAAAGACCTGATCGACCAAAAGGATGAATTGGGGATTCGCGAGCTTTGGCTCTATGACATCGACGAGGAGCGCCAAGATACGGTCGCCGTGGTGGTTAAAGCAGTCATCGATGACCTTGCTCCCGAGATTCCCCTGCATGTAACCGTCGACCCCAAAGAAGCATTTACAGATGCGAACTTTGTTATGGCGCAGATGCGCGTGGGCGGGCTCAAGATGCGTATCCAGGATGAGCAAATCAGCCTGCGCCATGGCGTAGTCGGCCAAGAGACCTGCGGAGCAGGTGGCATGGCATATGGCATGAGAACCATCTTCCCCATGTGCGAGCTTGTCGATTTCTGCGAGGAGTACGCCTGCAAGGACTACTGGATCGTCAACTACTCCAACCCCGCTGCCATCGTAGCCAAGGCAATGCACAAGCTGCGTCCTAACGCTCGCATTCTTGACATCTGCGATATGCCAGTGGAGATTGAAGCCCGCATGGCAGAGATTTTGGGGTGCGAACTCAACGACATTGAAGTCGACTACTTTGGCCTCAATCACTTTGGGTGGTTTACCAACGTACGCTGCAAGGGCGTCGACGTTACGGACAAGCTCAAAGAACATGTGCGCAAGTACGGTTACATTTCCGAAGCAAGCCTCAACGATGCCTTGGTGAAGGACCCAGATTGGGCCCACACCTTCAAGAATGCGGCAACGATTTCTACGCTATTCCAGGATTACCTCCCCAACACCTATTACCAGTATTACCTGTTGCCCGACGCCTGCGTGGAGTACATGGACATCAATAACACGCGTGGCATGCAGGTCGTAAACGGCCGCGAAAAGCGCATCTTCGACGCATCTGCGGCGCTTAAGCGCGGTGAAAAGGTCGATCTCACGCAGTTCTACGTAGGCGTGCATGGCAAGTTCATTGTCGATGTCGTCAAGTCTCTGGCAAAAGACCTGCGCCATCGCCAGCTGGTGATCGTGCCCAACAATGGTGCAATCGAGAACCTCTCGGACGACGCGACAGTCGAGGTTCCGGCGTACATCACTGATCGAGGAGCCGAACCGATTCGCGTCGGGAAGATTCCCCGCTTCTATAAGGGCCTTATCGAACAGCAGGATGCCTGTGAAGGCCTTGTGGTCGAAGCCGTTATCGAAGGTTCCTACCAGAAGGCACTCGAAGCCTTCGCCCTCAATCGCACGATTCCCTCAGCACGCGTGGCCAAGGAAGTCTTGGACGACATGATCGAGGCGAACAAGGGCTATTGGCCTGAGCTGAAGTAGAGGAACCGCCCAAATACCAAAAGCACAAAAGATGGCCCCAAGGCAATTGCCTTGGGGCCATCTTTTATATGCCTAGATCTCAGCAAAACTCGTGAAGATGAATGAATCGGCCTCGTGTTTTACACGATAGTTCTCTTGATAGTCCTGATTGAATATAAGCGAATAAATAACCTGAAGCGTATACGTGAGCGAGACCAAAGAAGAGTAATTTGCCACCTTTCCAATCACGCGTTCTGATTTTGGAATGGGCAAGACAGTATCGCATTGCCTGGCGAGCACCGAATCAGAAAACGCCGTAATTAGACACGGCTTGATTCCGCGCTCGGAAAGAGTGGCAGCGTATTTGGAATAGTCATAGTGAATGCCACTGTAGCTTAGGAATAAAAACAGGTCGCCGGGCTTGCCGTTTTTAACATGCAGTGTCTGCAGGCCTCCGTCGTCCGCCATGGTGACATGACGATCGAGCTTAAGAAGATTGTTGCGAAAGATGCATCCCGCCAGGTAGCTTTCCCCTTTGGCAAAGATGTAAATTCGTGGGGCGCTAAGAACCGCCTTAGCGATTATGCTTAATTTGGCGCTATCGAGCTCGATTTTCGTTTGATCTATGATGCCCTTCAAGAGATCCGCAAGGTTACCCTCGATGGCCTCAATTGAGTCGGTGCTGTCAAAAGGACGATTGCGATCAACGGTGGCAGCCAGAAGATAATCCCCGCTTATCTCCTGGATGAGTTGCATGATCAACTCTCGATAGCCGCTTAGGCCCAGTTTCTTGCAAAAGCGGATGATAGTCGCGTTCGAAGTATAAGTCTCCTGTGCGAGCTTTGCCATAGTGAGGGTCTTAAGGTCGCCGGTATGATTGAGCAGATAGGTAGCAATAGCTCGGTCGGTTTCATTAAAAGACGCGCTGTTACGCAGGCTATCAAGAATCATGGTCGCTCCGATCGCTTTAGTTTGCCGCTTAATTATGTCATTATCAAAACGACGGGCAGCCCTTCATGCACTGACTTACGCCCTGCGATCTCTCTTCTGATATTCCGCATATAACGGCAACATTAATTGCGAGGAGCGTGTCGCTCAGTTCCTAGAGAACAAATGCGAAGAGGTTCGATTGCCTGAGTTCACTGCCCGCCTTGAGGCAAAGAGACGGCCCCGGCCAAGCTCCATGCGGATTTGAGGCAGCATGGTGCTTGTCCGTCGGCATCCTACAACCCGTAATCCCTACCCTCTGTTTCTGTGCTGGCTGGTTCAGGCAGGCGCCCTGTTCAAAATAGGCTGTTTAAAATTGATTTCGACCAAAATTCGACCAAGATTGAAAGTCAAAAAAAAGAAAGCAGCCCAGAGGAACAATGCCTCTGAGCTGCTAAAAGTCTTGGTCGCGGGGGCAGGATTTGAACCTACGACCTCCGGGTTATGAGCCCGGCGAGCTACCAGACTGCTCCACCCCGCAATGTCTGGGCGCCTCATGTGCGCAAGAAAGAATATTACGCGGGAGTTCGGTAAGCGGCAAGGAAAATCTCGTAGAGCATAATTCCTTCATATTTAAACCCCTCAGCCCATATCACCGTAAGCGAATCGCGGCTCAGCGGCCCCGACGGCGCGTATACAATGGTGCGCGTCCTTTTACGCCGACACCTGGAGTAGACATGCTGCTCGCTATCGATATGGGAAACACGCAGACGGCCTTGGGCCTGTTTGACGGAGACAAGTTGGTGCAGTCGTGGCGTATGCCCACCGACCGCTCCTATACCGCCGACGAGATCCACGTGCGCCTGATGGGTTTCTTTAAGATGTACGACCTCTCGCTCGGCGCGGTCGACGCGATCGCCTTTGCCGGCGTGGTGCCACAGCTCTCGCGCGAGTGGCACGCCGTGGCCAACCGCATTGCCGCGGACGCCATCGTCATTGGGCCGCAGACGGCGGCCGTGACCAAGCTGCGGGCGGCGCGTCCCCAGGCCGTTGGTGCCGACCGCATCGCCAACGCCGTCGCTGCCGAGACCTTCTACGGCGCCCCGGCGATCGTGGTGGACTTTGGCACCGCAACCAATATCGACGTCATCGACGAGGACGGCTATTACATTGGTGGAGCGATTGCGCCGGGCATCCGCATTTCGATGGACGCGCTCGCCGCCCGAGCCGCCAAGCTCGCCAGCGTTCCGCTCGAGGCGCCCGAGCACGCCATCGGCCGCGATACCGAGGAGTGCATCAAAGTCGGCGCCGTAACGGGCGCCGCCGCCATGGCCGAGGGCCTGGTCGCGCGCATGAAGCGCGAGCTGGGGCGCGAGGACGCCACCGTTATCGCCACGGGTGGCCTCGCCAGCATCGTCGCCGATTCAACCGACGCCTTCGACGTGGTCGACGGGCAGCTCACCATCAAAGGCATCTGCGAAATCTACCGCCGCATGCAGAGGCTGGGGTAAGGCGGGGTTTAAGTCGAGCGCGAGCGGCGAACTAGGCAACGCATCGGTCCTATTCCTCAAAATCAAAATTTTTTCGATTTTGAGGAATAGGACCTTTTGCTAAGCCTCGCCGCACAACCACCTCGCCAGGTCCACGATCTGCACCCCATCGCGATCCGTGGCCTCGTGATGCGTGCGGGCGAGAATCATCTTGGGGTACGCGTCGCCAATGCTCAGCAGTGGTGAAATCTCGCGTTCAAATGTCTTATCCGAGCTGATGTCGTCGCTCACCTGAATATAGAGCTTCTCGCTCCGTTTGATTGCTACAAAGTCTATTTCCTTTTTATAGAGCACGCCGACATATACCTCGTATCCGCGGCGCAGCAGCTCGACTGCCACCATGTTCTCGTATACGCGTCCCCAATCCATATCACGTGTACCAAGAAGCGCATATTTAAACGCATGGTCCGCCAGATAGTACTTCTCGCCGCTCTTAAGGTATTTTTTGCCGCGAATGTCGTACCGACGAACTTTATAGAAGGCAAACGCATCACACAGGTACCCCATGTACGCACCGACCGTTTTGTTCGTTATCTTTAGCCCATCTGCGTTCAAAACATCCGTAATGTTGCGTGCCGACGTTATGTTGGAGACGTTGTCCATCATGTAATCGGCAATGCGCAGCAGTGCCGATTCGTTTCTCACGTTATGCCGCTGCACGATATCCCTCACGATGAGCGTTTTGAAGACATTGGAGAGATATTGGTAGCGCTGCTCCTGCAGTGGATAAGGGTAAGAGCCGGACATACCACCGGTTCTCGCGTACTCATCGAAGTCGCGATCGACCTCGCCCTCGTCACTATAGAAGCGATACTCCTCAAACGAGAATGGGAAAACCTCGATCTCGAACGTGCGCCCCGTAAAGAGCGTCGACAGATCGCTCGACAGCAAAAAAGCGTTCGATCCGGTGATGAAGATGTCGTACTGCTCGGATGCATGGAGGCTGTTGATCGCGCGTTCAAAGCCGTCGCACATCTGAACCTCGTCGATAAGCAGGAAGTTTTGCTTGCCGGACACTCGATGCTCTTTCACACAGGCGAGCAGGGCATGATATTCGAGCAGGCCCTCGAACTCGTCGAGGTTGTAATTGATATGGATGACATTCGAATTGGACAGATTTGCCTCCACGTAATCGCGGAGGGCCTCGAGCAATTTTGACTTACCGCTACGGCGAATGCCCGTTATGACCTTGATGTCCGGTACGCCAATAAGGCTCGTCAACGTGTCCATATATGACGTTCTATTGATGAGTTTCATTGGTGCCTCCCTGCGGTCTTCTATCGCTATTCCTCAAAAACGAAAATAATTCAGTTTTGAGGAATAGACTCTGCAACGAATATACCTCGTTAAAGGCCGAGCTGGCTTAATTCTATTCCTCAAAATCGAAAGATTTTCAGTTTTGAGGAATAGGGTGCTGACAACCCATTCCCCAGACAAGCAAGACCCTCCCCGGCACAGCCGAGAAGGGTCTTGTTGTCATCGTTATCTTTGAGTGCGGGCGCCGCGCGCTACAGCCCGCGAATGCGCACGGCCTCGGGCGGAAACTCTTGCTCGCCGGCGTCAGTCTTAATGGTCGCGCGGCCCCAGATGTCCAGGCCCGCAAACACGCCGACCGCGAGCGGCAGGCCGTTGGGCGACACCGCCGCGACCTGACGACCCAGCAGCGGCACCATATCGAAATACTCGCCCAGCACCGGGGCCAGCGGGCCGGCAGCGCCCTGTGGTGTGTTGGCGGCAACCGCCCAGGCGTCAACGCGAGCGAGCACCGCCGCGGCCAATGCCTCGACCAGTACCTCGTCGCCCATATCCACGCCGAGCTCGCCCAGTGCCGAACGCTCAATATCCACCGTCACCGCGGCAAACATGCCCGCGGCACCGGCACCGCCGTTGACGGCGACGCGCGCGAGCGACGTCTCAAACGCAGGCGCGCCGCACACGATGCCACTCGGCCACTGGATGCCCACCTTGCCGGCAAGCCCCAGGCCCGGCGTTGCGGCCGTGCCCGCGAGCGCGTCCATCATGCCCATTGCGGCCACAAACGGCAGGCCGTGGAAGGCGTGCATGTTCACATCGGGGCGCACGACCAGCGAAAACGTCAGCGATGCATCGCCCGCGCTCCACGCGCACCGGCCCGCGGACATGCCCTCGCGGCCCGCGTCACGCGCCGCGTCGAGCTCGGTACCGGCGACAACAGCATTCATCTCGATCATCTACATACGCCCCAATTCGCCCACGATATGGCCCACGCGATCCTCGGGCTCCTTGACCTCGACGCCGTTGAAGCGGAAGAACCGCGCCGGGTCGTGCATCAGGTCCTCGAGCGGCACCAGCACAAAGTCGCGCTCGCCGATCAGCGGATGCGGCAGGCGCAGCTTTTTGCCGCCGTGAGTCTCGCCATCCATCCACAGCAGGTCCAAGTCGATAGTGCGTGGGCCGTTGACCTTAGCCTTCTTGGAACGGTCGCGGCCCAGCTCGAGCTCGATCTTCTGCAGCTCGTCGAGCAGCACCAGCGGCGCCAGCTCGGTTTTGATCTCGATAACGGCGTTGGCAAACGCGTCCTGGCGCGTCTCGTAGGCCGGCTCGCTCTCGTAGATGCGCGAGGAGTTGGACACGCAGGTGAGCGGGATCTCGGCAATCATGTCGCGGGCGGCGCGGATGTTGTCGCAGCGATGCCCCAGGTTGGAACCCACGGCCACAAACGCGCGACGTGGCTGCGGCTTGGCGACAGCCCAGTAACCGTTCAGGAACTGCGCGAAACCGGTGACGTCGTGCACGCGCACGATGTTGGCACCGGCCTGGATGGCGCCCAGGCACACGCCAAACGTGGCGGCATCGCGCGCGGCGGCCTCGGTCACGCCCGAGACGGCGCCCACAAAACGCTTGCGCGACACGGCGCACATGAGCGGATAGCCCAGCGACGCCATCTTGGCGGTCTCGCGCTGGATGACGATATCCTCGTTGGCCGTCTTGCCAAAGCCCGGACCGGGATCGATGCAGATGCGGTCGCGCGACACGCCGGCATGGATGAGCGTGCGGGCCTGATCGGACAGAAAGCCCATGACGCGGCGCATGATGGGCGCCGAATCGGGCAGGGTAAAGCGGCGGAGCTGCGAGGTGGGCACATAGGCTTCCTCACGGCGGGCACTGCGGCGCATCATGGCGGCCAGGTGGTCGCTGGGCTCTGGTGTGGCTTCGGTAGCTGCGGGCACGGTCTCGGGTGCAGCGGCGGCAGGGGCAGCCTGCTCGGCAGTCGGCGTCTCTGGCTCGTCAACAGGCTCGGGCGCGGGCTCCGATTCGCCAAACGGCAGCGAGGGCTGCACCACGCCACCCGGGAGCTTTGCCTCGGGCTTAGGGTCGCCCAACAACTTGCCGCGACGGCGACGAGCGGGCTTCTCAGCCTCGCGCGCAGCCTCGGCGGCCGCCTCGCGCGCCTTCTCGGCAACAAACGCCGCGGCCGAAGTATCGAGCTGCACCGTCGCGTGCGTACGAGCGGGTGCGGCGACCTCGCCGGCGTGCATTACGATGACGCCGCAGGTGCTCGTCTTAACGAACTCGACCATCTTGGGGTCGGTGAAGCCCGTCACATCGTTGACAATCGAAGCACCGCAGCGCACCGCCGCCTTGGCAACCGCCACATGACGCGTATCGATCGAGACGATAGCGCCCTCTTTGGCGAGCGCGCGCACGACGGGCAGCACGCGACGCGCCTCCTCGTCGGGGTTGACCGGGGTAAAGCCGGGGCGCGTGGACTCGCCGCCCACGTCGATGATGTCGGCGCCGGCATCGAGCATCGCCAGGCCGTACTCGATGGCGGCATCCGGGTCGAAGTGCTCCCCGCCGTCGCTAAACGAATCGGGCGTCACATTGAGGACGCCCATGATGCGCGGACGATCAAAGCTGAGCTCGTACTTTCCGCACCGCCATGTCTTGCTGTCGTTCGCCATGAACATCCTCCTAAAATGCCCACGCCGCCGCGCTCGGGCGCTGACGGCGGGGTCGCTTTGCAATCAGTCTTTCTATTGTATCCGCGCGCGCGGACTAGAACGCAAACGCGGCCGCGATGTCGCAAGAAATCAGCAGGTCGGCATTTGCATCCTGATCGGTGGGCGCCAAATTGCAAATGGCCAGCGTATCGCCAGTAAAGTAACGCGTAAGGCCCGCCGCCGGATACACTACGAGCGAGGTTCCGCCCACGACGAGGGCGTCGGCTGCGGCGATGGCAGCAACGGCGCCGGTAAGCACACGCTCATCGAGCGGCTCTTCGTAGAGGACCACATCGGGCTTGATGCGACCGCCGCACGCAGGACACACGGGCACGCCCACGGCATCCTCGTGCTCGCGCGCGCAAATCCATTCGGCGCTGTAGACCGCGCCGCACGTCTGGCAGATATTGCGGTGGACCGAGCCGTGCAGCTCAAACACGCGCCGTGAACCGGCCACCTGATGCAGGCCATCGATGTTTTGCGTCACCACGGCGTCGAGCTTGCCGGCACGCTCCAGCTCGGCCAGCTTGGTGTGGCAGCAGTTGGGCTTGGCGCCAAGCGCGATCATCTTGGTGCGGTAGAAGTCGAAGAACTCGGCCGGATGCGTCTCATAAAAGCTATGCGAGAGCATAGTCTCGGGCGGATAGGAAAACCGCTGGTGATACAGACCGTCCACGCTGCGGAAATCGGGAATGCCGCTTGCCGTGGAAACACCCGCGCCGCCAAAGAAGACCACGTGGCTATGGGTTTCGAACAGCTCCGCCAGCGCGGCGGAGGCCTGCTTGGGATCCGATATTGCCTGCGTCATATATGTCCTCCGTCCGTGTCTCCGGGACGGCGGCGTTCGCACTATCACTCGCGGACTCCGCCCCGCTCTAGTTGCGTTAATCTTAAGCCTGCCAACCCCGTCGAAAGGACACCATGCCTCAGACTTACACCTTTGCCTCGTGGAACGTTAACGGTCTGCGCGCCGTGCTCAAAAAGGACCCGAGCTTTATCCAGATCGCGCAGGAGCTCGATGCCGACATCCTGGCGCTGCAAGAGACCAAGCTGCAAGAGGGCCAGGTCGATATCGACCTGCCCGGCTATCACCAAACCTGGAGCTACGCCGAGCGCAAAGGCTATTCGGGCACCGCGGTCTTTAGCCGCCAGGAACCGCTGCGCGTGCTGCACGCCGATGCCCTGCTGCCCTACGCCGGCGAGGGCGAGGCGGCCGAGCTCGTAGCGCAGGCTGCAACCGAGGGCCGCGTCTGCGCGCTCGAGTTCGACAAGTTTTGGTTTGTCGACGTCTATACGCCCAATGCCCAAAACGAGCTCGCGCGCATCGACGTGCGCATGGCGTGGGACGATGCCTACCGCGGCTTTTTGGGCGCACTTGAGCGCGAGGGCGGCAAACCCGTCGTAACCTGCGGCGACTTTAACGTTGCGCACGAGGAGATCGACCTTAAGAACCCCAAGTCCAACCGCGGCAACGCGGGCTTTTCGGACGAGGAGCGCGGCAAGTTTACCGAGCTGCTCAACGCCGGCTTTACCGACACCTGGCGCGCGGCAAACCCCGACGTCGAGGGCGTCTACAGCTGGTGGAGTTACCGATTTAATGCGCGCAAGAACAACGCCGGCTGGCGCATCGATTACTTCCTGGTGAGTGACGCCATCGCCGACAACGTACGCGACACCGGCATCCGCGGCGACATCTTCGGCAGCGACCACTGCCCCGTCACCCTCGCGCTAGAGCTCTAGCCCCAGCTGATCCCCTGGGGACGGAGGAAAACGAATCATTTTGGGCCTCGTGGGGGTATCCACGTGACCCATCCGCCACGAAACACGCCCATCTACTACGTTTAAGCCACCACCCTCAACCACAGCGAACAACGCAAAAAGAAAACCGCACGTAGAAAGCCTGCGGTTTTTCATAAAACGCGGTCATGGTCGGGACTATCAAGCTAAACGTAGTAGATGGGCCAGTTTCGTGGCAAGCGCCGTCAACTGATTCCCTGGGGACATCTGGGGACGGAAGAAAATGGATCAATTTGGCTCTCTGAGGGCCACGATGCCCGTCATATCAGCCGGCCATTCCAAAACTATGCCGGTTTACGGGGCTGAATCGCGAACCCCCAACCATATGCAATTCCGAGATAATAAAACGCAGGTAGACGGTGTGCCCTATTTCGAAAAATGCTGGTATGGTCGGCCCGCGCCAATCTAGCCCCGTAAACCGGCATAGTTTTAAAATGGCACTTCGGCAGTATTGATTCCCGCCCCGGCGCGACCAGCCCTACAGCCCGTATTTCACGACGACACGGTTAATGCGACGGCACCAAGGCTTGTACAAGGCGGCCAAAAACACGCAGGTCGCAAGGCCGTGCGTAATATCGAACGGCACTGCCGTGGCAAGACGCGCCACGGCACCCGCCCAAGTAAGCGGCTGTACAAAACCAATGATGTCATACGCGTTGATCACGACGCCATACAGCAAGCCCGACGCAAAGCCATACGCCAACAGTGCCGGCATTCGCACGGTTCCATCGGCGCGGTCAAACGCGCCCGCATGCGCCAGTGCGCCACCGATATAGCCCACCAGACCCCAGGCATACATCTGCCACGGCGTCCACATGCCCTGCCCAAAAAAGAAATTGCTGGTCAGCGCTGCCAACACGCCAACCATAAAACCATTGCGGCGACCAAGCGTCGCCCCCGCGATAATGGCGATGGCGCTCACCGGTTTAAAGTCGGGAATGGGGCCAAACAAGATGCGCCCCGCCGCGGCCAACGCCGCCAACACCAGCGTGGGCATAATCTGGCGCAGGCCCGGGCGCGACGCCTCGTAACCCGCAAAGAACAGTGCGAGCACGAGCGCCACTACAACCAGCATGGCAAGCGCCGCCTGCTCAATGCCCACCAGCAACGCCGCAGCCATCACGGCTGGCACCGCCAGCAGCAGCGGGATCTCCAGTTTTGCAAGCAAGCGCGAGAAACGACAGTCCGTCATCCCATCACGCCCTATAGAACACGTTGTCGGCAAAGAAGTCGGCCGGGGGCTCCATGCAGGCAATCTCGCCGTCAAACATCATGGCGACGTCGTCGGACACCTGCTCGGCAAAGTCTAAGTCGTGCGTGGCCATGATGACGGTACCGCCGGCATTCGCATGGTCACGCAGGGCGCGGGCGATGATGCGGCGGCTCTCCAGGTCCAAGCCCTTCGTGGGCTCGTCAAGCAGCAGCAGCTCGGGGCCAATCAGCAGCAGCTTTGCCAGCGCGAGCAGCTGGCGCTGTCCGCCCGAGAGGTCGTAGGGGTGGCGCGTCTCCAGGCCGTCCAATCCCAGTTGCGCCGCACGCTCCCGCGCCAAGTTCTCGTCATATCCGCAGGTCGAGGCCCATTCCATCAGCTCATCGCGAACCGTCTCGGCGACCAGCAGGGCCTTGGGATTCTGTGGCAGCAGCGCCGCCGAAGCCGCTCCGCGCACCATGCGGCCGCGCTGCAGCTTGGCGGTCTTGGCCAGCACCGAGAGCATCGTCGACTTGCCGCAGCCGTTTCCGCCCACGACCGCATGCACCGCGCCGGCTGAAAACGTCACATCGAGCCCGCGCAGCACCCAACCGCCAACGCGATCGTAGCGAAACCAGCCTTCCGACAGGGTGGTAGCCGACCCGCCGTGCATTTTTTGGAGTATTCTGCCTCCATCCGTGCGCGGGAAGGCTTCCGAGCCGTTCTCTAGTGACGTTTGCGCCACAAATTCGGACGATTTGTCCAATTCCGAACTTTTTTTCGCGCTCGCTACGTCCCCGGGCGGCTCCAGAGAGCCCAAATTGTCCTCACGCCTGCTGAATACTCCGTTTTTTGCACATCGGATGGCACCCCACCCCAACATGTCATCGGAAAACAGCGATTCTCGGCGTCCCAAAGAAGCCATATCCGCCACCTCGCGCACACGACCGCCCTCAATCCGGTACGCACACGTCGCATACTCGAGCATCGGCCGCGGTTGATGCGTAGCCACAACAACCGTGCAGCCCAGCTCACGGTTCGCGCGAAACAGCGCGTGCAGAAAATTCTTCTCGGCAACGGGATCGAGCTGAGACGTGGGCTCGTCGAGTAGCAGCACACGCGGACGCAGCGCCAGGACGGCGGCAAGCGACAGCAGCTGTTTGCGGCCACCCGAAAGCGTATCGGTATCGCGATGAAGCCAGTCCTCCAGACCAAAGAAATAGCTGGTCTCGGCAACACGGCGGCGCATCTCGTCGCGCGACATGCCTAAGTTTTCCAGGCCAAACGCCATCTCGTGCCACACGGTCTCGCACACAATCTGGTTCTCGGGATCCTGGAACACGTAGCCCACGCACTCCGCAGACGCGCGCACGTCCATGTCGGCAACGTTCTCGCCCAGCACGCGCGCATCGCCAGTGCGCTCGCCCGCCGGAGCGATCTCGGGCTTGAGCAGCGACAGCAGCGTCGACTTACCCGATCCGGTACCGCCAACAAGCAGCGCAAATGCACCTTGGGGGACAGACCAGTCGAGCCCCTCGAGCACCGCAGCATCAGCCCCGGGGTAGGTAAAGCTCAGGCTCCGCACCTCAATCGCCGGCATATCCGGGTCGCACGCCGCGCCCGACACCGGGCCACTATCCAACCGAGCCATCAGCCGAACCTCTTCTCATCGATCGCATGCAGCACGCAGGGCAGCACCATCCAGGCAGCGTACACGACATAGCCCAGCCACGGCGCGGGCACCGAAAGCTGCGGGTAAAACGAATACTGCGTTGTCGCGGTCCATGCCACCGCCACCGCGGCGGTACCAAACACTGCAAGTCCAACCAGCGCGGTAACATCGCCGCGCCTCAGCCGATACCGCGCATACGTCGTACGGCGCGACGCAGCACCCCACCCGCGCGAGCGCATGGCATCCGCGCGCTCAAGCGAATCTTCCATGCCCCAGCCCATCAGCACGCTCGAGGCCCGCAGGCGCGAACGCACGGGGTCGGCCGGCGCGCGCCCCGGCACATCGATCGCGTCCTGCACCGCCAGCACCGTGCGACCGCGGCGCAAAAACTGTGGGATAAGCCGCATGCACATCGAGATCATGAGCGCGATCACCGGCGCGGCGTTGCCCAAAAGCGCAAGCACCTTATCGTATTCGAGCATCGACGCCGCGGCCTCAAACCACAGCACGCTCGCCACAAACAGCCCACCCATGCACAGGCCGTACATCATGCTCTCCAAATACACCACGCGCATGCCAATATGGAAAAGCTCGGTCGAGCCCGATGCGCTAAACAGCGGGTTGACCAGTGCAATGATCAAAATCACCGGCAGCTGCCAGCGAAGCGCGCCCAACGTGCGGGCAGCCCCGCGCGTCGCAAATCCATACGCCAACCCGCCCGCGAGCGACAGCGCAATCAGCACCGGTTGCATCGAGAACATGGTGAGCCCCAACGTCAGCACCATGTAGAGTGACGGCACCGCCGGATGCGACATCGAGAATGCCGCGACGGGCTCGTTGCCCGATTCCTCTCGCATGATATCCACGGGCACCCCCGTCCCCTCGCTCGAACGACAACGCCGCAGCGCCTCCGCCATACACAACCAGCGCAAACGCCGCACCGCCGGCCCAAGCATCAGCTGCCGCAAACCAATCGTTACGCGCTCATCATATGCCTGCGGTATCATATTGCGCCGTGTATCGTTTCCAAACACACGTCTCTAATAACGTAACAGGAGATCACATGGACGCAACCGCAATTATCCTCGCCGCCGGCGAGGGCACCCGCATGAGGTCGAACCACTGCAAGGTTTCGCGCAAGATCCTGGGCAAGCCCATGGTTCAGTGGATCGTCGACGCCACCATCAAGGCCGGCTGCAGCCGCGTCGTGGTCGTCATCGGCAGCCACGCCGACGAGATGCGCGCCCTCATCGATGGCGCCTACGCCAACAGCGCCACCAAGGTCGAGTGCGTCGAGCAGACCGAGCGTCTGGGCACCGGTCACGCCGTGAAGGTCGCACTCGAGGCCTGTGGCATCACGCAAGGCCCCGTCGTGGTGCTCAACGGCGACCTGCCGCTCATCACCGCCGACACCGTCGCCAAGTTCGCGCAAACCGTCGCCACCGGCGAGCTCGCCTGCACCGTCATGACCATGACCCCGCCCGATCCTTTCGGCTACGGCCGCATCAAGCTGGGCGCCGATGGTCAGATCGAGCGCATCATCGAGCAGAAGGACTGCACGCCCGAGCAGGCCGCCACGCTGCTGGAGTGCAACGCCGGCTGCTACGCCTTTGACGGCGCGCAGCTCGCCGCCCACATTAACGAGATCGGCAACGACAACGCGCAGTCCGAGTACTATCTGCCCGACATGCTCGAGATCCTCAAGGGCCACGGCCAGGCTGTCTCCATCTTCCACTGCGACGACTACCGCGACGGCCTGGGCGTCAACAGCCGCATCCAGCTCGCACAGCTCACCGCCATCGCGCGCGACCGCATCAACGAGCACTGGATGGCCGAGGGCGTTACCTTCATCGACCCCACGCAGGCCTGGATCGGCCCCGATGCCGTTATCGGCCGCGATACCGTCGTGTGGCCGCAGACGCACCTGATCGGCCACGTCACCGTGGGCGAGGAATGCCAGCTCGGCCCCAACAGCCGTCTCACCGACACCACCGTCGGCAGCGGCTGCACCATCGATGAGACCATCGCCATCGAGGCCGTCATCGAGAACGGCGTCGACTGCGGCCCGCGCGCCTACCTGCGCCCGGGCACCCACATGCTCGACGGATCCAAGGCCGGCACGCACGTGGAGATCAAGAAGTCCACGATTGGCGAGGGTTCCAAGGTGCCCCACCTGTCCTACATCGGCGACACCACCATGGGCTCCGGCGTCAACGTGGGCGCGGGCTCCATCACCTGCAACTACGACGGCGTCCACAAGCACAAGACCGTCATCGGCAAGGATGCCTTCATCGGTTCCGACACCATGATGGTCGCGCCCGCCCAGATCGGCGACGGCGCGCTCGTGGCCGCCGGCTCCGTCATCACCGAGCCGGTCCCGGCCGACGCGCTCGGTCTGGGCCGCGCCCGTCAGGTAAATATTGAGGGCTGGGCCGCCGATTATCGCCGCCGTCTGCACGAGGACGACGAGGTATAACGTTTTACCAAGCACAAAAGGAGCTGTTCCCATGGGGACGGCTCCTTTTTCTATGCTGACCTGCGCGACCGGATGAGTGGTCGGTTCGTGTCCGTTGACGGTAAAGACGTTATCAAGACCCGATTAACCCCGCCGCGCGGTTACAATGCAAAAAGGCATCTATATGGCATTCGATATATAAAGGAGAAGGGTAATGCCGATTAATGATCCCGAGAAGTCGGAGAATATGCGCAAGTCCATCCGCGTGTATTCCGGTTCCTCCAACCGTCCCCTCGCTCAGAAGATCGCTGAGTACCTTGGGGTCGAGCTTTCGGGCCTTACGCTAAAGCAGTTCGCCAATGGTGAGATTTACGCCCGCTACGACGAGACCGTCCGCGGCGCCGACGTCTTCCTGATTCAGTCCGTGGCCGGCGGCAACGTCAACGACATGCTCATGGAGCTGCTCATCGCCACCGACGCTGCCAAGCGCGCATCCGCCCGCTCCATCACCGCCGTCATCACCCACTACGGCTATGCCCGCCAGGACCGCAAGGCCGGCCCGCGTGAGCCCATCACCGCCCGCCTCGTCGCCAACCTGCTCGAGCGCGCCGGCGTCAACCGCATCATCACCCTCGACCTGCACCAGGGCCAGATCCAGGGCTTCTTCGATATCCCGGTTAATCACCTGTCCGCACTGCCGCTGTTTGGCCAGTACTACAACGACATGCACTTCGACACCGACAACCTGGTTGTCGTCTCCCCCGACGTGGGTCGTGCCAAGGCCGCCAAGAAGCTGTCCGACATGCTCGGCTGCGACCTGGCCATCGCCCACAAGGGTCGTCCGCGCCACAACGCCGCCGAGGTCATGGGCATCATCGGTGACATCAAGGGCAAGACCTGCATCATCAACGACGACATGATCGACACCGCTGGCACCCTGTGCGCCAACGTCAAGGAGCTCAAGGCTATGGGCGCTGGCGACATCTACGTCTGCGCCACCCACGGCATCTTCTCCGGTCCGGCCATCGAGCGTCTGAACGACGCCCCCATCGTCGAGTGCGTCGTCACCGATGCCATTCCCGTCGAGGTCGGCGGCAAGATTAAGACCATCTCGGTCGCCGAGGAGTTCGCTCAGGCCATCTCCGCCGTTTACCACGAGGAGCCCGTCTCCACGCTCGTCGGCGGCGACTTCGCGCTGTAGTCGCATCGTCCTTGCAACCCGGCGCATCGCCGTCGGAACAGAAGAAACCCCCGCGCTCCCCCTTGCTTCGCAAAGGTCGCGCGGGGGTTTCTTCTGTTCCGACGGCTTGCTCTGCCGCGGCCGTGCTTTTGTCTGGTGGGATTTCGCTGAAACGAAGTCTCGCCTTCGGCGGGCGTGGTAGCCTTTGTCGTTGATTGAACTATTTGTGTAACGAAGGGACAAATATGGCAGCTGCACAGCCGCTTAAGATTCGTATGGTTGCCGGACTTGGCAATCCAGGCGAGGAATATGCCGAGACCCGCCACAACGCCGGTTTTAAGGCGATCGACGAGCTGGCACGTCAGGCCGGCGTCACGTACTGGAAAAACCAGGCCGGCGCCGAGGTCGCGCTCATCAATATCAACGACCCCGAGGAAGAGGGCGGCAAGCGCCAGATTGTGCTGGTCAAGCCGCAGTCGTACATGAATACCTCGGGCGGCCCCATCTCCAAGCTCTGCCGCGAGTACAAGATCAAGGCCGAGGAGCTGCTCGTGATCCACGATGAGCTCGACATTCCCGCCGGCGACGTACGTGTTAAGGTGGGCGGCGGCCATGCTGGCCACAACGGCCTACGTTCCATCATCGACAAGATGGGCAGCCGCGACTTCAGCCGCATCCGCACCGGCATCGGCAACCCTCCCGGCAAGATGGCCGTGGCAGACTATGTGCTCAAGCAGCTGCGCGCCCGCGAGGCCGAGGCCTTCCAGGACACCTGTGCCCGCGCGGCCGACGCCGCCGGCCTGGCGATCGTGCACGGCGTGGTCTATGCCCGCGACCATGTCAACGGCGCCGCCTCCGCCAACGGCAAGCACTAAAACCTACCATTTAGGGATGTTAATTTTGGCAGGTTTTATATGCGAAAACGCCGCCGCGGCCGCATCGCAATAAGTCCTGCGCCGCCATACATATGCAGCGC
Source organism: uncultured Collinsella sp. (assembly GCA_958439425.1). Taxonomy (GTDB): domain Bacteria; phylum Actinomycetota; class Coriobacteriia; order Coriobacteriales; family Coriobacteriaceae; genus Collinsella. The sequence continues at coordinate 74,203 of CAUBVH010000003.1, forward strand.
CCCATAGGGGGCCGGCGCCACCGATGCGCGAGGCCGGCCCCCTTTGTCGTTTTGCCTGATAAAACCTGCCAAAATAAACCTGTCCCTTTTTGGCAGGTCACTTTTCCCAACCGCCGAAGACACACGTAAACAGCATGTCCATGAGGGTATAATTTGCACCGTATGTCTGCACAACGCCTGTGCGCGTACGGTTTTATTCGGGCTGCCGCCCATTTCCGTGGAGGCACGGTTCGGCCGCCCTAACAAGAGAGGGGTTCTATGTATAAGATCCTGGAGAAGACGCAGTTCTCTGAGAAGGTGTTCAAGTTCCGCATCGAGGCGCCCGCAATCGCCAAGCATGCGCACGCTGGACAGTTCCTCATGGTTCGCGCCAACGAGACGGGCGAGCGCGTCCCGTTTACCCTGGCCGGCTGGAACGGTGACGAGGGCTGGGTCGAGTTCATCTTCATGGTGATCGGCAAGACCACCGAGATGCTTTCCACCTACGAGGCCGGCGAGTCGCTGCGCGACGTCGTGGGCCCGCTGGGCGTTCCCACCGAGATGGCCGAGGGCCCCTGCGCCGTCATTGGCGGCGGCGTCGGCCTGGCAATTGCCTTCCCGGTCGCCAAGCACCTGGTCGAGACCGGCCACGAGGTGCACGCCATCATGGGCGCTCGCACCAAGGACCTCCTGCTCATGGAGGACCAGTTCCGCGAGCTCCTCGACGAGGACCACATCCACATCACCACTGACGACGGCTCCTACGGCGAGCAGGGCGTTGTCACCGCTCCGCTGGAGCGCCTGCTGCAGGACAAGGCCGTGAGCCAGGTCTTCTGCGTCGGCCCCGTTCCGATGATGAAGTTCTCGACCCTCACCGCCCAGAAGTACGACACCCCCATCACCGCGTCGCTCAACCCCATCATGGTTGACGGCACCGGCATGTGCGGCTGCTGCCGCGTCGAGGTGGGCGGCGTGACCAAGTTCGCTTGCGTCGACGGCCCCGACTTCGATGCCACCCTGGTCGACTGGGATGACCTTCGTGCCCGCCAGGCCGCTTATCGTTCCGAAGAGGGCGCGTCCCTCAAGGCCTATGAGGAAAAGAGCTGCGCATGCCACTAGTTAACGGTCGTTTCGTTGCCGATATGAAATCGCCCCGCACCCCCGATAACGAGGAGCCGGCTGCCGAGCGCGCCTGCGACTTCCGCCCCGTCGACAAGGGCTTCACCGAGGAGATGGCGCTGGCCGAGGCCGAGCGCTGCCTCAACTGCAAGAAGCCGTTCTGTGTTGAGGGCTGCCCCGTCAACATCAACATCCCCCGCTTTATCGAGCAGATCCGCGCGAAGGACTTCGGCGGCGCTCTCGATACCATCCGCGAGGACTCCATGCTTCCCGCCATCTGCGGCCGCGTCTGCCCGCAGGAGAACCAGTGCGAGGGTAAGTGCATCCGTGGCAAGAAGTCCGAGCCCGTGGCCATCGGCCAGCTCGAGCGCTTCCTGGGCGACCGCCCCGAGCTCGCCTCCACGCCCAAGATGGCTCCCAAGAACGGCAAGAAGGTCGCCGTCGTCGGCTCTGGCCCGTCCGGCATCACCTGCGCCGGCGAGCTCGCCCGCAACGGCTTTGACGTCACCGTCTTTGAGGCCTTCTTTACCGGCGGCGGCGTGCTGGTCTACGGCATCCCCGAGTTCCGTCTGCCCAAGGCAGTCGTCAAGCGCGAGATTGACGGCCTGGAGGACATGGGCGTCAAGTTTGAGTACAACTCCGTCGTGGGCAACATGGCCACGGCCGAGGAGCTGTTCGAGCAGGGCTTCGACGCCATCTACGTTGCGACCGGCGCTGGCCTGCCCAAGTTCCTCAACGTCCCCGGCGAGAACCTGCCCAACGTCTTCTTCGCCAACGAGTACCTCACCCGCGTGAACCTGATGAAGGCTAACAAGTTCCCCGAGTACGACACCCCCACCAAGCACGGCAAGAACGTCGTTGTCTTTGGTGGCGGCAACGTGGCCATGGACGCCGTCCGTACCGCCAAGCGCCTGGGCGCCGAGCACGCCATCATCGCCTACCGTCGTACCGAGGACGAGATGCCCTGCCGTCGCGCCGAGCTGCACCATGCTAAGGCCGAGGGCGTCGAGGTTCTGCCGCTCGTCTCCCCGCTCGAGTTTGTCGCTGGCGAGGACGGCTCCGTGTGCGCCGTCAAGGTCCAGAAGATGGAGCTCGGCGAGCCCGACGAGTCCGGCCGTCGTCGCCCGGTGCCCATCGAGGGCGCCATCGAGAAGATCCCCTGCGACGTCGCTATTTCGGCTATCGGCACCAACGCCAACCCCTTCGCTGCCAAGATCGGCGGCAAGATGGAGCTCAACAAGTGGGGCTACATCGTTGCCGACGAGGAGACCGGCCAGACCACCGATCCCCGCATCTGGGCCGGCGGCGACATCGTCACCGGTGCCGCTACGGTCATTCTGGCGATGGGCGCCGGCAAGAAGGCCGCCGCTTCCATCACCAAGAGCCTGCTGGGCGAGTAATCACCCACAGCGCTAGCCATCAAACGGCAAAGTCCCCGTCGAGCACACGCCCGGCGGGGACTTTTTCTATGCCAGACCCCAGATCACCACAAAGGAGACAGGCACCTTTGTGGTGGTTTTGGACTTGCCTGATCGTTTTGTCTCAATCTGTAACAGTTGGAGTCCGTTGAGCCCTGCAGTTGTTACAGATCGAGATATTGTGCCGGCCGCCCACGCCGCATCTCAATCTGTAACAGTTAGAGACCAAATATGCCGCCTGGTGTTACAGATCAAGACGTTGGGCTGACGGCCGAACGGTTCATCTAAATCTGTAACAGTTAGAGCCATTTTCGCTGGCTTGGTGTTACAGATCGAGACTATGCAAAAGCCGAGGATAGGCACTGCCGCCAAGGCCTTCCCCTCGGCCTAAAACAAAAACCACCACAAAGGTGCCTGTCCCCTTTGTGGTGGTTTTGGTCGGTTAGTCTTCGAGCTGCGCTACTTTGTAGCGGTAGGCAGCGGCGATAACGTCTTTGCAGCCCTCGCGGCCCAGCTTGGCGCGGTTGACGACGATGTCCTTACCGCTCGTCATCTTCCACTTTCCGGCACTGTAGCGCTTATAGAACGCCTCGCGCGCCTTCTGCTGCTGCTTGACCAGCTTGGCGCCCTTCTTTTTATTAAGGCCACGCTTCTTGCGCACAATCTCGACGCGGTCCTCAAAAGGAGCGGTCACCAACACGGCAATGTGGTTGGGGTTGTTACGCAGCAGGTAATCGGACAGGCGGCCTTCGATAATGCAGCTCTCGGTCTCGCCCAGGTCCAAAATCACCTGGCTCATCTTCTGGAACAACTTGTCCGAGTACGAACGCGCGTCGTAGCGGTCGGGCAGGAACGCCATGTTCTCCACGGCCAGACGCTCGTCGTAGGCGGCCATCTTGTCGAGCGACTCGCCCGCGCGCAGCGACGCACGTACCAGCAGCTCGTTATCGTACAGCGGAATCCCCAACTCGTCGGCAAGCATGCGGCCAATCTCGTGGCCCTCGGCGCCAAAGTCGCGCGCGATGGTAATGACCACAGGATTCTTCTTGTTCTCCAGATCGCTCATCGCGATTCCTTTCTAACAAATGAGAAAAGGGCTGTTTATCTCTTATTCCCACGATACCGTACCTGGGTTTTCCTGGTGCCCAAGATTGGCCTGAAAGAGGAGCGACGCGTACTTTGGTACGCGAGCGACGGTTTGAAGGCCAAGGTTGGGTGCCAGGGAAAGCCAGGCTATGCGGCTACGATGCGGCGTTGGTAAGCTCGGACCAGCAGCGAGATACCAAAGTTGAGCACAAAGTACATCGCAAACACCAGGCCGTAGAGCATAAGCACCTGCGACAGATCGATCGCGTGGGCCATCACGACGTTTGCCGTGTACATGAGCTCGGCCACGTTAATGCCCGAAAGATACGAGCTGTCCTTGATGACGGTCGTGCACTGGCTAAACAGCGCCGGAATAATCGTCTTAAACGTCTGCGGCAGAATGATGTAGCGCATGGTGGCAAAGAAGCCGAAGCCCTGGCTCTGCGCCGCCTCAAACTGGCCGCGCGGAATCGAGTTGAGACCGCCGCGCACAATCTCGGCCATAACGGCGCTGGTAAACAGCGTAAAGGCAATGGTCGAAATCACAATGTCCAAACCCTGCACCGTAAAGTAGATAAACAGGATCCACAGCAGGTTCGGCGTGCAGCGGAACAGCTCGATATAGGCGCTCACCAGAATACGGAATGGGCGGGGCGCATAGCTTTTAACGAGCGCCAGCACCGTGCCAAAGATGAGCGAGAAAAAGATCGACAGCGCCGAGATCTCTATGGTCTTAACAAAGCCGCCCCAAATGTAGAGCAGGTTGGTCGCGTTGAAGATTTCCATGCGCTAGGCCTCCTCTACGTTGTCGAGCCCCAGCTCGGCCAGGCTCACACCGCGCGGACGCTCCTTGGAGCGGCGCTCGAGCCACTGCACCAGCATGGCGAGCGGAAAGCAGATAATGAAGTACATAAGGCAGCAGACGATGTACCCCTGCAGGTAACCGTACAGACTCACAAAGTTGTCGGAACGGTACATAAGGTCGCCGCCGGCCACAAGCGCCAGCACCGACGTATTTTTGACCAGGTTGAGCGCCTGGTTACACAGCGGCGGCAGAATGATCTTGAATGTCTGGGGCAGCACGATGTACCAGTACGCCTGCGCACGGGTGAAGCCCTGGCTCTGGGCCGCCTCCATCTGACCGCGCGGAACCGCCTCGATACCAGTGCGGATGACCTCCGAAATGTAGGCCGCGTGATACAGACCCACGCCCAAGAAGCCCAGCACGAACGGCGCGATGCGCACCGGCTGGTCGGCACCGGTTATGGCCTGTAAAAACTGCGGACCGGCCATGTACATAAAGAGCACCTGTACGGGCAACGGGGTGTTCTGGTAAAACTCCACGTACACGCGGCTTATGGCGCGCAGCACGCGCGAGCGGGTGGTAGAGAACACGCCCAGCAGCGTGCCCAGCACCAGCGACAGCAGCAGGCCGGCAACGACCACCTGTAGCGTCACGCCAAAGCCCTCCCAGAAGGGCCCCATGTTTTGAAATGTCGTCGACCAACGGTCGGCGTCAAATAATCCTTCGAGCATTTGATTCCTTCCTTGGACGATGCGCCTATACAAGACCCCAGGTCTTGACCTCTTGGTCGAGCCAGCCGTCGGCCAGGCGATCGCAAATCACCTGATCGACCACGGCCGAAAGGTCGCAGCCCTTCTTGGTCGCCACGCCGTAGCCCTGCTCACCAAACTTGACCTCGGGCTGCAGCAGCTCAACGGTCTCGTTCATGTAACCGGCCAGCGTGGAGCGGTCCATGGCAAAGACGTCGATATTGCCGGCATCGAGCGAACTCTTGATGATGGGGTAGCCGCTAAAGGCCCTAAACTCGGGCTCGCAGCTAAAGCCGTTGTCCTTGATCATCTGCTCGATCAGGCCCTGCGTGGTGGCACCCTGGCTCACGCCGATGACTTTGCCGTCCAGGTCCTCAATCGAGGTAAAACCCGAACGCTTCTTGACCATGAGTCCCACGTAGTCGGTGCGATACGGCGTTGAGAAATCCCAGCTCTTCTTACGCTCGTCGGTGATGGTGTAGGTCGCCGCGACCACGTCGAGCTGGCCGTTATCGATCAGCGGGCCGCGCGTCTTGGGCGTTACGTCGGTAAACTCGACCAGCTCCTGGGCGCGGGCATCCTTGTAGCTCACGCCAAAGACGGCAGCGGCGATTTGGTAGCACAAATCGACTTCCATGCCCTCAAAGCGACCCTTGGCGGTGTCGTAATAGCCATAGCCGGGAACGTCTTTCTTAACGCCGGCATTCAGATGGCCACGCGACTTGATGGCCGCGAGCTTGGACCCCTTGTCGGAGCCCTCGCCGCTGGTGGAGTTGCCGCAACCGGTAAGCGCGGTCCCCGTCAGCGCAAGCATGCCGGCGCCAGCCAGCTGCAAAAAGTGACGGCGCGACACGGCCGCCCTCGTCATATCCGTCATGTCCATCACCGCGCCTAGTGCAGAATCTTGGACAGGAACTCGCGGCAGCGCGGGTTCTCGGGATTATCGAAGAAGTGCTCGGGCGTACCCTCCTCCAGAATGCGGCCGTCCTCCATAAAGATGACGCGGTCGGCCACCTGGCGCGCAAAGCCCATCTCATGCGTCACGCAGATCATGGTGATATCCTCCTGCGCGAGCTCAATCATAACGTCCAGGACTTCCTGGACCATCTCGGGGTCGAGCGCCGAGGTCGGTTCGTCAAACAGGATGATGGGCTGCTTAGTGCACAGGGCACGGGCGATAGCGATGCGCTGCTGCTGACCGCCCGAGAGGTTCTGCGGATACTCGCCGGCCTTATGAGCCATGCCAACGCGCTTGAGCGCGGCGATGGCGATCTCGGTCGCCTCCTCCTTGCTCTTCTTTTGCAGCTTGATGGGCGCGAGCGTCAGATTGCCCAGCACCGTCATGTTGGGATACAGGTTGAACTGCTGAAACACCATGGAGCTATACTTGCGAGCCATCTCCAGGTGATTCTTCTTGGTAAGCGGCGTACCGTCGATGACGACCTCGCCCGACGTGGGCTCCTCCAGATAATCGACGCAACGGATGAGCGTCGACTTGCCCGAGCCGGAAGGCCCGATCATTACGAGCTTCTCGCCGCGCTTGACGGTGAGATTGATATCTTTGAGCACATGCAGGTCGCCAAAGTACTTGTTGAGATGCTTGATCTCGATCATGTCTGCCATGAATGTCCCTTCCCTGCGTTTACACGAGTTGAACTATTGTACGGAAAGAACCACGTTTCCGCAGCCCACACTACATCCCCGTAAAGAACCCGCAACCTTCCGCCCACTCATTGGGGACAGACTTAAATGAGTGCCCCCCGTGGGTACTCATTTAAGTCTGTCCCCAATGAGCACCGAAAATAATACAACCGCCCTTGTTGAGCATAAGTCAGCGAAAACCCGTACACGCGAGCAAGGTGACGTGAAATCAATCAAAACCACCCCTAAAAGGGGTGGTTTGCTCTTAGGGTATAACCCTTGGATTTCCGGCACGCGTCTAAAGGCGCCGGCCCTCACGGGGTTCGGGCCGCACTGCAGGTTGACCCGTGACGGGCCGGTCAAACCGGCGCTATTTGCGCCCCGGCCCCCTATCGAAGGGGTCCTCGTGCTCCTTGGCGCTCAGCCGGTCGAGCGCGATGTCGGCCTTCTCCTGCTCCCGGATGTACTTCGCGATCGTGGCCTCGTTCAGGCCGACGGTGGACACGCAGTGGCCCTCGGCCCAGAACTTCCTGTTGCCGAACTTGTACTTCAGGTTCGCGTGGCTGTCGAATACCATCAGCGAGCTCTTCCCCTTCAGGTAGCCCATCACGCTCGACACGCTGTACTTCGGCGGTATCGCCAGCAGCATGTGGACGTGGTCGGGCATCAGGTGCCCCTCGATGATCTCTATCCCCTTGTACTGGCAGAGCTTCCTGAAGATCTCCCCAAGGTCGGACCTTATTTGGTTGTAGATGACTTTGCGCCTATACTTCGGCGTGAACACGACGTGGTACTTGCACGTCCACTTCGTGTGCGACAGGCCGTAGGCCTTCTGGGCCATACGCCACCACCGCCCTCTCGACTCGGATTCCTTGCGGCCTGAACAATCGCAAGTGTCCGGCGAGGGGGCGGCTTTGTAAAGCCGGTTGTCCCCACCCGCATAGCGGGTGGTTTCTGATGCGGCGCGCTGCGCGCCCCGCACAGGCTAAAGCCTTTAATGAAAGGGCGCAGACCTTATGGTCGCGCCCTTGAAATTGAACGTCAGATTGCCGTGTGTACGGGTTTGCAGCGTCGAGCCGTTACGCGGTTTGGTAAAACCGCGTAACAAATTACGCGAGTTTGGCTCCAACGATCTTTGCTGCTGCCGGCTTATCAAAGTTGCCGCCAGTGGCCTTACCCAGAGCGCCCATGACCTGGCCCATCTGCTTCTTGGACGTGGCGCCCAGCTCAGCGATGACCTGCTCGATCAGGGCCTCGAGCTCCTCGCCCGAAACCTGCGCGGGCAGAAGGCTCTCCAGAATCTTGACCTGCTCGGTCAGGTTGTCGGTACGCTCTTGGTCGGTGCCGGCCTTGATGGACATCTCCAGCGTCTCGCTCGTCTGCTTAATCAGACGCTTGATCATGCTGTTGACGTCTTCCTCGGTCACATCGCGGCGCTCGTTAACCTCGATATTCTTCACCTCGGCCTTGACCTGGCGAATGATGGACAGGCGGACCTTGTCCTTAGCCTTCATGGCGGCGATCATTTCTTTCTGCAGCTCTTCGTTGGTCATCTGCAAATCCTCCTCAATAGCGTGGGCGGCACTCACGCGAGCACCGCCCCATGATTACTCAGTCGTCGACGAATCGTCGGTCGAACTCTTGGTGACGCCCTTCAGGCTCACGTTATAGGGTACGTCCTTGGGCATGGGGTTAACGGTGATGTCGGCGTCTTTCTTGTACTGCTCCAGCCACTCGCTGTATGCGGTGCTTGCCGCCTGCGTCTTCACCACGTTGGAAACGTACTTCTTGATGTCCTTGGGCACCTGCTTAATGTCATCGACCTGATTATCGACATGGAAGTAGTCGGTGCACTTGATGATGTGGTAACCATAGGTCGACTCGACGACATCGCTCACGTCGCCCTTGTTGAGCCCCTCGAGCGCCGTCTGGTAGCTGTCGACGAAAGTGGTGAGCTTATCCCAGCCCACATCGCCCTTCTTCTCCTTGGAACCGGTGTCCTCGGAGTACTGCTCAACGGCGTCCTCAAAGCTCAGCTCACCGGAGTTGATCTTGTCCAGGCACTCCTGCGCCTTGGCCTTAGCGGCAGCCTTGTCCTCGTCGGAAGCGTCGGAATCGACCTTGATCAGGATGTTCGACGAGCGGCGGGCGTCGTTGTAGCTGGACAGGTTTTCGTTGATGTAATCGACAATCTCGCTGTCCTTGGGCTTGCTGGTGGGCGCCACGGCATCCTTAAGCTTTTGCTGTGCCAGACTCTCCTTGAGTGAGTCCTTGTAGGTGTCCTCGGTATAGCCGTAGGTCTTGAGGGTCTTCTTAAAGGCCTTGGCACCGCCCGCGCTCTTGCACGCGTCCTTCCAAGCCTTCTCGACCTCCTCGTCCGACACCGTCACGCCATTCTCCTTCTGTGCCTGTTGAAGCAGAATCTGCTGCGTGTAGGAGTCGATGAGTTGCTTGCGGTACTTCTTGGGCGTGAGGTCGTTGTCGACCAGGTACTGCGCCCAATCCTTGTCCTTGGTATAGCCATAGGACGTACGCATGCTCATGATCTGCTTGGTCACGGTGTCCTCGGTGAGGTTGGTGCCGTTGATAGTAGCAGCAACACCGCCGGTCAGCTTGTAGCCCGAGGTGTCCTCGGCCTGCGACATAAGGCCGGAGCACGCCATCGCCGAGACGGAAAGCAGCATCGCCAGCACGCCGATGACCACCAGGACGATCTTGACGGTCTTAGACACGTACGTCTTGCGCTGCTTCTTGCGAGAGCTGGAGGCAGCGCGGGCCTGCTGCTCGGGCGTCGGCGCGGCCTCGGAGTTCTTTTTCTTGTTTGCCATAGTTGGCCTTTCGCATCACGAATCGAACAAACGCCATTGTGTCACAACGCAGCCCCCGCGGCACGCTTGGTGCATTGGGGACAGGTTAATCTGCACCATTTTGGTGCAAAGGGGACAGCTCTGGCAGCCGGCACCTTAGAAGTGGCGGCGGATGGCGTCGACCATGCCCTGGGACGTGGTCTGGCCGAGCACGTCGGCTGCGGCATCGGCGTCCATAAAGATGTTCATGAGCGCCTGCAGGGCCTCGACCTGGCCGCCCGGCTCGGCGATGCCCAGATTGATGACGATCTGCGCCGGCACCGGAGCGCCCATGCCAGCCATAGCGTTAAATGTCACGGGCGCGGCGGGCTTCACCACCGCGATATAGGGCTTGGCCACAAACCCCGGATCGGTATGCGGAATGGCAATGTTTGCCGCCGGCATGGCAAGACCCGTGGGATAGGCATCCTCGCGCGTGCGAACGGCGTCGAACCAACCGTCGGCAATGTAGCCACGCGGTACAAGCTCGCCCTCAAGCCGCGCGAACACCTCATCCGGCGTCGCACACTCCCAATCAAAAAACACCAGCTCAGGCGCAAACAGCGCTTCGTTATCCGCCATGCGCTCACCTCTCTCACCTAGTCATTCAAGAACGTCCCCGATGACTACCCAAAACAAAAGGTGGCCACACGCGCCTTGGCGCCAATGACCACCCTAACCACTCAACTAAATTGCACTGTGCACCGCTAGCCGCGGGGCGCATCAATTGCGACCTTGCCGTTCTCCAGCACGTGGACGCGGCCATCGGCGAGCATCTGCACGACCTCGGGATACAGCACGTGCTCAATCGCGTGGATGTGCTCCTCAAGCGTGTCGACGTCCCAGCCCTCCTCAACAGCCAGCGCACGCTGGGCAATGATGGGGCCGTTGTCGTAGATCTCGTTGGCAAAGTGCACGGTCACGCCGGTCACCTTGACGCCGCGCGCAAAGGCATCGTCAATCGCGTGGGCGCCGGTAAAGCTCGGCAGCAGCGCCGGGTGTAGGTTGACCACACGATTGGGGAACGCCGCCAGCAGCGGCGTGTGCACCATGCGCATGTAGCCAGCCATGACCACATACTCGCAGCCACGCTCGAGCAGCTCGTGCGCGATAATCTCGTCAGCCGCGATGGGGTCGGCATAGACATCCTTGGACAGCGTAAGCGTCTGGATACCTGCACGCTCGGCGCGCTGCAAGCCCTTGGCCGAAGGACGGCTCGACACCACAAGTTCAATCGAGGCGTTGAGCTTGCCGGCGGCGATCAGGTCGATCAGCGCCTGCAGGTTGGTACCCGAGCCGCTGATAAGCACGCCAATCTTGAGCGGCTCGACCGTATCGGTGCCGGTCGGACGGGTATACGGGTCCCAAGCCAGGACCTCGGCGGCAGCCGTCTGCTCGTTAGCGCTCATCGGAGTACACGACCTTACCGGAACCCTCGACGCACTCACCCACGCGGAACGGCTTCTCGCCCAGCGCGACCAGGGCCTCGGTAACCGCGGCTTCGTCCTCGGGAGCGGCGATCAGGCACAGGCCAACGCCCATGTTGAAGGTCTTGCATGCCTCGTTGGGCGCGAGCTCGGCCTGACGCGACACGTAGGTGATGACGGGCGGAACATCCCAGCCCATCTCGGCGCCGTTGCGGGTGACCACAGCGTCGACGTCGTCGGCAAGCGCGCGGTTGAGGTTTTCGGTAATACCGCCACCGGTGATGTGGGCAATGGCATGAACGTTGGCGCCACCGCGGAGCAGCTCCAGAATCGGCTTCACATAAATGCGCGTGGGAGCCAGCAGAGCGTCGGCCAGCGAAGCGCCGCCGAGCTCCTCGAGCGGACGGCTCAGTTCCTCGGCCTTAGCGGCGGCCTCGGGCGTGCCCGGCTTGATGCCGTCGACACCGATGACCTTACGCACGAGTGAGTAGCCGTTGGAGTGCACGCCGGTGGAAGGCAGACCCAGGATCACATCGCCGGGGCGAACGTTCGCGGGGTCAAGCATCTTGGGACGATCGACAACACCCACGGTAAAGCCGGCGAGGTCGTAGTCGGCGGGAGCCATGACGCCGGGGTGCTCGGCCATCTCGCCGCCCACGAGCGCGCAGCCCGCGAGCTTGCAGCCGTCGGCCACACCCTTGATAATCTTTGCCATGTGCTCGGCCTCGATGTGACCGATGGCAACGTAGTCCAGGAAGAACAGCGGCTCGGCGCCCGAAGCCAGAATATCGTTGACGCACATAGCGACCAGGTCCTGGCCAACCGTCTCGTGACGGTCCATGATCTGGGCGAGCACGAGCTTGGTGCCCACGCCGTCGGTACCGCTAATCAGGATCGGGTCTTCCATATCCTTGAGCGCGGCGGCCGAGAACAGGCCGCCAAAGCCGCCGATGCCACCGATAACCTCGGAACGGTTAGTGTCCTTGACCATCTGCTTAATCGCGTCGACGGCGCGGCCGCCCTCGGCGGTATCGACGCCGGCGTCCTCGTACGTCACATGCTTGCTGTCGCCCATCTGAGCCTTCCTCTCCCACTACCGTGGCGCCGCACGGGCGCCAAACGGTGCTCATAGTTGCGTTCATTTCGGCGCGCGCCATAACAGCACGCGCCGTCATATCAACAAAACAGCAGGTAAAACCTACCAAAATAAACCTGTCCCCATATGGCAGGTTTTATGCCTCGCCGTGCTCCTCTTCCCAGCTGCGGTCGTCGTATTTCTCGATCACGGCGTCGTCGTCAAAGTGCAGCGGCTTGTCCAGGTTGCGGGGCTTAAAGCCCTCCATAAACTTGTCGCGGCCAAAGCTCTCGGGAATCGCCACGGGGTAGCGGCCGGTAAAGCACGCATCGCAGTAACCGCCCTTGGGCATGACCTTAAGCAGGCCCTCGACCGAAAGGAAGGCCAGCGAATCGGCGCCGATATACTCGCAAATCTCGTCGACCGTCTTGTTGGCGCTGATAAGCTGCGACTGCACGTCGGTATCGATACCGTAGAAGCACGGCCAGATGACCTCGGGCGAGTTGATGCGGATATGAATCTCCTTGGCGCCGGCGTTGCGCAGCATCTTGACGAGCTGCACCATGGTGGTGCCGCGCACGATGGAGTCGTCGATGACGACCAGGCGCTTGCCCTCGATGTTGTCGCGCAGCGGGTTGAGTTTCATACGCACGCCCATGGCGCGCAACTCCTGCGTAGGCTCGATAAACGTACGGCCCACGTAGCGGTTCTTGATAAGGCCCTCGCCAAAGGGAATACCGCTCTCGTGCGAATACCCCTCCGCAGGCGGCAGGCCGGAGTCGGGCACGCCGATGACCAGGTCGGCCTCGACAGGCTCCTCATGTGCCAGCTGACGACCCATGTCGTAACGGCAGGCATAGACGCTCTTGCCGTTCATGATGGAGTCGGGGCGGGCAAAGTAGACCTGCTCAAAGATGCAGTTGGCGGGCTCTTCGGCTGCAGGCACGCCCTGCTCGGATACCAGGCCCTCGGCGCTGATGCGCAAGATCTCGCCGGGACGGACGTCACGGACGTACTCGGCACCCACGATGTCGAGTGCGCAGGTCTCGGAAGCAACGACCCAGCCGCCGGCGCGCGTGACACGGACGGCGGAGTCGACCGTCGCGGCGCCGTCCTGCGACGGCAGCTGCGAAACGGCTGCGGCATCGGCCTGGTCCAGACCCTCGTCCACCAGCTTGCCCAGCACGAGCGGGCGAATGCCGTGTGGATCGCGGAATGCGTAGAGCGCCTGCTCGTTGATGAGCGTCATGGCGTAGCCGCCGCGCACGAGCTCCATGGTCTTGCGAATACCCTCGCGCAGGTGGCCCGTACGCTGGGTAAAGTAGCCGATAAGCTTGGTCGCGACCTCGGAATCCGAATTGGAGAGGAACGGCACGCCCAGCTCGATCAGCTGACGGCGCAGCTCGTCGGTGTTGACGAGGGTGCCGTTGTGCGCGAGCGCGATAATGACGCTATTGATGGTAGAGAGGTGCGGCTGAGAGGCTTCCCAGCTCTTGGCACCGGCAGTGCCGTAGCGCACATGACCCACGGCCAGCTGGCCGGAGAGCGTCGACAGGTCGGCGTTGGAGAACACGCGGTCGAGCAGGCCCAGATCTTTGCGGACCATAACCGTGCCGCCGTCACCCACGGCGATTCCAGCCGATTCCTGGCCACGGTGCTGCAGCGCACGCAGGCCAAAGTACGTCAGTCGAGCCACGTCGCGATCGGGCGCCCATACGCCGAAAATGCCACATTCCTCATGCAGCTGGTCGGAGTCCGGATCATACGTCGACATGGTGTTCACCTGTCCCGCGGCACGCTCGGCCGCGCGGATGGTTTCTTGAGACATGGTATCCCCTCAGAGCCTCGTATTTTTGGCGTTACCTGCCCTATTATACGCACGGCAAGACAAGCACTCCCGCGCATGAACAGCGCTTTTTAAAAGCCCACCGAGCTAATAATCAGTTTTGTTGCCAAACATTTTATCGGTCTGTCCAGTGCAAGCGCCCGCCCCCCCAGATGGCCGCCGCGTCCACCGTTGGGGATTACAAAGTTGCAATTGGGACGTTCGTCCTGTCTTTTGGCAGGTCGGCGGCGTATCCTTATAACCTACAACAAAGCGAGAAAGGTTCTGTATGGATCGAAACGAACTCGACCCCAGCGTCCCCAGCGCCACAGAGGTCAAGAAGATTCCCCTCATCATTAAGGTGTACGCCGTCCTGTGCATCCTTTCCGGCGTGGGCACGCTCCCGTCGGTCGCTGCCTTTATGTGGCAGGTCATCACGGCACTTGTTAACGGCAACGCCACCGAAAAGCTCGGCGACAACACGCTCGTCGCAGTCGGCCTTATCGTCGCCGGCATCATGCTCTCTGCGGCAAGCGCCGTCATCCTAATCATCTTTGGCCTGGACCTTATCAAAAACCAGCGCCGCAACGCCGCCCGCCTGTCCTACATCCTTATTGCATTCACCGTCGTCGAGCTTTTGGTCGACGTGATGCTCCAGGGCATCGGGCCCTTCCTGCTGCGTCCCGCGATCCAGCTCGGCATCCTTGTTGCACTTTCGGCAACCGTCGACCCCACGCTGCGTCAGGAGCGCGAACTGCAGCGCCGCCTGCAGGAGATGCTCGACCGCGACGTCGCCGCCGAGGGCATGCTCGGCCGCGATGAAACCGGCGAGGGCTACATCAAGCTCAACTACTTCAACCTGTTCTGGGTGTTCTTTGTCTGCTGCATACTCGGCCTGATCGCCGAGGACATCTGGCACATGACGGTCGACGACCCGGGCGTCTATCAGAACCGCGCCGGCATGCTGTTTGGCCCCTTCAGCCCCATCTACGGATTTGGCGCCGTGCTCATGACCATGGTGCTTAACCGCTTCTACAAAAAGAACCCCATCATCATTTTCCTGGTGAGCGCCCTGCTCGGCGCCAGCTTTGAGGTGTTCGTGGGCTGGTTTATGCAGACCGCGTTTGGCGTGGTCTCGTGGAGCTACTCGCACATAACGCTGTTCGGTTTGCCCGATCCGCTCGTGGTCCTCACGGGCGGACGCACCTGCACGGGCTTCGCCTGCCTGTGGGGCCTGGGCGGCCTCATCTGGATCAAGCTGCTGCTGCCGAGGCTGCTTAAGCTTATCAACAAGATCCCCTGGAAGAGCCGCTACTCGGCCACCGTCATCTTTACCGTTATCATGCTGGTCGACGGCGTCATGACGCTGCAGTCGCTCGACTACTGGTACCAGCGCGTTAACGGCACGGAGCCGGACATTCCCGTCGCACAGTTCTACGGAGAGCACTTCGATAACGAGTATATGGAAAACCGCTTCCAGAGCATGACCATGAGCCCCAAGGATGCGACGCGCGTGTAGCGCCCACCGCGCCCAAAACGCAAAATGCCCGCCGGTATCACACGTACCGGTGGGCATTTTTATAAACGATCCTTCTATCGACGCAAGCCTCTACGCCTCGCGCTCGACCTCACTCACGCATTCGTTCTTAATGGTGCCAACGAGCGCCTGCAGCGCATCGACCACGTGCGGGCGAATGTCCCCGCCGATGAGCACGAGCATGATGTCGTCACCTACGGCAAGCTCGCCGCTTGCCAGCCACACACGCACATAGCCGATACCCGGCATCGCACGCGTCGCCTCGATAGCAGCCTGCACCTTCTGAGCATCGAAGCCAAACACCATGCCGCCCACCTTATGCCCAGGCGCCACGCCATCGGTCTCGACTCCGCGCACCTCAGCCTTGGGCGTCGCGCGCACCACACCGTTATGCGTCAGATACATCCCACAGCCTGCCGCCGAAGCATCGGCCTTGGCCTCGCGCAGCCAAGCATCAATCGAAGGCATCAATTTGCCACTCTCGAGCATCATTTCTCCCTTACCGTCGTCGAGTAGCCAATTTGGGACGGGGCCTTTTTAGCTACTCTCGAACAACTTATTCCTCGACCGGCGTGAGCACCATGACGGCGCGTGTGTTGCTCAGCGACAGCGAACGACAGGTCACAAGCGTTACAACCTTAGTTGCCGAAGCGGCACGATCGGTGGCATCACTCGCCACGGCAGAAGCGCCGTCGAGCATCTCGGACAGGTAGTTCTTGAGTCCGTCGTCGCCCTCAAAATTGGTCGTGCGCGCCTTGGCATACGTGTCCTCGACCACCTTGGTCGCCAGCGGACGCAACTTATACGTCGCATCGCGCGTGATGTAGTACACATATTCAATGCTATCGAACGTTGCCTGGTCAGTCGTATCCGAAATCACGTTGAACATCGACCCATCGTTCATATGGTGGCCGTAGATCGTGGTCTGCTGGTCGACCATTCCCGGCGCGGTGTCATCGCTATCCAAGAAGATGGCACCCGAGGCGTTAGACGTGCCATCGAACAGCGTGTTGAGGTATTTGGAGTTGTTGTTGGTCTGCACCACGGGATAGTTGATGTTGGTTCCCGGCACGTAAATCCAACCCACAATCTCGGGGTTCGTCTGAGCAAGCGCATCAAAGTCGATAATCGGCACGCCGCTGGCGTCCTTATCGCTTACATATTGCTTCTCGATTTTCTGATACGAATCGCTCGCCTGCTTATAGCCAATCTGGGCATTAATAAAAATAGCGGCGGCGGCGACAATCAGACCGATACCGATGATGATGAGCAGAATGGGAATAATGGAGTGGCGCTTTTTGCACGGCGGCTCGGTGCGATCCGACGGCGCGGCATGCGATGAAGACCGGGGCGGCTTCTTAGCGGAGCTATAAGACGAAGGACGATATGCGGCCGGCGCGTCCTGTCGACGATGCGTCGCCGGTGTCACGGGGCGCGGCGCGCGCGGCTGCTGAGGAGAGGATGTCCGACCCTGCTGTGCCGCACGGGCAGCACCCGGCTTCGACGGATCGGGAATCTGAGAAGCCTTGAATCGTTTTCCCTGATAATCGGACATGGCTCTCCTTATACTGCGGTGAAACGGCGGAACGCTTAGGCGTCAGCCATCTCCTGCTTCATCTTCTCGATAACCTTGCGGTACTCGGGGTCGCAAGCACCCAGAATCTGTGTGGCATAGATGGCGGCGTTCTTGGCACCGTTGATGGCAACGCAGGCCACGGGCACGCCCGAAGGCATCTGCACCATCGACAGCAGCGAATCCATGCCGCCCAGGTCACTCGTCTTCATAGGCACGCCGATAACCGGCAGCGGCGTAAAGGCAGCCACGACACCACCCAAGTGAGCGGCCTTGCCGGCGGCGGCGATAATCACTTTGATACCGCGATCGGCGGCAGTCGAAGCCCACTCGTGAACCTTCGCCGGCGTGCGGTGCGCGCTCGCAATGACGAGCTCATAGGGCACACCCAGTGCCTCGAGCTCGGCGGTGCAGCCTTCCATAACGCCCAGATCGGACTTGGAACCCATGATGATCCCGACAACCGGCTTTTGATCTGCCATAAACATAGACCTCCTGTTGAGAGCGGTGACGCAGCGAATCCGCGACCCTTAACTGCAAATAATTCAAGTATAGCCGCCGATGCTGATGTGTTCGGCGGGAGACGGAACGCTTTGCGAGATTAAGGCCGAAGGGTCGGAGCTTTCTGCCTACATTCAAAAAGCGTGCCCACCGTCCTTGGGTGGGACGGCGGGCACGCTTGCTTAGCTGTTGCTGGGGCTACTTAGCCTTGCTGCGACGATGGAAGAAAGCGCCGATCGCGGCGATGATGGCGCCAAGACCACCGACGGTCGCGACGGTCGCCGCCGTCTGGTCTCCGGTATTGGGAATCGCCGAACCGTTCTTCTTGCTGCCCTGGGCCTTGTCGCCTGCGGGCTTGCCCGCCTGGTTGCCGCCGTTCGAGCCATTGCCGGAACCCTGGTTGCCCGAGCCGCCCTGGTTGCCGGAATCGGCATCCTTGAGGCTCTCAATGGCCAGCTTGAGCTGGCTATAGGCCGCCTGGATCTGGGTGTCGGAAGCATTCTCATCACCCAAGACGTCCTCGGCGTAGGTAATGGCATCCGTCAGGGCCTTGACAGACTCGGCCGTCTTGCCCCTGGTGTCAGTCTCCTTCGCCTGCTTGACCAGGGCCTTGAGCTGCTTCTTAGTCGGATTCTCGACCGGGACCACCGGGGTCTTCTCGAGCGCGTCGCGGGCGCTCTCGAGCGCCCTGAGCGCCTGGTCGACCTCGTCCTGCGTGGCATCCTCGTCGCTCAAGATGGCGCGGGCGCTCGCCAGGGCGTTCTCGAGCGCCGTCCAGGAGGCCTCGGTGTAGTCGCCGGCCTTGAGGTCGCCGGCGGCAAGCTCGGCATCAACCTTTTCGATCGCGGCAGTGAGATCATCCTTCGCCACCGGATCGGGGACGGCCGTACCGTAGAACTTGAGCTCCGCCATGCTGCAGTAGGCATCAACGTCGCCCCCGCCGGCGTGAATCACCTTGACGGTCACGTAGCGACCGCGCGCGGCGCCAAAGCTCATCTGTTTCCAGTCGCCACGGTCGGTGAGCACGCGGCCATCGTTGTCGAAGGCGAACGTACCCATCGACGCGGCGGTGCCCTTCTCATAACCGTCGGCAGTGTCGGAGACCAGTATCTCGGCCTCGAAGATATCGCCGTTAGTGCCGCCGTCCTGGCGCGGCAGGAATGTAACGTCGGTGAGATCGTAGTCGCGGCCCAGGTCGACACTCAGATACTGGGGCATACCGGTCCCATGGGCCCAGTCGCTGTGCCAAAGCGTCCGCTCGTCGCCGTCGAGAGCGTTGACGGCGTTGCTGCCCTCGTAGTCGGCCTCACTCGAGAAGCCGGCCACCTTGACGTTCTTGCGGTTCTCGGGCGTGTTGATGAGAATCTTCTCATCAACAGGGCGCATCTTGAGGCCGTCGATTGCCTTCTCGATCTTGGCTGTGGCGTCTGCGACATCCTTCTTGCTATAGCTGCCCTGGCCGCTGTCGAGGAGCTTCTGAGCCGCCTCGACCGCAGTGGTGAGAGCTGCATAGGAATCCTTGGTGTAGACGGACTCGCTGTAGCCCGCGGCCTTGGAAAGCGCTGCTACGAGCGCAGAGGTATCGACACCAGCCTTGACCTCGACCTCATAGGATGCGGTCTTGGAGGGGTCGAGTACCGACGCCACCGTGATCTTTGCCTTGCCGGCCTTGTTGGCACGCAGGTAGTAGCTCACGCTATCGCCAGCCTGAACAGCGGAGACGCTTACCACAGAGGGGTCGGAGCTCTCGACCGTCACATAGGGGTAGCCAGCGCTCTCAGGCGTAGCCTTGGCGTCGACGGGCGTAATGTCGCCTTCAAAGAACTCGGTCTGGTTCTTGCCTAGCTCGACACCCTCGATGGCCTCGACACCCTGCGTGTAGTTGAAGTTGACCTCACGCAGTGTGAGCATCTGGTCACCCGATGCCTCAAGCGGCGTGACCTCGACCTTGGTCGCCTTCTTGCCCTTGTTCTCGGCAGAGAGGTCAAAGGCGTAGCGAGCCAGGAAGGAATCGTACTCCCCGCCCGCGAACTCTTGGGTCGAGCCATCCTCGAACGTCACGACAGCCTTGATCTTCTGCACGGTTCCGTTGCCACCGTTGCGGTTAACGACCTCGACACTATCGAGTTTCGACGGCGTCTTAAATGCGAATGTCATCGTGGTGGGAAGCTTCACGTAACTCGGAAGCTTACCCTCGCTGTCCCAGTTGCCGCTCCAGTTCCATAGGAACTCAAAGCCGTTGTCGCCCTCGTTATTATCGAACAGCGCGTTATAGCTCTTCTGCTGGATAAGTTTCTCGACGTTGGTCCCGTCGTCGGTCGTGAGCTCATCGTTGGTCATCGTGATGTTGAAGGCGTCCTGACCGTACTCGGCGACCGTTGGCTGAGGAACATCCGGCATCGTCACCGTGCCGTCGCTCGCAAACTCAAGTGCGTCGCATGCCGGACCGATGAGCCAAGATGTCGAGGGCAGTTCGACCTTGCCGGCGGTCTTGGCCTTGAGCTTGAAACTCGCCACCGCGCCGGTACCGTTGTAGAGCTTGCCATCGCCGCGGTTGGCAAAGGCGAGATTGATAGTCTGCGTTCTGTCCGCGAACTGGACCTTCTCGCGAGACAGGTTCTCCATGCCGGCAGTCGAGCCGTCCTGCGCGATGCTCTCGGACACAAACTCGAACTGGTCGCTCTTGAAGTTGACGAGAGCGCCCAGGGCGTTGACGTTCTTGGCGTCGGCCGCATAGACATCAACGGTGATCTCATCACCGGCCTCGACCTCGGTCTTGCTCGGAATCACCGCGAGCGAACCTGCGACCTTGCCCTTTTGTTTAGTGCCGCCGTCAAGACCCGCCATGGTGAACGAGTAATCGTAGACGTCGTAAACGCCGTTATCGTTGAGGTCGGCGAAGTGGTCGCGGATCTGCGAACCGAACGTCGGGGTATCGGGCTCGCGATTCTCGAGGCCCAGATAGTTCTTCATGTTGGAGTAGTCTCCGTCGGAGATCGTGGCCTTGTTGAGGTTGGAGCCCACGGCGAAGCCATCCGTGCCGTCGGTCTTGTAGATGGCAATCTCGGACGCGGAGAAGAAATTGCCGACCGAGGCGAGCGGTGTCATGCGCACGTAACGGGCGGCCACGGTGCCGTCAAACGCTACCGTCTTACAATCAGCGGAACGTGCCCAATCGACCTCCTGGCTCGTCCAGTGGACGCCATCGAGACTCGTCTCAACACGCATCTTGGTCACGGTGCCGTTGCCGGCGTCATCGCGCGGATAGTACTCGAGCTTATCGAGCTTGTAAGCGCGTCCATAGTCAACGGTAAGCGCCTTGCCCAGATCGTTGCCACCGGAGTGGAAACCGCCGTCGCCCGACTGGAACTCATGGTCGAAGGCGAGCTCGGCCTTATGGCTGCCGTAAAGTGAGCCCTCCCAGGTGATTTCCTCGGCGTCGGGGACGTTCCGCCACGGATCGAGTGCGGAGTTCGCCTCGAGCACATCGCTCCAGGCGGAGTAACCTTCGGCGTTGCGCGAACGAATCTGGTAGGTGTGCTTGCTATTGTAGGCGAGGTCGGTGTGCGTGAACTCGGCCGCATCACCCACGGCAAACACAGTGCCGTCGACCTTAAGGTCGTAGGAGGTAGCACCATCGACCTTTCCCCAGGTGAGCTTGATGCTCGTTGGGGTCGTGGCGTCCTCGGGGGCAGCAAGGTTCGTGGGTGCGGAGAGGTTCTCGTTGAGGCGATCGGCTGTGAGCGTGGCGTCGGCGTTCACGAAACCGCCCAGCTCAAGCGTCTGCGCCGCTGCAGCAACATCGGTCTTCGCGAACTTGACGTAGACCTTGGGGTTCGTGGTGATCTTGGTGTTGTTGAAGCTCTCGCCCTGCTCGGCCTCGGTGCCGTCCGCATCGCTGCCGTAGTGGTTGAGGTTGGGGGTCTCGCTGTAGAAGTAGACCGCCTGGCCGGCCTCGGGGGTCGCGGCGTCAAAGGTCTCCTGCGAGTCGACCTCAACCACGTTGAGTGCGGATCCGCCGTTCTTGGCGACAACGCTCGTGGGCTTGGCGGACACATTGGCCACGAAGGTCGTGGTGCGGTTGGAGTCGTAGCCGTTGTAGCCGCCCTGCGAGGCCTCGGCGGTAAAGGTCGCGGTGCCGCCTGCGGCCTTGGAGCTGTAGACGGTGCTCACATGCTCACCGTAGGAGATATTGTCGATCGTGCCGTAGGAATCGTCCTCAGTCGTGTTGTTCTCGATTGAGGAGCCGTCGTCCTCGTACTGCGTAAAGGTGCCGTCGCCCTCGGTGGCGAAGAACTCGACGATACGCTGGCTGCGGTCGGTACCCTTGGTGTTGGTGTCGCTCACGGCCTCGGGGTTGTTGTTCTCGGCGTACATCGGCACGATAGCGTTGGCCTTCACAAACAGCGGCAGCTTCCAAAGCGGAGCCTCGTAGTTGTTGAGAACCTGGCCGCCGCGATACTGCTTACCCGAGAAGTAATCGATCCAGATGGTGGGATTCTCGTCGGTGCCGTAGTTGGGGAGGTAAATCCCATTGCGAATGTCGTTGCCGTTCTCGTCTGCCTGGGTATCCTGATACACCGGTGCCACTAGGAAGTTCTCACCGAACATATACTGGTACTGCGTCGAAGTGCTTGCGGCGTACTCGGAGTTGTCGGAAAGCAGCATGGCGCGGATCATGGGCAGGCCGGCATCGCCGTTACCCGTGTCGATGTTGGCCGCCGAGGCCGCGCTCGTGTAGATATAGGGCATGAGCTGCGCCTTGAGCTTGAGGTAGAAGCGCGAGATGCCTGTGTAGGGATCGCCGTGCGTCATGGGCGATTTACGGTAGGTGCCCCAACCGTCCATGTCAAGCATAGAGGGCGTGAACGTCTTCCACTGGTAGTCACGCGCAGAGATGATGGGGTCGCCGCCAAAGATGCCATCCATGTCGGAGCCGATGTTGGGGTTGCCCGAAAGACTCTGACCGATATACGTGGGGATATGGAAGCGAATGTACTCCCAGTTACCGCCATACTGGTCGCCGGTCCAAATGCCACCAAAGCGCTGCGTGCCGGCCCAACCATCGAGCGTGATGATGTTGGGGCGCTTGTTAGCGCCGGTCGTCACCGTGTCATAAGCTGTCTTGATGCCATTAAGACCAAAGGAGTAGCCAGATCCAACCCAGGCAACGTCGGTCTTAAGGGTAGTGATGCCTCCCGTCTTGACCTCGGCGTCGAAGTCGCGAAGCAGATGCCACGGGGTCTCAGGGTTGCTGTCGGGCTCAAGGTTGGACTGGGTCCACAAGCCCGTGCTCACACCCTTGGAGTTGGCATACTCGGTGAACTTCTTAAGGTTGTCGACATTGGCACGCACAGCGTTAAGACGGTCGGCCGAGCTCGCTCCGTCGGAGTTGACGCCGCCGGTCTTGTAGTAACCGTTCTGGCCATAGCCGGCGCCGTAACCGTCGTTCGGCAGGAACCAGCCGAGCGGCATGTCGTTGTCCTCGTAGTCATCGATAACCTGACGAGCAGAGAACTGGCGGTCGAAATCGGTCGCTTTCATGTTCTCGGTATCAACCGTAGGGCCCTCACCGTTGAGCGTCTCGGCCGCAAGTGTGCCGTCGAGCTTGTAGCCCGTCGACATGCCAGACTCGTACTTAACGTCGCCCTTCTCGCTCGAGGACTTGCTGCCCTTGGTCTCCCACTTCTTTTGACCCGAGGTCGTTGACCAGCCATCACGGTTATAGGCATTAAGATGACCAAGGTAGAACCCGTACTCGGGCAGCAGTACCGGGTTACCGGTCACCTTGTAGTAGTCCTGCAGCATCTCGGTTGCCACGTTCGAAGCGCCCTCGTTGGTCGCCACGAAGTAGTAGGCATCAAACTCATTCTCGCTGTGCAAAGTCGTGACCGTCGATGAGTCCGTGGAACCGAAGTCGTAGGAACCCTCTGCAAACGTGTTTCGGAGTACGCCGTAGCCGTCACTCGTCCAATAAAACGGGTTGGGCGAGGCAACGCCGCCATCGGTCCAGTTGTTCGTGTTGGAGATGGCGATGGTCTGGTTGGTGTGCAGGAAGCGTCCGTTCTGGGTGCCGCCGCCAAAGAAGTTCTCGGACTTCTCCTTGGCGAGCGTCTGGACGGTACCCTTCTTATCAAGGTCGAGGGACGCGGACTCGGAAACCACGACACGGTCGCCTGACTTGATACTCATCTTGCCGGTCGCCTTGTCCAGGATCACGGTCGCCTTTCCGCCGGTGATCTCGATAGTGTCGCCCTTGTCGGCAACCGTCGCACTCGGCTTGCTGTAGGTGTCCGAGGTATCGGGCTGAGCCTGGATTTTAGCCGTGTGGGACTTACTGCGCGGTGTGGCGTAATCGGAAAACTCACCCTTGGGGTCGACGTTATAACGGAAAATACCGTCCTCGAGGAACGTAATACGGCCCTTGATGCCGTCAGCGAAATCGATGTCGACGACATTCGAGGCAGACTGTGACACGGTCGCTGAGTCGACGCCCTTGAGTGGCGTGGCAATCGCCTGTTGGGGATTGGCAAACACGAGCGTCGCTGCAGTGGCAACGAGGACCGCGCTTCCCTTCACCCACCGTTTCGTAAAATGGAATTCCTGCGCACCTGGTCTCCTTTCTTCCGAGATGCTGAGGTGCCGAGGACGCCCCCCGGCAGCATGGGAAAACGTATCAAACGGGGATGTTCGGTACATTCCGCACAATGGGGCCACCCGTTACCAAGGGGCCAACTGGTAGTAACCAGATAGCCACCTACTTGGTCATATCAGTATATGGGAGCACTTGCGCAACCAAGTTCGGAAGTCCACCAGCGGCAGTAAAATGAGCGTCAACGGCAAGGTGGGCTTAATAAGCCATACCAATTGGTTCTTCAGTCAAATACCAATCTAGCAAAAATGTACTGTTTATCTGGTATTACACAGACCATACCTTTCCCTCGGGAACTGGGCTTCGCGAAGTTTCCCGAGAGAAAAGCTCGACCGCCGCCCTGCGACCTACCGGAGATTGCTATGCCGTACGTTGGCTGATTTGGTTTGGAATGAGAGGTTGACGGAGGATGGTGGACAGTTAGTTCAGATTTGTATTTTTTGGCCGGGTCCTTACGTGCAAACGTATCGTTTTGAAGCCGTTTTAGACCCAATAACGCCCTTTTCTCATTCCTGACTGCGCATCCTTGTCGCATCAGACCGCCAAGAACGACTCATTTGAGCTCAAATCGGCCTTTTCCACCCTCACAAAAATACAAATCTGAACTAACTGTCCAGCGGCACTCTCAGTCAGCCACAAAAAGGTCCTCCGGTGAATGCAATTCACCGGAGGACCCCATACAAAACGTGGGCTCTGCCCACACTCACTTTTTATTCAGCCCTAGTCATCGCGCAAAGCCCCTTCGGCAGCACACGGTGCAACCGAGTCACCGTAGGCCGGGGCGGAGGGGGCTGAGTTTCCCCCTTCGCTCCGGCTGCAAGCAGAGTCGCTCAGTGAGAAACTCAGCCCCCTCCGCCCCGGCCGGCCAGCTCAATCTACACCGTGTACTGCGGCAGGTCCTGCAGGGCGATGACGTCCATGCCCATGTCGTTGGCGCTGCCGTGACCCTGCTGGTCCTCGCGCACCGCCTCGATGGCACTCACATACGTGTTGGCGGCAGACATCGCGGTCACGCAGGTCACACCGCGTCGCACCGCCTCGGTGCGCAGCAGATAGCCGTCGCCGCGCGAGCCCGGACCGTACGGCGTGTTGATGATCACCGCGATCTTGCCATCGGCGATGAGGTCGCCGATGTTGGGGCGCTCGCCGTCGTGCGGGCCGCTAATCTTCTCCACGATCTCGCACGTCACGTTGCCTCCACGCAGCACGCGCGCCGTACCCTCGGTGGAGCAGATGTCAAAGCCCAGGTAACGCAGGATACGCGCGACCGAAAGGATGTGGCGCTTGTCGCGGTCGCACACGCTGATGAATACCTTGCCGGCGCTCGGGTCGGGCAGCCTGTAGTCGATCGCCAGCTGCGTCTTGGCGTATGCCTCGGGATAGCTCTTAGCGATACCCATGACCTCGCCCGTCGACTTCATCTCGGGCCCCAGGATGACGTCGGCGCCCGGGAAACGACCCCAGGGCATAACGGCTTCCTTCATGCAGAACCAGTCCAGCTGACGTTCGTCGCTCGGCAGGCCCAAGCTCGCGATGGAATCGCCTGCCATGATGCGCGCCGCGCATTTGGCCAGCGGCACGCCGGTGGCCTTGGAGATAAACGGCACGGTACGGCTGGCGCGCGGGTTGGCCTCGATCACGTAAACGGTCTCGCCCTTAATGGCGTACTGCACGTTGACCAGACCGCGCACGCCCAGCGCCATCGCGATGCGGCGCGTGGTCTCGCGGAGCTTCGCCTGCAGGCTCTCGCTAAAGCTGAACGGCGGGATGCAGGTCGCGGAGTCGCCGGAGTGAATACCGGCTTCCTCGATATGCTCCAGGATGCCGCCGATGTATACCTCTTCGCCATCGCACAGGGCGTCGACGTCGGACTCGATCGCACCCTCCAGGAAGCGGTCCAGGTACACCGGGTAGTCGGGGCTAATGCGCGCAGCCTCGGCCATGTAATCGCGCAGATGCTCGGCATCGTAGGCGATCATCATGCCGCGGCCGCCCAGCACATAGCTCGGGCGCACCAGCAGCGGATAGCCGATGTGCGCGGCCACGGCCTCGGCCTCCTCAAACGAGGTGGCCTGGCCCGCCGGCGGGTACATGATGCCCAGCTTGTCGAGCAGAGCGGCGAAGCGCTCGCGGTCCTCGGCAAAGTCGATGGCATCGGGCTTGGTGCCCATAATGTTCACGCCGCTCTCCTCGAGCATGCGCGCCAGCTTAAGCGGGGTCTGGCCACCGAGCGTCACCACGACGCCGTCGGGGCGCTCGACATCGATAACGTCCATGACGTCCTCGTAGGTGAGCGGCTCAAAGTACAAGCGGTCCGAGGTGTCGTAGTCAGTCGAAACGGTCTCGGGGTTGCAGTTGACTATGATGGTCTCGAAGCCGCGAGCCGCCAGTGCGTAGCTCGCGTGCACGCAGCAGTAATCGAACTCGATACCTTGGCCAATGCGGTTGGGGCCGGCGCCCAGGATCATCGCCTTGGGCTTGTCCGCCGGCGTGGTCTCGTCGGGAGCCACGCACTTCTTGGCATCCGGGCTCGTGCGGTAGATGTTCTCGTACGTCTTGTAGTGGTACTCCGTGGCGCTCGAAAACTCCGCAGCGCAGGTATCGACCGTCTTCATGCTGGGAACCACGCCCAGACCCTTGCGATAGGCGCGCACAAAGCGCTCGTCCGAGCCGGTCAGCGCGGCAATCTCGGCGTCGCTCGTGCCGTACTGCTTGAGCAGGCGCATCGCGTCGGCGTCGATATCCTCCACACGCAGGCCGCGGATGCTCTCCTGGACCTGCACCATGTCGTTGATACGGTTGAGGTACCACGGATCGATACCGCAGATGGCATGGATGTGGGCGATGTCCCAGCCACGGCGCAGGGCCTCGACCACAAAGAAGATGCGGTGCTCGGTCGGGGTTGCCACGGCCTGAGCGAGCTCATCGTCGCTCAGCTTGTCGGCACCCTCCTTGCCACCGGCGCAGATGCCCTGGTGACCGTCCTCCAGTGAGCGCATGGCCTTGCCGAAGGCCTCCTCAAAGGTGCGGCCGATCGCCATAATCTCGCCCACGGCCTTCATGCGCGTGGTGAGCGTAGGATCAGTGCCTTTAAACTTCTCGAAGGCAAAGCGCGGCACCTTGACGACGCAGTAGTCGATTGTGGGCTCAAAGCAGGCGGGCGTTGCCTTGGTGATGTCGTTGACGATCTCGTCGAGCGTGTAGCCCACGGCCAGGCGAGCGGCGGCCTTGGCGATGGGGAAGCCCGTGGCCTTGGAGGCCAGTGCGGACGAACGGCTCACGCGCGGGTTCATCTCGATGACGATCAGGCGGCCGGTCTGGGGGTTCACGGCAAACTGCACGTTGGAGCCGCCGGTCTCGACGCCGATCTTCCCCAAGATGGCGAGCGAGGCGACACGCATGCGCTGGTACTCAAGGTCGGAGAGCGTCTGCGCCGGCGCCACGGTGATGGAGTCGCCGGTGTGCACGCCCATGGGGTCGAGATTCTCGATGGAGCACACGATGATGCCGTTGCCGGCGTGGTCGCGCATGACCTCCATCTCATACTCTTTCCAACCCTCGATGGACTCCTCGACCAGCACCTCATGGGCAGGCGAGAGCTCAAGGCCCTGGCTCACGATGGAGACGAGCTCCTCGTGGGTATGCGCGATGCCGCCGCCGGCGCCACCGAGGGTAAAGCTCGGGCGCAGTACGCAGGGATATCCCACGCGCTCGGCGATAGCCTCGGCGTCGGCCACGCTGTAGGCATAGCCCGAGCGCGCAACCTCCAGGCCGATCTCGGCCATGGCCTCGTTAAAGAGTTTGCGGTCCTCGCCGCGCTCGATAGCGGCCAGGTCGCAGCCGATCATCTCGACGCCGTACTTGTCGAGCGTGCCGTCCTTTGCCAGCTCGACGGCGGCGTTCAGACCGGTCTGTCCGCCCAGCGTGGGCAGCAGCGCGTCCGGGCGCTCTTTCTTGATTACGCGCTCGATAAACTCGGCGGTGATGGGCTCGACATAGGTGCGGTCGGCAAGACCCGGGTCGGTCATGATGGTCGCCGGATTGGAGTTGACCAGGATGACCTCAAAGCCATCCTCCTTGAGCACCTTGCAGGCCTGTGCGCCGGAGTAGTCGAACTCACAGGCCTGGCCAATGACGATAGGGCCCGAACCAATAACGAGGATGCGCTTGATGTCAGTACGTTTAGGCATGTTAGTTCTCCTCGGTCGCAGCGTTCTCGGACTCGGCGAAATTCCAGCCGGCGAGGCGGTCCTTCGCGGTGTCGATGTCCAGGTAGTTCTCCTCGCCGTCCATGAGTCGCGTAAAGGCGGTAAAGAGATAGTGGGCATCGGTGGGGCCAGGCGAAGCCTCGGGGTGGTACTGGATCGAGAAACACGGGGCGTCGAGCAGCTGGATGCCCTCGGCGGTGCCGTCGTTGAGGTTCACATGTGTCAGGCGAATGCGACCAAAGCGCTCGTTCATCACGACCGGCGCGATGCCGCGACGCACCCAGGCGCGCAGGTCACCGTCGGCCGCATGCTCGGTTTCGCCGCCGGAAAGCTCCGGAATCAGTTTGCCCAGACTGGGGAACAGCAGGCCAAAGCCGTGGTTTTGCGCGGTGATCTCCACGCGACGGCTCACCAGATTCATAACCGGCTGGTTACCGCCACGGTGACCGAATTTAAGCTTTTCCATTTGGGCGCCGCAGGCCAGGCTGATCATCTGGTGACCGAGGCAAATGCCAAAGACCGGCACCTTGCCGATCAGCTGCTGTACCTGCTCATAGGTCTCCACCACGGCATCGGGGTCGCCGGGGCCGTTGGACAAAAAGACGCCATCGGGATTCATGTCGAGCACCTCACTCGCGGGCGTATCCCACGGCACGACGGTGAGATCGCAGCCGGCACGGACCAGGCCCTCCAGAATACCGCGCTTCACACCGCAGTCGTAGGCGACCACTTTGTGACGGGCAGGAGCGGCAGCCGCAAGCGCAAAGTCATGCGTGGCAGGCAGGTCGGCGGCCACAAACTCGTGAGGCGCGGGGCAACTTACGGTCTTGACCAGGTTCTCGCCTACCAGCGTGGGCGCAGCGGACAAGCGCTCGGCAAGCTCGTCGACGTCGAAGATCTCGGTCGAGATAATGCCCATCTTGGAACCATTGTCGCGCAGATGGCGCACCAGAGCGCGGGTGTCGATACCCTCGATAGCGACGATGCCGTGAGCGCGCAGGTACTCCGGCACGCTGACGGCCGAGCGCCAGTTAGAAGGCGTGGCGCACATATCGCGAACGATCATGCCGCGCATAGCCGGAGCGCTCGCAGGGCGCACGGCGTCGCCGGGGAAGGCCGACTGGACATCGGTCTCGTCGATACCGTAATTGCCGATCTGCGGATAGGTCATGGTTACAATTTGGCCGGCATAACTCGGGTCGGTCATGACCTCAAAGTAGCCCTCGAGCGAGGTGTTGAAGCAGACTTCGCCGGTCGCGGTGCCCTCGGCGCCGCATGCACGTCCATAAAAAATGGTCCCATCCTCAAGATACAGGATACAGGGACCGCAGGTGCCCTTGCTGGTTTTGGCCAGCATACGCTGGCAAAGCTCGCTGGGCGCGAAGGTGCGGGCGGCAGCGCCCGCGGTATGGTTGTTCGCCATAATTCTCCTTCCCGGTCTCACAGGACCGGCTTAAAGGTGTGTAGTTAGGCCTCGCGGTATTGTAACCGCAAGCATGCCTCATGGCGTTAATTTCATCGAAATGTTTACGAAATGATAATTATGACTTTCTATGCATAATGATTATTTAATCCCCGTCCCAGAAAAATTATCCCGCGTGGGCTTGTGGCTCACGCGGGATAATGGCCTCTTACTTTTGCTTGTCCTGTTCCAGCAGATCGGACGGTGAGCGATCGGGCTTGCCGCCGCGGAAAATCTCGCGGCCATGCAGACGATGCTCCAGGTCACGTTCGGCCTTTTCCTCGTCAATCTTGGTCTGGCTCACCACCGGGTCCTCGATCAGCGACGAAACCGAGTTCACCTGTTTTTGAATGCGCTCGGCAATGGTGTCGTCCATGCTTACGATGCGCATCTTCCAGTCGATACTCGTGGCGTTGGATGAGCTCTTGGTCCACACAAACGTCAAAATGGCGCTCTGATGACCCCGCGCGGGAAACATGCCAAAGAAGGAATCGTGCTGAATGTTGCTATCCTCGTCGATATAGGCGTGAACGTTATACACCACGCGGTCGATCTTATCGTTGAGCAGCGCGTTGGTCGCAAGCGCAGCGGCCTGAATCTGCCCGTTGGACAGCAGCTCGAGCTCGTTGGCAGACGATGTGTCCAACACCGTCACCTCGACCGTGCCCGTACGCTCATCAGCTTCATCGACGGTAAAGTCGAGCGGGAACTGCGTAAAGCCGTTGCCCCACTCAAGGCCGCCCTTCAGCGCCGTCGAAACGGTATCCACCGAAACGCTCTCGGACAGGTTGGCGGTGTTCAGGCGTCGCATCACGCCGTAGCCAATCT
This sequence comes from uncultured Collinsella sp., assembly GCA_958439425.1. Taxonomy (GTDB): domain Bacteria; phylum Actinomycetota; class Coriobacteriia; order Coriobacteriales; family Coriobacteriaceae; genus Collinsella. Next base: position 104,934 of record CAUBVH010000003.1, read on the forward strand.
GCATGCCCACAATCAGCACCAAGATGCCAATGACCACGGCCATGGCAGTCTTCGTAATGGTATGGCTCACCTGCGAGCCCGAAGGGTCGTCCTCGGACAGCGGGTCGATATGTTTTGCCTGGCTCGCGCGGTCCTCGCTGCGCAGCTGCGCTAGCGCCGCTTTGTCACCGCGCTTGGCCGCAGCCTCCTTCTCACGCATGCGCTCGGTGCGCTTTTTGGCAAGCGTGGGATCCAAGACACCGGATGCATCGATTTCGGAGAATAACTCCGTCACTTCTTCCGGAGTCAAAGGGTTCTTGTCAGCCATAAACTTCCTGTCATATCAATCAGTCGAGCTCGTGCGCACGCGCACCTTCGAACTGCATTCGATAGTAACGGGCATAAGTGCCGCCACGGGCGAGAAGCTCCTCGTGCGTGCCACGCTCCACAACGCGACCATGCTCAACGGTCGCGATCTCATCGGCATGCTTAATGGTCGAAAGACGGTGGGCGATGATAATCGTGGTGCGGCCGCGTGCCAGCTCTTCGAGCGACTCCTGCACCGCCTCCTCGCTCTCGTTATCCAAAGCACTCGTCGCCTCATCCAAAATAAGGATCTTGGGGTTCTTGAGAAACACTCGCGCGATGGCAACACGCTGCTTCTGTCCGCCCGAAAGACGGCTGCCGCGCTCGCCCACGACCGTGTCATAACCCTGTGGAAGCGACTCGATAAAGGCATCGATGTTGGCGCGACGGGCGGCCTCGGCGATCTCTCCTGCCGTAGCGCCCGGCTTGCCGTAGGCGATGTTCTCGCCAATCGTGCCGTCAAACAGATAGACATCCTGCTGCACCAGGCCGATGGCGCGACGCAGGCTCTGCTGCGTCACATCGCGCACGTCCTGGCCGTCGATGCTAATGGATCCGGCAGCCACGTCATAAAAGCGCGGCAGCAGCGAACAGGTCGTGGACTTGCCACCGCCCGAAGGGCCAACCAAAGCGATGGTCTGCCCGGGCTTGATGGACAGATTCATATGGTCGATAACGGGACGCTCTTCGGCATCGCCCTCGCCCAGCTCAACGTCCTCGTAGTTAAAGCACACGTCGTGATATTCCACGGCGCCGGCAGTCACCTGCAGATCCGTGGCGCCCGGCTTGTCCTGGATATCCGGCACGGTCGAGAGCACCTCGTCCATACGCTTAAAGCCGGCGATAGCCTTCTGATACGTTTCGGCCGAATTGACGAGCGTCTCGAGCGGCGTGCAGAACAGCGAAATATAGAGTGCAAAGGTCGCCATATCGACCGCCTGCAGCTGTCCCTGGGCGACCAGCCAGCCGCCCAGCAGTACCACGATCACATAGAGCACACCCGAGAGCAGGCCATACGTCGCAGTATAGACGCCCATGGCGTGATACATGTTTTCCTTGGACGAAAGGTAGCGATTGTTGGAGGCGCGGAACTTAGAGCGCTCGGTCTCCTCATTGGCAAAGCTCTTGACCACGCGCATGCCCGCCAGCGAATCCTGCAGCTGCGCATTGATGCCGCTGATTTTTTTGCGATTGTCGCTAAAGACCTCGCGCATGCGCATGTTCTGCCAAAACATGATGACCGCAAACGCTGCTGTCACCACAGCCATGGCAAGCGCCAGCACCGGGGCGATGGTAAAGAGGATCACAAACGAGCCGATAATCTCGATGCCGCAGATGATGATCCACTCGGGCACATGGTGCGCCGCCTCGCAGATATCGAACAGGTCGTTGACCACGCGGCTCATCATGTCGCCCGAGCTGTTGCGATCGAAGTATGCAAAGCTAAAGCGCTCGTACTGATCGAACAGGTCCTCGCGCATCTTGGACTCCATGCGCGCGCCCATCACATGGCCCCAGTAGCTCACAAAGTAGCGGCAGGCGCAGCGGATGGCATACATCAGCACCAGTCCCACCGCAATCATACCGAGCGCCTGCATAATGGCAGCCTGACCCTGGGTAAACAACCCGCCGGTCAGATTGCGCAGAATAATAGGAAACGCAAGGTCAATGGCAGCAAGCACCAGAGCACAAACAGTATCGGCAACAAAAAGCCCCGTCTGGGGCTCGTAATACGAGAGAAACCTTTTAAACATGCAATCCTCGAAGAGAAATAAATAGCGTGAGAAATCCGGTTGAACCGGTCAGGCTGAAAACAAAGCGTCCCAACAAGCATAACGCCGATGTTCTGGCAGCGTCAGCGAAAACGTCCCTAAGCGAGCAAGGTGCCTTGAAAGAGGAGCGACGCGTACTTCGGTACGCGAGCGACGATTGAAAGGCAGATTGCCGCTTAGGGGCGTTTGCAGCGTCGACTCGTTACGCGGTTTGGTAAAACCGCGTAACCTAGAGCTCGGCCCCACCCAAGCGGTGCGCGATGCTGTCGCAGGCAAGCGCGCCTACGACGGTCTTGGCGTCTTCGATCTTGCCGTCGAGCACGGCGTCGATCAGCTCGTGCAGCGGCACCAGGTCCACGTTGACAAACTCATCATCGTCGGGGTTGGGCGCATCAAACTCGAGCTTGGTGGCCAGGTAGATGTGGATAATCTCGTCGCAGAAACCGCAGGTCGTGACAATCGACGTCAAAAAGCGAATACGGCCGGCCCTAAAGCCCGTCTCCTCATGCAGCTCGCGTTTGGCGCAATCGAGCGGGTCCTCGCCCGGGTCGAGCTTGCCGGCGGGAATCTCGACCGTCACGCGGTCGATAGCGGTGCGATACTGACGCACCAGCACGATCTTGCCGGTCTCGGTCAGCGCGACAACGGCCGCCGCGCCAGGATGACGAATCACATCGCGGGCACTGCGGTGGCCGTTGGGCAGTTCAACCTCAAGACGGTGGACGTCGAGGATCTTGCCCTTCCAGGCGCACTCCTCCGAAAGAATCTTCTCGTGCAGCAGCGCGTCATGCGGGTCTTCGTCCCCCAGCACCAGCACCGGCTCATCGGCAACCTCGCCGCCCGGCTCGCCCTCTGCGTGTCCGTACGCGCGGCTGTCTTCCTCGACGATCTGCGCGTCCACGAGCTCTTCGTTCTTATCGTCCATCCGTCTCATTCCTCCCGGATTTTAGGCATCCCAGGCGTCGCGGCCGCGCAGCGCGCGCAGACCAATGTCGTGACGCAGGGTCTTGCCCTCAAAATCGATCTTCTCGCAGGCCTCATAGGCAAGGTTGCGGGCGTTCTCGAACGTGTCGCCCAGCGCGGTCACGGCGAGCACGCGGCCGCCGTTGGTCACGAGCTGGCCGTCCACCACGGCGGTGCCGGCGTGGTACACCGTCACGTTCTCCATGGCCTCGGCATCCTCGATACCGGTGATGACCTTGCCCTTCTCGTAGCTGCCGGGATAGCCCGCACTCGTCAGGACAACGGCCACGGCCCACTCGTCACGCCAATCGAGCTCAATCTGGTCGAGCTCGCAGTTAGCGCAGGCGAGTATGACCTCGACCAGGTCGTTCTTAAGGCGCGGCAGCACGACCTGCGTCTCGGGGTCGCCAAAGCGGGCGTTGAACTCCAACACCTTGGGGCCGGCGGGGGTAAGCATAAAGCCGCCGTACAGGCAGCCGCGGTAGTCGATGCCCTCGGCAGCAAGCTCGGCAACGGTCTGCTCCATGACCGCCACCATGGTGGCGTGCTCCTCGTCGGTCACGATGGGCACCGGGCTGTAGACGCCCATGCCGCCGGTGTTGGGACCCTTGTCGCCCTCGAGCGCGCGCTTGTGGTCCTGCGAGGTGGCCATGGGGCGCACGGTCTTGCCGTCGGTAAAGGCCAAAAGCGAGCACTCGGGGCCGGTCAGCATCTCCTCGATGACCACAGTATTGCCGGCATCGCCAAAGGTGCCGCCAAAGCACTCGCGCACGGCCTCCTCGGCCTGCTCAAGTTCGATCGCCACGATGACGCCCTTGCCCGCGGCAAGGCCGTCGGCCTTGACGACCAGCGGGGCGCCCTGCTCGCGCACGTAGGCGAGAGCCGAAGCCTCGTCGGTGAACGAGCCGTAGGCTGCCGTCGGGATACCGGCGCGCTCCATGAGCTGCTTGGAGAACAGCTTGGAGCCCTCCATCTGGGCACCCTCGGCACCCGGGCCAAAGCACGGGATGCCCGCCGCGCGCACGGCGTCGGCCACGCCCACCACGAGCGGGGCCTCGGGGCCGATCACCACGAGTCCGCATCCGTGGCTCTGGGCAAACGCCGCCACGGCCGCAGGATCGCAATCGTCGAGAACCACGTTCTCGCCGCAGCTCGCGGTGCCGCCGTTGCCCGGCGCAATGTAGAGCTTGCCGGCGCGCGGTGATGCTGCGAGCTTGGCCGCCAGAGCGTGCTCGCGGCCGCCGCTGCCCAACAACAGGATGTCGATGGTTTGAGTGTCCGCCTTCAAGGGTGCCTCCTCTATGGATGAATGGCCCGCTCCGCGCGAGCCCTTTGCAAGCAAATATACCCCTCGGCCGCCCGCTTGGGCTGCAAAGGGGTATATCGCAATAACCAAATAGTCCCGATTACTTCCAGAATCGGTTGATGATCTGCTCGCGACCGGCGCCGACGCCAATGAACGTCACGCGGGTGTGTGCCAGATCCTCGATAAACGCCACGTAGTCCTGAGCCTCCTGCGGCAGCTCATCAAAGCTGCGGCAACCGGTGATGTCGCACTTCCAGCCGGGGAGCTCCTCGTAGATGGGCTTGGCATGCTCAAAGCGCACCTGATGCTCGGGCACGCTGGTGTAGCGCTCGCCATCGACGTCGTAGGCCACGCACACCTTGATGGTGTCGAAGGCCGAAAGCACGTCGAGCTTAGTCAGGGCGATATCGGTGAGGCCGTTGACGCGTGAGGCGTAGTTGGCGATGGGGCCGTCGAACCAGCCGCAGCGACGACGGCGACCGGTGGTCACACCGTACTCATAGCCCTCCTCGGTCAGCGTGTGACCGGCCTCGGACTCATAGGAAAGCTCGGTGGGCATGGGGCCCGAACCGACGCGGGTGATATAGGCCTTCATGACGCCCAGCACGCGGTCGACGTTCTTCATGCCCACGCCGGAGCCGGTGATGGCGCCGCCGGCGGTGCAGTTGGAAGACGTCACGTACGGATAGGTGCCGTGGTCGATGTCGAGCAACGTCGCCTGGGCGCCCTCAAACAGCAGGTCCTTGCCCTCATCGATCATGTTGTTGAGCAGCAGGCTCGTCTCGGTGATGTAGGGACGCAGGCGCTCGGCCATGGGCAGGTACTCGTCGCAAATCTGGTCCACGGTGTAGGTGGGCAGGTTGTAGATGAGCTCAAGCTCGGGGTTCACGCGGGCGAGAGCGGTCTCCAGCTTGTCGCGGAACAGCGCCTCGTCCAGCATATCCTGCATGCGCAGGCCAATGCGGGCCATCTTGTCCTGATAGCACGGACCGATACCGCGCTTGGTGGTACCGATGTTCTTCTTGCCGAGCTTCTGCTCAAAGGCGCCATCCAGGTCGATGTGGTACGGCATGATGACATGCGCGTTGCCGCTAATCTTGAGGTTCTTGGTGGTGATGCCGTCGGCCTCAAACATGTCGATCTCCTCAAGGACAACCTTGGGGTTGACGACGCAGCCGTTACCGATCACCGACACATGGTCGGAATACATGATGCCGGAGGGCACCTGGTGCAGGCCGTACTTCTTGCCGTTGACGACGATGGTGTGGCCGGCGTTGTTGCCGCCCGAGTAGCGCACGACGGCATCGAAGTCGCCGGCGACCAGGTCGCAGATCTTACCCTTGCCCTCATCGCCCCACTGGGCACCGACCAAAACGGTTGACGGCATGTTTACTCCTTACATTCATGGACTGTCTACGCGCCACGCCGGCACGCAGAAGCACAAAACATTCCCAGTATACCCGTGCAACGGGCGCCTGTCCTACTCCTCGGCATGTGCCCCATCAAGCTCATAGAACTTGGTGGATGCCGGCAGGAACATCAGGTCGACGTCGCCGATCGGGCCCGAACGGTTCTTGGCCACGACGATACGCGTAACGCCCTCGTCGGGTCGATCGTCGCGCGAGGCTTCGGCCTCGTCGGCGGAGCGGTCCAAGAACATAACGATATCGGCGTCCTGCTCGATGGAGCCCGATTCACGAAGGTCGGAAAGCTGCGGGCGCTTGCCGGTACGGGATTCGACCTGACGCGAGAGCTGCGACAGCGCGATGAGCGGGATCTTGAGTTCCTTGGCCATGATCTTCAGACCACGCGACATCTCGGAGACCTCGACGGTACGGCTCTCGGAGCGGCGTCCCGGCGGAGGACTCACCAGCTGCAGGTAGTCCAGGATGATGATGGCCTTCTCCTTGTTGTGGAGCATGCGGCGGCTCTTGGCGCGAATCTCGGTCACTGTGGTGCCGGGCGTATCGTCAATCAGAATATCGAGCTTGGACAAGGTCTGCGTGGCCTCGTTGATATTGGCCCACTGCTCGGGGCTAATGCGGCCCATGCGGAAGTCACTGATCGAAATCATGGCGTAGGCGCAAATCAGACGCTGGGCAATTTCCTTGCCCGACATCTCCAGCGAGAAGAAGCCGACGGTATAACCGGCCGCGGCAGCGTTGAGCGCCAGATTCAGGGCGAACGACGTCTTACCCACAGCAGGGCGGGCGCCGATGATGATGAGCTGGCCCTCGCGAAAACCCATGAGCATGCGGTCGAGCGACGGGAAGCCCGTGGGCACGCCCGCAGCCTGGCCGCCTGCCTGGCACACTTCCTCGGCCTCGTTATAGGCCTCGACCATAAACTCGGTCAGCGTCTTGTAGCTCGACTTGACCTCGCGCGCCGTGACCTTGAGCAACTTGCTCTCGGCCAGCTCCACGACCTCTTTGGTATCGGTGGGAGCGTTATAGGCCAGCGCGTTGATCTCGTTGGTGGCGCCGATCAGCTCACGCAGCATCGAATCGCGGCGAACGATAGCGGCATGGTGCTGCCAGTTGACGAGCGACAGGGTCTGACCCATCAACTCCAAAATGTAGGCCTCGCCGCCCACGGCATCAAGCTTGTTGATGCTTCGCAGGTAATCGATCAGCGAGATGGAGTCGATGGGAATGCGGCTGTTGTACATATCGACCATCGCGGTATAGATGGTCTTATGAATGGGCCGGTAGAAGTCATCGGGCTGCAGCTCGACCTGGGCCTCTTCGACCACCTCGGGCGATAGCAGCATAGCGGCCAGTACATTGGCCTCTGCATCTTGGTTTTGGGGAAGACCCAACTTGGAGCCGCGGTCCTCAACCGTCAGCCCGGTCTCCCTATCGTCATATGCCATGAGCATCCTCATTCATATCGCCTGCGAGCATCCATAGTATCAGCCACGGTCCCAAAACGCGCCGCGCGCCGCCAATCATCACCGAACCAAACGGATGAACGGTCCTGTATATAGGACTTCGACGCAACGTTCACCATGACACTCACTCAGCGCAAAAAACAAAAGGGCGCCCTGGTTTCCCAGAGCGCCCTTCTTAGAACAAGATTGTTGCGTTGCAGCAAATGCTACTCGGCAGCAGCCTCAGTCTCGACCTCGGCGGTCTCGGCCTCGGCGACCTCAGCGGCCTCCTCGACCTCAGCCTCGGCAGCGAGCTCCTCGGCGGTAACGCCGACGAGAACGACAACCTCGGCCTTGATCTCGCGGTACAGCGAGATGGCAACGGTGTGGGCACCGGCAACCTTGATGGGCTTACCGAGCTCGACGCGCTTGCGGTCGATGTCCATACCGAGCTGAGCCTTGATGGCGTCAGCGATCATAGCGGCGGTAACGGAGCCAAAGAGGATGCCCTCGTCGCCGACCTTGACGTCAACGGTGACCGTCTTGCCCTCGAAGGCAGCCTTGGTCTCGTTGGCGGTAGCCAGACGGACGGCCTCGCGCTTGGCGATGTTGTTGCGACGCTCGTCAAGCTGCTTGAGGTTGCCCTTGGTGGCGGCAACAGCGAGCTTCTTGGGGAACAGGAAGTTCTCAGCGTAACCCTGAGCGACCTCTACGACGTCACCCTCGCCGCCCTTGCCCTTGATCTCATCGAGAAGAATAACCTTCATGATGCGTCTCCCTTCTTAGCCGCGGTCGCGGTTGCCACGAGAGGAAACCACGGGGACGGTGTACGGCAGGAGAGCCATCTCGCGGGCGCGCTTGATGGCGTTGGCGATGTCATGCTGATGCTGCGTGCAAGCGCCAGTGACGCGACGGGGCTTAATCTTGCCACGGTCGGTCATGTACTTACGGAGAAGCTGAGTGTCCTTATAGTCGATGAACTCAGTGTTCTCCTTGCAGAACTGGCAGTACTTACGACGCGGCTGACGTGCAGAAAAATCATTAGCCATGTCAAAATACCTTTCGTTTGGCAACTTCGGCGAACCGAAGCCGCCTCTCACTCAAAAATAGGTGAACAACCCTTAGAACGGGATGTCCTCATCGTAGACGTCGACCGCGGGCGGCGTAGCCACCGGTGCGGCAGGACGTGCTGCGGGCGCGGGAGCTGCGGGGGCGTAACCGCCCTGGTCGTAGCCACCCTGGCCACCACGGGAGCTCATAAACTCGATCTCATCGACGATGACCTCAAGCTTGCTCCGGCGCTGGCCGTCGCGCTCCCAAGAGCTGTAGCGCAGCTTGCCCTCGATCGCGACCTTGTTTCCCTTTGCCAGGAAACGGCTCACGGCCTCGGCGCGGGTGCCGAACATGGTGCAGTCGACAAAGTTGGGATAGTCCTCCCACTCGCCAGTCTGCGGGTTGCGGCGACGATCGTTCACGGCGACGCCAAAGGACAGAACCTGGGTTCCGCCGGCGGTGGCGCGCAGCTCGGGATCGCGGGTGAGGTTACCGGTGATGTTCACTCGATTGATGCTCATAACTCACTACTTCCTCTTGGGGCACAAGCCCAGTCCAAAACGACAGTCTTACTCCTGGTCGTCGCGACGGACGATCATGTGGCGGACCACAGCGTCGGTGATGCGCAGGACGCGATCAAGCTCGGCGATCTGGGTAGGATCTGCGTGGAAGTTGATGAGGGTGTAGTCACCATCGGTGAGGTCGTTGATCTCGTAGGCGAGCTTGCGCTTGCCCCACTCGTCAACGGAGTCGACCTTGCCAGCGCCCTCAGCGATCGTGGTATCGATACGCTTCATAACAGCGAGACGAGTCTCGGGGTCGAGCGACGGGTCAACAAAGAACAGCAGTTCATAAGCCTTCATATTGTCACCTCCTCTGGGCAAATGTGGCTTCAGGTCGTGAAGGTGCGCCTGAAGCAGGAAAAGACTTGGTAATAATATCTTTCAACCTCCCAGGCTGCAAGAATATGCAGCTACAACCTCATGACCTCCACATATGTCCATATTCGCACGACGTTTCATGCGCATTCCAACCAAATGCCGACCAAGAGCTTGACGGATTTGTGGACAAGATACGGTGCCGCGGGGACAAGCTGAGCCAAGCCGCAGGTCAGTGGGCGCATGGTTGCGGTCGCGAAATGCATACCAGTGGTCTAATTGATCGCCAAAAAGAATTTAAATTCGTTTGCTCGTGGTCAATAAAGTCCTTTTTTGAACAATTCGCTTAGCATGATTTAGCTGGTCAGACTGCATGTGCCGCACGTTTTAGGCATAGCGCGAGACACTGTGGATCAAAAAATGCTAAGTTTTCGGCTTGCACCTTACGATTCCTCGTGTATACTAACTTTCGCATTTAACGGAGAGTTGTCCGAGTGGCCGAAGGAGCACGATTGGAAATCGTGTAGGCGTCAAAAGCGTCTCCAGGGTTCAAATCCCTGACTCTCCGCCAGTTAATTCCAAAGCAGGCCTTCGAGCCTGCTTTGTTTTTACCCCACGCGGAGGGGTGGCAGAGTGGTTGAATGCGGCGGTCTCGAAAACCGTTTGGCCTGTATAAGGTCACGAGGGTTCGAATCCCTCCTCCTCCGCCATTTTGGTTGAGAAAGCTCCCGAAAACGGGGGCTTTTTTGTTTAGAGTCCCTTACAAGCAAATACGGCGGAGGAGGAGGGATTCGAACCCGCCCTTCCCTCAAAAACATGTACGTCAGCCTCCAAAACCGACATTTTTCGACATCTTTGAAGGCTGACGTACACGTTTGGATTGAGCTCACGGGAGTGGCACTATTCGGAAGGCGCCTCTTCGTCTCGCATACCTTTCCAGTTGCGGATAAGAGCCTTGCGTAGTTCGTTTTGCTCTCGCTGGTGCCCGGTGTCGGTACAGCGAGGCATGCCGAGTGCTTCGCGAATGTTGTTCATGGCGCGGTGAAAGGCGAGTTGGCTGCCGAACTGAGCCGAAGTGAGCGTAACGATTCGATATCCCATTTGGGAGAGAACGGCCTCTCGCTCCGCATCTGCTCCTTTGCGCTCGAACTCATCGTGAAAACCGCCCTTATATTCGATACCGAGCTCCCTACGCTTGTAGGTAACGAGCGCATCGATTTTAAGTGTTCGAGCTTTGGCGCAATGCCAGAGACGTTGAGGGATCTCGAGTGGTTTGTTGAGTTCGATACCTCGGATGCCAACGCCGCCTTCGCTTGTTGGGAGTGAGAGGGCGATTGCCGAAGCGGTCTCCATAGGCGAGGCCGAGCGATCGTAGATATGCCTGAGCGCGAGCCGTGCACGTGTGGCACCGGGTTTGCCGGGATGCCGATCGAGCAGTTCGATTATTTCATCCTTGGAGGTGGTGGCTGGTTGCTCGGTATAAGGGTCGGCGGGATTGAGCCTCATGCGATAATCGCCGCAAACTTCATAGCCATATTCGAGATATTCGATCCTATCCATCCACTCGGCAGCGAGCACGAAGGTGAAGGCTTCGTCGGTGATGAAGATTCCGGGCGTCAACTCGTTAATATGCTCGTAGGGAAGATTTTGTCCAAGAATGTGGCAAATGACGCCTTTGGTGCGAATTCGCTCGAATTCGAATACAACCGAGATATCGATAGTCTTGAGCATATCGGACGGAATGCCGCAGTCGATAAGTGCCTGCCGTATGCGCGCAACGCGTTGTTGGGTGGAGATGCCTTGTGCGCCTATCTGGTAGTCGTGCCGCGCAAGAGACTGAACCAAATTCTGGGGTGCATGATGGACAAGCCATGCGGTTTTATGCGAAATGAGAACAGGGGTATCCATTGAGGGCCTCTCGCTCTGAGCCGGTATCCAACTCTTATGTCCGTTGAAGTGGGGAAATATACCGGATGTGAGTAAATCAACTCACTCATGCTGTGAACCCAATCCAAACATGTACGTCAGCCTCCAAAGATGTCGAAAAATGTCGTTTTTGGAGGCTGATGTACATGTTTTGGACCCCTGGCATTCCAGTAACGCCACGCCCGCGCCCAGTCCCTACCGTTTGCCGAGCAATAGGGTCTCAATCGCCGCCAACCATGTACTATGTACGGGCATTGTTCAAACCCGAGAATCAAAGGACCTCATCTTGCCCGTCGTCGCCGCTATGACCGTTACCTCACACGCCACGGATGCCATGGTCGCCATCCCGTTTTGGCTCGAAATGTTCGCCGTCGTCGCGGCTTCAATCTCGGGCGTGTTGGTCGCGCGCGAGCACAAACTCGACCTGGTGGGTGCAGTTGCGCTCGCCGTGGTCTGTGGCTTGGGCGGCGGTCTTTTACGCGACATGACGCTGCAGGTGGGCAACGTCTACATCCTCAACCAGCCAATGGCGCTGCCGCTTTCCATTGCCACGGCAGCCATCATCTATATTTTCCCGGCAATCGTCGACAAGCCCGAAAAACTCATTCCCCTGCTCGACATCATCTCGGTCGGCATCTACGCCGCCACTGGAGCAGACAAGGCGCTGGTCTACGGCTTTGCGCCGGCGGTGTGCATCATGATGGGCTTTTTCACCGCGGTGGGCGGTGGCATGTTGCGCGACGGCTTTATGGGCGTGGTTCCGGGCATTTTCCAACGTACTAACTTTTATGCCATCGCCGCCATCGCCGGATCGACAAGCTATGTGTGTCTCGTTATGAGCGGCATCATGAGCAATGTCGCCGCGCTGGTCGTATGCGTTGTCGTGACCATGGGTCTGCGCTGGCTCTCGCTGCGCTTTGACATCAAAAGCCCCACCGAAGAGGACATCGCGCGCTTTTTGCACCGCAAAAAGTAGATTGCGCGGGCTCATCCTTCGAAATACAACCGAGAGGTTCTTTTAGAGCGCCCACGCGTTGGGTACCCTGTTAGATGCATATCGAGCATCTAACGAAGGATTCACTATGCCCCGCAATCAATTCCCGTCGACCCAGCGCTGTAAAGCGTGGGGCCGCATCACCATCCTATTCGCACTCATCGCGCTGGCGATCACCGCGCTTCCCACGGCGTCGTTCGCCGGCACAGACACCGCAGGCAACGTACTTGCGACCGACAATGACGCCAATTCGTCCGGCGTCGAAGGTGACCTGTACTGGGCAGGTCAGGCCCTCAACTTGGACGATGCGTCCATCGGCCGCGACATAATTGCAGCAGGCGAGAGCCTCTCCATCCGCGACTGCACGGTGGGCGGCGCCGTCCGCTTGGCGGCGCGCACCATCGACATTGCCAAGACTACGGTTGATGGCAGCGTGACCGTTGCCGGCCAGCATGTCGTGCTCAATTCCGACAGCACCGCCAACTGTTTCTATGCGATAGGCGAGACGGTTGCCCTGCGCGGCTCTACCAAGTCGGCAGCGCTTGCGGGCGATACGGTGACTATCGATGGCACCGTCGAGGGCGATGTCGAGGTTTGGGCCGATAAGCTCATCCTGGGCAAGAACGCCCACATCACCGGCACCGTGAACGCGCACGTCTCCGAGGACCCCGAGCGCGCCGCGGGAGCCGAGGTCGGTGCGCTCAAGATCGACCGCACCGAGAACGAAGATACTTCCACCGTTAACGATGTCATCGGCGGTATCGTCGCCGCGGCGCTTTCCACCTGCTTTGTCGCCCTACTGCTCGAACTCGTCTTTCCGCGCGCAACCGCCAGCGCCGCCGGCATGCTCCACCAGCGCCCCATGCCCCTGTGGGTGAGCGGTCTTCTGGGCACGATTGCTATCGTCCCCGCCGTCCTACTGCTAATTATCTCTATCGCTGGTCTGTCGCTTGCCGGAGCCCTCATGTGCGGTGTTATTGGCATCGCGTTGGTGTCGAGCGCCTTTGCGGGGTGCGCGATCGCCCGCATGGTCGGACACAACCAGAACCGCTACGCCATGGCAGCCGCGGGCGGCGTGGCCGCGGGCGCGCTTACGGCAATCCCCCTCGTAGGCGATTTCATCAGCGGCGTGGCCTTTGTCTTCACGCTCGGCTATGTTATCCAGATCATCTGGCGCAACGCTCACCTCAAGTCGCAACAGCCGGCTAATACGCCGGAACTCCCCACCGCCTAGCCGCCAACCACCACAAAGGGGACAGGCACCTTTGTGGTGGTGCAAGCGAACCTGTCCCCCTTGCACCAAAAAGGGCGCCGACCATCGCGGTCGACGCCCTTTCTTGTTAGTCGCTATAAAGCCCAGCGCCTATTTGTTGACCTGGCCGGCGCGGACGGCAGCCTTCTTGCGGTCGGTGGCGTTGAGCAGACGCTTGCGCAGGCGGATGTTCTTGGGAGTGATCTCGACCAGCTCGTCGTCGGCGATGTACTCCAGCGCCTCTTCCAGAGAAAAGGTGCGAGGCGGCACCAGCTGCACGGAGATGTCGGAGGTCGAGGAACGCTGGTTGCCCAGGTTCTTGGTACGGGCGATGTTGACGACCATGTCGCCTGCCTTGCTGCGCTCGCCCACGATCATGCCCTCGTAGCACTCGGTACCCGGCTCAACAAACAGCTGGCCGCGCTCCTGCAGCGTACCCAGGGCGTAGGCAACGGCCTTCTCGGTGGTCATGGAGATCATGGCGCCGTTCTGACGGTTGCCGATCTCACCGGCGTAGGGACCGTACTCCAGGAAGGTGTGGTAGAACACGCCCTCGCCGTGGGTGACGTTCATGATGCGGTTCTTAAGACCCATGATGCCGCGCGTCGGGATCTTGAACTCAAGGTGCGTCACGATGCCCGAGGTATCCATGCTCGTCATGATGCCGCCGGAGGTGCCGAAGACCTCAACGACCTTGCCCGAGTACTCGTCCGGGCATTCGACGACGGCCTGCTCGACGGGCTCCAGCTTGTTGCCGTTCTCGTCCTTCTTAAACAGAACGCGGGGACGACCGACCTGGAACTCAAAGCCCTCGCGGCGCATGGACTCCATCAGAACGGACAGGTGCAGGATGCCGCGGCCCGAGACCTCGACGCCGCTCTTGTCCTCGAGCTCCTCGATCTTCATGGTCACGCTGTTCTCGGCCTCGTTGAACAGGCGCTCCTTAAGCTGACGGGCGCCCACGATGTCGCCGTCGCGACCGACGAGCGGGGAGGTCGAGGCCTCAAAGACGATAGACAGGGTCGGCGGGTCGATCTCGATGGGTTCGAGCTCGACGGGGTTCTCGGGATCGGTGTAGACATCGCCGATATCGGTGCGGTCGATGCCCACGACGGCGGCGATGTCGCCGGCGCCGACTTCCTGGCACTCGGTACGGCCCAGGTAGTCGAAGGTAAAGAGCTGCTTGACGGTAGCGGTGGCGCTGGAACCGTCGTTCTTAACGACCAGGATCTGGTCGCCCTGGTGGATGGTGCCGGAGTACACGCGACCGATACCGATACGGCCGACAAAGTTGGAGTGGTCGATGGTCACGCACTGCATGGCCAGCGGGGCGTTCTCGTCAACCTCGGGCGCGGGCATGTCGTCGATGATCATATCGAGCAGCGGATACATGTCCATGTTGCCGTCGTTGGGGTCAAGGCGGGCAAAGCCATTCATGGCGCTGGCGTAGACCACGTGCTCCATGGCAAACTCGAGCTGGTCGTCGGTGGCACCCAAGTCGGCCATGAGGTCCAGGCAGTCGTTGTAGGCCTTCTCGGGGTTGGCGCCCGGACGATCGATCTTGTTGATAACGATCATGATCTTAAGGCCGGTGTCGATAGCGTGACGCAGCACGAAGCGGGTCTGGGGCATGGGGCCCTCAAAGGCGTCGACCAGCAGCAGGGCGCCGTCGGCCATACGCAGCACGCGCTCGACCTCGCCGCCAAAGTCGGCGTGGCCCGGGGTGTCGATGACGTTGATCTTGACGTCCTTGTACTCGATAGAGATGTTCTTGGCGAGAATCGTGATGCCGCGCTCGCGCTCCTGGTCGTTAGAGTCCAGGACGCGGTCCTCGACCTGCTGGTTGGCACGGAAGGCGTCCGTGGCACGCAGGAGCTTGTCGACCATCGTCGTCTTGCCGTGGTCGACGTGGGCGATGATGGCGATGTTCCTCAGATTGTCTACGCGCATGTAGTTCCCCTATCTTCTATCCATATACAA
The DNA here is from genome assembly GCA_958439425.1 of uncultured Collinsella sp. GTDB lineage: Bacteria > Actinomycetota > Coriobacteriia > Coriobacteriales > Coriobacteriaceae > Collinsella. The sequence continues at coordinate 120,272 of CAUBVH010000003.1, forward strand.
ACGGCACGCGTATGCGACCCGCCCAGCAACACAACGCTCAGCGGGAATATTGAGCCTTTTACCGAAAACTCGTTTATTTTAGCGATTTTAGATAAGAGGGGTTTCCTCACCTGCAGGTTCAGGGTCTCTCCACATAAAACCATCGCCGGCGCCCATGCCCTCATACAGCACATATGCCGAAAAACCGCTCTCGAGCGCCGTCTCAAAGAAACTCACGAGTAGAGCGTCGTGGTAGCCGCCGTCAATCTCGACACAACCGGTGTAGCCGATGGCATAGCGGGCGATGCGGCCCAGGCCCTCGTCCTTAAGACCCATCTTGTGCTCGGAGATAAAGTTGGTGGCCGCCTCGAGGCACGCCTCTTCGCCGTCCTCATCGAGCGCCGCCAGATATCGGTTGGAAGCAGCGTCCTCGATCGCCACAACTACGCCCGGATTCTCGCCGGCGGCAAGGTCGTCCAAGAACGCACCAATCAGGTCACACACCATGGCGTCGAGCTCGGCGGAGACGTTACCGGCGTCCTGCATATCCTGTGCCATCTTTAGACCTTCCCATCGAGTCCGGCGTCGTTACAGTTCTTGTGCCTCGGCAGCAATCTTGGCGGCAGCGTCGCGGGCGCGCATCATATCCATCGCGCGCTTGTCGAGTACCTTGATCTGGTTGGTCAGCATTACTGCATCGACCACACCCCAGATTACCAAGCCTGTTGAAATCGAAAACCCAAGCGCACCAACTGTACCACGAAGGCGCGAGCAGATTGCCGCGACAAGGGCGGAGACGACAACCATCTTGATAAACGAGCCGCGGCGCTCGCGAAGCGTGCGGGCCTGCGTCACATAGGCAATGCGAGCCGCCTCAGAAGCCTCCGAGCGCATCTGGGCCTCGCGCGCAATGGCCGCCGCTTCAGCCGATACGCGGGTACCCATCAGCGACCTCTCCGCTCGCGTGCCAGACATTTAGAAGTCATCGGGGGAGAGCGTATGGACGAACTCGTCGAACTTCTCGAACTCCTGCTCGTCGTCGACTTCCTCGGCGTGGGTGGAAACAGTGCCCAGGCGATTCATGATGTCGTCCTCCACAAACATGGGAGCATTGCTGCGCACGGCAAGGGCGATGGCATCGCTGGGGCGGGCATCGATCTTGCGCTCGTCACCATCGGCCAGTACGACAATCGTCGCGTAAAACACCGGCGGCTCGGCGCGAACGATCTCGATGCGCTCGAGTTTGGCGCCCAAGGCGTCAACGGTATCGAGCAACAGGTCATGGGTAATCGGGCGCTCGGCGCGACCGCTATCGATGCCGCGGCTGATGGCAGCAGCTTCAAACGAACCAGTCTGAATGGAAAGGGAACGCAGCGGTGCGGGCGAGTCCGATTTGCTGCAGCGCTCGCGAAGCACGATAAGCGATGGCACGGGACCGGCGGCCATGACGATGGTCTCTATGTCGACACGAACCATGGAACACCTCCGGTACGTAGCGGTTAACACGCGGCAGCCCGCCGCATTGAATAGCTATACTACCCAAACTTTCGCACAGCACACAAAATCAAAGTAGTCTTTTTGGGACGGGGCTCTTTTGACTACTCCAGCAGGTAAGAAAAAAGCCCCGAGGAAACCCTCGAGGCTCTTCACAGTTTTGATGGTGGACCTGACAAGATTCGAACTTGTGACCTCCCGGTTATCAGCCGGACGCTCTAACCAACTGAGCTACAGGTCCATCATGGTGGAGGTTAGGGGGATCGAACCCCTGACCTCAGGCTTGCAAAGCCCGCGCTCTCCCAGCTGAGCTAAACCCCCACGGAGACAGTAATAAACACCCCAGCGGCGACTCGGCTCTCGCTGGGGTGTTTATTGCGAAAGAAAGTGGTGGACCTGACAAGATTCGAACTTGTGACCTCCCGGTTATCAGCCGGACGCTCTAACCAACTGAGCTACAGGTCCATCGCGCAAGGGATATATTAGACGAGTCGTTACGCGCGCGTCAACAACTTTTTTGAAAATCTTTGAGGGGTGTGTCAGACGGCTGGGCGAGATGGGTTAGGTTTGCTGCTCGGGCAGTCCTGCGCAAGACGAAGGCCACATTAAGTGGCCTTCTTTGCGTGCGGAACTCGCGACAAACCTAACCCATCTCGCCCAGCCGTCTGACACGGGGCTCCAAGCTTGTCAAAAAAGCGGTCGGCGCGCAGGTGCGCCGACCGCCGATATAAGAGGTCTGATGATTTTTACCAGCTAGGGCCTCTTACTCGTCTAGGAGATCCTCTGGCATGTCGTTGCCGTCGCCTAGATCGACAGGGGTTTCTTCGGGGGCAGAGCCGTCTTCTGTGGCTTCGCCTTCGGGCTTTTCCTTGGCGGCCGTCATGCGGGCGACAGCGCATACGCGGTCGTTGTCGTCGACGGTCATCATCTTGACGCCCTGGGTGGCGCGGCCAGTCTGGCTAATCTCATCGGTCTTGACGCGAATGACCGTCGCGCCCTCCGTCACGATGAACAACTCGTGCTGCGGGCCCACCGTCTTCATGGCCGCGAGGTTGCCCTTACGCTCGGTCATTTGGATGGTGTAGACGCCCTGGCCGCCGCGATTCTGCTCCGGGTAGTCCGCGACCGGCGTGCGCTTGCCGTAGCCGCGCTCGGTGATGACGAATAGATCGCCGTTGCCGTTAGTGACTTCCATGCCCAGAACGCTCACGCCGTCCTTCATACCGATACCGCGAACGCCGCTAGTATCGCGGCCGGTGGCGCGCACCTGCTCCTCGGAGAACATGATCGCCTTGCCCGCGGTGGTGGCCAGGATAATCTTGTCGCCCTCGCGCACGCGGCGCACGTTCAGCAGCGCGTCGTCGTCACGCAGGTTGATAGCGATCAGGCCGTCGCGGCGGCTGCGGTCATATGCGCTCATCACGGTCTTCTTGACCATGCCGCTCTTGGTGGCAAACATCAGGTACTCGTCGGCAGGGAACTCGCGGCAGCTGATGACGCTCGCGATCTTCTCGCCCTCCTCGAAGGGCAGCAGGTTGACGATTGCGGTACCGCGCGCCTGGCGCGTACCCACCGGCAGCTCGTGCACCTTCAGGCGATAGACCTTACCCTTGCTCGAGAAGAACAGCACGTACTCGTGCGTGGACGCGATGAACATCTCGTCGATGACGTCGTCCTCTTTGAGGTTGACGCCCGACACGCCCTTGCCGCCGCGCTTCTGGGCGCGGTAGGCGGCCACCGGGATGCGCTTGACATAGCCGGTGTGGGTGATGGTCACGACCATGTCCTCATCGGCAATGAGGTCCTCGACGTCCAGGTCCTTCTCGACATGGCTGATCTCGGTGCGGCGCTTATCGCCGAACTTCTTGGAGATCTCGCGCATCTCTTCCTTAATGACGCCCAGGATCTTCTCCTCGTGCGCCAGCAGGTCCTCGTAGTAGGCGATGGCGCGGCGCAGGCCGTCCAGCTCTTCCTGGATCTTGTCGCGCTCCAGGCCGGTCAGGCGGCGCAGCTTCATCTCGAGGATGGCCGTGGTCTGCTCGGGCGTAAAGCCAAAGCGCTCGATCAGGCGGCTGCTGGCCTCAGAGTCGGTCTGCGAGGAGCGGATGATGCTGATGACCTCGTCGATATGGTCGAGAGCCATCAGGTAGCCCTCGAGGATATGGGCACGCGCCTGGGCCTTCTTGAGATCAAAGCGGGTGCGGCGGGTGACTACGTCGACCTGGTGGTCGATGTAGTGCTGCAGCATCTCGCGCAGGCTCAGGCATTTGGGAACGCCGTTGACAAGTGCCAGGTTGTTGGCGCCAAAGGTCGTCTGCAGCGAGGTGTACTTATACAGATTGTTGAGCACGACCTGCGGAATGACGCCCTTCTTGAGCTCGATGACCAGACGGATACCCTTCTGGTTGGACTCATCGCGCATATCCGAGATGCCCTCGATGCGCTTATCGTTGACGAGCTGGGCGATCTTCTCCTGCAGGGTGCCCTTGTTGACCATGTAGGGAATCTCGGTAAAGACCAAGCGGCTGCGACCGGTCTTGGTGGACTCCACGTGCGCCTTGGCACGCACGGTAATGGAGCCGCGGCCGGTCTCGTAGCTCTGCTTAATGCCGGCGCTGCCCATGATGATGGCGCCGGTGGGGAAGTCCGGACCGGGCATGATCTGCATGAGCTCGTCGACAGTGGCCTCGGGGTTGTCGATCAGGTAGCAGGTGGCCTCGATCGCCTCGGTGAGGTTATGCGGGGCGATGTTGGTGGCCATGCCGACGGCGATGCCCTGGCTACCGTTGACCAGCAGGTTGGGGAAGCGCGCGGGCAGTGCCTGGGGCTCGGCGAGCGACTCATCGTAGTTGGGCTGCCAGTCGACGGTATCCTTCTGCAGGTCGCGCAGCAGCTCCATGGCGGGCTTTGCCAGGCGGCTCTCGGTGTAACGCATGGCGGCGGCGCCGTCGCCATCGATGTTGCCAAAGTTGCCGTGACCGTCGATGAGCGGCGTGCGCATGGAGAACCACTGCGCCAGGCGGACCATGGCCTCGTAGACCGCGAAGTCACCGTGCGGATGGTACTTACCGATAACTTCGCCGACCGTCCAGGCCGACTTCTTGTGCGGACGGTTGGGGTAGATGCCGCTCTCGTTCATGGCGTACAGGATGCGACGGTGCACCGGCTTTAAGCCATCGCGCACGTCCGGCAGGGCGCGCGCCGTGATGACCGACATCGAGTACTCGATGAACGACTGCTTCATCTCGCGGCCGAACTCCGAAATCTGGAGCTGACCGCCGTTGATATCCTCGCCGGCCGAGGCGCCACGGTCGACTTCGCCAAAGCTCTCCTCGAGCTCGGCGTCGTCGTCCTCTTCCTCATCATCGGCATCGGGGTTATAGGCGTCCGGATCGCCGTCCTCGCCCTGCTCAGCACGGGCAAGCAGGCGCTTCAGATCATCGGGCATGCCGGCGTCGCCGGCCTCGTCCATACCCTCGTTATTGTTGATATCGTCTGCCACGTTACCTCCTCATGGTTTGCGTGGTCCATTAGTTCCCTACCACGGAGACGGATTACCGGGAATGCCGGATAACCCTCCTAGGTTTTCCAGGTGCCCCAGGTTGCCCTGAAGGATGAGGGCGCACGCCTTGCGTGCGGCGCCCGAAATCCTGAAGGGCAAGATGGGGTGCCTGGGAAAGCTAGGCGTCAAGGAAACGCGCGTCGTGGGCGTGTTTCTCGATATATTCGCGGCGATAGCCGACCTCGGAACCCATCAGTTCGCGCACGGCGCGATCCGCCACCACGGCGTCCTCGATCGACACACGCTGCAGAATGCGGGTCTTGGGGTCCATCGTCGTCGAGGCAAGCTGCTTGGGGTCCATCTCGCCCAAGCCCTTGTAGCGCTGGACGGTATAGCCCTTGCGCTTTTTGGTAATCTTGCCGTCCTTGGCCTTGCCGTCCTCGTCGTTATCGTCGGGGTTCAGGCCCAGACTCTGGATGGTGTCGCGCAGGATCTCGTCTTCGGGCTGGCGGCCGTTGGGATACACGTAGTGGATCTTGTTGCGCACCTTAATGCCAAAGATGGGCGGGCAGGCAACATAGACGTAGCCGGCATCGATCAGCGGACGCATGTACTTGTAGAAGAACGTCAGCAGCAGGATGCGGATATGCGCACCGTCGACGTCTGCATCGGTCATGATGATGATCTTGTGGTAGCGCGCCTTGGTGATATCGAAGTCGCCGCCGTCGCCGGCACTCGTCGTGACGCCGCAGCCGATCGCGGTAATCAGCGACTGGATGGTGTCACTAGAGAACGCGCGATGGTCACCAACGCGTTCGACGTTCAAAATCTTGCCGCGCAGGGGCAGAATCGCCTGGATGTCTCGGCGACGGCCGTCCTTGGCCGAACCGCCTGCCGAGTCGCCCTCTACGATGAAGAGCTCGGTCAGCTCGGCATCGCGCACCGAGCAGTCGGCGAGCTTACCGGGCAGGGACGCCGTCTCGAGCAGGCTCTTGCGGCGGGTCGCCTCGCGCGCCTTGCGGGCGGCATTGCGCGCCTTGCAGGCCTGCTGCGCCTTCTTGACGATCTCGCGAGCGGGCTTAGGGTGCTCCTCGAGGTAATCGGCGAGGCCGTCGGTCACGATCTTGAGCGTCAGCGCGCGCATATAGGAGCTGCCGAGCTTGGCCTTGGTCTGACCCTCAAACTGCGGGTCGGGCAGCTTGACCGAGATGACAGCCGAAAGGCCCTCGCGCACATCGTCGCCGGTCAGGTTGGCGTCCTTTTCCTTGAGCAGATTCTGCTTGCGCGCGTAGTCGTTGATCACGCGGGTAAGCGCGGTACGGAAGCCTTCGAGGTGCATGCCGCCCTCGGAGGTGTAGATGTCGTTGGCAAACGACATGACGTTCTCGCCATAGCCGCTATTCCACTGCAGGGACACCTCGACCTCGCCCATCTTGGTCACGGGCGCGTCCGGATCAGACTTGCCCTCAATGTAGATGGGCTCCTTAAAGGCCTCGAGGACATCCTTGCCCTCGTTGAGGAACTTGACGAAGTCGATGATGCCGCCTTCGTAGCAGAACTCCTCCACGTGGGGAGTCGCCTCGCGCTCGTCGGTCAACACGATCTTGAGGTTCTTATTGAGGAACGCCGTCTCCTGCAGACGGTTGTGCAGCGTATCGAAATCGTAGATGCAGGTCTCGAAGATCTCGTCGTCGGGCCAGAAGGTGACGGTGGTGCCCGTCGTCTCCGATGTGCCCACGATCTCCATCTTCTTGACGGTCTTGCCGCGCGAGAATTCCATCTCGTAGACGCCGCCGTCGCGGCGGACCTGTACGACCACGCGCTTGGACAGGGCGTTGACGACGGAGATGCCCACGCCGTGCAGGCCGCCCGAGACCTTGTAGGCCGAGTTATCGAACTTACCGCCAGCGTGCAGGATCGTCATGACGACCTCGAGCGTCGGGATCTTTTTGATAGGATGCTCGTCGACGGGGATGCCGCGCCCGTTATCGACGACCGTGATGGAGTTGTCGGCGTGGACCGTCACCTGGATCTCGGTGCAGAAACCGGCCATGGCCTCGTCGACGGAGTTGTCAACGATCTCCCACACCAAGTGATGCAGACCGCTGGCGCTCGTCGAACCGATATACATGCCCGGGCGCTTACGAACGGCCTCGAGACCTTCGAGAATCTTAATCTCGCCGCCATCGTAATCGTTTTCGTTTGCCACACGTCCTCCTTCAGTTAAGAAAATGTGTACAGCCTTACTAGTTTATCGTAAAAAAATACCCTCGGGAACGAGGGTATTTGGCTCTACAAGGCCACCAGATGCGATTTAAGGCTCTTTTTTGCTCTGCACGCCCTTGGCCCACTCGGCACTGGCTCTCATGGCATTCTCGAGGGCCTCGCGCAGTTTTTGGTCTTCGATGGGCGCCACTTGGCGCTCGATCTCGGCGCGCTCGGCATCGCTGAGGTCGGCGTGCGGAGCCGGCGGGCGCTCGGTCGTCGCCGGGCGCAGGCGCTCCTTGGCGGCGGGTGGCGTGTGACCGGGCGCGGTGGTTTTGAACACCAGGCCGTCCACATGCGCACCGGCGCGCTCCATGCGCGCGCGGATGATCTCGCGCAACAGCGTCATTTCCTGCGTCCACGAGGGCGAGTCGAGATACACCAGCAGCTCATTGGACTCGGGCAGGTAACGCAGTCCCGTCACATGCCGCCCCTCGCGCGTGCCCGAGCACACCGCGTTCCATGCGCGATAGACCGTGCGCGACTCCTCGGCGGCCTCCATCTGCGCACGGCGCTTAGGCGTTGCAGCCGCCAGGATGCGCTGGCGCTCTGCGTTCAAAAACCCGCTGAAGGCGACTGTCTCGCTCTCGCGCTCGTAATTAGCACGTCTCACCCATGCTCACCACCTTGGCTCGATCAAGCAGGTCATCGGTAAAGTACCCCAGGTTGGTCGTGGTTATGACCGTCTGGATATCATCGCCAATCAGCCGCAGGAAAGCGCCGCGACGCTCGCCGTCGAGCTCGCTCATCACGTCGTCCAGAAGCAGCAGTGGGGCGGTGCCCAGGACATCGCGAGCCACGGCAACCTCGGCCACCTTCCAGGACAGCACCAGCGTGCGCTGCTGTCCTTGGCTGGCAAATGAACGGGCGGAGCGACCCGCCACGGTGAACTCGATCTCGTCGCGATGCGGTCCCACCAACGTCACGCCGCGGCGAATTTCCTCGTCGGCATGCTCGTCAAGGGCAGCCAGCATGCGCTCGTACGCCCAACCCTTCAGCTCTTCGCGATCCTCGACCTGGGGTAAATCCCCCAGCGTGGACGCATAGGTCACGTTGGCAACCTCGCCGGACGCCACTTGCCCGTAGGCAGTGTGCACATGGCCCGCCAGCCGGTCGAGTAGGGCCAACCGGTGCACGAGCAGGGCCGAGCCCGCGCGAGCAATCGAATCGTTCCACGCGCCGAGCATCTCGCGACAGCACCAGGTCTCCTTGAGCAGGGCGTTACGCTGGGTCACGCAGCGCCCATAGGTGCTCGCAAGATCGGCATAACGCACGCTCAGCTGCATGCCAAAGTCATCGAGGGCGGCGCGGCGCACACTGGCGCCTCGCTTAACCATGTCCAGATGGTCGGGGCAAAACAGCACGCTCGGCAGAATCCCGCGCACACCGGCGGCAGAGCATCTCTTGCCGTTGCGACTAAACGAGCGCTTACCGTCCTCCGCGCTCAATCCCATATCAAGCACGCGGCCGTCGCCCTCGAGCCTCAGCTCGATCTTGCACGAGCCCACGCCGTCATGGACGAGCTCGGCTGCGGTCGGATGCCTAAACGAGGCGCCGCTCGTCAGCAGCTGCAGCGCCTCTATGAGATTGGTCTTTCCCGCCGCGTTGGGTCCCGCAAGTATCGTCACGCCCTCGTCCAGGGCAAGGCGATAGCTATCGAAGCTGCGGTAGTGCGCGACGGAAAGATCGCGGGCGAACATGGTCATGGCGCAGCGCTAGATGCGGACCGGCATGACCAGGTACAGGTAGTTGATCTTGTCGTAGGACTTGAAGATGCCCGCCTGCGAGTAGCTCTTGAGCTCCAGCGTGATCTCCTTCTCCTTGGACAGGGCATTGAGGCAGCCGAAGATGTAGTGGTAGTTGAAGGCGATGGTACCCGACTCGCCCTCAGCCTCGACATCGATCGTCTCCTGCGCAAGGTCCTGGTCATTGGAAATGGAGGACAGGCCCATCTGCCCGTTCTCGACATCGATCTCGAACTTGACGGCGGGGTTGGCGCTCGCGATAACGGCCACGCGCTTGAGGGCGGCGTTAAAGGCGGCGACATCGATCTTGACGCTCGTCACGCACGAATCGGGGATGAGCTGCTTGTAGTTGGGGTACACGCCCTCGATGCGACGCGACACGTAGGTGGTGTTGCCGGCCTCGAAGACGACCTGGGTGTCGGTAGCCCCGATCATGATGGTCGCCTGGCTGGCCATGATGTTCAGCGCGTCGTTAAAGGCATCGGCCGGAACGTTGAGCTCAAAGGAGCCCTCGAGGGTCGAGGTCTCGACCTGCGTATCGCACACGGCCAAGCGGAAGGAATCGGTCGCCACCAGGCGTACGGTGTTGTTCTCGACCTTCATGTGCACGCCGCCCAGGATGGGGCGAGCCTTGTCGGTCGAGGTGACGCGCCACACGCGGCCGACCATTTCGGACAAGACATCGGTCGGCAGCTCCACGGCACTCTCGATGGCATAGGCCGGAAACTCGGGGAAGTCATTGGCATCGAGCGTGTTCAGCCTAAAAGAGCTCTTCTCGCAACCAATCAGCACCTGGCGCTCGGACAGCTCAAAGGTGACCGGGGCATCGGGGAGGGTCTTGGTGATATTGGAGAGCATCTTACAGGGGATAACCATCTCGCCCTCTTCTTCGACATGCGCCGCGATGCGATGACGGATCGAGATAGTGTAGTTAGAGGTCTGGAATTCCAAGATGCCGTCTTGGGCCTTAACGAGCACGCCCGACAGGATGGGAAGGGTGGATGCCGAAGCGACACCCTTCATAACGACGCCGATGGCTTGTGTAAGCGAGCTCTGGCTGACGGTGAACTTCATCTTTTAATACCTTTCTATAGATATAAATATCTTAATAATAGTAATAGCACTGATGAAACTGTTGATTACTCCCAAAGACGCAGGTCAGACCAAGAAAGAGAATCGACAGCAACCTGTGTGCAACAGGGGTGGTTTTCCACGTTCAAAACCTGCGCAAAACTTTTCATCACCGCGGGTTGGGTTTTAGACACCTTATGCCCGTGGTTTCGACAAGTTTTCAACAGGTGTCTCTATTTCCCTACGAGCGCAGTGTAATTTTATCGCGCAGCGACTTGAGGTCTTCGGTGACGGTGCGGTCTTCCTGGATCATCTTCTGGACCTTTTTGTAACTCGTGCTGACGGTCGAGTGGTTGCGGTTGCCAAATTCGGCGCCCACCGCCGTGGTCGTCATCTCGCACATCTCGATGGCCAGGTAGATAGCGATATGGCGTGCTTTGGCGATATTGGCGTTGCGACGCGGGCCGATGAGCTCCTCGTGCGTCACGCCGTACTGCTCTTCGATGACGGACTGAACCGTCTGGACGTTGATCTTTTTGGCCGATGTGTCAAAGTACTGGCTGGCGATGGCGTCGATATCGTCAAAGGTGAGCTCCCCGCCCTCGCGCTCGCGGTCGCCCGCCTCGCCGGCGCAGCGCTCGCAAAAGCTCTCGAGTTCGCGGATGTTGGTGCCCGAGACCTCGGCCATGTGTTTAAAGTGCTCGTCGGTTAGGTGCCCGCCGTCGCCGCCATAGGCCGCCAGCAGCGAGTCGTCGCCTGCCTCGGGAGCGGCGACGATGGTGTTCTCGTAATAGCGCTGCAAGATCTTGTATTTCATTTCGTAGCTGGGCTCTGCGACCAGGCAGAGCATGCCGGCGTTGAAGCGGCTGGTTAGACGCTCGTCCATGCTCAGGTCCTTGGGGGCGCGGTCTGCCGCGATGACGACCTTCTTGTTGTTGCGGATGAACTCGTCCATGAGCTGGAAAAAGTAGTCCACGCTCGCGCGCTTGCCGATGATGTTTTGGATGTCGTCGATGATGAGCACGTCCACGCCGTGGTACGCCTGCATGATGGGGGCGTTGCTCTTCTTTTGGCGGTCGAACTCGGTCATCAGGTCGTCCAGATATGCCTGGGAGTTGGCATACTTGACCTTGATCTCGGGCGACTTTTCGGCGAGCTCGTTTTTGATGGCAAGCAGCAGGTGCGTCTTGCCCAGGCCCGATTTGCCGTAGATGAACAGTGATGTGCACGTGCCCCGCTCGTCCGCGAGGGCGGCAAACTTGAGTGCCGAGCGATAGGCATGGCTGTTCTCGGGGCCGTAGACAAAGTTCTCAAAGGTAAATTTTGAGTTCGCGGCGAGCGGGGCTCCATCCGCATTCTGCTCGGCCGGTACGGTCGGTGCTGGCATGGGTGAAGCGGGGGTCGCAGCTTGCGTGGACTTAGTCGGCGCTCCGCCCTTCATCTGGTTCATCATGCGACGAAAATCATCGGCCGAGAGCGTGTTCTTGATTGCAATGCCCGAATCCGCGCCCGCCGCTGCGTCGTGAGCGATGGGCATGTGCGTGACGGGCGCGTTCGTTGACGTCGCCGCCGCGGTCGGCAACGGTGTCATGGTTTCACGGGAAACATCGCCGTGCTGGTGCTCGATTGTCGGCACGTCGCCTGCGGAGGCCGGCGCCGCCGGGGAAGCAGCGAGGGCCGTGGCGGGCGCCGTCGCGGCAGCGGATTCCGTCGCGGCGCCTTGCGGTGCCACGATGTCGAGCGCAATCGGTGCAAAGGCGATTTCTTCCAGATAGGCCTCAATGGTCGGCTGATGCTTTTTGAGCTGCGCGATGGCAAAGCGCGAGGGGGCCTCGATCGTGAGCGTATCTTCGGTTAGGCTTATGGCGCGCGATTGCCCCAGCATGTTGATGAGGCGTGCATCTTGGCCGTCGCGCTGGCAAAAGGCGATGGCATCCCCCAGGATGATGCTTGCTTCCTCGTCCACTATCTCTCCCGTTCTTTAGCTCTGAGCTCGCACGCGAGCGGCGCCGAGTTCGGTCAGATGGTATTTCTGGCCATGCTTGATGACCAAGCCGGCCTGCGCCAAGTCATTGAGCGTGCGTGACCAAGTGGGGGCCGAGTTTCCAAACGCCCTCGCCAGATCGGTAGCACCGCACGCTTGATTTTGCGCCAGATAGCCCAGCGCGGCGTTGCCGCGATCGCTTACGAACACGTCCGGTTGTGGCTGCGCATACTGATTTGCTGCATTAGGATACATCATTTGAGCTGCTGGTTGTTGAGAACTCTGCATCGGCGGCATTTGCTGTTGAAAACTTTGAGGCCACTGTTGGTAAGGCTGCGGAGGCATCTGCTGGGCCCAGGGGTTGTACTGCTGCTGCGGCATCTGCTGGTACGGCTGCTGATATCCCTGCTGGTACTGCTGCGGGAACTGCTGGCCATACCCCAGTGGCTGCATCTGCTGATATGGATATCCCTGTTGGTACGGCTGGTAGCCCATTTGCTGGCTACCCGGTGCCCCCGTCGCCTGCTGCATTGCTGCTGTATCCTGATCCGCCAGCGGCATGGCCTGTGGCACGTTTGGCGGCATCGACATCGATGCCGCCTGGGGCTCTTGTGTAGGAAGCATTCCGGGCTGCTGCATCTGTCCCACGCGGGGCTGCATCTGTTGCGTTGCCATGGGCTGCTGCGCAAAAGCTCCCGGCAGGGGATATGCGGGCTGCTCCGTCTCGGGCCGCACGGCAGCACCGCGCCCACCGGCGCGTTCGATTTCCTGCACGCGTTTAGGGTCCAGGCTTACCGTAACCACGGTGCCGTTGCCCATATTGTCCTCGATGGACACGGCCCCGCCGGCGTTTTCCAAATACTCCTGCACCATGGGAAACCCTGCTCCTGTTCCACGGATATAGCGCTTCATCTTGCTGTTTGCGCTGGTAACGCCAAAGTCGAAAGCGCGCTCCTTGTCGTCGATGCCGGGTCCTTGATCAGCAAAGCGGATGGTGTCTCCGCCGTCCAGAATCGAGATGATGGGCTCGGCAAAGTGTGCGTGGATAAAGTTTTCGACAATCTCGCGGATGACCATGAGCGAGATGTGGCCACCTTGCTCTTTCATACACTGGTAGACGGTGTTGGTCGTCTCTTCCAAATACGTGCGGACATCTTGCGGATCAATGACGATCACACGCGGTGTCGACAGCATGTCGTCATAGACGGCGATGCGCGCGGCGTACATGGCTTTTGGCGCCTGCGTGGTCGTCTGCTCGCCTTCCTTACGCTCTTCGCGCACGCCAGTGATGTGCTCGTTGTCGGGTGCCGGGTCTCCGGAATCGACCATGGTGTAAAAGTCGTCAGACATGCCGCTCGCAATCTTTCAAAAGGTTTCGAACAAATAGTAGCTCACCGTGCAATGTTTCTCATCTTTCGACAACTTTCCAAAACCTGTTGAAAACTTTGGAAAACGGACGAAAAGTTCTCAACATTGCCAACATGACCTGTTGAAAACTCGATGAAATACCGTGAAAAGTTGCCATGTACCGCTAAATCGAGCTCGGCTTATGGGGGAACCGTGTGAACTGCGCAACCTTTTACCTTTGATTTCTTGACATTTGAACATTGATTTCCCTACAATCTTCAAGCTCACGTGTCTATATCTGCGTCCGCGCCCCCGCGGACACTCGAAATGCAGCAGGAGGAACTTAAGATGAAGCGTACGTATCAGCCTAATAAGCGTAAGCGTGCCAAGACCCATGGCTTCCGTGCCCGTATGGCCACCAAGGGTGGTCGTGCCGTGCTCGCCCGTCGTCGCGCCAAGGGCCGCAAGCGTCTCACTGTCTAGCAGCGATACACACATCTCGCATGAAGACTATTAAGTCTCGGCAAGATTTCGAGCATGTGTTCAGTCAGGGGCGTCGTTTCAATCACCCTCTGATTCGAATGACCATATGTGAATCGGTTGGCGAAGGCGACTCCGGAAGGGTCGCCTTCGTTGGTGCTAAACGGCTCGGTTGTGCTGTCGTGCGCAACCGTTCTAAGCGTGTGATGCGCGAGGCCGCCCGCAGCTGTGGATTTCCCGTTGCGGGTTATGACATCATCTTGTTCGCAACTCCCAAGACGAGGGTTTCCTCGCCGCAGGAGATGGACAATGCATTGCGTTCGCTTATGAAACGCGCCGGCGTTGCCGGGGAGGAGCGATGAGCAATCACGTTTTGCGACGTGTTGCCATCGCTCCTATTCGCATATATCAACAGGTTATTTCGCCCTTATTGCCTGACGCCTGCATTTATTACCCAACGTGCTCGCAATACGCCGTCCAGGCGATTGAGAAGTACGGTGTTTTGAGAGGCTGCTGGCTTGCCGTGAGGCGCATCGCTCGCTGCAATCCCCTGCACGTCGGCGGTTATGACCCTGTGCCCTAGCGGGCACTCGCTATCGGAGGAAAACTTACATGTGGGATTGGATCGTTAACATCCTTTTCGAGCTGCTCAAGCTCATCCAGACCTTTGCGGTCGACTGGGGCCTGTCCATTATCATCCTGGTGGTCATCATCCGTCTGCTGCTGACGCCGCTTATGCTCAAGTCGACTAAGTCGACGGCACGCATGCAGGTGCTGCAGCCCAAGATGCTCGAGATCCAGGAGCGCTATGCCGACGATCCCCAGCGTCAGGCCGAGGAAATGCAGAAGTTCTACAGCGAGAACAAGTTCAACCCGATGGCTGGTTGTCTGCCGCTGTTGATTCAGATGCCTGTCCTGTTCGCCCTATTTACGCTGCTGCGTAACCTGCCGGACTACTTTAACGACGGCACGTTCTCGTTCTTTAATATTCTGCCCGACCTGACCACCACGCCGAGTGCCTCCTTTGCCGATGGCTTTATGGTCGCGCTGCCTGCGCTGGTCTGCCTGATCCTGTTCGCTGTCCTGACCCTGATTCCGCAGCTCTATATGTCGCGCAACCAGACCGGCCAGCAGGCTCAGAGCATGCGTATGATGGCCGTTGTCATGACGGTCATGATGCTTTGGGTGGGCTGGAGCCTTCCCGTTGGTGTTCTGCTGTACTACGACGTCTCGTCTGCTTGGCAGGTTATCCAGCAGATTTTTGTGACGCAGAAGGTCATCGACAAGGCGAAGGCCGATGAGGAGGAGCGCCTTAAGAACGCGCCGCTGCAGGTTGAGGTCACTCGTCGCGAGAAGAAGCCGCGCCCGCACAAGAAGAAGTAGCGGGATATCAATCTTATTTAGGTACCTAACTTTTGGAGTACGTTATGTCTGAAGAGATCATCGAGGATATGCTTGAGGAGGTTGCCCCGCAGGTCGCGGGCGATTATCCCGAGATTGCACAGCGCTACAAGGCCGGTGAAGAGCTGACCGACGAGGAGCTCGACATCATTGCCGATGTCGCGATTTCCATCCTGCGTTCCATCCTTTCGCACTTCGATGCCGACAACTCTCCTATCGATGAGTATGAGGGCGACGAGGGTGAGCTGATTCTGGATGTAACGGCTCCCGACCTTGCTGTTCTCATTGGCCGTCATGGTCGCACCCTTGATGCCCTTCAGGTTATGTTCTCTTTGCTAGTGAGCCGCAAGCTTGGCTTTAGGTATCCGGTTGTAGTGGACGTCGAGGGATACAAGAGCCGCCGTCAGGACAAGGTTGCCTCCATGGCTCAGTCTGCAGCCGAGCGTGCCATCCGCACTCATAAGAGTGTTTCGCTTCCGCCCATGAATGCCTATGAGCGTCGACTGGTTCACATTGCACTTCGTGGCAATGATGCCGTCGATACTCATTCTGAGGGTTCTGACCCCGATCGCCATGTGGTGATTGTTGCTCGATAATCTGCTCGAGCTTATGCTAAGGGGACGTGGTTTCCACGTCCCCTTTTTTTGTCAAAAGTTCTCGATACACTGATTTTTGTCAGAAAGGAGCTTTCGTTGTTAGTACTTACTGATCAGCAGGCTGACAAGATGTTGAGTCGTCTAACTTCTTATTGCAAAGAGTATTCCTTGAGCGTAACTGATGTTGAGCTGAGGAAATGTATTCAGCATTTGGATTTGGTTCTGGAATCAAATAAGACAACCAATCTCACACGTATTCTTAACGTAGAAGATGCTGCAGTGCTTCATATCCTCGACTCACTTGTGTTGCTCCCCTATATCAATAAGGCTCCTGAGGGAGCTTTGCTCGATATGGGAACAGGTGCGGGCTTCCCAGGTATTCCTTTAACCATAACCACACATCGTAAAGCTACTTATATTGACTCTGTTGGCAAGAAGGTTGATGCTGTCAATTCTTTTGTTCATGCTCTTGGATTGAAACATGCTCATGCGGTCCATGATCGTCTTGAAGAATATGCTCGAAGCCATAAGAAGCAGTTCTCTGTCGTAACTGCCCGCGCACTGGCTCCTCTACCGATTCTTGTTGAGTATGCAGCTCCGTTCCTCAAGGATGGAGGGCTATTTGTTATCACCAAGGGCAATCCTTTGGATGAGGAGCTTGCTTCCGGCATGTCAGCAGCTAAGATTTGTGGCTTCACTTTGCTTCTGAATGACGCAATCGATTTGCCTGAGGGCTTGGGCCACAGAGAGTTCATTGTTCTTAAAAAGAGTCATCCAGCATCCGTTTCATTGCCTCGTGCAAATGGCATGGCAAAGAAGAATCCGCTTGCCTAGATGTTTCACGTGAAACATAATGGATACTAACAACTTGCAGTGTTTCACGTGAAACATGGCGGTTGATATCGAATCGGAATGTTTCACGTGAAACATCCTCCGTTTGACAGCTTTAATACACACCAGGAGGGACCGTGGGATTTCGCGACGTTAAGCGTTCTAAGAACGCAAAGGACACGCGTATCATTGCAATCATCAATCAAAAAGGCGGCGTCGGTAAGTCAACGACGGCTGTAAACCTTGCAGCAGCACTGGGTGAGCAGGGTCGTAAGACACTGATTGTCGATTTTGATCCGCAGGGAAACAGTACAAGTGGATTTGGAATTGAAAAAGAAGACCTTGATCACTGCATCTATGATGCATTGTTGAATGATGTGCCGGCAGAATCGCTTGTTCTTGATACAAATTGCAAAAAGGTATTCGTAATTCCAGCTACGATTCAGCTTGCAGGTGCCGAAATTGAGCTCGTAAGCGCAATTGCTCGTGAAACCCGCCTCAAAGATTTGCTTGAGCCGATTCAGGACGAGTTCGATTTTATTTTCATTGACTGTCCTCCTTCGCTCGGCCTGCTTACTATCAATGCCTTGACCGCAGCAGACAGCGTTTTGATTCCGATCCAGTGCGAGTACTACGCACTCGAGGGCGTTACGAAGCTGCTAGAGTCAATGAAGATGGTCAAATCACGTCTGAACAAGGGCTTAGACACCTATGGTGTGCTTATGACCATGTATGACTCGCGTACTTCTCTATCGAATCAGGTTGTTGATGAGGTTCAATCGTACTTTGGTGATAAGGCATTTAAGACGCTAATCCCCCGTACGGTTAAAATCTCCGAAGCTCCGTCTTTTGGAGAACCGGTAATTACCTATGCACCTCAAAATAAGGGTGCAAAAGCGTATATGAACCTTGCAAAAGAGGTGATCAAGCGTGCCTAGTGTAAAGAAACGTGGCGGATTGGGACGTGGACTCAATGCTTTGGTCTCAGAGGCCGAGTATGAGACCGGTGGTTCTGCTGTATCTGCTTCAAATGCCGCATCTGTAACAAAACTACCTATTGAGGATATCGTTCCCAACCCTAATCAACCGCGAATTCATTTTAATGAAACTGAACTTCGCGAGTTGAGCGAGTCAATCGAAGAGCATGGCGTTTTGCAGCCGCTCTTGGTTCGCAAGCATGGAAACGGCTATGAGATTATCGCTGGTGAGCGTCGTTACCAGGCGTCAAAGCTTGCTGGTCTTGAGGAGCTGCCTGTCATCATTAAAGATGTTAATGATGAAGAGATGCTGGCTCTTGCTCTTATCGAAAACCTTCAGCGTTCTGATCTGAATCCCGTCGAAGAGGCTAAGGGCTATCGCCAGCTCATTGATGCCAGCGGTATGACCCAGGAGGCATTGTCGAAGGCAGTAAGCAAATCACGCTCTGCAATTACAAATTCGTTGCGCCTTCTTGATCTCCCCGTAGTAGTTCAGCAGATGATTTTTGAGGGTAAACTTACTGCTGGTCATGCACGTGCGATTCTTGCAGTTCCCTATGAGGATGCTCGAATTCGACTTGCAGAAAAGGTTGTTGCAGAGGGCCTTTCCGTAAGAGCGACAGAAAATCTTGCTCCATTGTTTTCTGCCGGAGAGACACCTAAGTCGCCGCGGCCTGCAACGCCTCAGTCTTTTAAAAAGGCTGCGCGTGTACTTCGTCAGGTATTTAATACCAACGTGCGTGTGAAGAGCTCGCGTGGAAAGAATAAGATTGAGATTGAGTTTAAAGACGAGGAAGAGCTCTCTCGTATTCTTGGTGAAATGATTCAGTTTGACCAAGGAGGCCAAGATGAGGAATAAGATTTTTACTGCGATTGCATTGGCGACGACTGTCGCGGCTGGTGCCTTTGCTGGCTATAAGATCGCGACAGACGATGAACTTCGAGGTCGTTTGCTTCGTGGCGCGCAAGATATCGTTGATACGTCCAAGAAGAAAATGGATGTTATGACAGAAGATGTTGCCATGCGCACTGCTCAGGTAACGAAAAATCCTAAGATTAATCAAGGTTGGGTTAGCAACCAATGGGAAAATGTAGGCTATTAGGTACCTAACAATTACCCTGCATATTTTAAGGGACCCTTGTCTGATTTATGAGACAAGGGCCCCTTATTTTGTCCGTAAAAAATGGGAAAGGTAGCAGCTGCTTCAAAATTGAGGTCAATAAATGAAACGGCCCCGGTTGCATATCCTGCAACCGGGGCCGTTCGATGTTTCACATGAAACGTTTTGGAGTGCGACTCCCCTATGCGTTCTTCTGAACTTTAAAGCGCTGTTTCAGCTGTCCGCAAGCGGCGTCAATATCGTTACCACGGGAGTTACGAATCGTGGTCTCGATGCCACGGGACTCAAGACGACGCTGAAGATCCTCAACCTTATGAATCGGCGACGGCTTGAGCGGGCTGCCCTCGATGTCGTTAAGTTGAATCAGGTTAACGTGGCACAGCGTTCCCTCGCAGAAGTCGCAGAGTGCCTGCATCTCGGGATTCGTATCGTTGACGCCTTCGATCATGGCATACTCATAGGTCGGGCGGCGGCCAGTCTTCTCGGTGTAGAGCTGAAGCGCCTTGTGAAGGCGAAGCAGCGTGTACTTCTTAACACCGGGCATGAGCTTATTGCGCGTCGACTGGATGGCGGAATGCAGGGAAACGGCAAGCGTGAACTGCTCGGGGATATCGGCAAATTTGCGAATACCGGGAATAACGCCGCTGGTAGAGACGGTGAGGTGACGAGCGCCGATACCGATGCCATCGGGGTCGTTGAGGATACGCAATGCCTTGAGAACCTCGTCGTAGTTGGCAAACGGCTCGCCCTGGCCCATGAAGACAACGCTTGTGGCACGCTCGCCAAAGTCGTTGGATACATGAAGCACCTGGTCGACGATCTCTTGAGCGGTCAGAGAGCGCTTGAGGCCGTTGAGACCGGTAGCGCAAAAGGCGCAGCCCATGCCGCAGCCTGCCTGGGTGGAAACGCAGACGGAAAGTTTGTTGCGACGGGGCATGCCGACAGTCTCGACGGAAATGCCATCGTGGTACTCGAGCAGATACTTGCGCGAGCCATCTTTGGAAACCTGCTTGGTGAGTTCAGTCGGCGTATCAAAGGCAAAAGCCTCTTTAAGCTGCTCACGGAAAGCCTTGGGAAGGTTGGTCATATCGTCAAACGAACAAACGTTCTTCTCAAAGACCCATTCGATGAGCTGCTTCGCGCGGAAGGCGGGCTGGCCAAGTTCGGCCACGAGCTCGCGAATATCGTTTTGGCTCAAGTCGCGAATGTCCTGAGATTTAGTCCTGGGATTCATGGAAGCCTTTCGATTTTGGGGAAACGTAGAGGGTATCGCTACAATATGGTATCAGCTGCAGAAATTATAGAGGAGGAGTCTGCCCATGCCGGGTAAAAGCCTAGAGAACATGCACGTAGCGGTCTTGGCGGGCGGTCATTCCGCCGAGCGCGAGATCTCGCTCGATTCGGGAAAGAACGTTGTGGTGGCACTGAAGGAAGCCGGCTACACCTCGGTGGAGCTGCTTGACACGGCCGCTGATGACTTTATGGTAACCATGGCGACCGGCGGATTCGATGTGGCATTTATCGCCATGCACGGCGCCGGCGGTGAGGATGGCGCCATGCAGGGTGCCATGGAGACCCTGGGTATCCCCTACACGGCCTCGGGCGTACTTGCCAGCGCCTGCGGTGCCGACAAGGAGGTCTCTAAGCTCCTATACGCCAAGGCGGGCATTCCCATTGCCCCCGGCCTTGCGCTCGAGGTGGGCGATGAAGTCGATATCGATCATATCGTCGAGGTTTGTGGCGAGCGCTGCTTTGTGAAGCCGGCCGTCAACGGTTCCAGCTATGGCATTTCCCTGGTCCATGAGCCCTCCGAGCTGCCCGCGGCAATCGCCAAGGCGTTTGAGTACGGCGACAAAGTGCTGGTCGAGAAGTGCATCGAGGGTACCGAGATCACCGTCGGTGTATACGGCGAAGATGACGTACGCGCCCTGCCGATTGTCGAGATTCGTAAGCCCGAGGACTGCGAGTTCTACGATCTGGACGTGAAGTATGTCGACCCTACGGATATCCATCGCATTCCGGCGCAGATTTCACCCGAGAATTACGCTCGCGCTCAGGAACTTGCCTGTGCCGCTCACAAGGCCCTCGGTTGCCTGGGTGTCTCGCGCAGCGACTTTATTGTGAGCGAGGACGGCCCCGTTATCCTCGAGACCAATACCATTCCCGGCATGACCGATACGTCGCTGTATCCGGATGAGATCCGCCACACCGACGACATGACGTTCCCGCAGGTCTGTGACAGCCTGATCCGTATGGGCCTTCGTCGAGCGGGCATTGCATGCTAATCGAGGACGCGGTTTCGTCAGGAACGCCGCAGTTTGTCATCGATTCCTATGCCACGCTTGCCGAGCGCGCCAAAACCCAAGCGTTTGGTCTCATCGAGGAAGATGTTATCGTCCTCGATACCGAGACCACGGGTCTTTCGGTGCAGGACAACGAGCTGATCGAGATCTCGGCGGCCCGTCTTTCGGGCCGCGAGGTCATCGACCGCTTCGATACCTTCGTGCATCCCAGGCAGCTGATTCCCGCCGAGATTACCGAGCTCACGAGCATTACAAATGCCGATGTTGCAGATGCCCCGTCGGCGGTTGAGGCCGTCGCCGCTCTCGCCGATTTTGTCGGTGGCTGCCCGGTGATCGCACACAACGCCACGTTCGACCGCTCGTTTATCGAGTCGGTCAAAGGCGGCGTCAACGTGAGCGATATTTGGATCGATTCGCTGGCGCTGTCGCGCATCGCGCTTCCGCGCCTGGCCTCGCACAAGCTGTCTTTTATGGCCGATCTGTTTGGCTGCGACTCGGTATCACACCGTGCCAATGCCGACGTCGACGCCCTGTGTGGCGTATGGCGCGTGTTGCTCGTGGCGCTCACCGACTTGCCCCAGGGCCTCATGGCGCGCCTAGCCGACATGCATCCGGACGTGCCTTGGTCCTATCGTCCTATCTTCTCATTCTTGGCAAGGCAGAACCCTGGTTCTATCTTCTCTCTCAGCGCCGCTCGTGCTGACGTTCTCAAGGCCGATCGCGCCGACGATCGGGTGGACGCCGATGAGCTGCCGGTTCTCAAGATGCCGAGTCGTGAGGAGATCGAGGCAGACTATGCGCCAGGTGGCCTGGTCAATCGCATGTATCCCACCTACGAGCCGCGTGATGAGCAGATCGCGATGGCACTCGAGGTCCGCGATGCGCTGGTCACGGGCACTCATCGAGTAATTGAGGCAGGCACAGGCGTCGGCAAATCGATGGCCTATCTGGTGCCTTTTGCCGAGGCAGCACGCCGTAACAACATCACGGTAGGTATTGCGACCAAATCGAACAATCTTGCCGACCAGCTCATGTACCATGAGCTGCCAAAACTTGCCGAGCAACTGGACGGTGGTCTGTCATTTTGCGCTCTCAAGGGGTATGACCACTATCCGTGCCTGCGCAAGCTCGAGCGCATGAGCCGCGGCCAGGTCGAGATTACCACCAAGCGCGATCCGGCGGACACGCTCACGGCGGTCGCGGTCATTATGGCGTACGTCTGCCAATCAGCCGATGGCGACCTCGACTCGCTCGGCATTCGGTGGCGCAGCGTCAACCGTCCCGACTTTACGACGGCCTCGCGCGAGTGTGCTCGTCGCCTCTGCCCGTTTTTCCCTGATAAATGTTTGGTCCACGGCGCTCGCCGTCGTGCGGCGCATGCCGATGTGGTGGTCACCAACCATTCCCTGCTGTTCCGCAACGTCGCGGCCGAGGGCAGGATTTTGCCTCCGATTCGTCATTGGGTAATCGACGAGGCCCATTCCATCGAGCGCGAGGCGCGCCGTCAGTGGGCGCGTGTGGTGTCGGCGGACGAATCGCGCGTCCTGTTTGAGCGTCTGGGTGGCTCGAGCACCGGCGCGCTAAGCCAGGTTTCCCGTGATTTGGCAACCTCCGAGGGCTCTACGCTCTATCTGGGCCTTACTGCCAAGGCGACGTCGACGGTTGCGCGCGCGAGCATGGCGATCGCCGGCGTGTTCGATGGCGTTCGCGAGCTCGGCCGCCGTGCGCGTGGGGGTTATGACAATGCCAATCTATGGATTGGCCCCGAGCTGCGCGAATCTGACGACTGGCATGATTTCTTACAGTCGGCCTACACTGGCATCGACGCATTGGAACAAGCTGACAAGAGCGTCGACGCGCTGGTGCAAGCCGTCGCCGCCGACAAGCCAGAGGTTGTTGTCGACCTGGGTGATATCTCGCGCCGCCTGCACGAGCTGGCCGAGAACCTAAAACTCATCATTGATGGTACCGATGAACACTACGTGTATTCGCTGCAGGTCAATCGCAGGCTGCGTGCCGGCGGAGAGTCAATGACCGCAGAGCGCATCGACATTGGCGAGGCCTTGGCAACCGAGTGGCTGCCCGAGGTTCACACGGCTATCTTTGCCTCGGCGACCATGACGGTGTCCAAAAGCTTTGAGCACTTTAACCATGCGGTCGGCCTTGATCGCATCGGTGCTTCAACGTCGTCATCGCTGCACTTGGATTCGAGCTACGACTTCGATTCGAACATGGCTGTAGTCGTTGCGGGCGATATCCCCGATCCGCGCGATCGTGAGAGCTATCTTACGGCGCTCGAGCGCGTACTGGTCGACGCCCATCTTGCCATGGGCGGATCGGTGCTCACGTTGTTCACCAATCGGCGCGACATGGAGGACCTATACGCTCGCGTTGAGCCCAAGCTTGCCCGTGCGAGTCTGGAACTCAACTGCCAACAGCGCAACTCATCTCCTCGTCGCCTGCGCGACCGGTTTATCAACGAACCGACCTCGTCGCTTTTTGCGCTCAAGGCCTTCTGGGAGGGGTTTGATGCCAGCGGCGAGACGCTGCGCTGCGTCATCATTCCCAAGTTGCCGTTCTCGAGCCCCACGGACCCGCTCTCGTGCGAGCGCAACCTGCGCGAAGACCGCGCATGGGCGCGCTATTCGCTGCCCGAGGCGGTGCTCGAGGTTAAGCAGGCCGCGGGGCGTTTGATTCGCTCGTCGACCGATAGCGGCGTGCTGATCTTGGCGGATCCTCGCCTGGTGACGAAGGGCTATGGCAAGAAGTTCTTAACGTCGCTGCCCACGAGCTCCTACCAGCGCATCGAATCGGCGCAGATCGGGCACTATCTACAGCTGTGGCGCGCACGCCACGAGCGGCGGCGCTAAAGCGGACAGACGAGAGTTTTTGCCATATCGCACAGACGCTTTGACAGGGTGGGGTCATCCAAGATGCGGATGGCTCCGCCCGCTGCGATTATCTGGCTCAGTAGCCAACGCTCGGAGCCGTAATGCACGGTTACCGTTGCCATGTCTGCCCCGCTGCGCTCGATGAGGGTGATGCCGGCCCAGTCCAGATGCTCCGCCATATCGAATGGCATCAAGAGCTTTGCGCTACGCTGCGTCCGGGCAAGGGAATCGTGGAGGGATGCGACGTCCGGTGCGTGAGGCACGACGGAGTCTTCCGTCAAGGCGAGTCCCTCGATTTTATCCATGCGATAGGTGCGCTGCTCATCGACCGCGATGTCCCAGGCAATCAGATATGTTTGGTCGCCGTTTGCTGTAATGCGCAAGGGGTCGACCAGACGCTCGCGTGGCCGCGCATCGTCCATCGAGCGATACGAGATACGACAGCGAACGCCGTCCTGAATGGCGCAGCTCAGCTGCTGCCAGTGCGACCCGTGGTTGACGGTGTCAAAGACGTGCTGGTTATAGCCGAGCTCTTCGGGTAGAAGAGCATGTCGAATTCGAGCCGCCGCCTGGGGCTCGATCCCCAACGATTCAAGTTCGTGGTTGAGCACAGCGCCCTCGGCGGCACTCAGGCGCAGCGGTAGTACACGCCCGGCGTCACCGGTGAGGACCACGCGCTCGCCGTGGCATTCGCAGATGATACGCGCACCCGATTCTCGGTCCGCGAGCGTCGAGACGATCTCGAGAATCTCGTCGAGCGACGCCCCCGTGATGTCAAAGCGACTGCAAATCTCGGTTCGTGTCATGCCGCTCTCGCCGGCGGCGTAGAGGGCCTCCATGATGTCGATGGCGCGCGAGAGCCTCTGCTCGCTGGTGAGTTTACGCACGGGCATGCTCGTGCACCGTCCTTTCAATGAGGTGGTTCCACGCCTGCTTGAGCGATTTGGGGGCCATGGGCCTCATGCCGTCCATGGCGTGGGCCATGCAAAATGAGGCGGCGGCTTCAAGATCGCGCACGTCAACGGTCCAAGTCCATCCCGAATCGGTGTGTGCGAGCTCACCTCGCCCGCGCGTGAGGCCGTTGATCATATCGATCTGCGTCTGCGGGGCGAACGAGAACGTAGCCGCAACGGGCGGGCGGTCGGCAAAATCGAATTCAAAGAACAGGTAGTCGTTGAGATTGAAGTCTGCAGGGATGGCGTAGGCCTTCGAAGGACGCCAAGCGCGAACGATACGGTCGCAGCGGAATGTCCTGATGTCGTCGGTGACATTGTCGAGGCCGCAGAAGTACGCCACGCCCTCGCGCTCGAACATGCCGTAGACGTAGACGGTACGCTCTTTCTGCTCGCCGCGTCCGTTCTGATATAAAAATCGCAGCGCGCATCGCTCGGCAAAGGCGCTCCATACCGCATCGACGGTGGGAGAGCGGCGGATCGGTGCTTCGTCCGCCGCCGATATGCCGGTGAGGTAGGCAATTTTGGAGCGAATATCGGCAAGCGGCGCGGCAAAGGTGGAAGAGTCGGCCGCTAGCGTCTGGTCGATGGCGTTGAGCAGGATATCGGCGTCGTCTGCGGTGATGAGGCCGCCTGCAGCAAACGTGTGCTCGCGGTCGATTGTCCACGAGCTTTCCTCGGTCTCCTGCGCACCGGCGGGGCGAACCTCCTTGATTAAGATGCCACGCTCGAGCAGTTTGTCACGATCGCGCCGAAATTTGCGCTTATCCGAGTCGATATTGCCCGAGCCATATCCCAGGTCAGAATCCAAGACGATCTGCTCGGTCGTCAGCGGTTCGGGGGAGCTGTTGAGCACAAAGAAAAGATTGAGGATACGCTGAGCCGTTTTATCGAAACTTAGCTCCGAATTTCCCTTTTTAATTGTCGCGGTCGCGTCGCTTGCCGTCATAGAGTCCTCGCATGAGAAGGTGGTTTGCTGCCATGATTTTAGTCCGATATGGAGATTAGGCTATATCCTTGTCCGCTCGGGGCGTTAAGATGGCCCGAATTCGGTCGTTTGCGCTCGCTCGGGGTATACTTTCGACTATATACGGTTCTAATGTGCAAGCATTGGGCCTATTTGTCGGATTATGGATGTGGAGCGCACATGGCGAACACCCAGAACTATATTAACCACCTGCTGCAGAACACCGGCATCACGCCGGCATGCAGCGAAGAAGAGCGCTTGGCTGCCGAGGATATCGCTCAGATCTTCCGCAACCACGGCTTTGATCCCGAGGTTCAGGAGTTCAATGCCCCGGCGCCCAGCAGGTTGGCATTTGCCGTTACCGGTATTCTTGCGTTTGCCGGCGCCTTGCTGATGGGCATCGGCGGCGGCATCGGCTTGGTCGGCACCTTGTTGGCCATTGTCGGTGCCGTTCTTTACGTGCTCGAGCGCACGGGCCACCCCGTGGTTCCGCGCCTGGGCAAGACGGGCGTGAGCCAAAATGTCATCGCCTACCACAAAGCCTCGGGCCCGCTCGCATCTCCGCGCAACCGCCCGGTGGTCGTTGTCGCACACTACGACTCTCCCCGTGCTGAGCTGCTCGCCCGCGAGCCTTATGCTTCGTATCGTGCGCTCATCGCCAAGCTGTTGCCCGTTGCCACGGTTGCCCCCGCTGCCGTTGCCATCCTGCGTATCCTGCCGCTCCCCGGCGCGATCAAGGTTCTGCTGTGGATTGTCGCGATCCTCGCTTCCCTCGTTGCGCTCGCCAACGCGGCAAACATCATCTCTAACCGCCACATTCTTCCCTATACGTCTGGCGCGGTGTGCAACAAATCTTCTGTCGCCGCTATGCTCGGCGTTATGGACAACGTTGCTCCCTTCCAGGGCGAAAACGAGTTTCCCGACGATGTTCCGTTCGATACCTATTTTGGGGAGCAGAAGCGTCGTGCCGAGGAAATGGCGCGCGCGGCGGCGGAGTATGCCGCGGCCCAGCAGCAAAACGACTACGGCAACACCATCGAGTATGAAGAGCCTACCTACGCCGAGGACGAGTTCGGTCAGCCGATTGCTCCCGACGCTCAGACCGAGCCCGAACAGGGTGAGGCTTTCGACGAGCAGATCGAGGGCTTTGAGGGTGCGTCTGCCGACGAGACGCTGATTGGCGCCATTGTGCCCGAGGGTCAGAATCAGGCTGTCCAGGCCGAAGAGTTCAATGACGAGGTTCCCGCTGCCGAGCCGGCGGAGGAACCTGTCGCGGCCGAGCCCGAGCCCAAGCTCTATCGCAATGCCGCCGGCAACATCCGCTTTGGTTCGGATGCCATCCGTGCGCTCGGAATGCTTCCCGAGTCCTGCACGCTCGATTACGAGGAGGGCGAGGAGCCGACGTTTGAGCCCGAGCCTGCCCCCGTCGTGACTGCGCCTGCGCCCGTTGCCACCGTGGATGATGAGTCTGCCGCGGTTACCGCTGCCGTTGCCGAGCCCGAGGCAGTGTCCGCGATCGATCCCACGGCAGGACTGGACATTTTGGCTCCCGCCGCGCCGGCGCAAGACGTTGCGGACGAGTCTGACGACGATTACGTTGAACAGCCGAGGCGTGTGTCTTACGAGAGCGATACTGATTTCTCGGCCGAGATTCCCGCGGTAACGCCCCATGCCGATATTGCATCCGCGTTCTCTTCGATTGGCGCCGGCGCTTCCAACTTCTTTAAGGGTGCGCTTGCAAAGGGCAAGAAATTTGTCGACGATTTCGAGGAGAAGCGCGCTGCCGCACGCGAGGCTGCCGAGCAGGAGGCTATCGCTCAGCAGCAGGCAGCCGAGGCGGCACGTGAGCGCGCGGCGCAAGAGTTCGAGCAGAACGAGGCTATGCAGTCCGTGCCCGTCGACGCTGCCGAAGCTACGACGTCCTTTGAGTCCCAGCAACCGGCGTCCGCGGATGTTGTTGAGGCGACGACGTCTTTCGAGGCTCAGCAGCACGTCGATAGCACCATGTCGTTTGATGCCGCGCAGTTCGATTCCACGATAACGTTTGAAAAGCAAGGCACCGCGATTGCCGAGTCCCTTCCTGTTTCCGATGAGCGGGGCGATGCGGCAGACGATGACGAGCCTATTGATGCTGCCGCAATCCAAGATGCTGCCGAGGACGAGCCCGTCGAGGCCAACTCTGACGAAGAGCAATACGCAACAGCCGAGCAAGATGATTCGACCGAGGTCGAGCAGGAGGAAGTACCTGCGGTTTCCGAGGTTCCCGAGACAGATGAGTCGAGGCCTTACTCCACGCAGATTTTCACCATGCCGACCCCGAGTGGTTCCGGTGCCACGGTTGCCGATGTTGCTCCCACCCAGGACGAAACAGTCGATTCCCTTATGGCCCAGATTTCCTCCCAGGCATCGCCGCGTCCGCAGATGAATGTTCCCGATCCGGCGTCAGCTCCGTCGCCTGCACCTTCCTCGTCTCCGCTGGCTTCGGTCCCCGATCCGTCGCTGCCGTCGATGAAGCAGACAAACGTTGCGTCTCGCACGTCGCTGTTCGACCTTCCCGATCCCTCCGCACAGGTCAACGACCCCTTTGCTACCGCTCAGGGTCCCGAACCCACATCGGCACCCGTTGCGCCTCCTATGCCCGTTGCGTCGGGCGCACAGCCGATCGAGACCATTTCGGCTCCCGCCCCGGCGGCCCCCAAGTCTCGCAAGCGCGGCCTGGGCGGCCTGTTCGGTCGTAAAAAGAAAAACGAACAGGACAGCATGAGTGACTGGCTGGGCGTCGAAGACGATTACGATGCCAAGAAGTCCGGTCGCGGCATCGGTTCGTGGGATAATTTCGAGGACGATAACGATGGCTGGAAGGGTGGCGCTACGTCTTCCGACGGCGCTTCTTCCGAAGATATGCTCTCGGCTGTCGCCTCTATGGGTGACGATGAGCTGCTCGGTCACGATATCTGGTTTGTGGCAACGGGCGCCTCGGATTGTGATGGCGCCGGTATGAAGGCCTTCTTGGCTTCGCATCGCGATAAGCTCCGCGGCGTATTCTTCATCAATCTTGAATCCGTCGGCGCCGGTAGGCTTTCGGTGGTGACGGTTGAGGGCGAACAGCAGCTGCTCAAGGGCGATCGCCGCATCATGAACCTGGTCAGCAAGGTGTGCAAGTCGTTCCATGTCGATTGTGGCGCGCTCGAGATGCCCTATGCCAAGACCGATGCCTACGCCGCGCTCGAGGCGAGCCGCCGAGCCCTCACCATCGCCGGCGTGGACGGCACGCGCCTGGCTTGCGCTCGTACCGAGGACGACCTGCCCCACAATGTTAACCCGACGAACATTGCCACGGTATCCGAGGTCGTGACCGAGGTTATCCGCCGTTCGTAGACGGAGCTCTAAGGAGTCAACGTGTTTTCGTATATTAAGCGCCATTGGCCTGTCTACGTGATTTTGACCTTGATCGCCATTGCGTTAGGATTTGGGGCTGCCTACATCGTGGGTGCGAAGGGCTCGACCCCCGCCTCCGCAATCAGCGAAGAGGTGGAGCAAGAACAGAGCACGGGTGCCGATGGGATTCCTGAGTCCGAGCAGGCAATTGTTGATGGTGGATCTTCGTCTGCAGAGTAGATACGGCGATTTAAATGATTGAAAGCGGGCGAGCCGGGGGACTGGCTCGCCCGCTTTTTTATCGCGCTAGCGCTTCTTTGGGATCGACCTAAGGCGAGCGAACCATAAGGCTGCGGCACCCGAGGTCAGAAGCGCGGTGATGCAGGCGGCGATGGGAACTGATCCTGTTGCCGGTAGGCCCTGCGGTAGGGTACAGCGTTGAATGACACGGTCCTCGTCATGTGACTCAAGTTTATCGCCGCCGCCGTTGCGGCAAAGATCGACGCGCGCGCTGTTGGTGAGTGCGGTTTGGGGCATATAAGCTGACGTTGCCTGCATGTGCACGGCTGCGCCCCGAGCGTCTGTGCCAAGGATTGCTTTGGCATCGTCAAGGTCGTCGTGCTCATCTTTGAGATCATCACGGGTCCAAGAATCCACATCGCTTCGAGTCGTAAAGTCGGCGGCTACTGCACCGTATTCAATGCGAATGCCCGTTACGACGGTATTGGATGCAAGGTCAAGTTCTTTCGCCTCGAGTGTGGTGGATTCCGTGGTCGAGACATCCGCCTTCCAGAGGTGCCAGCCGTCGTAATCGACGAGGCGGCAATCCTCACCCAGACTCTCTTTTACTTCGTCGGACTCAAGCCAAGGATTTTCGTGCCCATCGTCAAGCGTTGCGTTTGCCGGCCCATCGACGTCTGTCGAGTCCAACGGCGTCGTGCGATACCACACGTTGCACAGACCGTTGAGGTCGCCGATGGCGACGGGGGTTTCGATTGAGACGAATCTCGCCGTGCCGTCTTTGGCACACTCAAGATCATCGGTAATCGTAAACTCATCAACCCAGGTAGCTGAATCGTTTCGAGCGTCGATGGTATAGGAGAAAAGTCCGTCCGTATTGGTTTGCGTCGCGGCGCGATTTTTACCATCGCCGTTGGCCAGCAGACCCTTCCCGATAGGTTGGACAAGTTCCTGACGCTTGTCGACCTGTCCTTTGATCTCGATGGGCGCATCCTTCATCGCGACGGATTGGACTTCTCCCGTATCCTTTATTTCAAACGTTATCTCCTCGGCAAGGTCATAGGTCCGCGGCGACATCATTTCGCGCAACGAGTAGGTGCCGGGTGCAAGATGTTCGATGCGGTGTGGCTTGTCGGATGAGGTCCAGGAGTCTATTTCGGTTTTATCGGGACCATATAAGGTGAGCTGTGCACCTTTCACTTCCTGCTCTCCGCTTGCATCGACCTTGGAGATATCAACCTTGGTGTAATCGTCGGATACGTTAAGCCGTGCTTCCACAACGGGTGTTTTCTGGTCGGCATATGTAAGGTCGACGATATGGTGCGTCCGGTCGAGTAAGAAGCCTGCCGGTGCTTGAGTCTCGACAACCTCGTAGCGTGCGGTGCCAGATCCCAGCGGGAGGTTGTCCGCGCGCGCTTCTCCAGTTTCATCCGTCGTGACGGTAGCGACAGTCTCACCGTCGAGCGCGGCAATGCTACCGTCGGGGCGCACGATATCACCCGAGGCACGGATCTCAAAGATGGCGCCCGCGAGGCTGCTGCCGTCTACGGCATCGGTTTTAACGATCCTGATGTTTCCGGTCGCGGCGTGGTCATAATACGAGGCGATTGCAATGGGCGTTAGGTTCATGTCGGCGGGTATGTTTACCTCGATCTCTTCACCGACAAGATAGGGCTCTTTGGCCGAAGTTTCGCGTACATAATAGGTGCCCGGCACGAGCGATTCGGGCAGTGTGACGGTGCCGGTCGCGTCAGTCGTAAAGGTGTCCATTACATTATGTGCTGGATACCAGCATGTTTGTGAGACAGGTTTGTGATTGCTGTCGAGGAGTTGGAAGGTGAATCCGGCTAGCGGAACAGAAGCGCCTGTTTGGGCATCGCGTTTTACAATCTGGAGATGCGTCGACAGAGCGTGGTTGTCCACGATATATTGAAGCTCGGCGCCGTCGGAAATCTGATTGGCCCCGACGGTCCATTCCCCTGCACGTTTAAAACCCTCGGGGACGGTTTCCGGAACCTCGCGAACGGTGTAGCCGGCGCGGTCGTATGGGATGGCTCCGTGGACACCGGCGGGTCGCTTGCCTGCGCCGAACCATGCTTCTGACTGATCTTTGGTGGAGGCAAAGCCATAGATGTTTGTGGTCAGTGTGCCAACAACCTGCTGAGAGCTGTTGCTGACAACCTCAAAGACAACACCTCCTGCCGGCTGCTCCAGGCCGGATTGATCGCTATTGCCGTAGTCCTTGAATTTGGAAATCTCAAGGTCAAACGCAATGGGGATATCGGAAACGCGCGATTCGATCTCGACCACGCCTGAATCACCGAGCTGGTCGGCTCCAACGGTATAGGACCAGCTGTCGTTGGCTGGCAGGTAGCCCTCGGGGGCTTTTGACTCATAGATGGTAAAGGTTCCTAGGGGGACATCGGTGAGGGTAGCTCGACCGCTTTCATCGGTTGTGAGGGTTTGCGCCCATCCGGGGGTGGATTGCGACACGCACGTGAACTCTGCTCCCGCAAGTGAAGCTCCAGCCTGGGGTCCGGCATTCGTCGCGGCATCGAGTTTTACGATGCGCAGGTTGATGGTGCCGGGCTGTTCTTCAATGGCGACCTGTCCACCGTCATTCCCCGTGGTAAAGGCGATGCGATCACGACGGGGGACATAGCCGGCCGGCGCCTTCGTTTCAACTAGGTAGTATGCCGTATTGGGCAGAAGTGCTGCCTGCGCTCGACCGTTGCTGTCCATCTGGATGGTGCCGACACGCGCGCCGCTGGCGCTCTCAAAAACATCGAATGTTGCCCCGTCAAACTGATAAGTATTGTTTCCGCTGGTAATGGCAGCGTTTGCAGACTGCTTTTGGAAGGAAACAGAGACCGCCGGCAGTACATAGAGCATGTCTTGACGTTTGCTGCCGCCCGATACGGCTCCTAGATAGCGCCGCGCGCGGTGCGGAGCGGCTTTGATGCTTCCTGATTTTGCGCTGTCGTGGAGCCATCGCGCAGCCGCCACGACTTCATTGTCGGCGGTAAAGTGTCCACTCTTGGTTTTGCCCTGAGCGGTCGTGTAGGAGTAGGTGCCGTCGACATGGGTAGTGCCGTTGAGCATCCATACGGCAAGCTGGGTGGCGGCGCGGGCGCGATCTGGTGAAAGATGGTAACCGCCAAACGACGTGGCGGTAGGATATCCGTGACAAACGATTGCCGCGAACTCGTCGTCGAGCCACACCCAGCCTTGATCAAAGTTGAGCCATGGGCCGCCCGGCTTGGTGGGGCCGGGGCGCTCCTGGTTCATGCAGTAGGCAATCGAGGCGTCTTGAGCTTCATACTTGCCGATGAAGAAGGGCCCACAATCATCGCTAATAGTGCGGAAGCCGAGCTGGTCGTAGCCATCGACGGCAAATGCGGCTCCCGGTGCCAGGCAGCCGAAAAGCAGGAAGAGGAGCAGGAGCAGCGGACCTGTTGTGATTGCGCTGTGGACAGAGTGCGTGGGTGCGTTGGACATGGCTGCTCCTTATCCCTCGTGCGCCGCACGGGGAGGCTGCGACGCGTAGGATGAGGCTACCCCCGAGGTTCATGCGGGTAAGTACCGGAGCCTGACCAAAAGCTTGCCCAATTCCTGACAAATTGAGCTCAAATACAACAATCAAGCAAAAGCGCAGGTAGAAGATAGGGAGAACAGGAGGTCAAAGGCCCTCATCTCCACAATTGACGCGATTTTCAAACGAATCTCCACAGTTAAAACAAGCATCACCACCCTTGTATCGAACAAGACAACCGCGTTATACTATCCCCCACATATGCGGGCATCGCCAAGTGGTAAGGCATCAGCTTCCCAAGCTGACACTCGCGGGTTCGAGTCCCGTTGCCCGCTCCAGTTAAGAGCACAAGCACGGCACCATCACGGTGCCGTGCTTTTTTTCAATAAAGTGCCGGGACTCGAACCCGACAGGGTGCGAGCGTTAAATAAACGCGAAGCGTTTATAGCGAGCAGGCAAGGTCGCCGATAGGCGACCGCAGCCGGTGCGGATTTGCGAAGCAAATACGCGGACGTCCCGTTGCCCGCTCCGCGGAGCAAGGAAGATTTCGGGAATGGTAGATTCAGCTCGCTTTGCCCCACACTTCCCCGGGTCTCGGTATGCCACTGAAGCCGGTGCGGATTTGCGAAGCAAATACGCAGATGTCCCCATACCCGCCCTCGCGGCAAAATGTTAGGTTCATGCCTGCAGCCCATACTCGCACCCGCGCACGGTACAATGGTTGGGTTACGACCAACGTGCCAATAGCCAAAAAGGAGCCGCTATGATCGATCGCTATACCCGCCCGGAGATGGGACACATCTTCTCCCTCGAGAACAAGTACGCCATTTGGCAGGAGATTGAGGTCCTGGCCTGCGAGGCTCAGGCGGAGCTCGGCAAGATCGGTATTTCCAAAGAAGAGGCCCAGTGGATCCGCGATCACGCCAACTTTGAGAAGGCAAAGGTCGATGAGATCGAGGAGGTCACGCGCCACGATGTCATCGCCTTCCTGACCAACATGAAGGAATATATCGACGCCGATGTTCCCGAGGGCGAGCCCAAGCCTAGCCGCTGGGTTCACTACGGTATGACCAGCTCCGACCTGGGTGATACGGCTCTGTGCTATCAGCTTACTCAGGCGTGTGACCTGATTATCGAGGACGTCAAGAAGCTCGGCGTGATCTGCAAGCGCCGCGCCTTCGAGGAGCGCAATACGCTCTGCGCCGGCCGCACCCACGGCATTCATGCCGAGCCGATGACCTTCGGTATGAAGTTCGGCTCTTGGGCGTGGGAGCTCAAGCGCGATCTCGATCGTCTTGAGGACGCTCGCAAGAATGTTGCCTTCGGTGCCATCTCCGGTGCCGTCGGCACCTACAGCTCCATCGAGCCGTTCGTCGAGGAGTACGTCTGCGAGCACCTGGGCCTGGTCCACGATCCGCTGTCCACGCAGGTCATCAGCCGCGATCACCATGCCTACCTTGCCGGCGTGCTTGCCACTACGGCGGCCACCTGCGAGCGCATCGCGACCGAGGTCCGCAACCTGCAGAAGACCGATACGCTCGAGGCCGAGGAGCCCTTCCGCAAGGGCCAAAAGGGCAGCTCCGCCATGCCGCACAAGCGCAACCCCATCACCATGGAGAAGGTCTGCGGCCTGTCGCGCGTCGTGAAGTCCAACGCCCAGGTCGCCTTTGACAACGTCGCCCTGTGGCACGAGCGCGACATTTCGCACTCCTCCGCCGAGCGCGTTGCCCAGGCCGATAGCTTTATTGCGCTTGACCACATGTTCCAGTGTCTCATCCGCGTTATCGACGGCCTGCAGCTGTATCCGGCTCGCATGATGGCCAACCTCAACAAGACTCGCGGCCTCATCTTCTCCTCCAAGGTCCTGCTGGCCCTCGTCGATACGGGCATCACCCGCGAGGATGCCTATGCTATCGTGCAGGAAAACGCCATGGCTACCTGGCACGAGGTGCAGGATTGTGTCTCCGGCCCCACCTTTAAGGAGCGTCTCGAGGCCGATCCGCGCTGCACCGTCAGCCAGGAGAAGCTCGACGAGATCTTCGATCCGTGGGACTTCCTCACCCGCATCGACACGGTCTTCGATCGCCTGGGGCAGCTGAGCTTCGAGTAGGGTTGACCTAATTCGACCGTTTGCGGATACATTTCAACCATTGGCGCCTTGCCCGTCTTGGGCAAGGCGCTTTTTTCGCTGTTGCACTGGCCCCCTGGTAATAAAATGAACCTTATCTGCTGTTTCGATGAAAAGAGCCGTGTGCCCAGACGTATCAAACGAGACGCCATCGTCTCGTCCGTGCTCATACTCCTTGTTGCCGTTTGTGCGGTTGCCCTGACGTATACCGTTCGAAGCAGCTTTACCTCATCGAGCGAAGCCGATAAAGATCTCCCGGTGCTCAAAATCGGCGTTACGGATAACGATCCCTATGTGTATACCGATATCGCGGGCGATTACGCCGGTATCGATATCGATATCGCCCGAGAGGCCTGCAAGCGTGCGGGAATCAAGCCGCAATTCATTGACATATCTTGGAATGATCGTGACCGCCTGCTCAAAAACGGCGATATCGATTGTCTGTGGTGCGACTATTCGCCCAATTATCGCGAAGACGATTATTGCTGGACTGAGCCGTATCTGACCGTGACAGTCTCGGTTGCCGCCAAGAAAACGAGTGGTATCAAGGGTTTGGCGTCTCTCGATGGAAGCAAGACCGTTGCGGTGATTGCGGGTTCGGTGAGTGAACGCCGATTGCTTGCAGGCGATCTGGAAATCTCGTCGGACGTGCATATCAAATCATATGGCTCCGCCGAACTCTGCAAAGCCGCCCTCGTCAAGGGGTATGTTGACTGTTGGATGGCGGACGTCCAATCGCTTGACCGGCTCGTCGCGCAGTATCCCGGTGTTTATCGCGTGTTTGCCGACAACGTTATGACGGTTGACCTTGGCGTCGCGTTTAAGGACGGCTATGAGGGGGAGTACGTCAAAAACCTCAATACCGTGCTGTTCGAGATGGATCGAGATGGCACGATTGAGCGCATTATGGGCAAGTACAAGGAAGGGGCGACGACGGACGGGCAAGGAGCGGAATCATGACAAATGATGAGCGCCGCTTGCGCCGAAAGGCATTAGTCACCGCGGCTATCTGCGTTGTGGCCAGCGTTGTCTTGTTGGGTCTGCTATACGTGGTCGGCACGCACCGCTGCCTCGATAAAACGCTTGGATTTGGCCAGGAAACCATGGTGTTTTTAAAAAACGCCTGCGAAAAATATGACCGATATGAACAGGGAAGAAAAACCGAGGCGACGCACAATTTGGATGCCGCGCTCGAGTCGTTTTCGACGTTCTTGCCGCCTGATCGCGTTGAAGTCAACGATGATCGTGTCGAGGAGTACGTCCATTCCGAGTACCTTTCGGGAATGTTGGTCATGGACGCCGACGGC
This sequence comes from uncultured Collinsella sp., assembly GCA_958439425.1. Taxonomy (GTDB): domain Bacteria; phylum Actinomycetota; class Coriobacteriia; order Coriobacteriales; family Coriobacteriaceae; genus Collinsella. The sequence goes on from CAUBVH010000003.1 coordinate 156,764, forward strand.
CATATGACCGCTCATTACGATATCGACGGTCGCGATCCGCTGATGCTGTGGCGAGAGGAGCTTGCCTGTTCGTCGGTCGCATCGATGTATCGAGGCTCCAAGGTGTCCTACTCGACGGTCGTTGAGCGTCGAGATGTCGACTTTGCCGTGAGTGTTGTTCCGTACGGTGATGGCGTAGCGCTGGGGTATCGATCGCTTGCGCCCGAGCCCGCCGATGATTATTCGTATACGATCGCCGACGTGCTCGTGAACAACACATTCCATCAGAGCCCAACGGTGTTCGTGATGCGCGATGCGCAAATCGTTTCTTCAAACGATTCGACCGTCGATATAACCCTTGCTCGACTTCTCGTCGATAGTGGAATTGACTGGAAAGACGAAGGACTAACACGTGTCGAATATCGGGGGGCTACCTGGTATGCCGTGCGTGCGGCGTATAAGGACTACCGCCTGTTTGCGCTGTATCCCAAATCTGAGGTCATGTCTGGCAGGATCACATTTGTCGCTGCTGGCGTCTTGGTGAGCCTTGCGTTTTGGGTCGTGGTGCTGTTGGCTCGAAATATCGTTGACCACCGCAATTTGGTCGAAAAGGATAAACAGCTCGGCATTATCAATGCCATAAGCGCCATCTACGATTCGACCTTCCTTTTGCATCTCGACACCCTCGAGATCGAGGGGATCAATATGTCGCCGGCGATAGCGAAGATATTTGCCGAGCACAGCGAGGCATATGACTTTATGGACACGGTCTGCCGGGATATCGTGAGCCCCGAAAGCCGCGAAGCGGTCGTGGGGCTCGTAGATATAAGTACTCTTCGTGAACGTATGGAGGGCGTACCGTACTTGGCTGCCGAGGTGCGAGATTGTCGAGGCGCTTGGTACTCGCTACAGGTTGTCCCCCAGCATCGCGATGAGCAAGGCCGGCTGGAGTCGGTCGTCGTGGCGACGCACAACATATCGATGGTCAAGCATGCCGAGGAGCTGTCATACCAAGATAAACTGACGGGGCTTCGCAACCGCAACTATCTTGAATCGCGCGGAGATAGCCTGGTAAACGAGGACTTGCCCGTGAGCGTGATTATGTTGGACTGCAATTATCTCAAGCGGACCAACGACATCTATGGTCACGAGATGGGGGATGAACTGCTGCGACGGACGGCGTCCGTGCTGCGGCGGGTGGCTGGTGCGGATTATCTGCCGATGCGCCTTGGCGGCGACGAGTTTTTGCTGGTTTGCCCCCATACTGACAACGAGTCTGCGCTCGGGCTGGAACAGGATCTTCGTCTCGGTCTTGCCGCGGTAAGCGATGAGGCCCTGACGGTCAGCGCATCGATTGGCGTGGCGACCGTCGAGACGGCTGGAAACACGCTGGCCGATGTATATCGTGTCGCCGACCACAATATGTATCGGGAGAAGCGCACTGTCCACGCACAGGGTGCGGACTGCTAATCTTGCCCCCACGAGTCCATGCATCGTAGGATGTTGAATCGGTGCTTGCGATCATAAGTCGGCCCAGGCGGGGATAATAGACGTCTGAAATTTCTTTCTGAGAGGGGATCTCAATGATTAGTTTTGACTACAAGCCTCAGGGTGTATGCTCTCGCAATATTCACCTTGACCTTTCCGATGACGGCAATAAGGTGCTGGGCGTTGAGTTTACCGGCGGCTGTGACGGCAATCTCAAGGCAATCTCCAAGCTGGTCGAGGGTGTTCCTGCCGATCGCGTAATCGAGGTTCTCGCCGGTAATACCTGCGGTATGAAAAAGACCTCTTGCGCCGATCAGCTTACGCGCGCTATCGAGGCCGCTCGCGCCGAGATCGCCTAATGGGTATCGCCGACCACATCAAGAATGGAATATCGCGCCGTGGCTTTGTGCTCGGCGGTGCTGCCGCGGGCGCTGCCACGGTGCTTGCCGGTTGCTCGAAAAAAACAGGCACCAGTGATGATGCCGCTGGCGAGCCGCAGGTTATCAAGGACGATTCGAAGATTGTCTCGATCACTGATGAGTACGAGGCAGTTGATATCGATCTTGAGCCCACGGCCTCGTGGACGCTGCCGCTGGGCACGCTGCTGTACTACTGCGATGGCGACTACGCTGCCGCGATGATGGCGCCTGCTTCTGCCCTGCATGCCAATACGCTTGGTGTGCTCAACCTGGGCGATGGCTCGCTTACCACACTTATCGAGGATCCCGTTGAGGGAACCGGTTATGCGTTTTACGACGTTCGTGCGGGTGATGGCGTGTTCGCGTGGGTCGAGATGAACTTTGCCAATGCGTCTTGGAAACTCTATGCGCAAAACCTTGCAGGCTCCTCCCTTACCGGCAACGCTGTCGAGCTCGATCGCGGTGGCGAAAACTACGATCCGCCGCTCTTCACAGCGTATGGGTCGTCGGTCATCTGGTATAAGATGCCCTCGTCCGGCGGCAGCAAGACGAGTAACGATTCGTACTGCTACCGTCAGTCGCCCAGCGAGTCCAAGCCTGAGACTATTTGGAAATCGACGGGCCGCTTCGCATCCGCCCCGCGTGTGAGCGACGGCATCCTGACCATCTCGCCCCGCGTGCACAATGATGAGGGCGTCTATTACGGTATGACGGCGATCGACCTGACTGACGGCAACAACACGAAGCGAGCTCAGCTGGTGCTTCCTTCGTCGGTTTCGCCTTTCGAGGCCGTGTATATGGGCGACACCTTCGTGTTCTCCATTGAGGCGACGTATAACGGTGTGGGTAGCCTGGGCAATATGGGCACCTATATCGGTAACGAGGGCGGGCCGTACCTCTTCCTTTCGCGTGAGCCGCTCGCGTGCGCTGCGGGAAGGAAAAATAAATACCTGGTTAAAGTCCAGGCGTCGCATTTTTTGATTGACACTTCGGCTAAGACCTACGGCTCGCTCCTGTCGCCCGACCGAGCCCTGGAGTATGGCGATTATCCTGCTACGGCGGGAAAATCGGACTCATTCCTTACGTACGCCACGGTGCGCAACAGCCGGGGTATACCAGAGACGGTCACCGCACGCCTATTCTCTCTTTAAGCTTAGAGGGGTTAAAAAGGCGCCAACAGGGGAATAAGCGCGTTGTAATTGTGAGTACCGCCCGCCGAGCTGCCGCGTCATAGTGGCATCCGGCGGGTTCAGGTGCGTTAAAATGGGCTTGTTCTTAGCTAATTGAGACAGGGGGGCCGTGTTATGGCTTCAGATGCAAAAAAGATTCTGCTGGTCGAGGATGAGAAGGCAATCCGTGACGCCGTCGCTGCCTATCTCGAGCGCGAAGGCTACTGGGTTGTGGGCGTCGGCGACGGCCAGTCCGCGATCGAGGAGTTCGAGAAGCATCAGTTTGACCTGGTCGTGCTCGAC
>CAUBVH010000004.1 GCA_958439425.1 uncultured Collinsella sp.
CGGCGGCACGGACTACTCTGCCGTCTACGACCCGGAGTACTATCTCGAGCACAACACTGACGTCAGGTCCTTCTATTCGAGGTCAGTCGGGTCGCTCGTCCTCCTCGATGACACGGGCGTCATCGGCCACTTCGTCAGCTGCGGCATGGCCGAGGGTCGCCGCGGCAACGAGGCGTTCGACGTGCAGAGCTATAAAAATCGATATACTGATTTGCAAATTGCATATGGAAATCGACTCGATTTGTATTATTTGCATTACCTTACTTTCGGATTTTATGAAGGCCGATCCGGCGCTCCCTTTTCAAATGACGAGCTGATTATGGGGGTCTCTTTTGTAAATTATGATCAAATGGCAGGTTATTATCTGTCTAAGGTTGGCATGGGTGTTTACCCTTCTGATATTCTTAAAGATAAGGGCGCCGGCACCATTATTGAATTCTGTAAAACCCTGATAGCCGAAGCATCGTTTGAGGGAGTTCGTCCTGAAGTGCTTTTTGCGCAAGTTATGATTGAGACTGGGTGGCTTCGATTCGGAGGTAATGTTTCCGCGGGACAGTGCAATTTTGGAGGCTTGGGGTCAACTGATAGCGGCGTATCCGGTGCTTCTTTTGATTCGGTGGGTATTGGTTTGCGGGCCCAGGCTCAGCATCTATAGGCGTATGCATCAACGGATCCGCTTCTTGGAGATTGCGTCGATCCAAGATTTTCTATGGTTAAAAGGGGTTCAGCTCAATATTTAACACAGTTGAATGGGAAATGGGCTGTTCCTGGTGAAGGTTATGGTGAGCATATAGCCTTAATTGCGAGAGAGCTATCCTGTTATGTTGGCTAGGTATTAATTGGAGTTTCGGAGTGTCGTCTCGCAATAAATTAGTAAAAAACATGGTGTGGAATACTACGTATCAGGTTTTATCTTTATTAATTCCTTTACTTACCATTCCTTATGTGTCACGTGTACTTGGAACGGACGGTGTTGGAGTTTATTCATATACGTACTCGATAGCAAACTATTTTGTATTGTTTGCTACGCTTGGAATGGCTCAATATGGAGTTCGAGAGATTGCTAAATGTGGTAATAACAGAGAGCGGAGATCCAAGGTATTTTGCTCCGCTTGGGCCGCGCAAGTCTTAGTCTCTCTTCCGATTGTATGTGTATATATACTTTATATAATTGCTTTCAGTAATAGAGATTATATTGTCAGCTCATTTTTATGGCTATTTTGGGTGGTGTCAAGCTCCCTTGATATTTCTTGGCTGTATTTCGGGGTGGAGGAGTTCGCTGTCCCAACCGTCAGAAGTGTTATCACGAAATTAGTCGGTACCTTTATCATTTTTGTATTTTGTAGAACTTCTAATGATTTGTGGGCATACGTGTTGGGGATTTCGCTCCCCTTTTTCTTGAATGCCCTCATGCTGTTCCCATTTTTAAATCAATATGTTGATTTCATTAGGTGTCCCTGGGCAGAGATTAAGCGACATTTTGTTCCGAATCTCAGGTTGTTTGCACCTGTAATCGCTATATCGCTCTATTCGTCTTTTGATAAGATTCTTTTAGGTTTGGTTTCTGGTATGAATGAGGCTGGACTGTTTGAATACAGCGACAAAGTGGCAAGAATGCCCTTGGCAGTTGTTACTGCATTGGGTACCGTGATGCTTCCTCATATGACTGAATCTATGAGTTGCTCAAGTAATGGGAAAGAGTCTGAATCTCTTCTCCAGAGCTCCTTTGAAATAATGCAGTTTATTTCTCTTGGACTTGCTTTTGGGATTGTTGCGGTTGCCAAGCCGATTGCTGATATCTATTTTGGGCCAGGCTTCGGAAAGTGTTCCATTGTTCTTCCTATCGTAGCAATTATGATTCCAATCATTGCTGCAAGCAATGTACTGGGTGTTCAATATATGCTGCCTAAGAACATGGACAAACAATACACTAAGTCCGTTGTTTTCGGAGCAATTGCAAATATATTACTGTGTTGTTTGCTATTAAAACCGTATGGCTCCATTGGTGCTGGAATCGCCACTGTTCTCACGGAACTAACCGTCTTGTTTGTTCAGGGTTGTTACGTAAAAAAGCAGCTTAATTTATACCGTATGGTTGTAAGTGCGCTTCCCTATGTGATTATCGGTGTATTAATGCTCTTTTTGGTTGCAATTTTTTCTCCTGTATTCATCACGTATTTGGGTTATTCGTGGGTCTATTTACTCAGTCTGATACTCTTCGGCGCTTTCATTTATTTATGCTTTAGTGTTCTGTACTATAAAACAGTCCGATTTCTTGTTATAGGGGTTGTTCGTGAACAATAAAATCTATGTCGTAACGCATAAACAGGCAGAGTTTCCCCGCGATCCGCTCTATTGCCCTATTCAGGTTGGTTTTGGAAATGAGCTTTTTTGGAACGATGCTCCAATAATTAGGGATAACAGCGGTGACAACATCTCTGCTAAAAACAGTACATTCTGTGAATTAACTGCCGTATATTGGTTATGGAAGAATATAGCTTCTGATGGTTTTATCGGCATTGAACATTACCGTAGGTACTTATCGACTAATCGATTTTCGAATAGCTATAAGTATTTTTTAAAGGAAGATGACATTCTCTCTGCGCTAAGTTATTGTGATTTCGTTTTGCCCGAGCAGTATATTTGGAAAAATAGAACTGTATTTTCAAATTATGCACTTAGTGTCGGTCATGAGACTGATTTAGGTGTTTTGCGAGACACCATATCTAATAAATCGAAGGAGTATGTTGAAACATATGATGCTGTTCTAAATTCAGGATCAGCTTATTATTGCAATATGTTGATTTGTTCTAAGCAACTATTTGACTCGTACTGCGAATGGTTATTTAAGATTCTCTTTGAATTCGAGAATATTGTTGATCTTAGTGACTATTCAAAGTCGCAAAAACGTATTTTTGGTTATGTCTCAGAGATTTTATTGAATGTCTGGCTAATTAAAAACCAGAATACCGTCAAAACGTTTCCTATGATCAATTCAGAGGAACCCAGCGCTTTAAAAGTATTGAGGCATATTAAGCAGGGGAAATATAATATGCCCTATACACCTGATTGGTTAAAAACTAAATAACAGCTCTATTTTTGAATCGTTATGAATCTATTTCAGAGCCTGTTACTGATATTAAGATAAAGGTCCCTATGAGCCCAAGATTACCACGCAGGTTGTGTCTCCATACTCTTGCCTTATTCAAATTAATTGGTACTTGAATGGTGCTGCAGCTTTTTAATTGAATGTAGCTATTGAGATGAGTTATTTGTTTTTTACTTAACATGGAGCCATAAACTTCTTTGAAAGACTCAGCCTGCTCAATAGTTTTAATCGTATCGGCTTTTAGCTTTTCTATCTGATGTATAGAATTCCATAAAGATTTTTCTTGTGCACCAAGAGTATTGTTTTCGTGTTGACGATAACAAATTGTTTGATTGTCTATGAAGCCGATACGTCCAAATGCCGATGCGATTAACGAGCACCACCAATCATGCATGCAAATGTAGCGATCATCATTCGTTAATTTGATCAGGTCTCTTAGACTGTCATTAATTAGCATAGTGCATCCAGTAACATTTGCCGTTGCAATATGAAATTCGAAGGTTGAGGTGTTTGGATTAATACCTGAATACTTATAGAAAGAATCGGCAATGCGATTTAATTTACTGTCAACCACTCTTAAATCAGTATGAATGAGGATCGGGGTGTCAGGGGACATCGCCTCTTCTTGTATCATAGCGCTGAGGCATGTGGTTATTTTATCTGAATCCCACACGTCATCTTGATCGGAACACATGACGTATTTGCTGGTAGTTATCTTTAATAGCGATAAGAAATGTGTGCCCGCATTACCGAAGGCTGAATCTTTTAATACAACCTTGATTCTATTATCTTTAGCAGCGTAGCGATTGATGATCTCTACGCTGTCATCATTTGAATTATCGTCCGAAATGAGTAGTTGCCAGTTTTTATAATCCTGGTTGATAATCGATTCTATTTGTTCTTTCAAATAGAGAGATCCGTTATAAACGGCCATTACGATTTGAACTTGGGGGGGATTTTGTATTTGCAACTTAAATTTTTCCAATCAAAAATAGGAACCTGAGGCAAAATTCACTTATATAAGTTGGTCTTAGTCGATGTGGGAACAGCGCTTTTTTGAGCTGGCTTGGTATGCCTTTTGCTTCAGTGAACAGATTTAGTGCTTCCAATTCATCGTTATTTAATTTATCGTTAAAACAATTCTTAAAATGTGAAAGTTTTTCTGCTTCAATTTGTGCCTTTGTGCCAAACAACTCCTCTTTAATAAAATACTTGAATAAATCAATCATGTGGTTATCAGAAGCGGTTACGGCTGCGTCATGCCTGATATGCTTTGCTGTAGGTCTTTTATCGTAAACCAGCTGGCCTAGTGCGCAGGCACAGCGTATTATCCATCTGTCGTGCATTTCGTCGCCTGGATTAACATTTTTAATAAACTGGTTAAATGCTTCACGGTTAAATGCGATAGTGAAACCAAGTCCTAGTGTGTAAAACAAGCTGTGATAAAAATCGCAGTTCTTAGTTTGGTCGGAAGAATAGCGGATGTGATTTAAATTGGAGTCGCAATACTCAAAAGAAGAGAAGTACACCTTAGGAATATCATTGTGCTGATCATTTAATAACTTGATGGCATACTCTATTTTTTGTTTCTCCCAGTAATCGTCCTGATCAGCATAGAAATAATAGCCATAAGTAGACGGAATCCTCCGCAAAATCTCATAGAAGCTGCCGGGGACTCCAAGATTTTGATTGTCGCTATCTAGTAATGTAAAGTTATCTTTGTCTTTAATAAAAGACTTAATCATTTCAACGGTGCTATCCGTGGAGCCGTCATCTCTGATGAATACATCTATATTGTTGTAGGACTGATTGTTAATCGAGACTAGAGTCTCATTGATAAACTTAGCCCCGTTATAGGTTGGCAAAATGACGCACGCCTTGTTCTTATCGGGATTCATCTTGCCTCCTTTTCTTTGCTCGAACTTTCATGAATAAAGGAATAAGCGAGGTGATGGCTTTGTATCTCGCGGAAGGAAAGGGCGAAGTAATTGTATTGAACAAACCCCATGCCTTGTAGTACTGCTCCCAGCCATATTCGATTGGAGCTTCAGACCAAGGGGTTTGTCTAAGATAATAGAAATAGTCTGAAGAGAACCTATGGGTGTTTCCAGCTCGCCAAGGTCGATCTTCTCCGAGAAAATGAACTATAGCCGGATTTGCTCTTGCATGTTCGAATGCTATTTTGCTGCAGAAGTTTGGCATAAGTTTATTTAAATATTCAAATGGATAGTAATCGAATAAATTTGAATAATTATAAGAAATTGACATTACTTTGATGTCGTCCTTGAGATAGACGTTTAAGGCATCCTGATCGTTTGCGAACAACTTCTCTTTATTCTGTTTGCAGAAATTTAGTATTCCTTTCTCCATGTCGTTATCCCTCCATTTTTTCAAATTAAAGAGAACGACACCGGCATTGCAATATGGATAGGAGCCAATGCCGAGGCTTGTTCTTCTATTTCTGTCTGCTGTGGGTTCCGGTGCCATGGCAATAGTCTTTCCATCTAGGTCAGCTTGCCAGAGTCCCCTTAAAGATGACCTGCAAATTGTGTCAGCGTCTAAGTAAATGACCCTTTCAATTTTATTCGGAAGATAATTGTCTAGCAGGAGTCGTGCAAGGACAATCTCATTCCATCCCGTTGTGTCGAATTCAAATGCAATCCTGTCTTTAAAATCGCTGATGTCAATGATGATTACATCGCATAGCTCATCAGAGAAAAAGTCTGTTAAGTTGTTAACATTTGCTTTACTTAAACCCATCGATAATATATAGAAATTCAAATGGATATTAGGGTTGTTTTGTTTTACTGATTGAATATTCGCGGCCAATTGAGGAACAAAATTGTTATCAATCGTATAAACGAGATTCATCAAGTTATCTCCAATAACACTTGTATAGTTGTTCTAGAATATTTTACAGTTGTTAGACTTTCAGGGAGCGGAATTGTATAGCAAATACAATCATACCTTTGTTGTTTGCGCGTATGGAAAATCGCCTTATTTGATTGACTGCGTTGAATCACTTTTAAATCAATCCATACAATCTAATGTCATTATCTCGACAAGCACTCCTAACGATCTAATCGCTTCGGTTGCTGATCGTTACGGTTTGCCTTTATTTATCAATGAAGGTGCTGCGGGTATAGCTCATGACTGGAATTGCGCTGTCAATCATTGTTCAACTGAGCTAATTACTATTGCGCATCAAGACGATGTCTACTCTTGCTCATATGTCGAAAGTATGCTCGAGCGAGTGAATCAGAGCCGCAAACCTTTGATTTTCTTTACGGATTATGAGGAGCTTCGCGATGGCTCGGTTTGCTCGTCGAGTTTGCTTCTAAACATAAAAAGGATTTTATTGTTTCCCCTGAAAAGTAAACAATTATCTTCGAAAAAGTTTGTAAAACGCCTTTCTCTTTCTTTTGGGTCATCAATCTGTTGTCCATCGGTGACCTTAGTTCTGCCCAATTTAAAAACTCCGATTTTTAAGGAAGGCTTTAAATCGAATTTGGATTGGGAAGCATGGGAGCATATTTCTCAACTGGATGGAGACTTCTGCTATTGTTCAGAAAAACTCACAAGGCATAGAATTCATTCTGAATCTGAAACGTCTGCACTTATTAAAGATAATACGCGCACTACGGAAGATTACTTGATGCTTCGAAAGTTTTGGCCAGATAAGATCGCGCGTTTAATCAATGTTTTATACTCGAAAGGCCAAAATAGTAATACTTTATAAAATTGTTCCAGCGGAGGTATTTATATGAAAGGCATCATCCTCGCCGGCGGGTCTGGCACGCGCCTGTACCCGCTCACGCTCGTGACCTCAAAGCAGCTGCTGCCGGTCTACGACAAGCCCATGATCTACTACCCGCTGTCCACCCTCATGCTGGCGGGCATCCGGGACATCCTGGTCATCTCCACGCCGACGGACCTCCCCAACTTCGAGCGCCTGCTCGGGGACGGCTCGCGCTACGGCGTGAACCTGTCCTACGCCGAGCAGTCGAGCCCCGACGGCCTGGCCCAGGCCTTCACCATCGGCGAGGACTTCATCGCCGGCGAGCCGTGCGCCCTGGTGCTCGGCGATAACATCTTCTACGGAAACGGCCTCAGCCGCCACCTGACGCGCGCCGTCCAGAACGCCGAGTCGGGCCGCGCCACGGTCTTCGGCTACCACGTGGACGACCCCGAGCGCTTCGGCGTCGTGGAGTTCGACGGCGAGGGGAGGGCCGTCTCCATCGAGGAGAAGCCCGCGGAGCCCAAGAGCTCCTACGCCGTCACCGGACTGTACTTCTACCCGGGCGACGTGGCCGCCAAGGCCCATGAGGTCAGGCCCTCGGCCCGCGGCGAGCTGGAGATCACCGACCTCAACCGGATGTACCTGGAGGAGGGGACGCTGTCCGTGGTCACCCTCGGCCGCGGCTACGCGTGGCTGGACACCGGCACCATGGAGAGCCTGCACGAGGCCGCCGAGTTCGTCCGCGCCGTGGAGCACTCCCAGGACCTGCCCGTGTCCGTGCCCGAGGAGATCGCCTGGGAGAACGGCTGGATCACGACCGCCGGGCTGGAGGAGGCCGCGGAGGCCTACGGCAAGTCGGTCTACGGGCGGCACCTCAAGAAGGTCGCCGCCGGCGAGATCGTCAACAGCCCGCGCGAGTACTAATCCGATTAAATGGGAGATAGAAACATGTCTGAAGAGCTCTTCGAGCCCAGGAACATCATCGTCACGGGCGGCTGCGGCTTCATCGGCAGCAACTTCGTGCACTACGTCGTAGACAACCACCCGGGCGTACATGTCACCGTCCTGGACAAGCTGACCTACGCCGGCAACCCCGAGAACATCGCCGGGCTGCCCTCCGACCGCGTGGAGCTCGTCGTGGGCGACATCTGCGACGCCGGGCTGCTCGATAGGATCGTCCCGGGCCACGACGCCATCGTGCACTACGCGGCCGAGTCCCACAACGACAATTCCATCGCCGATCCGGAGCCGTTCCTGCGCACCAACGTGGAGGGCACCTTCCGCCTGCTGGAGGCCGTCCGCAAATACGGCATCCGCTACCACCACGTCTCCACCGACGAGGTCTACGGCGACCTGGCGCTCGACGACCCAGCCAAGTTCACCGAGGAGACGCCGTACCACCCGTCCTCGCCGTACTCGAGCACCAAGGCCAGCTCCGACATGCTCGTGCGCGCCTGGACCCGCACCTACGGCCTGCGCACCACGATCTCCAACTGCTCCAACAACTACGGCCCCTACCAGCACGTGGAGAAGTTCATCCCCAGGCAGATCACCAACATCGTCGACGGCGTGCGCCCCAAGCTCTACGGCCGCGGCGAGAACGTCCGCGACTGGATCCACACCGAGGACCACTCCTCGGCCGTCTGGGACATCCTCACCAAGGGCCGCACGGGGGAGACCTACCTCATCGGCGCCGACGGCGAGAGGAACAACATCACGGTCCTGCGCATGATCCTCGAGGCGATGGGGAAGGACCCCGAGGACTTCGACTGGGTCGCCGACCGCCCCGGCCACGACCGCCGCTACGCCATCGACAGCACGAAGCTGCAGCGCGAGCTGGGCTGGAGGCCGGCCCACACCGACTTCGCCGAGGGCCTGAAGGTCACCATCGACTGGTACGTCGAGAACGAGTCCTGGTGGCGCCCGGCCAAGGAGGCCACCGAGGCCAGGTACCGCGCACAGGGCCAATAGGAGGGGATAGATCTATGGCAGACATCGCATTCGAGAAGGACCTCTCCGTCGCCGAGACCGGCATCGGGGGCCTCAAGGTCGTCGACCTCGCCGTCCACGGCGACTCGCGCGGCTGGTTCAAGGAGAACTGGCAGCGCGCCAAGATGTGCGCCCTGGGCATCCCGGACCTCCGCGTCGTCCAGAACAACGTCTCCTACAACGACAGCCGCGGCGTCACCCGCGGCATCCACGCCGAGCCCTGGGACAAGTTCATCTCCGTGGCCCGCGGCTCGGTCTTCGGCGCCTGGGTGGACCTGCGCGAGGGCAGTGAGACCTTCGGCAAGGTGTTCACGACCGTCCTGGACCCCTCCAAGGCCATCTACGTCCCGCGCGGCGTTGGCAACTCCTTCCAGGCCCTGGAGGACGGCACCGCCTACACCTACCTGGTGGACGCCCACTGGTCGCTCGAGCTCAAGAGGACCTACACGTTCGTGAACCTCGCCGATCCCGAGCTCGCCATCGGGTGGCCCATCCCGCTGGAGGAGGCCACCGTCTCCGAGGCCGACCTGAACCACCCGATGCTCAAGGACGTCGTACCCATGGCGCCGAAGCGCACCCTCGTCACCGGCTGCAACGGCCAGCTGGGCCATGCGGTGCGCGCGCTCGCCGAGGAGCGCGGCGTGGCGAAGGACTTCGACTTCTGCGACATCGACACCTTCGACATGTCCGACCCGGACGCCTATTCGCAGTACGACTGGTCGCTCTACGGCACGGTCATCAACTGCGGCGCCTACACGGCCGTGGACAGGGCCGAGGCCCCCGAGGGCCGCGTGACCGCCTGGAAGGCCAACGCGACCGGGCCGGCCCTGCTCGCCCGTACCTGCGCCGGACACGGGATCACGCTCGTCCACGTGTCCTCCGACTACGTCTTCGACGGCACGGCCGAGGTGCATGACGAGGAGGAGCCCTTCAGCCCGCTGTCCGTCTACGGCCAGACCAAGGCCGCCGGCGACATCGCCGTGGCCGGGTGCCCGCGCCACTACATCATGCGCAGCTCCTGGGTCATCGGCGAGGGGCACAACTTCGTCAAGACGATGAAGTGCCTGTCCGACCGCGTCGCCGACCCGGAGGACGGGCTCGCGCAGGTCACGGTCGTCGACGACCAGCTGGGCCGCCTGACCTTCACGCGCGACATGGCCGAGGCCATCTTCCACGTGCTGGGGACGCACGCCCCCTACGGCACCTACGACTGCACCGGATCCGGCGCGGTGAAGTCCTGGGCGGACATCGCACGCGCCGTCTTCGAGGCCGCCAACGGCAATGGGGAGAAGGTCGTGCCGGTATCGACCGCCGACTACTACGCGAGCGCCGAGGGCCCCGTCGCACCGCGCCCGGTCCACTCCGCGCTCGACCTGTCCGGGCTCGAGTCGGTCGGGTTCCACATGCCCGACTGGGAGGAAGAGCTGGGGGAGTATCTCAAGCTGTGTTAGTTTGACATTTCGATTATCTTGAACTTCTGGTATAGGGATGAGGCTGGCTCGCCCCTATACCAATTTTAATAGTGCGAATTAAATTGATTGTTCAACGATGCAATCTCACTCGATTCTATTCAAGTAATTCATGGCTCTTGTTGTGGTCGGAACTGACATAAACCTTTGCCCAGCCGCTCTGAATGGTTGGTGAACCGAGCTGTGGCTACTCATCAGCGTTTATGTTTTCCAGGTTTCTCTGTCTATCACTCTCTTCTGCGTAAAAACAGTTTCTAGCAATCTAACAGATTGTTGCTAATTTCAATTAGTAGTTCTACTCACTAATTGAAATTATCTTCCGCTCGAATTATGTTCGTGAGCCAGCTCTTTGTTGTTACGCATGTTCTTTAAACTCGGACGTCCATCCTGCAGCCGTCTTTGAGTTGCAGCCATCTTTGAGTGCTTGTTCGGAATCTCTTTGATACTAGCCTGGCAAATGTAAGTGAGGCGAAGAGATGATGTCTACTATGCGGGCGTCCGTGCGCATCCTTTCGTCTGGTGTAATGCAGCCTCCACCTATTTATAATTATCGTATGACTTGGTTTCTCATAAGATATATTGAATGGATGTTCAGGTTCTATTGATTTGTCACGAGAGAATGGTGTTTGATTGTCGTCTAAATCGAATGTGCTTATTGCGATTCCTGCATATAATGAAGAGGAGTGCATTGAAAGCACGGTTAACGAGCTCCGTTCGGTTGCTTCAGGGTTTGACTTCATTATTATCAATGATGGTTCACGCGATCGAACGGGTGAGATTTGCGGTTCGTTGAGCTGCAAGGTTATTACAATGCCAATTAACTGCGGGCTGACCGTTGGTTTTCAGACTGCGGCTCGATATGCCATCGATCATGGTTACGACTATATGATTCAGTTTGATGCAGATGGGCAACATCGACCGGAATATATAGCTGCTTTAGTTGAGAAAGCTGAAACATCTGGTTCCGATATTGTTATTGGCTCGAGGTTCCTAACTGTTCGCAAAGACAAATCGATGCGTATGATAGGTTCGCGAATGATTACCGTTCTAATCAAGATGTTGACCGGTCGTCGTATCAGCGATCCCACATCAGGTTTTAGGTTATTTAGTAGTTCTGTACTCAAAGAATACTATTACGACAACACTCTCAATCCTGAGCCAGAATCAATCGCGTTGTTTTTAAAGCAAGGGTACCTGGTTTCCGAGGTCCAAGTATCAATGCGTGAGCGCCAAGGTGGCGAGAGCTATTTAAATCCAGTTAAGTCGATTCAGTATATGCTTCGAGTGTTTGCTACGCTGCTAGTAGTTCAATGGTTTAGGTGATATAAAATGACTCTTACATTGCGGGCGCTGCTTATTTTTTTTGCTGCCCTGGTGTTCTTTTTCGTTATCCGCAAATTGAAGAAGTCCCAGATGCGGGTTCTTGATTCCATGTTCTGGCTTTTATTCAGCTTAAGCTTTGTGTTATTTGGCATTTTTCCTGAGATAGCGCTTTTTATTTCTTCTGAACTTGGCTTTGTCTCAGCTTCAAATTTTGTATTTCTTTATGTTATTGCCGTCCTCGTGGTAAGGGACTTTTCGAATTGTCTGCGCCTTTCGAAGCAAGAGGAGCGCATTAATGGCCTGGCTCAGTCAATTGCGCTTGATAGCGATGATTCTTAGGATTGACTTATTAATAACGAGTGTTTCGTTTTATATTCGGTAGCCAAACTGTCTTTCTCGTTGACTCAAATCATGAAAACGTGTCGTCTAACGTATGCATTGCTAGGCTGGTAATTTATTTATGTGGATACCTTTCTTTATATCCTCACTATTTCTCTTGCTTCTCTTAGAGGTTCCAGGTTTTGTGCTTTCACGCATGATGCGATTCTGCCGACTTGATTCGATCTTAATCGCACCGTTGTTTTCAATCGCCTTGCTTGAAATAGTGAGTATTGTTATTTCAAAGCTTGGAATATTCGCCACTTGGGTGAACCTGTGTCTTATCAGTTTTATTCTTGCTGCAATATTCTTGTCTTGCAGATTAATCGATTGCTCTCGAAAAGCTACTATGACAGAGTCCTTTTTTGGTCATTCAAATTGGGTTGTTTTGTTTCTGTACTGTGGCGTAGCTTTTGTTGTTGCAACGAAAATTTTTCTACTACCACTGGACGGGCCATCATCTTTCATTCAAGATTCTGATAACTCATTTCATCTCGCTGTTATTCGATCTTTTTTAGATGTCGGTGATTTTTCGACTTTCAATGTCGGCCTATATCATGATGTGCCGTCTAGCTCTATTCTTTCAATTGCTAACGGCTTTTATCCTGCGGCTTGGCATTTGCTTGCTGCTCTTGTTGCAAGCTTTTCTGGACAGGATGTTGCGTTTGCGGCTAACGTTACTAATTATGTAATGGTACTATTCGTTTTTCCATCAAGCGTGTTGTTGTTTTTTAAAACGGTATTTCGCGATGACCTTGGTGTTGTTGTTGCGGGGGTGCTGGTTCTGTTCGCATTTAATAGCTTTCCCTGGGGTACTTTAATTTCAGTGTCGGGCCCTTTGTTCCCTAACACTTTGGGTCTCATGTTCGTACCGGCTTGTGCAGCCATATTTATTAATTTCTTCAGTGGGTGTACGAAGCAGTTCGCCCTGAGTTATGTCTTTGCGTTTTTAGCTGGCGTACTTACGCTTTATTTTTCTCATCCAAATGCAGTATTTACAATGGCTGTCCTTCTTGCGCCTTATGTTGTTTTGCGGTTTTCGAGTTGGTATATTGGAAAGAAACAACATGCGGATTCTGCCGTGTCTCTTTCTGTGAGATTAATCTCCCTCGCGATTCCTTCTTTATTTATTCTAGTTATTTGGATCGTCTGTTTTATTAATCCAGCTTTAAGTAACACCGTTTCTTTTACTTGGGGTATAACCGCCTCGCATTTACAGGCCATAGTTAATGTTCTGTCGCTTTCTTTTCGACTTCCGGCTGGTAATTATCTTCTTGCTATATTCGTGGCAATTGGTTTCTTTGTCTTGCTTCGCAACAACGAGTGCTCGTGGCTTTGTTTCTCATATCTGATTGCTGCCGCCATTTATATAGTCGGAGCATCATCTTCGGGTTTTATAAAGCACTTCCTTGCGGGTTTTTGGTATACCGATCCGTACCGTTTGGGCGCATGTGCCGGTCTTATGGCAATTCCTTTGGCTGCTGCTGGCCTTGCGACTTTCTTTTCGCTTGCTGTGAAGGTATTTGACAGACTTGGATACGAACTTTGGGCGAAGTTCTTAGCCTGCGCTGTATGTCTTATTTTCACTTGGTGTGCTCTTTATATTAATGATTTCGATTTACCCGGATTTGGACGGGTATACACGGGTTTGGGTGATTATCACGCCTGTTCTATGCTTTCGAATGATTCGAAGCGCGACAACTTGTTTGATCCCAGAGAGCGACTTTTTTGTAAGCGTGTAGCTGAGTTTCTCGAAAATGATGATGGGTTGATATATAACAACGCAGATGACGGCAGCGCTTTCGCATATCCTTTATACGATTTAAACCTTCTTTACCGTCGGTCTGCTGCAGAGATGCTCGGTAATGAGACGTGTGATAACCAAACGCTGAGGTTGCATCTCGACAAGCTTGCTACAAATAGAGATGTTCAACGCATCCTTAAAGAGAATGGTATTAAGTACATTCTTAATTTGGACTATGGCGGTGAGATCAACGACGAGCGTTGCTACTACGGTTACTATACTTGGGACAAATGGCAAGGCATTAATTCGATCAAAGATTCGACTCCGGGGCTCAAGCTTCTTATGTCGGAAGACGATATGCGACTTTATGAGATAGATTATTCTTCTTTTAGTTAATTATTCTTTTCGTTTTGGTCAAAGCATCCTCTTAATAGTCTTTAAGGCAAAGTTCCGTTTCTATTCATTTTTAGAGCTTCGCGATAAGCCACTCGTCGATAAGCGGGTGGCTTATTATTTTTGATGTTACTGATTCGTAGGAGTATTGCATGTCTCTAAAAAACACCGTTTATGATGCCGTTAACTCAAATAAGTTTGGTAAAGCGTTCTTAAAGGCTCGTCGCGATCTCCGTGGCGATGAGGCAGTTCGGGCTATTCAGTCTGGTACCCATGACTTTGTCGACCGCAGCAAGGGCAGCGATAAGCTCTGCATTATTCTCGCGGGATATAAGCCGACATTATGGGAAGACGTTTTTGGGCGTATTGCGGCATATGTGCCTTCCGATGTTGACGTATGCGTTATGACCAGCGGGCTTGTGAATGAAGAGCTTAAGCAGATCGCCGCTGATCACGACTGGTCCTATCTGTCGACTTCTGTCAATCATTTATCTGTTGTTCAGAATATTGCGATTGAATGCCATCCGAGGGCTAAGTGGATTTATAAGCTTGATGAGGATATGTTTTTGACTAAGGGCTTCTTTGAGGCAATGCTTGATACCTACAAGGAGCTTGAGTCAAAGACCTTATATAAACCAGCGTTTGTCTCTCCTTTAATTAATGTCAGTTGCTACGGGCATCTTCGCTTGCTAGACAAATTGAATCTTCTGGATGATTTTAGGAATACCGGACTCACGGATATGAAGTATTCCGATGGATTGCACCACAATCGTCAGGTCATTTCTGAGCCTAAGGTTGCTCGTTATATGTGGGGCGAGTCTCAGCCTGTGTTGCGCGATATCGATGCGCTAACAGAGCGCTTCTCGATTGAAAATGAAGGTTTCCAGTATTCTATTTGCCCGATCCGCTATAGCATCGGTGCCATTTTGTTTTCGCGTGACGCCTGGAACGAGTTTGGGCACTTCCCGCTGACTTTTGTCGGAGGTCCGTATGGTCTTGGGGATGATGAGGAGCATATTTGTAACTACGCGTGTTTTACTGGTCGTGTGATGGTAGTAAATGAAAATATTGTTGTAGGCCATCTCGGCTACGGTGGCGCACAAACAAAGACTATGGTTGAGTATCATGCTAATCATCGTGATCAATTTAAGTTAAAGGCATAACGGGGGAATTAATGTCTAAACCCAACATCAAAATCCTAGTCTCATGCCATAAGCCTGTCTGCACGCCTGATTCCGACCTGTATTTACCCGTTCACGTCGGCTCTTTGGGTAAAGAGACTATTCCTGGATGCCAACGCGACGATTGCGGTGAAAACATCTCCGACCGAAATTTCACTTTTTGTGAAATGAGCGGTCAGTATTGGGCTTGGAAAAACTTAGAGGCTGATTATGTTGGCCAATGCCATTACCGACGTTTTTTCAATTTTGATGAGAAGAAATATGAGTCGAACGATCATGCTCAGATTGAGGATGACTGTCTGTCGCCACTCTCAATTAAAAAGTATCAGCTAGCAAACGAGGCTTTGATCAGGGACTGTGTCGAGAAGGTTGACCTTGTACGTGCTCCTTATTGGGATGTGAGGGGAGTTCCCACCCCTTGTGGTCCTAAGAAAACTATAAAGGATCATATGTGTGCCTATGGCCTTGTCACTCAAGCCGAACTGGACCATATGGTTGATATTTGCAAGTTTGTTCAGCCTGATTATGTAGACGAGCTCGTCGCATATCTTAACGGTTCCAAGTATTTGGGCTATAACTGCTTCGTGATGAAGAAGACTCTCTTCGACGAACTCTGTGCGTTTGAGTTTTCGATTCTCCAGCAGTTTGACTCTGAATATGACTATGAGAACAAAACGACTACTCACAAACGTATTTGTGGCTATTTGGGTGAGATTCTATATAGCGTATTCGTCTCTCATATCTCTAAGAGAGGGATTAAGATCGCTGAGCGTCCGCTTGTTTTCTTTGAAGAGACGCCTGCTCCGTTTAATGCTGCTGCCGTCGATAACCAAACGGTTGATATCGTATGGCGCTATGCGGAATCGTCGCCTATTAAATTTGCCGTCGCGCTTGAGAGCTTAATTCGTCAGCTTGACGCGACCAGAAAATATCGATTGCTTCTAATTCATAATTGTCAGTTTAGCTTTGGCGATTGCCTCAACATACTTGAGACTATTCCGGAGAATCTGGAAATCATACAAGCGACTTTCCCGGTAGTTGGACCCAACGACCTCTTTGGTTCTATGGATGCTACCGCAGCGCATATTGTTCTGCCTTTTATACTCCCTCGCATAATGAATTTCGATTTGATTGGTCGCCATCGAGTTCTTTGGGTTGAGGGGTGTGCTTTCTTTAAAAAAGACCCAGCCGAGATCATTAATGGCGTAGAAGATTCACTCGCTGCCGTAAAGAGCGTTTTCCTCGAGAAAGAGCTTAATAAGCCGGCTTCGTCTCGTTTGCGCGACTCATATCTTGCCGCTGCGGATGGTTGGGAGATGAGCGAGGCGTCCGCTCTTATAGTTGATTTGTCTCAGCTTTCTATCATCTGTCCTGAACCATATGAGTTGTACTGTGCCTGTGCATCTGAACTGGGCATCGATCCAAGAGGCGATTTGGCTAAAGAGTTTCAAAAGTATCAGTTGCATAAAAAGAAACCGGGCAGCGCTAAAGATGCTTTCTGCTTACCGCTAAGTGTATTTGCTGTTCGAAGCCTTATGATGCGCAAGCTGAATTTCAGCCTTATCCCGTATTCGAGCAGTATGCCCGTGGCTTCCTTTGAAGAAGTTGGCATGTGGGCCAACGAGTGCACGGCAAAGCGATATAAGGCCTCCGATGAAAGCGGATTGTTGCTCTATTCGTCGGATACGACTCCATTCTCTGAACCGGCGAATGCACTTTGTCGTGATTATTGGCGTTTGGCCAGGTGTATGGATGCGTATGAGTCCCTTTTAGTTACGCTTTCGGAATACCGACCGCTTGGATTAAAGCGGACGTTATTTCCAGTTGGGACAAAGCGACATAAAGTTATATTTAAAATGGTTTCCCTGATTAGGCGATTTAGATAGTTTATATAGTCTATTCAGGCGCTCGTCATAGAGTGGCCGGCATAGAAGATTCGACCGTGCTATTGCAGGGACAATTACACGGTCGTCATAATGAAGTTTAAACACATTTAATGGATTGGTGTTTTGAGTCGAACGCCAATCCATTGATGGCAGCGCCCTATAACTCTTGGTTCTCTAATGCGCGGAGTTGCTCTTTGCTGACATGTTCGCAGTGTGTAGTTATGTCCATCGGAACACGATAGATATCTCCATATACATCTTCGGTAAACTTTCTTAGATTTTTTGGTGCCTGGCAAAGAATCCGTTCAAATGAAATTGTCTGCGTCGGGAACACTTCTCGCTTTTGGCAAGCCCATTTGTAATCAGACAAAAAGTAGATGTTTTCAATGCCCCACAGCATTCCATTAGTTATTTGGTCATCAATTATTCCCTGGCTCATTTCGATTGACCGATATTTTGCAAACGTTTCTTCTATCCGATTAGCCAGCGGATCAGATGCTGGAATGAATTCCTTTTCTTTCCATTCGCTGTAATATGAAGCGGTTTTCATCTCCGCTATCATTTTCATTCTTAGTCCTAGCTGTTCCTCAAATGCCTTCTTATCGGCGCTTCTGCTTTCTTCAAATATGAATAAGTCTAAAAAACAGGGATTATTAACGTCCTCATACATAAAACGAATTTGCTTACAGAAATTCCAAACATCGTAAACGATTGAGATTCGATACCGTCCGTCATTGCTGACAATATTGATAAGTTTGTTAATTTCCGACCTCATCATGCCGAGATCGCTATCGTCATCCCAAGGAATAAAGCCCTGGTGACGGATTGCTCCAAGGAGCGTTCCGAATGCAATCCAGTATTGAAGATTGTTGTCTTTGCATAATGTGTCGAACTCTCCTAGTAGTTTTGCGCATCCTAGTTGCATGGCCCTGAGTCCGCCGTTGGCTTTTGGAAGTGATGTAAAAAAGCGCTTCTTTGCGTCTTGCAGATCTTCGTTGTCGTTTCGGTAAAGCTGCCAAAGCATCGTTTCGATTCTCATCGAAACGCCGTCGTTATCACTTTTAAGCCATTCGGCTCTAAAATTCAGGTTGTCGTTAATACCGTTGTCAGCCTGCTCGATCCTCGCATTGATGGATCGGTTCAGTTCATAGAGTTCATAGACATCTGAGCGAAGATCTCTAATTGCTCGCTTTGATGCGGGAAGATGGTCGGCGATACGTGACAGGATGCTCATTCTGTATCCTTCGTGTTGAGAATAAAGTTCTGTTTAATATAGCCTACGTAGCTCGATGGTTTTTCGACGACTGATTAAATCTGGTTGAGTGGAGCCCGGCTCCCATTAAGCGGTGGATAGCATGATTAAATGATAAATATAATATGTATACCGCCTTAAAATTTGTGGCATCGCTAGTGATTGCATGCTGTTTTGCTATACACCTGCAGTTCCCATTGTTTTTTCTCAACTTTTGCTACGGAGTCGAGGATGAGGCCGGTTGCCAAGCTCAGCCCGCACAGAAACATGAATGAGGCCGCGAGCATGGCTGTGGGGAAGCGGGGGACTAAGCCGGTTTGGAAGTACTCCGCAACAATTGGGATTCCGAGAGTGAGACCTATGATGGCAAAGATGAATGCAATAAGACTAAAGAACTTGAGTGGACGGTAATCCTTAAAAAGCGTTCCAATCATTGCGATAACTTTAATACCGTCACCTACTGTGTTGAGCTTGGACTCAGAGCCTATGGGCCTATCACGGTATTCAACCGGTACGTCTTTAATACGCCAGCGATGGTCGACGGCATGGATGGAGAGCTCGGTTTCAATTTGGAAGCCCTCACTCAAGACGGGGAAGGTCTTTACGAAAGGCTTGCTCATGGCTCTATAGCCTGTCATAACGTCGTCAAAGCTGTAGCCGTATATCCATTTAATCATGGCGCGAACGAGGTTATTCCCAAAGCCGTGAAATGCTCGTTTGTTCTCTTCGGCATAGGTTCCGTTGGAGAGGCGATCGCCGACGGTCATGTCTGCCTCGCCATTAAGTATGGGCTCACAGAGCGATTTGGCGGCTTCAGCGGGGTACGTGTCGTCTCCATCAACCATCAAGTAGCAATCGGCGTCGATATCGCGAAACATTTGGCGGCAGACGTTGCCTTTGCCCTGCCTTGGTTCATGTCGCACTGTGGCCCCGTGCTGTTTGGCTATCTGTGCCGTATTGTCGGCGGAATTGTTGTCGTAAACGTATACTGTTGCGTCTGGCAATTCGCGGTGAAAGTCATCGACAACTTTGCCGATCGTTAATGCTTCATTGTAGCAAGGGATAATGACGGCGATATTCGAATAGTCCATATAGGACCTCCTTTAATGACTCAACTGTTCGAAAGTATAACCATCACCTATCCCTTTGATTAGATATGGGTTAGTTCTCCAGATTTTTTGCGGTGGGTTATCGTCTACGCGGGAGGGCTATACTTTCCACTGTTATGTTTTGCGAGACAAGGAGATGGTCCGTGGCTGACAATCTTGAGAGTCAGAAAGCGGTGGCTAAACCGGCCTCTCACGCTAAAAATGATTTTGAGAAGGATAAATTTATCCTTAGGCAGCTGGTTACCAAGGATTTTAAGATTAAGTATCGGCGCAGCGTTTTGGGCGTAGCTTGGTCCGTGCTCAATCCCTTGTTGATGATGATTGTCATGTCGATTGTTTTTTCAACAATCTTTGCCCAAGGGCGCAATGGCTCCATTACGCCTGAGATGTATCCGCTTTACCTGATCGTCGGTAACGTGACGTTTTCTGTCATGTCCGAGTCGACGAACCAAGCGCTTATGTCCATCATTTGGGCTTCCTCGCTGCTTAAGAAGGTTAAGGTGCACCGCTGGGTCTTTCCGGTGCAGAAGGTGCTGTTCTCGCTCGTTAACTTCGCCTTCTCTTTGGTTGCTGTCGCCTTGGTTATGCTTTGGTTCCATGTGGTTCCTAGTTGGCATTTAATTCTCTTGCCGGTGTGTTTGCTGCTTCTTATGTGCTTCTGCATGGGTTTGGGCATGATGCTGTCTGCGCTGGCGGTCTTTTTCCGTGATGTTATGCACCTTTGGACCGTTGTTATCACCGCGTGGATGTACCTGACGCCGATCTTCTGGACCACCGATTACATCAGCCATATGGCTCATTGGATTCAGGTGTTGGTGGTTGTGAACCCCATGTACAACTATCTCCAGTTTATGCGTGACATCTTCCTGTTCAATACCGTGCCTTCTTCGCTTACGTTTGGCCTATGTGCTGTCTGGGCTGTTCTTGCCCTTGCCATTGGCTATACCGTGTTCCACAAGACCGAGCACAAGTTTATTCTCTACATCTAAGGAGTGCTGTTCATGACTGAATCTGCTATTGATTACAGCAAGCAGCCCCTTGCTGTTGAGGTCAAAGACGTCACCATGATCTTTAACATGGCGTCTGAGTCGCTTACAAACCTCAAGGAGTACTTTATTAAGCTCGCAAAGCACGAGCTGTTCTTTGAGGAATTCCGTGCGCTTAAGCATATTTCGTTTGATGTGCATCGCGGCGAGGTCGTTGGCCTTGTTGGAACTAACGGTTCCGGCAAGTCTACGATGCTTAAGATCATCGCTGGCGTTTTGGAGCCCAGCGAAGGTGAGGTTAAGGTTCACGGCAATATTGCGCCGCTGATTGAGCTTGGTGCTGGTTTCGATCCCGAGCTTACCGCTCGTGAGAATATTTACCTTAACGGTGCGCTGCTTGGATATACCAAGGAGTTTATTGACGCTAGCTTTGACGAGATTATCGAGTTCGCTGAGCTCAAAGATTTTGTCGACATGCCCCTGAAGAATTTCTCTTCGGGTATGGTTGCGCGCATTGCATTTGCTATCGCTACGATTACCGAGCCGGATATTCTGATCGTTGATGAGACGCTTTCTGTCGGTGATGTCTTTTTCCAGCAGAAGTGCGAGCGCCGTATTCAGCACTTTATCGAAAGTGGCGACGTTACGGTCTTATTCGTTTCTCACTCCATGGAACAGGTTGAGCGTATTTGCCAGCGTGCTGTATGGATCGAGAAGGGCGACCTGCGTATGGATGGCCCCGTGGATGAGGTCTGCAAGGCATACCACGACCAGTTCAAGTAGGTTATAATTTATGCGCCGTGTGAACTTGTGCCCGCTTGGACGCGCGACATTATGCTCCATTAGCTCAGTTGGATAGAGCAGGGGACTTCTAATCCCAAGGTCGACGGTTCGAATCCGCCATGGAGCACCAAAAGAGTTTTTGAAGACCCGGTTATCATGCCGGGTCTTTGCTGTACAAGCGTTCAGCCGTGATATTGTTTAACATGGGCTGTAAGGCATGGGGATGACTTGTAGCCTTATTTCGATAGTGGTTGCATGCTTGGTTGCGAGGCTTATAGGATAATAAGTGTGTCCGCTTCCTTTTCGGCACCCCTTGCCATGGCGGTCGTCGCCGCTGAGGATGCCGCCTTGACCTTGTTCCTTTCTAATATGTGATGGGGAGATAATCCGCTGCTTACCCGTTGTGCTCCTTGTAAAGCTCGAGCGCCTTCTTAAGGTAAGTTTTGGCATAATGGTAGTAGATATGGGACCACTCGCCAACGTTATCGCCTTCTGCCTCTTTAAGCAGCGCCCATGTGTACCAGCACCAGCCCGCCATGCCCACCTGGCCCAGGTTGTGACGCCATTCTGCATCGGTTGGCTTGCGGCTGAAGTAATGCTCTAGTGCCCTGCACATTTTCTTCTCGGTTAACTGTTCACAAACACAGAATGTTCCAAAATCGTTGGCATAGTCACTCATACCGGCGTATTCCCAGTCAATGAGATCGACATGGCCGTCGCCGCTTACGAGGAAGTTGAGACTAAAGAAATCGTTGTGGCAGAGGACTGGATCGCCACCGTCGGCAATGAGCATTCTGTTCAGTTCGGCTGCCTGCGTGTCCATCTCGGGCAAATCCGGCACATCGATGAGCCCGTGTTTTAGAATGGCACGTTCGTAGCCCCTTCCCTCTTCATAGAAGCTAAAACAGCGATTAACTTTTGCACCGCTATCGTGAAGACTGCGGGCCATTTGCATGGCTTGGGCCAATTGGGCGTCGTCGTGAACGTCGAGGTTTCTACAATTCTTCACAAATCGTGACACCTTCCAGCCGCGGCGGGGATTCGCAAAAACAAAGGTGGAGTCAAGGCCGAGCGTGCGTGCAGTCTCGAGTGCGGTTTTTTCGGCTTTGCGGTCTACAAGGAGCTCGGTTCCTACGCCGGGGTGTCGGTAGACCCACTCGCCGTCATCGGTCGTAAAGTGGCAGCTGAGGTTCGTAAGTCCCTGTTTGAGCGGATAGACGTCGCGAATTTCGGATTTATCGCATCCCAAGACGGCAACGATGTTGTCGAAAATCTCGGAATCAAGGTTTTCGATGAAAAGAGGGTCGAAGTTGCGCAGCTCGTCGAGTGAGTCGAACTCGTGGATGGTGGGCGGGTCGTACCTGTGGATTTGCATGTCAAGCTCGTTGATATGATCGGCATAGAGATCTTCCCAGAGTTTGTTGCGGGTTTGGGGGAGGTCGTATTCTGCCTCAAGAATCTCTCGAAAACGAGTTGAGAACTCTCGATCGAAATAAGCGTGGCCAATCATATACCATGCATCGGACCCGCCGACCCTAACTTTGGTGATGCGGTCGTGGGTGTCGGTTTCCAGGCACCATTCAGGTGTCTGGCCCTGGTTGAACTCGGCTGAGTAGTAGGCCTTCCAGGCATGGTCTGTGAAAGGGTTCTTCTCGAAATAGTTGTCCGAGGAGCAGATGTACGTATTGCCCAACATCTCACGCACGAGCATAATCGAGGAATTGTTATTGCGCTCAGCGTAGGCGCAATTCACGATGACCTTAACGCCGTATTTGTCCTCGAGGTAGTAGAAGGACTCCTTCTTGTATCCCACAACGACGACGATGTCGAAAATCCCGGCTTCGTGTAGCTGTTCAATTTGGCGCTCGATCAGGACTTCGCCACGAACTTTGAGAAGTCCCTTGGGGCGTTCATAGGAGATGGGGGCGAAGCGACTGGAGAGGCCTGCCGCAAGGATAACAGCATTGTCCACGGCGTAGGGTTTTAGCGCGGTCATGCCCTTAGGCGTGAGACGGGCGTCCTTGATGAGGCCGGCTTCTGAGAGGTCTATTACGGCGGCATTTGCCGCTGTAAGCCCAATCTCGCACTCGCTCGCAAGTTGTTGTTGCGTAATGCCGGGACGTCTGCTCAGGGCATAGAGAACGTTAAACTGTTTATGCGTAAGCTGCATTAATGGTTCCTTTGCGTTCGGTTTTGTCAGATGCTATCGCGAACCTGAACAGCTGAAGGCATTACTTTCCGTTTTACTATCCATTGGAGGGTTCGAGCAAATGTCATTTGTTCGAACCCTCCAATGCGTGAGCGGGGGAGACTTTTATCAAAAAGGCGTTATGGACTGTTATGCGCAACTCTTAAACCAAATGTCGTCTAGCATTCAGAGTAGCCGGCAATTATTAATGCTTAATCCTACGCCTCCGTGGGCTCCACACCTAGCTCGTTGCGGACGAGTTCGAATGCCGCGGCGATGGCCTTGTCCATGTCGTAGTACTTGTAGCCGCCCAGACGACCGGCGAAGACCACGTCGCCCTCCTGCGCCGCCAGCTCCTCGTACTGCCTGTACAGGGCCTCGTTCCTGGCGTCGTTGATGGGATAGTAGGGCTCGTCGCCGGGCTTCCAGTCTGCCGGGTATTCGCGCGTGATGACGGTCTTGTCCTGCGTGCCGAACTCGAAGTGCTTGTGCTCGATGATACGGGTGTAGGGGACCTCGCGCTCGGTGTAGTTGACCACGGCCACGCCCTGGTGGTCCTGCTCGTTGAGCGTCTCGGTCTCAAAGCGCAGGCTGCGGTACTCGAGCGTGCCCAGCTTAAAGTCGTAGAACGCGTCGATGGGGCCGCAGTAGATCGTCTTGGCGGCGATATCGGGCTCGGCGGCGACCAGCTCCTTGTACTCCACGCCGCAGCGCACCTCGATGCCCTCGAGCATGTTGGCGACCATCTTGGTGTAGCCGCCCACGGGGATGCCCTGGTAGCGGTCGTTGAAGTAGTTGTTGTCGTAGGTGAAGCGGCAGGGGAGGCGCTTTATGATGCTCGCGGGCAGGTCCTTGCAGTCGCGGCCCCACTGCTTCTCGGTGTAGCCCTTCACGAGCGTCTCGAAGATGTCGCGGCCGACGAGCGACAGCGCCTGCTCCTCGAGGTTCTGCGGCTCTCCGATGTTCTCGGCGGCCACCTGCTCGGCGATCTTGGCGCGGGCGTCCGCCGGCGTGACGACGCCCGGCCACATCTTGGCGAAGGTGTTCATGTTGAAGGGCATGTTGTACATGTTGCCGTGGAAGTTGGCGACCGGCGAGTTGACGTAGTTGTTGAACTCTGCGAAGCGGTTGACGTAGTCCCAGACGTCCTTCATGGAGGTGTGGAAGATGTGCGCGCCGTAGCGGTGGACCTGGATGCCCTCGACGTCCTCGGTGTAGATGTTGCCGGCGATGTGGTCGCGGCGGTCGATGACCAGGACCGACTTGCCGGCGCGCTTGGCGGCGTTGGCAAAGACGGCGCCAGAGAGGCCGGCGCCGACGACTAGGTAATCGTACTGGGACATGGATATGCTCCTTTGTATGTCAATCGAACAGCTACTTAAGCTTTGGGACAAACAAACCTGATTATTTAGTCCCATGGATTAGTGTAGCAGATACTCTTTCAGCAGCTCCAGTGCGTGGGCGTAGCCCATCAGGCCTTCGCCCGTAATGGTGGCGAAGCAGGCTAGGCGTGCATAGCTCACCTGACGGAAGTCCTCGCGCGTCTCTACGGCGCTGATGTGCACCTCGACGGCAGGGATGGCGACGGCCTTGAGGGCGTCGAGGATCGCCACGCTCGTATGCGTGTATGCCGCCGGGTTGATGACGATGCCGTCGACCTTGCCGTAGGCCTCCTGGATTTTGTCGACGATGCTGCCCTCGTGATTGGACTGGAAAACTTCGACCTCGTCGAAGCCCTGTGCGGCGCCCGCTTGCTGGCAGATCTGCACTAAGCGGTCGTAGTTGTCGCTGCCATAGATGCCCGGCTCGCGAATGCCAAGCATGTTGAGGTTGGGACCGTTGATGACGAGTGCTTTCATGTTTGCTTCCTTTGCAATCGAGAAACCACCACAAAGGTGTCTGTCCCCTTTGTGGTGGTTTTGATTAGAGAGAGGGTGGGAGGGTGTCGAGGAGGGCTTGGGCGGTGTTGGCGGCGCAGTCGCGTGAGTCGATGATGTAGTCGGCCCAGGCGCGGTAGCGCGGCATGCGCTGCTCGGCCAGCTTGTCGATGCCGTCGCGGGCGGTGATGGGGCGTCCCTTGTGGGCGAGTTCGTCGAGCTTGCGGTTAAGCATCACGATCTGGCTGTTCTGGTGCAGCAGCGGATAGTTATCGTCGCGCGTGACCACGCCGCCGCCGGTGGAAAGCACCAGGCCGCTTCGCTTGGAGATGTCGGCCAGCGCCGCCGTCTCCTGTTCGCGGAACGCCGCCTCGCCGCGCTCGACGATAAAGTCGGCGCAGGGCATGCCCAGGCGCTCCTCGAGGGCGCGGTCCAGGTCGATGTGCTCTCGCCCCGTGAGCAGGGCAATCTGCTCGCCCACGCGGGTCTTGCCCGAGCCTGGCATACCGATCAGCGTGATGTTCTGTTCGCGGCGTGACAGGCGCTCCGTTACGTCCAGAATGCGCTCACGCGGAGTGACCTGGCCGGTGTAGCGCTCAACGGCTTGCGCCGCCTGGGCCACGAGCATGAGCAGGCCGCCGATGCAGGGGATGCCGCGGCGCTCGGCCTCGAGCATCAGGCCCGTGCGTGCAGGGTTGTAGACAATGTCGATGACGCCCTCGAGCGCATCGAGCCCCTCGAGCGTGCAGGGGGCATCGGGACAGTGGGGGAACATGCCGGCGGGCGTGCAGTTGACGAGCAGTGCGGCGTCGGACTGCTGCGCGATGTTGTCGTAGTTGACTTCGCTCGTGCGGCCCATCGGCACGACGATGGCGCCCAGGTCGCCGAGTACCATGCTTGCCGTGGTGCCGGCGCCACCGGTGGCACCGAGCACGAGGGCCTTCTTGCCGGCAACCTCGACGCCCAGCTCCTCGACCAGGCATTGGAAGCCAAAGTAGTCGGTGTTGTCGCCGCGCAGGCGGCCGTCGGGCAGGCGCGTGATGGTGTTGACGTTTCCCATACGCTCGGCGAGTGGACTCAGCTCGTCCAGGTATTCCATGACGGCGCGCTTGTAGGGGATGGTCACGTTGGTGCCCTCCCATTCGTCACCCGTCATAAAAGCCTGGAGGTCCTCGGGCTCGCGCTCAAATCGTACGTACTCGAGCCCCGCGAGCTCCTTGTAGATGGTCGGGGTGTAGCTGTGGCCCAGCACGCGGCCCAGCACTCCGTAGGGGCGGGTTGCGGCGACATCGGTCATCTAGAGCACCTCCGTGTAACTGCCAAAGTAGGTGAAGCTCTCGCACACGTCGTCGATGGAATCGAGCAGGTCATCGAGGGCCTTGCTGCCAAAGGGGCAGTCCAGGTCAAAGTAGAACATAAACTCAAAGTCGTGCCCGGGGATGGGGCGGCTCTCGAGCTTGATGAGGTTGATATTGAGCGCGTAGAAGCGCTCGAGTACGCGATAGAGGGCGCCCGGTTCGTTGGCCGTGGTGATCATGAGCGAGGTACGGTTGGCGCCGGGGTAGACGCGCGGCTCGCGACTGATGACGACGAAGCGCGTGTAGTTGTTGTCCGAGTCCTGGATATTGGGCTCCAGCACCTCCAGACCATAGAGCGCCGCGCAGCTGCGCGAGGCGATGGCGGCAACGTCGGTGCGTTCGGAGCTGGCGACCATCTCGGCCGACATGGCCGTGTTGGGGTACTTGGTGGCGTGCAGGTCGTGTGCCTCGATAAAGCCGGCGCATTGGGCAATGGCCTGGCCGTGGCTGTAGACCTCGTGCACGTCCGCAAGCTTGGTGCCGGGCTTGACGAGCAAGTTGTGGTCGATTTTGAGGCGAAGCGAGCGCACGATGTGGAAGTCGAACTGGGCGAGCAGGTCGTAGACGGCGTTGACCGAGCCGGCGGTGGAGTTCTCGATGGGCAGCACGCCAAACTCGCAGAAGCCGTCGCGCACGGCGCACATGACGCCCTCGAAGGTCTCGAAAAACGCGATGTCGGGCACGTCGAAGAGCTTGCACGCGGCGATTTGGCTGTAAGCGCCCTCGACGCCCTGGCAGGCGACGGTGGCCGTTTGAGGGAAGGGCGTGTCGGAGGCTGCAGCCGTGGCGTGGGCCTTTTGCGAGACGGTGATGCCCTTGAGCTCGTTGATGTAGCGCTGCTGCTCGGCCTTGCTCATGCTCATGAGGAGACGGAACAGGGTGATGGTCTGCGCCTCGTAGCGCTCGGGCGCGCGGCTGGCGAGGTTGTTGAGCTTGGAGCGCTCACGGGCGGGGTCGAAGACGGCCTTGCCCATCTCGATTTTTGACTTGGCGACCTCGGTGGCAATGTCCATGCGCTCGACAAAGCTGTTGAGGAGCGTGGTGTCGATGCCATCGATGGCCTGGCGGATGTCAGCAAGGTCCATGGAGACCCCTTTCACGTGTCGGGGGATGTTGAGGGGTGGGTAGTTAGCGCTGGGCGGCGTCTTCGAGGAGGGCGTCCCAGATGGCAAGGGCGGCGGCTGCCTCGGCTACGGGGACAGCTCTGGGGACGATGCAGGGATCGTGGCGGCCGTGGACCGAGAGCTCGGCATTTTCCATAGCGTCCATGTCCACCGTCTGCTGCTCGCGGCCAATGGAGGGCGTCGGCTTTACGGCCATGCGCCACATGACGGGCGCGCCGGTCGAAATACCGCCCAGGATGCCGCCGGCGTTGTTGGACTCGACCTCGATCTCGCCGGTCTCGGCATCGATGCGATACGGATCATTGTTCTCGCTGCCGCGCATGGCGGCCACGGCAAAGCCCATGCCAAACTCCACGCCCTTTACGGCTGGAATGCCAAACGCGATTTGCGCGATGCGGTTCTCGATGCCGTCGAACATGGGGTCGCCGATGCCCGCGGGAAGTCCGTAGATGCCGCACTCCACGATGCCGCCGATGCTGTCAAGCTCGTCGCGCGCGGCTAGGATCTCCTCGCGCATGCGGCCGGCTGCGGCGGCGTCAATGCACGGCAGATCGTTCGTAAGGATCGCCTTGCGGTCGGCCTCGCGATAGACTATGTCGTCCATCGGCAGGTCGGAGATGCCGCCGATCTGCGCCACATGCGCCATCACTTTAATGCCGCGGGCCTCGAGTGCCTGCAGCGCAATGCCGCCGGCGATGCACAGGGGTGCCGTTAGGCGGCCGGAGAAGTGTCCGCCGCCGGCGACATCGTGCATGTTGTGATACTTCACGCGCGCAGGGAAGTCCGCATGTCCGGGACGGGGCTTGCGGCGCAGCTCGGAGTAATCCTTGGAGCGCGTGTTGGTGTTCTCGATA
Source organism: uncultured Collinsella sp. (assembly GCA_958439425.1). Taxonomy (GTDB): domain Bacteria; phylum Actinomycetota; class Coriobacteriia; order Coriobacteriales; family Coriobacteriaceae; genus Collinsella. Next base: position 28,743 of record CAUBVH010000004.1, read on the forward strand.
ATCGCGGCGATGGGCGCGCCGGTGGTATGTCCATCGACAACACCGGCGATGATGTGCGCGGCGTCGGCCTCGCGGCGTTTGGTTGCGGTCTCGTCGCGACCGGGGGCGCGACGGTCGAGGAAGGCCTGCAGCTGCTCCTGGTCCACGGCGATGCCCGCCGGAATGCCATCGAGTGAGCAGCCGATGGCGGGGGAGTGCGACTGGCCGAAGATGCTTAAGTGCAAGACGTTGCCAAAGGTCGAGGACATGCTATTCCTCCTCGAGTGTGACCTTGCCGCCCAGCAGGCGGTAGTGGTCGAAGAAATCGGGATAGGACTTGTTGACGGCCTCGGCGCCGTGGATCACGACCTCGCCGGTGGCGCGGCTCGCGGCGATAGCGGCCATCATGGCGATGCGATGGTCGTTGTGCGAATCGACCTCGCCGCCGGTGAAGGCATCGACACCCTTGATGATGAGGTCATCGCCGGCAATGCGCACCTGCGCGCCCAGCGCGGTGAGCTCGCGGGTGGTGGTGACCAGACGGTCGGATTCCTTGATGCGCAGACGGGCGCAATCGCGAATAAAGGTGCGGCCCTGTGCCAGCGAGGCCACGGCCGAGATGACGGGCACCAGGTCCGGAATGTCGTGGGCACTCATCTCAAAGCCGGCGAGCTTGTCGGACTGCACGGTGGCGGCGTTGGTGGAGCGCACGATGCGGGCGCCAAAGCGCGAAAGCGCGGCAAGCACGTTACGGTCGCCCTGTGCGGAGCTCAGTGACACGCCCTCGACGGTGATTGGGTCGGTGCCGATGGCACCGGCGCACAGCCAAAAGGCGGCGTTGGACCAGTCGCCCTCGACGGCTACGCTGCCGGGCGTGCGGTACGAGCCGCTGCTCACGCGGAAGTTCGTGACCTCGGGCTGGCCGTCCTTGGCCGGAATGCGCTCGACGTTGACCTCGACGCCAAAGGCCTTCATGGCGTGTATCGTCAGGTTGATGTAGGGGCGGCTCTCGATGAGGCCGGTTACCTGCACGCAGGAGGGCTGGGCCAGCAGCGGGGCTGCCAGCAGCAGGCCCGAGATGTACTGCGAGCTCACGTTGCCCGGAAGCACAAAGGTGCCCGGGCGCATGCGGCCGCTCGTCTTGAGCGGAAAACCGCCCAGACCCTGTAGGTCGCAGCCGGCGGCGATGATCTCGTCCGAGAGCGGGGAGAGCGGGCGGGCGCCCAGGCGGCCCTGGCCTACGAAGGTGGCATCCACACCCAGCGCGCAGGCGACAGGCAGCATAAAGCGCAGCGTGGAGCCACTTTCACCGCAGTCAAGCGTGCCGCCGGCAAGGGCCTTGAGCAGGCCAAACTCAACACTCTTCATGGTGGGGTGGACCTGGAAGCCGTCCTCGACGGTCTCGATGCGAGCACCCAGTGCCGTAAGGCAGCGCACCGTGGCCTCGATGTCGGCGCAGGTGGTGTTGCAGGTGACGTGCGTCTCGCCGTTGGCAAGCGCAGCGCAGATGATGAGGCGATGCGCCATCGACTTGGACGCGATGGCGGGAACGGTGCCCTTGAGCGGGGACGGGGTGATGCGGGCTAGCATGCGGATGCGTCTCCCTTCTGGCCGAGGCCCTCGGCAATGAGTTCGTGGAAAGTGGAAAGCGGTGTGCGGTCGATGCTGCAGCGGCCAATGCCGTGCGGAATCACCAGGTCGATGGTGTCGCCCGCGCGCTTCTTGTCGTGGAGCGCCTCGGCAAAGACGGTATCGGCATCTAGGTCGCAGCGGGTCTTGAGGCTATGGCGGGCGCAGAGCTCCTCAATACGACCGGGCAGTGCGGCATCGCAGACGCCGTGCAGGGCCGCGGCGCGCGTGATGATGCCCATGCCGATCGACACGCAGTTGCCGTGTCCCAGCTCAAAGTGCTCGCAGGCCTCGACGGCGTGTCCGGCGCTGTGTCCAAAGTTGAGGAGCTTGCGCTGGTTGGTTTCGCGCTCGTCGGCGACGACCACGGCGCGCTTGATGTCGATATTGCGGGCGATGATGAGCGCTACGCGGGCCACATCGCGGTTGAGCAGCTCCAGCGTGAGCGGGGTCTTCTCCAGCTCGGCGAAAAGCTCCGGGTCGGCGATCACGGCGTGCTTGACGACCTCGCCGCAGCCGTCGGCGAACTGCTCGGGCGTGAGGGTGGCCAGGCACCCCACGTCGGCGATAACCACGCTCGGCTGCCAAAAGGCGCCGGCCAAGTTCTTGCCGGCAGCCAGGTCGATGGCGGTCTTGCCGCCCACCGACGAATCCACCATGGCGAGCAGGCTCGTCGGGATCTGCACAAACTTGCAGCCGCGCATGTAGGTGGCGGCCACAAAGCCCGCCACGTCGCCCACGACACCGCCGCCGAGTGCCACGATCACGTCGGAGCGCGAAAGCTCGTGCTCGGCCACAAACTCCAAAATGGCAACATAGGTTTCGGCGCGCTTATGGGCCTCGCCGGCTTCGAAGGTGCAGATGCTCACCTCGTAGCCTGACGCCTCCAGGCTCTGCTTAACGGGCATCTGATAGAGCGGGCCCACGTTGGTGTCCGTCACGATGACGGCGCGGGTGCCGCCGGCGGTGGTGCGGACGAGCGGACCTGCCTGCTCCAGCAAAAACGTGCCCACATGCACCTGGTAGGGGCGTGCGGTGTCGATATCGATAGTAATCGCCATAAGCTTCGGTCCTTTCGACCTGGCGTGATGGGTGGTCTAGTGGGAGGCCTCGTCGTCGAGCGCGCGCTTAATGCGGTCGCCCTCGGCAAGGAGATTCTCCAGATAGCGCTGGTCGCGGTCCTTAAGGGCGCGGCTGTAGGCGCCAAGCGATTCGATCAGATGGTCGATCTCAAAGGCGAGCGCGTCGGCGTCGTCGATCATGAGCTCGGACCACATTTGCGGGTTGAGGTGCGCCACGCGGGTGAGATCGCGGTAGCTGCCGGCCGAAAAGCCGTGGTGGACCTGAGCGGTCGGGCTCTTAACATAGGCGTTGGAGACGACGTGCGCGAGCTGGCTCGTAAAGGCGATGACGCGGTCGTGCTCGGCGGCGCTGGTCACGCTGAACTTGCCAAAGCCCAAGGGGCGTACCATCTCGCGCACCTGGCCCAAAAGCTCCAGTTTGAGCGCATCGTCCACCGCGGGCGGTACGAGCACGAGCGGGGCGCCCTGGAACAGGTCGGCGCGGGAGTGCGCATAGCCCGAGTACTGCGTGCCCGCCATGGGGTGCGCGCCCACAAAGTAAAAGCCGTGCTCGCGGGCTAGCTCAAAGGCGCGCTCGCACACGATGCCCTTGACGCCCACCGTGTCGATCACCACGGGGCCCATGATGGCCTCGGTGTCGGTGGCGTCGGCGAGCGCCTGGGCGTGCGCCTCGAGCCACTCGATGCATGCCTCGGGATAGCAGGCAAGGACGATGATGTCGCATTCGCCGAGCGTCTTGTCGTTAAGCTCTCCGGCGACAGTGCCCATGCTGGCGGCCGTCATGACATCGTCATCGGGGTCCCAGGCCAGCACGCGGACGCCCGCCTGCGCATAGCCGCGGGCAAAGCTGCCGCCGATGAGGCCCAGGCCGACGATGCCGGCGCACTTGGGGCCGCCCTGGTTAACGCGCGCGTTTCTCACTGTACCCATGGGCTACTCCATGGTCTCATGGCAGACAACCTCGCGAATGGCTCGGATGCGGCGCATGGTGTCGTCGAACTGATCGGGGGTGAGGGCCTGAGCGCCGTCGGACCATGCGCGGCTGGGCTCGTCGTGGACCTCGATCTCTAGGCCGTTGGCACCGCAGGCGGTCGCGGCGAGCGCCATGGGCTCAACGTAGCGGGTGTAGCCGGTGGCGTGGCTGGGGTCGGCGACGACGGGCAGGTGCGACAGGTGGTGCAGCACCGGCACGGCATTGAGGTCGAAGGTGTTGCGGGTGCGGGTCTCGAAGGTGCGGATGCCGCGCTCGCACAGGATGACGTTGTCGTTGCCCTCGCTCATGATGTACTCGGCGGCCATGAGCAGCTCATCGATCGTGCCGGACATGCCGCGCTTAAGCAAGATCGGAGTCTTGGTCTTGCCGACCTCTTTGAGCAGAGGGAAGTTCTGGGCGTTGCGGGCGCCGATCTGCATGACGTCGATCTTCTTGTCCAGGAAGACCTGCACGTCGCGCGGGTCCATGATCTCGGTGACGATCGGCATGTCGAGCTCGGCAGATGCCTCGCACAGCAGGTCCAGACCGGCGGGGCCCATGCCCTGGTAGGCGTACGGGGAAGTGCGGGGCTTGTAGGCACCGCCGCGCAGCATCGTGGCACCGGCGGCCTTCACGCGGCGGGCGATGCGGATGAGGTTCTCGCCCTCGACGGAGCACGGGCCGGCGATGACCTGGAACTGATCGCCGCCGATCTTGACGCCGTGGCCGCAGTCGATGACGGAGTCCTCGGGGTGGAACTTGCGGTTGGCGCGCTTGAACGGCTCGGAGACGCGCTGCACGCGCTCGACGACATCCATGGACTCGAGCAGGAACGGGTCAATCTTGGTCGTATCGCCCACCAGGCCGATGATCGTCTCGTTCTCGCCGCGCGAGACATCGGTCTTCAGGCCCTTTTTCTCAATCCAGCTGACGATATGGCTGACGGCCTCGTCGCTGGCGCTCTCTTTTAAAATTGCAATCATGGTGTGCCTCTCACCTCGATGGATAACCCTTGCAAAAACGGCCCGCATCGCGAGCCGTGTATATATGGTGCATGAGAGTTTATACTATCTGACTCGCTTTTGCCTTCTAAAGTGGGCCGTTGAGCCGCGTCTTCCTCGGAATTGCAAAGCTTTTTCTTTTATTTTGATAGCCCGTGGTGCACTTGGGTATAATGCCAAACGTTGGCCCTATTAGCTCAGGGGATTAGAGCGTCTGCCTCCGGAGCAGAAGGCCGTTGGTTCGAATCCAACATGGGGCACCATCGAACGTGAGACCGTCCGAACCTCGCATGGTCCGGGCGGTTTTTCTTATACCGACGCGACGTGATGGGACGTGGTATGGCAGCAACGGATATCGAGCGCGGACTCTCGACCGCCGAGGTCGAGGAGCGCATCGCCGCCGGTAAGATCAACCGCAACATGGAGCTCAAGACCAAGTCGGTCAAAGAGCTCATCATCGAGAACCTCTGCACGCTGTTCAATTTGATCAACGTGATTTTGGCGTTCCTAGTCATTTTGACCGGTTCGTTTAAGAATCTGACGTTCCTGTTCGTAGTGTTCCTCAATACTGCTATTGGCGTCATCCAGTCCATGCGTTCCAAGAAGATGGTCGATAAGCTCACGCTGCTGACCTCCAAGAAGGCCACTGCGGTGCGCGACGGCGCCGAGGTGGAGCTCGACCTGGACCAGATCGTGCTCGACGACATCATCCGCCTGGGGCGCGGCGACCAGATCCCCGCTGACGCCGTGGTGGTTTCGGGCGAGGCGCTCGTGAACGAGAGCCTGCTGACGGGCGAGAGCGATCTTATTAAGAAACAGCCCGGTTCCGAGCTCATGAGCGGCAGCTTTATCGACTCGGGTCTGCTGCGCGCCCGCGTGATCCATGTCGGCGCCGACAACTACGTGGCCAAAATTAATAACGAGGCCAAGTACGTCAAAAAGGTCAATTCCGAGATCATGAACGCGCTTAACGCCATCGTGCGCTTTGCGAGCATCATCATGATCCCGCTCGGTTTGGCGTTGTTTGCCTCGAGCGTGAGCGAGCTGTGGGATGCCGCGGGAACCCCGGGCAATAGCGCGCTTTCGTGGTGCTTCTCCGAGCTGTTGGCTGGTCATGTGCCTTCGTCGGCGCTGCTGTCCACGGTGGGCGCCCTGCTGGGCATGATCCCGCAAGGCCTGGTGCTGCTGACCTCGTCGGTGCTCGCCATCGCCACGGTGCGCCTGGCCCGCCGCAAGGTACTCGCGCAGCAGCTCTACTGCATTGAGACGCTCGCGCGCGTCGACGTGCTGTGCCTGGACAAGACGGGCACCATCACGTCGGGTCGCATGGAGGTCGAGGGTACGTATCCGCTGCCGGTCGAGGGTATGGGTGCGGGGGAGGGCGACGCCGCCGTTCCCGTCGATACCACGGTGCTCGATTTTGCTCTGGCTAACGTGGCGCGTGCGACTTCGGCCGATGCCAACGAGACCTGTCAGGCGCTGCTCAACTATTACGCCGACCGTCCGGTCGAGGTGTCCGAGCCGCTGTCGGTCATTCCGTTCTCGTCTTCCAAAAAGTGGAGCGGCGCGTCGTTTGCACAGGGCTCCTATGTGATGGGTGCGGCGCAGTTTGTGCTCTCTGATCGTGCGTTTGCCCAGGTCGAGAACCGTGTCGCCGAGCTTGCCGATACCTGCCGCGTGCTCGTTGTGGCGCGCGTGGACGGCTTTACGCCCGATGGCGATATGGTGGGCGAGGCCGAGCCCGTGGGCTTTGTGACCATTCGCGACGAGATCCGCGCCTCGGCGGCCGAGACTATCGGCTACTTTAACGAGCAGGGCGTGACCCTCAACGTGATCAGTGGCGACGACCCGCGCACGGTGTCGTCGATCGCGCGCGTGGTGGGCGTGCCGGGTGCGGACGCTTATGTGGATGCCACGACGCTCGATACGCCGGCTAAGCTCGATGCCGCAGTGGACCGCTACCATGTCTTTGGTCGTGTGACCCCGCAGCAGAAGCGCGAGCTCGTGCAGGCGCTCAAGCGCCGCCAGCACACCGTGGCCATGACGGGCGACGGCGTCAACGACGTGCTGGCGCTCAAGGAGGCCGACTGCTCCGTGGCGATGGCCGCCGGCTCCGATGCCGCGCGCAATGTGGCCGAGATCGTGCTCGTCGATAACGACTTTGCCTCGATGCCCGCTGTGGTGGCCGAGGGCCGTCGTTCTATCAATAACCTACAGCGTTCTGCCGCGCTCTTTCTGACCAAGACGCTTTTCTCGATGGGTCTGGCGGCGTTGTGCATCGCGCTGCCACCGTATCCCTTCCAGCCCATCCAGATGACGCTCATCAACTTCTTCTGCATCGGCGCGCCGGGCTTTGTGTTGGGCCTGGAGCCCAACAACGCCCGCGTGAGGGGGTCGTTCTTGACCAACGTGCTTAAGCGTGCGCTGCCGGCGTCGATTGCGGTCATTTTGGCCGCGGCGCTCGATATCTTTGTGGCGCGCGTGTTTGGCTTTAACCAGCTCACGCTGTCTACGATGTGCCTGCTTACGTCGTGCGCGGCGAGCGTCAGCCTGATCTGGCGCATCTCGCAGCCCCTCACACCCTTGCGCGTGGTGCTCTTTGTGTTTGTAGTCGCTGGCATCTTGGTGGGCGTTATCGGATTCCCGGAGCTGCTGTCTATTGCTAACCTGTCGATGGGCCAGATGGTTATCTTGGCTGTCATCGTGGCCTTTACCTGCTCGGTGTTCTTTAAGCTCGCCACGATGATGGATTCGCTTAAGCCGCGTCGTCGTCATGCCGCAACTGGTTTTGGTCGCGGTGTGCGCGTCCGCCTGGGTCGCGGTGGCGGCAAGGTGAGCTCGACGGGTTCGACGGCGGAGCGTTTTGCCAAGCGCGTCGCCGCCGACATGGCGCAGCGCCGCGAATCTCGCACCGTTCGTGAGGCCGAGGCCCGCGCACTTGAGGGCGTGGCCCAGGCCCAGTCCAAGAAAAAGAAGGGTAGCGGAGCCAAGCGCTCTCGCGTAACCAAGTCCGCCCAAGGCATCAAAGTCTCGATGCCGAGCAAAAAGAAGAAGTAACTACGCGCCCTGGCGATGTTGAATTGGTGCCTTGCTCCTGTGGGCCCTTGGCGATGTTATGCTCTAACCTCGATTGTTTGAATTGCTTCGAAAAGAGGATGCCGTGATCTGTCCGCATTGCCTTAAGACCATCGAGGACGGCGCCTCGTTCTGCCCCTACTGCAACGCCTATGTGGGTCCGGGCGATGGTCCCGAGCACACCGAGTTCGTGTTCTGTGAGGGCTGCGGTGCCCGTCTTTCTCCGCATGATCGTACGTGCCCCAAATGCGGACGCCCCGCTCCGGGTATCCTCTCCGAGGACGCGGCCGCATCCGACCTGGCAGCGGGCCGCACGGCGGGCTTTCCGCGCCTAACGCAAGAGCAGATCGATACCGAGGTGCCGCATGCGCCGGCCTCTGCCGCTGCGGTGCTTTCGGACGCCGCCGACCCCAATGAGACCTGCGTGCTGCCGGCTTTCGATAAGGATTTCGGTATCCCCAAGGTCGATATTCCCATGCCCGTTTCCCTGCATGACGATGCTCAAAAACCCAAGCGCAAGGTGCACCCCGACGAGGACGCCTATCACAAGCACAAGCGTCATATTCCCAAGCCGCTTATCGTCATCGCGGTCCTTGCCGTCGTTTGCGGCGGTGCCTATTGGTTCGTGACGACCGATCCCATGGGTGTCATGCCCGGCTTTTACGACCAGTTTGGCCAAGCTGCACAAACCACCTTCCCCACGCGCCAAAAGGGCGAGGCGACTGAGGACGATACCAAGCAGGGCGATTCTGCCGAGGTGGTCCAGGAAGAAACCGTGCTCACCGATGATCAGCTCTATACCAGGCTCGACGGTCTGTATCAGACCATCGTGTCCTACGCTGACGAAGACCAGATCGGCGAGGTCATCGATTCCTTTAACAACGGCTATCTCCGAACGCCGCTGTCCACCCGTCAGGAGCTGTCGCAGAGTGCCTACGCCCTGCGCGACCAGATCAAAAAGACGCAAGATGAGCTCAACAACCTTAAGTACCAGGACGATTCGGTCTATGCGGATGACATCGCCCACTTAAAGCAGCTTGCCGAGTGGATGTATGAGCGCGTCGACGTGATCTGCCAGAGCTGGGATATTTCGCTGGCCATTCCCGATGGCGAGTCGATGAGTTCCCACCAAAGCGAGATCCTGGCGCCCATCGCGCAGGGCGGCAATAGCGCGCTGAACCAGTACGATGCCAATGTGGGTTCCTGGAAGCCGCAGCAGCGTTCCTAAAACTAGTTCGCCATAGTCGGCATAACCTACGTGCGCAATTGATGTAAGCCCGTGCTTATTGCTACAATTCGTACAAATATGCTTTAAACGCACGAGGAAGGAACCACATGTTTGGTTTTAAGAAAGAGCTCTACACGCCCGAGTATCAGCTTGTCGGCGACGAGTGCGCCGTAATCGAGACGTCGAAGGGTACCATCAAGGTCAAGTTTGACGGCGAGGGCGCTCCCATTCATGTCGCGAACTTCTGCGAGCTTTCCACGATGGGTTTCTATGATGGCCTTAAGTTCCATCGCTATGTGCCCGGTTTTGTTATCCAAGGTGGCGACCCCAATACCCGCGACATGTCCGGCGCCGACGTCGCCGCCGGTCTTGAGGGCCCCGACGGCATGCCCGGTACCGGTGGCCCCGGCTACTGCATCAAGGGCGAGTTCGCCACCAATCCGCGCAACAGCCATGTCGATGGCGCCCTAGCCATGGCACGCTCCATGGACCCCGATTCCGCGGGTTCGCAGTTCTACTTCTGCCTGGGCGCCCAGCATAACCTCGATTCCGGTTACACCGTCTTTGGTACCACGGTCGAGGGTCTCGATGTGATTTCGCAGCTGCGTGCCGGCGACGAGATCGTCCATGTCGAGATCGTTCACGAGTAAAGGGGACTTCCTTGAATAGCCAGCTGATCCAACAGGGCCGCGCCGCTTACCGCGCGGGTGATTTTTCCGCTGCAGCCCAGATGCTTGGGGCGGCAAAGACTCCCGATGAGATTATGGGCGAGGCAGATCACCTTCGTGGCAACGCCTTGATGCACCTGGGCATGTATGCCGAGGCCGCCGAGGCCTATGCCGCCGCCCTCAACGACGGCACCTACGGCAAGCGCGGCGCGCTGCTCACCAACCGCGGCAAGGCGCTTGCCGCCGTGGGCGACTACACGACGGCCGCTCAGGCGTTCTCTGCTGCTACGCAGGATGCTTCCTATGCCACGCCGTTCAAGGCCTGTCTGGGCCTGGGCAATGCGCTGTTCCAGTCGGGCGACTATGCCAACGCAGGAACCGCCTTCCGTCAGGCTGCCATCGACGGCGCCAATCCGGCTCCTGCCGCCGCACTCGGCGAGCTCGGTCGTTGCTTCATTAAGCTCGGCCGTCCGGCGGATGCCGTGGAGACCTACCGCACGGCTATCGACTTTGCCGGCCCCCGCGACGACACGCGTGCGCTCAACGCCGGCATGGGTCAGGCGCTTTCTGCCGCCGGCCGTCCCTCCGACGCACTCGACGCCTTTAACGCCGCTACTGCCGATGGCATCTACCAGCTCACCTCCGAGCAGGCCGATGAGCTTGCCCGCGTGCACGATTCGCTTGCCGCGCTGTCTGCCCAGACGGCTATGGCCACGGCTCCGGCGCCCGCGATGGACGCTCCCGCCGTCGATCCGCTCGATCCTACGGGCGCGACCGGTCAGTTTATGCCCGATCCCTCGGACACCGGCTTCTTTACGCTGTCCGAGTCCGAGATGGTCCAGCAGGACCGTCAGGATCGTAAGCAGGCCAAGGTCCGTCGTCGCCATCGCCACACGGGTCTTAAAGTCTTCATCGTGCTGCTTCTGCTCATTTTGATCGCCGCGGGCGGTCTGGGCTTTGCCTACACGCGCGGCTTTGGCTTCCCGTCTCAGGAGTCTGTCGTTACCGATCTGTTCCAGGCTGCCGGCGACGGTGACGCCGCAAAGGCCGAGTCTTGCCTGGCCTCGAGCCTGTCCGAGGACGCTAAGTCGATGATCATCTCCTCGATTCCGCAGGGTGCCACCGTGTCCGTCGAGGGCATGGATCAGTCCATGACCGAGACGACCGCCAAGGTGAAGGCATCGCTGTCCAAGGGCGGCGAGCAGGAGTACACCGTCAAATTCGTGCGCTCCGACAACCATATCGGCTGGGCCGTTTCTTCGCTTGATATGGATTTCTCGGCTGCTGACAACCAGTAGTGACCTTATGGGATTTAGCTTTGCCCGGCGCTTCACCGCAAGTGAGGCGCCGGGCTTGCGCTAGTATGATGAGCTAGTAGTTTTCCAGCAATCATCCAACACATCAGGAGTTGCGTTGTTTTCTTTGATGGATATGTTCTTCGGTAGCTATGCGGGCGATCTTGCCATCGACCTCGGCACCGCCAATACGCTTGTCTCCGTGCGCGGCAAGGGCATCGTCATTCGCGAGCCCTCTGTTGTCGCCATCGACAAGAACGACGAGCGCATCTTGGCGGTCGGTATCGAGGCAAAGCGCATGCTCGGCCGTACGCCCGGCAACATCGTGGCCGTTCGTCCCCTGAAGGACGGCGTCATCGCCGACTTCGATGTTACCGAGGCCATGCTTCGCTACTTTATCGACAAGGCGTCCGAGAAGCGCTATCCGTGGACTCCGCGTCCGCGTGTTGTCGTCTGCGTTCCCTCCGGTGTCACGTCGGTCGAGAAGCGCGCTGTCTTTGAGGCCACGATCCAGGCCGGTGCCCGCCAGGCCTATCTGATCGAAGAGCCCATGGCGGCTGCCATCGGCGCCGACCTGCCCGTCGAGGAACCCACCGGCTCCATGGTCATCGACATCGGTGGCGGTACCACCGAGGTTGCCGTTATCGCTATGGGCGGCATCGTCGTCTCGCAGTCCATCCGTATTGCCGGCGACGAGTTCGATCAGGCCATCCTCACGCACGTTCGTGATGCCTACAACCTGGCCATCGGCGAGCGTACGGCAGAGGACATCAAGATCAAGGTCGGCTCCGCCGTGCCGCTCAAGGATGAGCTCGACGTCGAGGTCAACGGCCGCGACGTGATCACCGGTCTGCCCAAGACCGTGCGCATCGAGAGCGAGGAGATTCGTCGCGCACTCAACAAGCCGCTCGACGAGATGGCCAAGGCCGTCAAGGACGCACTCGACGCTACGCCTCCCGATCTTGCCTCGGACCTTATGTACTATGGCATTTTGCTGACCGGTGGCGGCGCGCTGCTGCGCGGTCTCGATGTGCGCCTGCGCGATGAGACCGGCGTTTCGGTCAACGTCAGCCCCACGGCGCTCGATAACGTTGTTAACGGCTGTGCCCGCGTGCTCGAGGCCAATGCGTTTGATGGCGGCTTCGTCCAGACCAATGCTTAATTTCCAAAAGGTGGATTCCATTTGGCACGATCTTCGGGTTTCTCCACAAATCTGAATACCAAGCGACAATCAACGGGTATGCGCCCGTTGATTGTTTTCAGCCTGATTTCGGTGTTGCTGCTCACGTTTTACATCCGGGAGGGCGAGGCGGGACCGATTCATGCCGTGCGCTCGGGCGTGACGACGATTACCTCGCCGGTGCGCTTTGTGGGCTCGGCTGTGGCGGCTCCCTTCAATGCGATCGGAAACGTGTTCTCTAACCTTACGGCGTCGCAGGACACGCTTGACGAGCTTAAGAAGCAAAACGAGGAACTGACCTCTAAGGTTGCCGAGCTCTCCGAGGCTCAAAAGACCGCCGAGCGACTGGAGGGGCTGGTCGGCCTGCAGTCGACCTACAACCTCAAATCAACCGCAGCTCGTATCGTCGGCGCTTCGGGCGATGCCTGGACCTCGACCGTCACCATCGATAAGGGTTCTGCCGACGGTCTTACCATCAACATGCCTGTGACGAGTTCTGCCGGTGTCATAGGCCAGATTATCGAGGTCTCGGCCAAGACGTCCACCGTGCGCCTGATTGGCGATGAGAACTCGGGCGTGTCCGCTATGGTGCAGGACACGCGCGCCCAGGGCATGCTGCAGGGTCAGGCTGACGGCACGCTGCGTCTTGAGTACGTGAGCGTCGATTCCGACGTTAAGGTTGGCGACATCATCGTGACCTCGGGCATTGGCGGTGTGTTCCCCAAGGGTCTACCGCTCGGCACCGTCTCGTCTGTTGAGAAATCGGCTAACGACGTGTACTACACCATTGTGGTGCGCGCCCAGACGACGGCCGAGAACAACGAGGAAGTGCTGGTCATTACCTCGCTGACCGACGAACAGTCGGCCTCGGATGAGGACGTGAACACGGCCAACAGCACGCCGCAGGGAACGTCGCGCGATGCTGCGACCAAGACGAAGGACGAGAGCCCGGATGACAGTTCCGACACGTCCGAGACGACCGATTCCGGCTCGAGCGAATAGGGGGCATGTCCATGGACCTACACGAGCAGGGGATGAGCTCCCGCACGTTTGTAATCGCCGCCATTGTGTGCGTGCTGCTGCAGGCAGGCCTGGCACCGCAGATCTCCATTGCGGGCGGTCGCGTCAACTTTATGATTATCCTGGTGTGCCTAAGCGTGTTCTCGGGCGACCCGACCCGTGCCGTCGTGTGCGGTTTTTGCAGCGGCTTGTTCTATGACCTTTCCGCTGCCGTGCCGGTGGGCGTTATGTCGCTCCTGCTGACCGTGGGTTCTTTTGCCCTGGTGCATAGCGCTACCGGTCAGACGGGCGGTGCCCCGAGTGCGCGCGGCATCACGGTGGGCGCCTTCGCGTTCGTCATTAATGTGATCTACAGCATCATCTTGCTGTTTATGGGTTTGGAGACGAGCTTTGTCGTGGCGATCTTCGGCCATGCGCTGCCGTCTTCGATCCTGACGGGTCTGGTTGCCATTCCGTTTTTGATGTCCGGCGTCGTGCCGCAGTCCGGTTATGGATTCTCCGCACGTGGCGGACGCCAGACGGGCATGCGCTTTAAGCCCAAGACCCGTAAGCTCAAATAGGGGAGGCCCGTAGATGTCTTCCCAGATGACGGTTATTATCGCCGGTATCGTGCTGGTTGTGGCCATCGTGGTCGCGCTGGTCATCATGCGTCGCGGCGATTCCCGTTTTACCTACGATACGCAGCATGGAACGGCCCCGCGCGCCACCGAGGGCGAGGGCAATACCGCGGCGACCGCCTTTAAGGGCCGCTTCTCCATCCTCACCACGGGTGTGGGCGCGATGTTCGCGGCGCTTGCCGTCAAGCTGTGGGGCATGCAGATGGTCTCGTCGGACTATTACGAAAAGCAGGCTAATAGCAATCAGACGCGCACCGTTACCACACCCGCTGTGCGCGGCCGCATCCTCGACCGCAATGGCGTGGCACTTGTCCAGAACCGTCCCTCACTTGCTGTCGTGGCCTACCGCGACCTTGCCGAGGATGAGGTTCTGGTTCGCCATCTTGCCAACGTGCTCGGTATGCCCTACGTGGCGGTGCTGCGCAATATTCAGGACAATTCCGAGGGCGCCCAGAGCCTGCATACCATCGCGACGGACGTCCGTCGCTCCACGGTTGCCTATATTCAGGAGCACGCCGGCGAGTTCCCGGGCGTCAAGATTGCCGAGCGTACCGAGCGCCAGTATCCATATGGCGAGACGGCCTGTCACATTTTGGGCTATACCGGCACCATTACCTCCGAGCAGCTCGAGGCCCAGAATAAGAAAACCTCTGGCGATGATGATGCTTCTGCTGGCAAGATTACGTACCAGTCGGGCGATATCGTGGGCCAGGCGGGTGTTGAGAGCTACTACGAAAACCTGCTGCAGGGTATTCGTGGCGAGCAGACCGTCAAGGTCGATGCCTCGGGCAATGTGACCGGTCAGGCCGGCGCCGTGCCCGCCAAGGCCGGCTCCGACATTAAGCTCACGCTCGACCTTAAGATCCAACAGGCCTGTGAGACGGCGCTGGCGAGCGCCATCGAGCTTGCCAAGACCACTGGCTACAGCAATGCCGGCAACGGCGCTGTGGTGTGCCTCGATCCCAACAATGGTGAGATCCTGGGCATGGCGAGCGAGCCCAAGTTCGATCCGTCCGTCTTTATCGGCGGCGTCTCAAATGACGTGTGGACCGAGCTCAATGATGACAAGGGTTCGCACCCGCTGCTCAACCGCGCCATTAGCGGACAGTACATGTCGGCCTCGACCATCAAGCCGCTCTCGGCACTGGCCGGTCTTGAGTTTGGAACCTACACTTCAACGCAGACAACCAACTGCACGGGCTATTGGACGGGCCTGGGCAAGGCTTGGGGCAAGCGCTGCTGGCTGACGTCTGGCCACGGCACCATGACGCTGCAGTCGGGTATCGCCAACTCGTGCGACCCCGTCTTCTACGACATGGGCAAGGCCTTCTTTTATGACGAGCAACATTCCGAAGGCCTGCAGGAGGTCTTTCGTCGCTGGGGCCTAGGCAAGACCTGCGGTATCGATCTGCCGAGTGAGGGCGCGGGCCGTATTCCCGATGCCGAGTGGAAAGAGTCGTACTTTACCGACGCCTCTGCCGAGGACCGCAAGTGGAATGCCGGCGATATGACCAACATTGCCATCGGCCAAGGCGACATCCTGGTGACGCCCCTGCAGATGGCGTGCGCCTATATGGGTCTTGCCAACGGCGGCAAACAGTACGTGCCTCACGTGTTTTTGTCTGCCGTGTCGCGCGATGGCGACGGCGATGCCTATAAGTACAACGGCAAGGGCAAGAAGAAGCGCCTGGAGGCCAAGATCAACAGCGATTCGGATTTGACTCTTGTTCGCAACGGCATGCACGACGTGATTTACACGGCATCGACGTCCCTGGCGGCTCACTTTGGCACCCTGACGCCGCAGGTGTACGGCAAGTCGGGCACGGGCGAGAAAAGCGGCGAGGACGAATACGCGTGGTTCTGCGCCTATGCACCGGCCGATGATCCCAAGTATGTCATCGCTACTGTCCTGGAGCAGGGCGGCGGTGGTTCGGATACCGCGATGCATGTCGTGCGCGACGTGCTCGGCGTGATTTATGACGAGCCCGATACCTCTTCGGCCTCGGGCGATTCTTCGGTTCGATAGGAGGTTGCGATGGATTTTTCTCCGGCGGATCTGTTCCGTTCAACCAAGACCGGCTCTCGCAGCAGCCTGGACCGCGTCAACAAGCAACTTTCGGCCTCGCGCGGTACGTTTCGCCAAAAGGTGCATATCGGTGTGCTGCTGGCTACCGTCGCGCTCGTTGCCTATGGCGCCATCATTATTTGGTCGGCGTCACAGTTTAAGGCCGACGCCTCATTCTCGCGCCACCTGCTGGGCATTGGCATTGGCGCGGTGCTGGCGGTGCTCGTCTGGCGTACCGATCTGCGCGGCATCTCTAACTTCTCGACGGCGCTGCTCGTCATCGACCTGATTGTGATCTTCTCGCCCAAGATTCCGGGCCTGTCCTATACGGGCGGTCTGGGCATGACGGGCTGGATCAAGATCCCCGGTATCGGCCTGACCTTCCAGCCCGTTGAGCTCGCCAAGCTCATTACCATCTTCTTTATCGCCACGCTTGGCTCGCAATACAACGGCCGCATCGATACCGTTCGCGACTACGTCAAGCTCTGCGGTATGCTGTCCATCCCGTTTTTGGCCGTCGTTGCCATGGGCGACCTGGGCTCGGGCCTGGTCGTGCTGGTCTCGGGCGCCATCGTCATCTGCATGAGCGGTGCGCGCCGCGAATGGGTGCTGTCGACCCTGGCCCTGCTTGTGGGCCTGGTGGCCCTCGTCCTGGCGCTCGATTCGGTCTTTGATTCGTTGCTCGGCCACGATGTGCTCATCAAGCAGTATCAGATGAACCGCCTGACGGTCTTTATCGACCCCGATAATGCCGATTCGGACGATGCCTACAACCTGCAGCAGTCGCTTATCGCCGTTGGCTCGGGCGGCTTCTTTGGTAAGGGTTTGGGCCATGCGACGCAGTCGGCCGGCGGCTTTCTTCCTGAGTTCCACACCGACTTTGTCTTCGCCTTCCTATCCGAGACCTTTGGCTTTTGCGGTTCCTTTTTGCTCCTGTGCCTCTACGTGCTGCTGATCTTTTCGACGATTCGCGTCGCCTTTAAGTGTGAGTCGCTGTTCTTGCGCCTATCGTGTGTGGGCATCGTTGGCATGTGGGCGTTCCAGACCTTCGAAAACATCGGCATGTGCATTGGCATGATGCCGATTACCGGTATTCCGCTACCGTTTATTAGCTTCGGTTCGTCTTCGATGATGATTCAGCTGCTGACGGTGGGTATCGTACAATCCATATGGCGGCATCGTTCGGGCGCCGCGTAACCGCTGGAGGGGTTTGCTATGAAAATTCCCGTAGATAAGCTGACCCGCGCTTTTAAGATGGGCGCGTCCGTTAAGAAGGATTCCGATACGCCGGTGCGCGTCTCGGTCTATTTGGATTCGTCCGCCTCGCGCTTTCTGGCCGAGACGGTGCGTGACGCCTTTGTGCCGCAGACGACCTCGGGCATTGTGCGCGTCGAGCGTCTGGGGGAGGAGCGAATTGCTCCAAAGACCGATACCGATGTGGTGTTGGTCCTCTCGTGCGGCTCCGACCGCCTGGAGAGTGCCGTGCAGGAGCTCGTGATCGCCGGCGCGCCCGTGTGCGTGCTTGCCGAGTCTGCTGTGGAGGTGCCGTTTATCGAGGAGTCCACACCCATGCTCGGCGTGGTGGCGGCAACCGATAAGACGTATCTGCTCGAGACGCTTGCCCGCTGGATTCTCGATCGTACGGACAAGGAGACGGCTTTTGCCTCCAACTTTGCCTTTATGCGCATCGCGGCGGCAAATCGCATCATTACCTCGTGCGCGCTCACCAACATGGTGACGGGCGCCCTGGTGTTTTTGCTGGGTGCCGACTATCCCGTGATGGCGCTGGCGCAGGTGGGCATGCTCTTTGAGCTCGCGGCCATCTTTGGACGCGGCATTAAGCCCGAGCGCGGCTACGAGGTCGCAGGCGTGCTCGCCGGCGGTCTGGTGATTCGCGCTGTTACCCGCGCATTGGTGAAGCGGACGCCGCACATCGGCTTTGCCGTTAAGGCGCTTACCGCCGCCGCGGGTACCTATGGCATGGGTCGCGCGCTCGTGTCGCTCTACGAGCGCGATGTCGACTACAGCCGCGCCAACGAGGTCGCTGCCGCCACGTTCTCGCGCGTTCGCGACCTAGTGACCACGGTCGCCGGTGCCACCCGTCCTATGGCGTCCTACCAAGACGCATCCGATCTCGCTGCTTAGGGGTTTTCCGTTGCGCGTTCCGTATCAAGACTGTTTTCATTTAATTGAGCCACTGCTCGCCAAGGTCGAAAAGCCGAGTCGCTATATCGACCACGAGTGGGGCACGCTCTCAAAGGCCGATGCCGACTATCGCTGCTGCATGATCTATCCGGACGTGTATGAGGTCGGTCTGCCCAACCAGGGCATCGCCATTCTCTACAACATCCTTAATCAGGCCGAGGGCATCTCCTGCGAGCGCGGCTACGTGCCGTGGCCCGATATGGGCGATGCCATGCGCGAGGCGGGGATTCCGCTGCTTTCGCTCGAGGGTGCAGCGCCCGTGGCCTCGTTCGACATCGTCGGCATGCACGTGCCGCACGAGATGGCTGTGACGAACTTCCTCGAAGCGCTCGATCTCGCCGGCATTCCGCTGTTGGCTGCCGACCGCACCGAGGACGATCCCATCATCGTCGCCGGTGGTCCCTCGGTGTATAACCCCGAGCCGTACGCGGCCTTTTTTGATGCCATCCTCATTGGCGAGGGCGAGGAGTCGCTGCTCGAGATCTGCCAGCTGCATCGCCGCCTGCGCGACGAGGGCGTCTCGCGCGCTCAGATTGTCGAGCAGCTCGCGACGGTCGCCGGTACCTATGTGCCGTCCCTGTATGAGGTACGTCATGACGAGCCCTGCTCCCCGCATGGCTACACCGTGCCGCGCGAGGGCAAGGACGTCCCGCCGGTAGTCTACAAGCGCGTCGTCGAGGACTTTGGTGCCACCAATCCGCTTTCTCAGTCGTGCGTGCCGTATGCGCAGCTCGTCCACGATCGCCTGTCTATCGAGATCCTGCGTGGCTGTGCCCGCGGCTGCCGTTTTTGTCAGGCAGGCATGACGTATCGTCCGGTACGCGAGCGCTCGGCCGACCAGATCGTGTCGTCGGTGATCCAGGGCTTGGAAAAGACTGGCTATGACGAGGTGTCGCTTACCTCGCTTTCGACAACCGACCACTCCTGTATCCGCGACGTGCTCGGTAGGCTCAATCGCCGTCTGGAGGACACGGGCATTCGCGTGTCCATTCCGTCGCAGCGCTTGGATTCGTTTGGCGTTGATATGGCCGAGTCGGTCGCCGGCGAAAAGAAGGGCGGCCTGACGTTCGCGCCCGAGGCGGGCAGCCAGCGTATGCGCGACATCATCAACAAGAACGTGACCGAGGAGGACCTGGACCGAGCGGCCAAGGCGGCCTTCGAGGCCGGCTGGAACCGCATGAAGCTCTACTTCATGATGGGCCTTCCCGGCGAGCGCGACGAGGATATCGTGGCTATCGCCAACCTGGCCGATCACGTGTTGGAGCTCGGTCGCTCCGTGGTGCCCAAGGCGCGCCGCGGGTCTATCTCGGTGTCTATCTCTGTTTCGGTCTTTATCCCCAAGGCGGCAACGCCCTTCCAGTGGTGCCCGCAGCTCGATTACGACGACGTCAAGCGCCGCCAGAAGCTGCTCATCACGAGCGTGCGCAACCGCGCCGTTCGCGTCCACTACCACGATGCGGAGACCTCGCTCATCGAGGCCGCGCTCTCCCGCGCCGGTCGTGACATGACGCCCGTCATCATCGATGCTTGGCGCGCTGGCTCTCGCTTTGACGCCTGGGTGGAGCACTTCTCGCTCGACAACTGGAAGGAGGCCGCTGCCAAAAACGGCATCGACCTCAACGAGCTGGTGCACCTGCCCTATGAGCTGGACTGGCGCCTGCCGTGGGAGCACGTGAGCCCCGGCTGCACGCGCGGCTTCCTCGAGCGCGAGTACCGTCGCTCGCTCGAGGGCGTCACGACGCCCGATTGCACCCGCACGTCGTGCACCGGCTGCGGAATCTGTCCCACGCTCCACGCCAAGAACGTATTGATGGGTGATCGCGCATGAGTGAGCGCTTGACCGACAATCCCACGCTCTTTAGACTGCGCGTTCGCTACGGCAAGCGTGATCGCCTCAAGTACCTGGGCCATCTGGAACTAATCCATACCATTGAGCGCATCGTGCGCCGTGCGGGCCTGCCCTATGCCGTGACACAGGGTTTCTCGCCGCATATGCGCGTGGGCTTTTCGTCGGCACTGCCCGTGGGCACGTCGTCGACCTGCGAGTGGTACGACCTGTTTATGACTGAGTTCGTCGCTCTCGACGAGGCCTTTGAGCGCCTGGCGGCGGCATCGCCTGCCGATCTGGCGCCTATCGAGGCTGCCTACATCGACGTGCGCACGCCGGCGCTGACGGCGCAGCTCACGCGCCTGTCGTATCGCATCGACCTGCACTTGGATCCCGAGGCGCCCGTGAGCGCCGATGAGGTACGCGCCGCGATCGACACGTTGCGTGCAGGCCATGGCATCGACTATGCACACGGTAAGAAGAGCAAGCGCTTAGACCTTGACCACACACTGGTGGGCTATGAGCTCACGGCGGGGGAGCGTCCGGACCATCTGGTGCTCATGCTCGACACCCATGCCGACAACGAGGGCTCCATGCGTCCGGAGATTTTGCTTTCTGCTGCTGATGTTTTGTTGCAGGGCTTGACCCCGGGCGTCGACGCACCTATTGTTTCCACCGGTATGCAAGACCTCGTGACCATCTGCTCCTACGATGTCGAGCGTCAGAATCAAGCATGCGAGGACGACGAGGGCCGACTCGTCAGCCCCATACCTGTGCGAACTTGTGGATTTGCTCCACATACTCGTTGACGGGGGTATTATCGCCTGCTACTATATTCGGCTGTTGCACTAACTGATGCATGAAGGGCAAGTAAACATGTACGCAATCGTTAACACGGGCGGCAAGCAGTACAAGGTCGCCACCGACGATGTCATCACCGTCGAGAAGATCGAGGGCAATGAGGGCGACAAGGTCACCCTGCCGGTCATCTTCCTCAACGATGGTAAGAAGATCGTCACCGATCCCGACAAGCTGGCCAAGGCCAAGGTTACCGCTCAGATCGTTGAGCAGTTCAAGGGCGAGAAGCAGCTGGTCTTCAAGTTCCACAAGCGTAAGCGCTATCGTCGTCTGAAGGGTCACCGTCAGCAGCTCACCAAGCTGAAGATCGTGAAGGTCCAGGCTACGTCCCGCGCCAAGAAGGCTGTCAAGGCAGAGGCCGAGGCTGTTGCCGAGGCTCCCGTCGCCGAGTAGATTACACTCGTAACGAAAGAGTAGGTATACACAATGGCACACAAAAAAGGACTCGGTTCCTCCCGTAATGGCCGTGACTCCCGCGGTCAGCGCCTTGGCACGAAGCGCTATGCCGGCCAGACGGTAACCACGGGCACGATTCTCGTCCGTCAGCACGGCACTCACATCCACCCGGGTGAGAACGTTGGCCGTGGCAAGGACGACACGCTGTTCGCGCTGGTCGACGGTACCGTTGAGTTCCACAAGGGTATCAAGCACAGGGTCAGCGTACGCCCGCTCGCGAACGCGTAATTCACCCTTCATAGAGCACATATGTGGGAGGCACTTGAGTTTTAGGATTCAAGGGTCTCCCTCTTTTTGTAGGAGGCGATTCTGTTGTCACAGTTCACCGATATCAGCCGCATTAACGTGTGCGGCGGCGACGGCGGTGCCGGATGCATGTCGTTTAGGCGCGAGGCCTTTGTCCCCAAGGGTGGCCCCGATGGCGGCGACGGCGGTCGTGGCGGCAATGTCGTCATCCAGGCCGATGCTCAGCTGTCTTCACTGATCGATTACCGCTTTAAGCATCATTTTCGTGCCGAGCGCGGAACGCACGGTCAGGGCGCCCGCCGCAACGGAAAGAGCGGCGAGGACCTTATCTTGAAGGTTCCCATGGGTACCGTGGTGCGCGAGCTCGACCCCGAGACGCAGACCCCGATGTTCGAGATTGCCGACTTGGTGCATGATGGCGAGCGCGTCGTCGTGGCGCCCGGCGGTGCCGGTGGCCTGGGCAATACGCACTTTGTGACGTCCGTGCGCCGCGCGCCCGCATTCGCCCAGCTGGGCGAGCCGGCCGAGGAGCACTGGATTGAGCTCGAGATGAAGCTCATGGCCGATGCTGCGCTCGTGGGCTTTCCCTCGGTCGGCAAGTCCTCGCTCATTGCGCGCATGAGTGCCGCCCGACCCAAGATCGCCGACTATCCGTTTACCACGCTCGTGCCCAACCTGGGTATGGTGCGTGCCGGCGAGTACTCCTATGTCGTTGCCGACGTCCCCGGCCTTATTGAGGGTGCGAGCGAGGGCAAGGGTCTGGGCCATCAGTTCCTGCGCCACATCGAGCGCACGGCACTTATCATGCATGTCGTCGACATGACGGGCGGTTTTGAGGATCGCGATCCGGTCGAGGACTATCGCATCATCAACCGCGAGCTCGAGCAGTATGGCGCCGAGCTCTCGGAGCGCCCGCAGATCGTCGTCGCCAACAAGTGCGATGCGCCGGGCACGGCTGACAAGATTGCCGACCTCAAACGCGCTGCGCTCGACGATGGACATATGTTCTTTGCCGTGTCTGCTGTAACGGGCGCCGGCCTCAACACGCTGATGCTTGCCGTGGGCGAGCAGGTGGCTAAGCTGCGCGCCGAGTTGGCTGTCTCCGATGAGCCGGTCGATCTGCGCGACGATGAGTGGGAGCGCCGTCGCCTGCAGCGTGAGAAGCGTTTCCGTATTGTTCAGGAAGAGCCCCACGCCTTCCGCGTGGTCGGTCGCGCCATCGAGCGCATGGTCATCCAGACCGACTGGGAAAACGAGGAGGCCGTCATCTACCTGCAGCATAAGTTTGCGCGCATGGGTGTTGACGACGCGCTCGAGAAGGCCGGCTGCCGTGCGGGCGACGAGGTCCGCATTTGCCAGCGCGCCTTTGACTTTGAGGGCGCCGAGGACTTCTCGGAGTACGAGGAGGAGCTTGAGGACGAAGGCGGGGACGTTGCCGTTGAGGTCTTTGACGTAGCCGATGCTGCGGACGAGGGCGTCGAGGTTGTCGATGCGGCGGACGTCGCGGACGATGTCGAGACCCCGGAGGGCGAGTAAGTCATGTCACTGCGCGGTGGAATTGGTCTGCCTGAGCTGCCTATCAAGGATGGTCAGGAGTTTCGGCTTGGCATCATGGGTGGCACCTTCGACCCGATTCACTACGGGCACTTGGTTACCGCCGAGCAGGCGCGCGAGTCGCTCGACTTGGACGCCGTGCTCTTTATGCCGGCCGGCTCTCCCGCCTTTAAGCTCGACAAACCGGTGACGCCTGCCGAGGACCGTTATGCCATGACGGTCCTCGCCACCGCTGCGAATCCGGCTTTTTTGGCGAGCCGATTCGAGATCGACCGTCCGGGCGTGACCTATACGGCCGATACGCTTCATGCCCTTCGCGACTTTTACCCGCCTCAGGTAAAGCTCTACTTTATTACGGGCGCTGACGCGATTATAGATATTGTGACCTGGCATGATGCCGACCGAATCGCCGAGCTTGCCACGTTTATTGCGGCGACGCGACCGGGCTTTGATATCGATACTGCTCGCGCGCGAATTAAAGAGTCTGGCCTGCCGTTTGACGTGCGTTATATCCAGATTCCGGCGCTGGCGATTAGCTCTACCAACATTCGTAAGCGAGTTGCCCGTGGCATGAGCGTGCGCTATCTTACGAGCGAGTCCGTGCTCGGCTATATTCGTAAACGCGGGCTGTATACCGATCTGGGTCAAGAAGATTTTGAGTGATGGGGGTCTCCGTTGTCGGTAGAGGATCAGTTTGAAGGCGATGAGCGCGCGCTGCTTAAGCGCATTCAAGAGCTGCTTGATGTGCGTATGAAGGATAAGCGCAAGCGCTACATGCATTCGCTGGGTGTTGCCGAGACCGCGCTTCATTTGGCCGAGGTTTACGGCGTTGACCGCTTTGATGCCGCCGCCGCCGGCCTGATTCACGACTGGGATAAGGTGCTCTCCGACGACGAGCTCGTTGCCCGCGCACTGCACTACGGCATTAAGGTTGCCGGCTCTCCTTCGGCCGCGACACCGCTGCTGCATGGCCCGGTAGCCGCCTATGAGCTTCCGCAGCTTTTTCCCGAGCTATCGTCTGCTGTTTTCCAGGCTGTCGACCGTCACACCGTTGGCGCCTGCGACATGACGCCGCTCGATATGGTGGTCTTTGTGGCCGATGCCATCGAGCCCAACCGCCATGGTGATTATGCCATCGCGCTGCGCAAGATGGTGGGGGAGTCGACGCTTGACGAGTTGTTCTTCTCCTGTTTTGCGCAGGGTCTGGTCTACGTGATCCATTCCGGGCGTTATCTTTATCCCACGGCTATTACGATTTACAACCATTACGCCCAGCTGCGCTAGCTCGGGTGTGTCTAGAAAGAGGTATTCCATGGCCGACGAGACCATGACCGACGAGCAGATTCTTGAAGGTGTGGAGCACAAGAGCTTCGTTGCCACGTCCGACCGCACCGCTGCTTCCCTGTCCGCGAGCGGTGTCGCCGCCGAGGATGTCGCCCGCGCCGCCGCGCAGGCCGCCTACGACAAGAAGGGCGAGGACGTGCAGGTGCTCGATCTGACCGAGCTCTCCGACGTGTGCGATTACTTTGTGATCGCCACCGGTACCAACAACCGTCAGGTCGATTCTATCGTCGACGAGATCGAGGAGAAGGTTGCCGAGGCCTGCGGTGAGCACCCGTTCTCCATCGAGGGCCGCGAGCAGAAGACCTGGATGCTCATGGATTACGGCTCGGTTGTCGTCCACGTCTTCACCCCCGAGGCCCGCGACTTCTACCGCCTCGAGAAGCTCTGGGGCGACGCTCCCCAGCTCCCCCTCAATCTCCTCTAGGGCCTTATTTGGGCTGGGGCTTCTCTAGGGCTACCCTCTACCGTTCGCCGGGCAGTTGCATCGTTCGCAGCTGCCCGGCTTTCTTTTCTCTCAGGGACTAATCGTCGAAGCGGGATTGGCGGCCGAAGGATAGGGCGGTGTCGCCGAATTTGTCTCGGACGGCATCGATGGCGACGGAGAGGTCGCGGCGGTCGCTGGATTGGGCTCCGCGGTCATCGATCTCGCAGAATAGGTCGGTCTGGATACCGCCTTGGTGGTCGAAGTCGCTCATGCCGATACCCGCTAGACGCACATGCATGCCTTCTTGCCAGATATTGTCGAGCAGCTCGAGCGCTACGGCCACAAAGATATTCTCGTCGTCGGTGGGGTGGGGAAGCCGCCGCTGCGCCGTTCGCCCGCTTCCATACGAATACTTGAGCTTGAGCGTCACTGTGGCGCCCGTTAGTCCCTGACGGCGCAGACGGCGTCCCACTGACTCTCCCAACAGCGCAATCGCCGCTTCGATGTCCCCACGCTCAGTCAAATCTTTCGCAAAGGTGTGCTCATTGCTCACCGATTTAACCTCGCGTTCCTCGTCCAGACTCGTGACTTCGGAAACCTCGAGTCCCAGCGCACGCTGGCGCATGCGTTCGCCGTTGACACCAAAAATAGAGGCCAGGGTGGACTCTGACGCGCGTGAAAGCTCGCCGAGCGTATAGATGCGCATGCGACGCAGTCGCTCCTCGGCCGAACGCCCGATTCCGCCCATGGCAGATACCGGCAGCGCGGCCAAAAACCGCTGTTCCGTACCGGGGCGCACAATGGTCAGACCAAACGGCTTGTCCCGCTCGCTTGCGATTTTGGCCACGGTCTTGTTGCACCCAACGCCGATGGAGCACGTCACCCCCAGTGCCGCAACGCGGTCGCTAATACGCCGCGCAACCAGCAGCGGGTCTTCGGGCGCAAAGCGGCCCGGCGTGATATCGATAAAGGCCTCGTCGATGGACACGCGCTCCACGCGCGGTGTCTCATCGGCGAGAATCGCCATGACCTGCGCGCTTACCTCACGGTAGCGATCAAAGTGTCCGTGCGTCCAAATGGCCTGCGGGCACAGGCGCCGCGCCTCGGCCGAGGGCATGGCGGAATGCACGCCATAGCGGCGCGCCTCGTACGAACACGTGGACACGACGCCGCGTGACTCGGCGTCTCCGCCCACGATGAGCGGTTTTCCGCGCCATTCGGGATGATCGAGCATCTCCACGCTCGCAAAAAATGCATCGAGGTCCATCAGGCCCACCGCCGGACCCGTCCAGGGCGGCGGCGTAACGCCTGCAGTATCCTCATAACCGTATGTATGTTCGCTTCTTTCCATGTCATGAGTATACCGCGCAGCTCATGTGGGGTGCGTGTATGTGCTTGCAAATCGCGAATTCTTGTCTAAGATATGGATTTGCCCTCGACTACACCGAAGAAGTTGGTCTCACGGACTTCACCTGCCCGCGTCGATGGCGTATTATGTTCAACTGTTTGTTTGTAGTTGCAGCCTAAAGCTGCTTGGTTGGAGGAGTTTCCTTTGGCAGTCAAGATTCGCCTTGCTCGTCACGGCGCTAAGAAGCGTCCGTACTACCGTGTCGTCGTCGCCGATTCCCGCGCCCCGCGTGACGGTCGTATCATCGAGGAGGTTGGCCGCTACAACCCGATGACCGCCCCCAAGACCATCAACCTCGACCTCGAGAAGATTGCTGACTGGCAGTCCAAGGGCGCTCAGCTCACCGACGCCGTCGCCGCTCTGGTCAAGGCCGCCAACGAGGGCGAGAAGACCGAGACCGTCGTCAAGAAGTCCAAGAAGCAGCTCGCCAAAGAGGCCGAGGCCGCTAAGGCTGCCGCTGAGGCCGCTGAGGGCGCCGAGGAGTAAATCGTGCCTGAGGTTGACGCTGCACAGCTCGAGGGTGAGGCAATGCTCTCAGATCGCATCGCCGATCTCGTCGAATATCTCGTTGTTCAGATCGTCGACGACCCGGATTCCGTGAGCCTCGAGGTCATCGATGGTGACGACGCCTCCACGATTGAGGTTTCGGTTGCCGAGGATGACGTCGCTAAGGTCATCGGCCGTCGCGGCCGTACCATCAAGGCCATTCGCACGCTCGCCCGTGCACTGGCCGCTCGCCTCGACACCGCTGTCGAGGTAGAGGTTCTGGGCTAGGACCTTGAGGTCCCAGTACAAAAACATCGCCCGTGTGGTCAAGCCGCACGGAAGGAAGGGGGAGGTCCTCGCGCAGCCGCTGCGGGGGCTTCCTTCTGTATTGGAGCCGGGTATGCGTGTCGCCTTGACGCCGCCGGCACTCAAGCGCGACCGTTTTTGCACGGTTGTGTCCGTCACCGATACGGGCGATGGCGATCTGGTCTCGTTTGAGGGCATAGATGACTTGACGGCTGCCGAGGGCATCAACGGATGCTATGTGCTGGCCAATCGTGACGACTTTGAGCTCGATTCGCTCGACGCCGCCTATACCGACCTTATGGGTCGCGAGGTGATCGATGAACGCTTTGGCTCGCTTGGCACGATTGTCGAGATCATGTCGACGCCCGCCAACGATGTTTGGGTTGTCGAGGGTGATCGGTACGGCGAGGTACTGATTCCCGTGATCGAGCAGGTTGTGCTCGATCTTCCCGACACAGGAACAATTTCCGTCCACGTTATGGACGGCTTGATCGATATGGACAAGTAGGGAGGACAGCATGCTGATAGAGACCCTTTCGGTCTTTCCCGAGATGTTTGAGCCCGTCATGTCCACGTCGATTTTGGGCCGCGCCCGCAAGGCCGGCCTTTTTGATTTTAAGGCGTATAACCTGCGAGACTGGACGCACGACCGCCATCGCACCGTCGATGACGAGCCGTATGGCGGCGGGCAGGGTATGCTCATGAAGGTCGAGCCCATTGCCGAGGCAATCGAGGCCATCAGCTCCGAGGGCCCCAAGCCCACCGTGGTGTTCTTCACCCCCTGCGGCGAGCCCTTTACGCAGCATGTGGCCGAGCGCCTGCTCAAAAGCGAGCGCCTTCTGTTTGTGTGCAGCCGTTACGAGGGCGTCGACGAGCGCGCATATGCGTATGCCGATGAGCGTCTGTCGATCGGTGACTACGTGCTCACGGGCGGCGAGCTGCCCGCTATGGTCGTAGCCGATGCCGTCGTACGACTCATTCCCGGAGCCTTGGGCGATGAGATGAGCAACGTGGACGAGTCCTTCTCGACCGCCGAGGACGGTGGCCTGCTCGAGTACGCGCAGTACACCCGCCCCGCCGAGTTCAATGGTGAGGGCGTGCCTCCAGTGCTCGTAAGCGGCGACCACGCCAAGGTCGATGCCTGGCGTCGCAAAAACGCCATCGAGCGTACCTGTCGTTGGCGTCCCGATCTTATCGAGACGGCTCGCCTTACGGCCGAGGAGCGCGCATACGCGCAGGAGATCCTGGACGCATCGTATTCGCAGAGCGAGGAGTGAGAATGGTCCCATCGCAGCATTCCGTGCTAAAGGGCGCTTTTGAGTGGATCGCGGTCATCGCGATCGCGCTTGTGGCCACCTTCTTGATCCGCACCTTTGTGGTCGAGCCCTTTGTGGTGCCCACCGGCTCTATGGAGGACACAATCGAGATTGGCGACCAGATCCTGGCGCAAAAGGTGAGCCTCGAGCTCGGTCAGCCCGTCAAGCAGGGCGATATCGTGGTGTTTCACAACCCCGATGGCACCTCCGAGCATGATGTTCTTGTCAAGCGCGTTATTGCCACGGCCGGCCAGACGGTCGACCTGCAGGACGGCAAGTTGGTCGTTGACGGCCAAGCGCTCGACGAGGACTATACGACCGGCATGAGCTGGCCACTTTCGGTCCAAGCGCCCGGCGCTCAGGTAAGCTATCCCTACACCGTTCCCGACGGGTGCGTGTGGGTGATGGGCGACAACCGCGAAAACTCTGCCGACTCACGCTACTTTGGTCCCGTCGATCGCTCTGATTTGATCGCTGTGGCACTCGTTCGCTACTGGCCGCTCAACCGTATCGGCGCTATCGACTAAAAACCGCTATAGTACAGTACCTAACCGTGTAATCGTTTCGACGAGGGGATATTAGAGGCATGAACGCTTCATCGCTTTCCTTCCAAGACATCATCCTGCGCCTCCAGCAGTACTGGGGCGAGCAGGGCTGCGTCATTATGCAGCCCTATGACTCCGAGGTCGGTGCCGGTACCTTCCATACCGCGACCACGCTGCGCTCGCTCGGTCCCGCCGAGTGGCGCACCTGCTATGCGCAGCCTTGCCGCCGTCCCGCCGACGGCCGCTACGGCGAGAACCCCAACCGCATGCAGCACTACTATCAGTTCCAGGTGCTCATCAAGCCCTCGCCGGTCAACGCCCAGGAGCTCTACCTGGGTTCGCTGGCCGCCATTGGCCTGGACCCCAACGACCATGACGTCCGCTTTGTCGAGGACGACTGGGAGAGCCCGACGCTCGGCGCCTGGGGCCTTGGCTGGGAGGTCTGGCTCAACGGCATGGAGGTCACGCAGTTTACGTACTTCCAGCAGGTGGGCGGTATCGAGGTCGACCCCGTGCCTGTCGAGATCACCTATGGCCTGGAGCGCATTGCCATGTATGCGCAGGGCGTCAACTCCGTTTATGACCTGGTGTGGAGCTATCTGCCCGACGGCACGCCCATGACCTACGGCGACGTGTTCCTCGAGAACGAGCGCGAGTTCAGTGCCTATAACTTTGAGGTCGCCAACGTCGAGATGATGCGCCAGAAGTTTGACGACTACGAGGCCGAGTGCCATTCCTGCCTGGAGCGAAAGCTGCCGCTGCCGGCGTACGACTGTGTCATGAAGTGCAGCCACGCTTTCAACCTGCTCGATGCCCGCGGTGCGCTGTCCGCGGTCGAGCGTGCCAACTACATCCTGCGCGTCCGCGCCGTCGCCAAGGCGTGCTGCGAGGCCTATATGGCCGAGGTCGCCGGAGTCAACGAGAATGCCGACCAGGAAGGCGAGGTGGCGTAAGCCATGGCAGACGCTAAGGATTTCCTGTTTGAGATCGGTACGGAGGAAATGCCCTCTGCACCGCTGAACAATGCTGTCAAGCAGCTTGGCACCATGATCGCCAAGGGTCTCGATGAGGCCGGTCTGGCCCACGGCGAGGTCCGCGTGATCTCGAGTCCGCGTCGCCTGGCTGCACTCGTTGCCGACGTCGCCACCGCGACTGATGAGGTTCACGAGGTCAAGCGTGGCCCCGCGGCCAACATTGCCTTCGACGCTGACGGTAACGCCACCAAGGCCGCCCAGGGCTTTGCCCGCAAGTGCGGTGTGGCTGCCGAGGACCTGGTCCGTCGCGAGGACACTGACGGTCGCGAGTATGTGTTCGCCGAGAAGAATATTCCCTCCGCACCGGCTTCGCCGATTCTGACCGCTCTGTGCGAGAAGACCATCGCCGGCCTGCAGTGGCCCAACTACCGCTCCCAGCGCTGGGGTCACGAGCACGCCACGTTCGTGCGTCCTGTCCGTTGGATCTGCTGCCTTTTGGGCGAGGACGTCGTGCCCGTGTCGTTTGCCGATGTGACGAGCGGCAATACCACGCGCGGACATCGCGTTCTGGGCCCCGGTGACCACGTGGTTGCCAGCCCCGCCGTCTACGAGCAGGTGCTTGAGGACGCCGGCGTGCTTTCTGCCGAGCGTCGCCGTGAGGCCATCCTCGCCGGTATCGCCGAGGTCGAGGCCGCTCGCCCCGGCTGCCATGTCGATACGCCCAAGAAGGTCTTCGAAGAGGTCATCAACCTCTGCGAGTGGCCGACGGTGCTCGTCGGTGCCTTCGATGAGGAGTTCCTCAAGGTCCCGCACGAGATCATCTGTGAGTCCATGCTCACCAACCAGCGCTACTTCCCGATCTATGACGGCGAGGGCAAGCTCACGCGTGAGTTCGTGGTCGTCTCCAACAGCAAGCCCGAGAACGCCGAGCGCGTGATCGACGGCAACGAGCGCGTCGTGCGCGCCCGTCTGGACGACGCAAAGTTCTTCTACGAGGAGGACCTGAAGATCTCCCTCGACGAGTTCCGTGAGCGTCTGGCCAAGGTTGCCTTCCAGGAGAAGCTCGGTAGCGTGCTCGCCAAGTCCGAGCGCATCGAGCAGCTCGCGCTCGCTATCGCCCGCGAGGCCCACCTGGGCGCCCATCTTGCCGCCGACGCTGCTCGCGCCGCGCACCTGTGCAAGGCCGACCTGGTGTCCAACGCTGTCGTTGAGTTCACGAGTCAGCAGGGCGTGATGGGCGGTTATTACGCGACCGCGATGGGGGAGAACGACGAGGTCGCCCATGCTATTCGCGATCACTATCGTCCTCGCTTTGCCGGTGACGAGCTGCCCGAGGGCACCGCTGGCTGCATTGTGGCCTGCGCCGACAAGCTCGATACCATCGCCGGTATCTTTTCCATCGGCGAGCCCCCGACCGGCTCTTCGGACCCCTATGCGCTGCGTCGTGCCGCTATCGGCATCATCAACATCCTGCGCGACCGCCTGCCGATCGACCCCACGTCGCTCATCGACTTCGCCCTCGAGCTCTACAGTGAGCAGGGCATTGAGTTCGACGCCGCCGAGGTCGCCCAACAGGTTCGCGACTTCTTCCATGGCCGCCTTGTGAGCATGGCCCGCGACGAAAAGATCCCGGCCGATACCGTTGCCGCCGTCTCCGCGGTGCACATCATCGCCCCGTCCGTCTTCTTCGCCCGCTGCGCCGCCCTCGACGAGGCCCGCAA
Source organism: uncultured Collinsella sp. (assembly GCA_958439425.1). Classification (GTDB taxonomy): domain Bacteria; phylum Actinomycetota; class Coriobacteriia; order Coriobacteriales; family Coriobacteriaceae; genus Collinsella. Next base: position 60,226 of record CAUBVH010000004.1, read on the forward strand.
GAACGACGCTGAGACGTTCGATAACCTGGCGACTGCCTATGCCCGCGCTGCGCACATCTCCAAGCCCGAGCTGGGTGCGGAGTACGACCGCGCCCTGATGGGCGAGGCTGAGCTTGCGCTTGCCGACGCCTCCGAGGCCGCTCAGACCGCCGTCGATGCCGCCCTTGCTGCCGAGGATTACCCGGCAGCATTTGCCGCCCTCGCCGCCCTGCGTGCCCCCATCGACCGCTTCTTCTATGAGGTTATGGTCATGGACAAGGACGAGCAGCTTCGCGATAATCGCCTTAAGCTGCTCAACCGCTTCGAGGCCGTTTTCTCCGGCATCGCCAACATCGGTGAGCTTGCCCGCAAAAAGTAAGCTAGCCTGCGCGTAAGCGCAAAAGGAGCCCCGCATGGATTGCCCGGTCGCCGTTCGTCCCACCGTTATCGTTATCTCCGACTCTCTCGGCGATACCGCTTGTGAGGTGGTGCTTGCGGCGTCCGGGCAATTTGATGAAGGGGCTTTTCACGTTTTGCGCCTGCCCAAGGTGACCTCCGTGGAGCAGGTCAAGTCATTTGTGGGGCCGCGCGTCGATGCCGACCATCGCGATATCGCCGTGTTCCACACCATTGTCGATCCGGCGCTTCGCGCCCGCGTGCTCGATTACCTGGGCATGCTGCACATTCGCTCGGTCGACCTGATCGGTCCGACGCTCGCCGTGCTGTCGTCGCTCATCGGTGTGCCGCCCAAGGGCGTGGCGGGCGTGATTCACAAGACCGACGACCGCTATTTCCATCGCATTGAGGCCATGGAGTATTTCGTTGAGCACGATGACGGGCGCGGTTGCGACGATCTGTCGGGTGCCGATATCGTGCTGCTGGGCGTATCGCGTACGTCCAAGACGCCGCTGTCGATGTTTTTGGCCTATCAGGGTTATAAGGTTGCCAATGTTCCTTTGGCCCATGGCATGGAGCCGCCGAAGTCGATTTACGAGGTTGACCCGATGCGCCTGTTCGGCCTGATTTCGACCGTCGATGTGATTTCCGAAATTCGCGATAGCCGCTTGGGCGATGATTATGCCCGCGCCGTTGCCGGCTCCTATGCTGAGCCTGAGAGCGTGCGCAGCGAGCTCGAGGAAGCTCGTGCCCTCATGAAGCGCCTAGGCTGCTTTGTGGTGCGCACCGACGGCAAGGCCATCGAGGAAAGCGCTGCCGAGATCATTAGCCACTTGGAGGAAATCCAAGAAGCTCGCGCCCGCCGAGCCACCCGCCGCGCCTAATATTAGTAGCATTTTGATAAAGCGATTTAGCAAATACATCGCATCTGACCTGTATTTTTCTTGCAGTGGTATCTTCATAAGGTAACCACCTTTACCTACCGTTTACCGCCAGTTTTAGCACGTTTACCAAACCGCGCACCCTCTGCTCAAGCCCGCTTAAAACCCGCCGTATAGTTCCCTCACGGCCCGCATCCGGCGGGTCGATTCGTTACCACGGTCGTGCGCGAGAGCGCATGGAAGGGGAAGTATCGTGAGCGATTGCAAGAGGGTTTACCGTTTTGGAACCGACGCCCAGGGCACCTGTGTCACTGAGGGCGACAAGTCCATGAACTTCGTGCTTGGCGGCAAGGGCGCAAACCTTGCCGAGATGAGCCGCATCGGCCTGCCGGTTCCCGGTGGCTTTACCATTACCTGCCAGACTTGCGTCGAGTACTCCGGTGCCGGCAACGTCTGGCCCGAAGGCGCACTCGATGAGATCGTTGCCGCCGAGGCCGACCTCGAGGCCCGCTGTGGCAAGAAGCTCGGTGACGACAATGATCCGCTGCTCGTATCGGTTCGCTCGGGCGCTCCGTTTTCCATGCCCGGCATGATGGACACGGTCCTCAACTTGGGCCTCAACGACGACTCCGTTCAGGGGCTCATCGCCCAGACGCAAAATCCGCGTTTTGCCTGGGATAGCTACCGCCGCTTTATCCAGATGTTCTCCAACGTTGTCATGGGCGTTGACGCCGACCTATTCGAGAATGCCCTGACCCAGGCCCGCCTGGTCGCTGGCGTCCGCGTCGACTCCGAGCTTTCGGCCGAGGATCTGCAGGAGCTTGTCGAGACCTTCAAGGGCATCTTCTCTGATAACGTCGAGGCCGCCCTGTATCCCGAGCTCGAGGTCACCGGCGGCAAGCCCGTCTTCCCGCATGATCCGGAGCTCCAGCTGCGCCTTGCCATCCAGGCCGTCTTTGGCAGCTGGATGAACGAGCGCGCCTGCATCTACCGCAAACAGCACGGCATCTCCGACGAGCTCGGTACTGCCGTCAACGTCCAGGCTATGGCTTTTGGCAACAAGGGTGAGACCTCCGCGACCGGCGTCGCCTTTACGCGCAACCCGGCCGACGGCACTAAGGAGTTCTACGGCGACTTTCTGGTCAACGCCCAGGGCGAGGATGTCGTCGCCGGCATCCGCAATACCGAGCCCATCGCCGACCTCAAGACCACCCCGGGCCTCGAGTCCGCAGGTGAGGAGCTCGAGCGCGTGTTCCTGACGCTCGAGGATCACTATCGCGACATGTGCGACATCGAGTTCACCATCGAGCAGGGCAAGCTCTGGATGCTCCAGACCCGCGTGGGTAAGCGCACTGCTACCGCCGCCCTGCGCATCGCCATCGAAATGGTCGAGGAGGGTCTGATAACCCGTGAGGAGGCCGTGAGTCGGATCGACCCTGCGCAGCTCGACCAGCTCTTGCACCCGCAGTTCGATGCTTCCAAGAAGTACGAGGCCCTGGCCAGCGGTCTGAACGCCAGCCCCGGCGCCGCCGTGGGCGAGGTCGTATTCTCGAGCGACGATGCCGTCACACGTTCCGCCGAGGGCCACAAGGTCATTTTGGTTCGCTGGGAGACCAACCCCGACGACCTGAAAGGCATGGTCGCCGCCGAGGGCATCCTGACCAGCCATGGCGGCAAGACGAGCCATGCCGCCGTTATCGCCCGCGGTATGGGTACGCCCTGCGTCTGCGGCGTCGAGCGCTTCCACATCGACGCCGCCGAGAAGGTCGTGCGCATCGAGGGAAGCGATCGCGTGCTGCACGAGGGCGATGTCATCTCCATCGACGGCACCCAGGGCATCGTCGTCGATGGCGCTGTCGATTTGGTCTCCGCCGAGCTCACTGGCGATCTGGACACCATCTTGTCCTGGGCTGACGAGATTCGTCTGGACGAGACCGGCGGCCACGCCAACCATGTGCGCGTCAACGCCGACAACCCCGAGGATGCCGCGCTCGCGCTCGAGTTTGGTGCCGAGGCCATTGGCCTGTGCCGCACCGAGCATATGTTCCTGGGCGATCGCAAGAACATCATCCAGGGCTTTATCCTGTCCGATGATGAGGCCGTGAAGCAGCAGACCCTGGCCGACCTCCTCAAGGTTCAGACCGAGGACTTCCTGGCGATGTTCAAGACCATGTCCGGTCGCGATGTGGTCGTTCGCCTGCTCGATCCGCCGCTTCATGAGTTCCTGGATAATCCACGCGAGCTCGAGGTCGCCATCACCAAGAAGGAAGCCGCTGGTGCCAGCGAGGAAGAGCTTGCCGTCCTGCGCACCCGCCTGCGTCGTATCGACGGCATGGTTGAGTCCAACCCAATGCTCGGTCTGCGTGGTGTGCGCCTGTCCGTCGTCTTTAGCGACCTGCCGCTCATGCAGGTTCGCGCTGTCGCCACGGCCGCTGCCCGTCTTATCAAGGAGGGCGTCGACCCGCGCCCCGAGATCATGGTCCCGCTCGTTTCCATCACGGCCGAGCATGTTCAGACCCGCGAGGTTATCGAGCGCGTGATCGCCGAGGTTTCCGCCGAGGAGGGCGTCGAGCTCAATATTCCCGTAGGCACGATGCTTGAGCTGCCGCGTGCCTGTATGGTCGCTGATGAGATCGCCCGTCATGCCGACTTCTTCTGCTTTGGTACCAACGACCTCACGCAAACGACCTTCGGCTTCTCGCGTGACGACGCCGAGGCCAAGTTCATTCCGCTGTACATGCACAAGAAGATCCTGAAGGACAATCCCTTCGAGACCATCGACACCGCGGTGCTGGAGCTCGTGCGCGTGGCCGTCGAGAAGGGTCGCGCCACCAACCCCGACATGCACTTTGGCGTGTGCGGCGAGCACGGCGGCGACCCCAAGTCTATCAAGGGCCTGTTTAACGTGGCCGACGTGGACTACGTGTCTTGCTCGCCCTATCGCGTGCCCCTCGCGCGTCTGGCCGCCGCTCAGGCCAAGCTCGAGGCCAAGCGCAACGCCTAGCGCCCGGCAGTTAGACGTCTAGCCTAGCCCCCTTCATGCCGCCCGTCTCATTCGTGAGGCGGGCGGTTCTCATGTGCGGGTTTTGTCTTTTTGTCTGCGTAAAAAATTGTTCTTGCAGCGGAAACCCGCGCGTGTATACTCGAATACGTTTGTTCAACTACGTGCCGGCCAAGGTGGTACGGCACCTCTAGAAGAGTAAGGAATTGCACATGGATTACATCCGCGCAATCGAGCGTCAGCAGATCCGCGAGGACATTCCTCAGGTTCGCGTCGCCGACAACGTCAAGGTTCACTACCGCATTAAGGAAGGCGACCGCGAGCGCATCCAGGTCTTCCAGGGCGACGTCATCCGCATGGCCGGCGCCGGTGCCCGCGAGACCTTCACCGTCCGCAAGATGTCCTTCGGTGTCGGTGTTGAGCGTACCTTCCCGCTTCACAGCCCCAAGATCGCCAAGCTCGAGGTCGTCCGTCATGGTCGCGTCCGTCGCGCCAAGTTGTACTACCTCCGCGACAAGGTGGGCAAGGCTGCTCGCATCCCCGAGAAGCGCTAAGAAGATCGCAGCGTCTGTCCACTCGTTTGGACACAAGGGTCACCTTCGGGTGGCCCTTCTTTTTATCTGATTTGCATGCAAGGAGGGCCTGGTATGGCCAACATGACGAGCTCGGTTTCGGCATCGCAGGTTGCCGGTGAGTTGGCGAGCGCTACGTTTGAGGAGATTCCCGCCCTCGTGGAGCATTATCGCGAGGACCCGCGCCAGCAGGTGATCAAGGCTTGTGAACGCGCCCTCAAGCGCCATGCCAAAGAGCTTGCCGAGCGCGAGCGCGTCAATGACATGTACGAGCTTATGCATGAGCTCGGCGGCGATGGGGTGGTCGTTGGTGTCGACGAGGTGGGCCGCGGATCGGTGGCCGGTCCTTTGACGGTATGCGCCGTCTGTCTTCCTATGGAGCCGCGCGTCTGGGGTATCAACGATTCCAAAAAGCTCACGCCCGCGCGCCGCGAGTTGCTCTCGGTGAAGATAGCCGAGGTGGCGACTGCCATCGGCTTTTGCCATATCGCGCCGAAGGATATCGATGAGATGGGCATGGCCCGTGCTGTCCGTACTGCCGTTGCGGGCGCCGTGGCCGATACGGGACTTGAACCCGACTGCGTCCTCATGGATGGCAACCCCTTGGGCGCCGTTCCTAACGAGCGCGATGTGGTGAAGGGCGATGCCAAAATCGCCTGCATCGCCGCGGCGTCCATCATGGCCAAGGTCACGCGTGACGAGATGATGGTCGAGTACGACGCCGAGTATCCCGAGTACCATCTGGCCGAGTCGAAGGGCTATGCAAGCCCTGAGCATATCGAGGCCATTCGCAATCATGGACTTTGTCCACTGCACCGCGTGAGCTTTTGCGGAAACTTTCTGCAGACTGAGCGCCTTTTCTAGGTCAATTGTGGAGACAGGGACCTCAGGGGTTTTATAAACCTGCTGGTAGCGGGCCGTATGCAACACCATTGCTGCGTACGGCCCGTTTTTTGACGGCATTTGGTCAGCTTTTGGTTTGCTTCCGGTACTTACCCGCATGAAAGGTGCCCTCATCATCGGGGCAATGCAGTGTGCGGGAAAGGAGACCCCATGAGTGCCGCAAGCAAAAAGAGCAAGACGCAGCAACTCAAGGAGCGTTGGGAAAACGGCGAGCTCGACTGTGGGGCGATGACGCCCGACTTTATCAAGGGACTCAGTCCCCGCGAGCTGGGCATGCTGGGCGAGCTGATCACCATCGACTACTTTAACGAGCGCGGCTACACCTTGCTGGAGCAGGGTTATCGTTGCACCGAGGGCGAGGCCGATCTGGTGCTGCTCGATGAGCTCGACGATGTCGTGGTGATGGCCGAGGTCAAAACCAGACGAGTTGCACTGGATTGCAGCACGCGGGTCTTTCCCGAGGAGGCCGTGGACGCCCAAAAGCAACGCCGCTACCGCCGCATCGCAAGTTGCTACCTCATGGAGCATTATCCGCTCAAGGCGATTCGCTTCGATGCCGTGGGCGTCACCATTCGCGGCGGGCATATCGCCGAGATCGAGCATCAGTACAACGCGTTCGATTGGCAGGTGTCGTGATGGCGTTCGAGACGTTTGCCGTTCACGCGGCCTGCATCCGCGGCGTCGAGGCGATTCACGTCACGGTCGAGGTCTCGCTTGCCGGTGGCGTTCCGGGCATCCAGATGCTCGGCATTCCGAGCATGGAGGTGATGGAGTCACGCGGTCGTATTCGCTGCGCGATGCGCTCCGCCGGGTTCGAGATCCCGCGCTCGGGCATTACGGTCAATCTGGCGCCTGGCGATATTCGCAAGACCGGTAGCGGCTTTGATCTGCCCATCGCCATCGCGGTATTGGCGGCCGATGGTCAGATTCCCCGCGACAACCTCGATCGTTGTCTTATCGCTGGTGAGCTTGGCTTGGACGGTACGGTGCTTCCTGTCAAGGGCGAGGTGGCGTTTCAGCTATTGGCGCGTGATATGGGGCTGTCCTTTATCGCCGGCAGGTCCGATCAGCATGTGCCGCTCGCGGGCGTGGATTGTGGATTCATCGATCATTTGTCTCAGCTTGCCCATGGCATGGGCGATGCCGCGCGGCACTACTTGGATTCTGAAGTGCTCGAGGCGACCTTTGAGCCCGAACTCGACTATGCCGACGTGCTAGGGCAGGAAGTCGCTAAACGCGGCATGGCGCTTGCGGCCGCCGGCGAGCTCGGTTTGCTTATGATCGGGTCCCCGGGATCGGGCAAGACGATGCTCGCCCGTCGTATGACCGGCATCCTGCCCGAGCTTTCCGTTGAGGATCAACAGGAGGCGCTGTGCATCCATTCGGTTTTGGGTGAGAACATCGATGGATTATTGGCAGGTCATCGGCCGTTTCGAAGTCCCCATCACAGCATATCAACGGCTGGCCTCATTGGCGGAGGGCGCCCGGTGCATCCGGGTGAGATCAGCCTGGCTCATGGCGGCGTGCTCTTTTTGGACGAGCTTGCTGAGTTTCCCACGGGTGTGCTGCAGACGCTGCGTCAGCCCATCGAACGCGGCTATGTGAGGATCGTGCGCGTCGACGGGGCCTTTACCTTCCCGTCGCGCTTTCAGCTGCTGGCTGCGAGTAACCCTTGCCCCTGCGGCTTCTTGGGTGATCGCGAGGTGCCGTGTCGCTGCTCGGCGGCGATGGTCGAGCGCTATCGGTCTAAACTGCGCGGTCCTTTGGCCGACCGTATCGACATGATGATCGATGTGACCCGTCCCGACCCCCAAGTGATTATCGAGGGTGCGGAGGGTATGTCGTCTGCCGAGTTACGTGACTACGTTGTGCGCGGTCGCGCTTTTCGCGCTTGGCGCGAATCCCGTATGGACGATGCGGATGCCGAGGCCGAGGATGACGAGACACGGTCCATTGACGGCGTCGTTTCGACCTTTGAGCTCGATGATGCGGCGGAGAAGTGTGTGCTCGGCCTGTCGAAGCGCACACATCTCACGGGTCGCGGCATCGTGCGACTGGTGCGTATCGCGCGTACAATCGCCGACGTCGCCGAGAGCGAGCAAGTGACGCAGGACCACGTGCTCGAGGCGGCGATGTACCAGGGAAGGAGGGACCAATGATGGCCGAGGGGACCTACGAGCTGCATCCAGGTGATGCGTTGTATCCCGAGACCGTTTTGGAGCTTTCTGATGTACCCCAGACGCTCTATGTGCGCGGCAACCCCGAGGTGCTTTCGACGCCCGCGCTCTCCATCATCGGCGCGCGCAAGGCCTCGCCGTATGGTCTTGCCGTGGCAGAGCTTGCGGCAAAGGTGGCGGTCGAGGCGGGAGTGACGGTAGTTTCGGGCGGCGCGGTCGGTTGTGACCAGGCCTCGGGTTGGGCTGCGGTCAACGCTGGCGGCAAACACGTCGTGGTGCTGGGGACGGGCGCCGACGTGGTCTACCCGCGTTCGAGCGCGGGGCTTATTACGCGCACGCTCGATACGGGTGGCGCGGTCGTGTCGATCTCCCCGTGGGGCATGGGCCCGCGCAAGTTTGCCTTTCCGCGCCGCAATCGCGTGATCGCGGCCCTGTCGCAAGCCCTCTTTGTATCCGAGGCGGGTATGCCTTCCGGGACGTTTTCTACAGCCGAGGCTGCTATGGATTTGGGGCGCGAACTTCTTGCTGTGCCGGGGTCGATCCTATCGCCCGAGTCGCGTGGCACGAATTACCTCATTGCGAACGGTGCCTGCTGCATCATCGACGAGGAATCTATCGAGATGGCTATCTCACGCATCTACGGCACCCTGCGCTACTCGCGCCCCGATGCTCCCGGCATTGCCGACCTGGATCAAACACAGCAGACCGTGATGCATGCGCTCATCGCCTCTCCGCTCAAAGTCGACGACATCGCGGCGCTCGTCTCGCTCAATGCCGTCGGCGTACTTAAACTCCTGGGTTCGCTTGAGCTCGAGGGCCTTATCGAGCGCATGATGGATGGAAGGTATGCGCCCTCCAAGTTTGCCCTTCACGCCCAGACGCCCTTCGGTCACAATGGAAAACGTGTCAATTAGAAAGGTGTTTGCAGATGCAGTTCGATCAGGTGACGGTTATCGGTGGTGGTCTGGCGGGATCGGAGTGCGCGATTCAGCTGGCAGACCGCGGATTTGCCGTAAAGCTGTGCGAGATGCGCCCCCAGGTGAGCTCCCCGGCCCACCATACCGATCACCTGGCAGAGCTCGTCTGTTCCAATTCGTTTAAGTCGACCCGTCCGGACTCTGCGGCTGGTTTGCTGAAGGCCGAGCTTGAGCGCATGGGCTCGGTCCTGCTCGATTGCGCCCATCGCGCGGCAGTTCCCGCCGGTGGCGCCTTGGCGGTCGACCGCGTCAAGTTTTCCGAGCTTGTCGAGGCTGAGGTTGCCGCCCGTCCCAATATCGAGATCATTCACGGCGAGGTCACGCAGATTCCCGAAGGTCACGTGGTCATTGCCGCCGGCCCCCTGTGCTCGCCGGCGCTGAGCGAAGAGGTCATGAAGCTCGTCGGTGGCGACGCCCTTGCGTTCTTCGATGCCGCGGCACCGATCGTCGATGCCTCCACGCTCGATATGGACGTGCTGTTCTCGCAGTCGCGCTACGAGGAACGGGGGAGCGGCGACTATCTCAACGCCCCACTCAACAAGGAGGAGTACGAGGCCTTTATCGAGGCACTTACCACGGCCGACCGCGTGGTGCTCAAGGACTTTGAGGGCGGCGATCTGTTCCAGGCATGCCAGCCTGCCGAGGAGGTTGCGCGCACCGGTAAGGACGCCATTCGCTTTGGCGCCATGAAGCCCGTCGGCCTCACCGACCCGCGTACCGGACGTCGCCCCTGGGCGGCGATTCAGCTTCGTGCCGAGAACAAGGAGAAGACCGCCTATAACCTGGTGGGTTTCCAGACCAACCTGACCTTTGGCGAGCAGAAGCGAGTCTTCCATATGGTGCCGGGCCTGGAGAACGCTGAGTTCTTCCGCTACGGTGTCATGCACCGCAATACCTTTGTCGACGCCCCGCACGTGCTCGATGGCACCTTTGCCGTGCCCGGTACCGGCGTGCGCCTGGCCGGTCAGATCACCGGCACCGAGGGGTACATGGAAGCTGTGGCGACCGGTCTGCTTGCGGCGCTCAACACCTATGCCGAGGCTATCGGCGCCGCGGGCGTCGAGCTGCCGCGCGTGGGCGCCCTGGGCGCGCTCGTGGGCTATGCGACCGATCCGGCAACGGTGGGCTATCAGCCCATGCACGTCAACTTTGGCTTGGTGCCGCCGCTCGAGGACGGCAAGCGCCGCAGTAAGCGCGACCGCTACCAGGCCTATGCGGACCGTGCGCTCGAGGCCCTTGATGCCTATCTGGCAACTCGCCCCGATCTGTTTGGAGGCGACCGTTCATAGCCTTTGACCTGTACGACACCGTCGACTCGTTTATCGCCTATATCGCACGTGTCGAGGGACTTTCTCCCAACACGGTGACGGCCTATGGCTCGAGGCTGGAGCGCTTTGCTGCCTGGTGCGAGCGCGAGGATATCGATGCTTTCGCTGCCGACGTGCGCACCATTCGTCGCTATCTTGCCGAGCTTTCGCGTGAGCAGGTTGCTCCCCGAACGCTTGCGGCGCATCTGTCGGCTATCCGATCGCTCTATCGATGGATGGCTGCCGAGGGGGTCGTGGAGGGCGATGCGGTCTCGGCAATTTCCTCGCCCAAGCTCCCGCGCGATCTACCCGGTGTGCTGACGAACCAACAGGTGGAGGCGCTCCTCAAAGCCCCCGATACCTCAACTCCCGCGGGACTGCGCGATGCGGCGATGCTCGAGCTGCTCTATGCCTCGGGTGCTCGTATCTCTGAGCTTGCAGCACTCAATGTGGAGTCCATCGCTTGGTCCGAACGCACGCTGCGCCTGTGGGGCAAGGGGAGCAAGGAGCGTATCGTCCCTCTGTATCGTCGTGCGCTCGAGGCGACGCGTCTCTATATTGAGGAGGGGAGGCCGGAGTTGCTCGCTCGGGCAAAGCGCCGTGACCCCGCTACCGGGCCGCATCCGCTGCTTATATCGGCGCGCGGCAATCGCATGAGCGCCGCCATGCTCAGGCGGCGGTTCCATACGCTGGCGACGCTCGCCGGCATTCCGGCCGACATCGCCCCGCATACGATGCGCCATACCTTTGCGACCGACTTGCTCGAGGGCGGTGCGGACCTGCGCTCGGTTCAAGAGCTGCTGGGTCATGCGAGCCTGTCCACGACGCAGATCTACACGCATCTCACACCCGATCGGCTTAAGCGGGCTGTGGCTCAAGCCCATCCCCGCGGCGAATAGTGGCTGGGACGTCCCGCGCCGCACTCAGGTGTGTGGTTTTGATTGCGGGTTGGCAGGAAGATGCATTCCTGCTATCATTCATCGGGTTGCTTCACGGCAACAGGTTTTTATCACGCACGCGCGGCTACTTCATACCGTGGTGCCCGGGCTTTGGTAGCACATGTCCGGGTTGGTTTTGGAGGATGACCCCGCGCGGAGGCAAACCACAGGAGGTTTAACATGGCTACCAAGATTAATATCCGCACCCTGCTCGAGGCCGGCTGCCACTTCGGCCACCAGACCCGTCGCTGGAACCCCAAGATGAAGCCGTTCATCTTCGGTGAGCGCAACGGCATCTACATCCTCGACCTCAAGCAGACCATCCTCGACGCCGACCAGGCCTACACCTTCGTCAAGAACGTCGCCAAGGGTGGCAACGTGCTGTTCGTCGGCACCAAGAAGCAGGCTCAGGAGGCCGTCAAGAACGCTGCTGAGCGCGCCAACATGCCTTACATCAACCAGCGTTGGCTCGGCGGTATGCTGACCAACTTCGTCACCATCCGCTCCCGCATTAACCGCATGGAGGAGCTCGAGGCTATGGTCGAGGACGGCCGCATGGCAGTGCTTCCCAAGAAGGAGCAGGCTGTGCTCGGTAAGGAGCTCACCAAGCTCCAGACCAACCTCGGTGGCGCCCGCGACATGAAGGGTCTGCCCCAGGCTCTCTTCGTCATCGACACCAAGCGCGAGGAGAACGCCATCAAGGAGGCCCAGCGCCTGAACATCCCCGTCGTCGCTCTGATCGACACCAACTCCGATCCCGACGAGGTCGAGTACGGCATCCCCTGCAACGATGACGCTATCTCCGCTGTTACCCTTATGTGCGAGCTCATGGCTGACGCCTGCCTCGCTGGCTCCGGCAAGGAGCAGGTCTCCGAGGCCGAGATGGCCGCTGAGCCCAAGGCCGAGTAAATCAGTCTTAGTTAATTCTTTTTCATCTCTTTGAAAGGAACCACAATGGCCCAGATTACCGCCGCTATGGTCAAGCAGCTCCGCGAGATGACCGACTCCCCGATGATGGAGTGCAAGAAGGCTCTCGTCGAGGCTGACGGCGACATGGACGCCGCTGTCGACGTTCTGCGTAAGAACGGCCTTGCCAAGGCTGCCAAGAAGGCTGGCCGTGAGACCAACGAGGGCGCTGTTGCCGCGTTTGTCTCCGAGGATGGCAAGACCGGCGCTCTGCTCGAGCTCTCCTGCGAGACCGACTTCGTTGGCTCCAACGCCAAGTTCACCGGCTTTGCTTCCAAGGTCGCTGAGGTTGTCGCCACCACCGAGCCTGCTGACGTCGACGCTCTGCTCGAGAAGCCGATGGGTGAGGAGACCGTTTCCTCCGAGCTCAGCGAGATGATTCACATCATGGGCGAGAACATGAAGATCTCCCGCTTTGCCGCCCGCAAGGCCGAGAACGGCGCGCTCGCTTCTTACATCCACATGGGTGGTAAGATCGGCGTCCTCGTCGAGTTCGCCTTCGAGAAGGCCGAGACCGCTCAGGCTGAGTCCTTCAAGACCTTCGCTCACGACGTTGCCCTTCAGGTTGCCGCCGTCGCCCCGATCTGCGCCACCCGCGATCAGGTTCCGGCCGAGACCGTCGAGCACGAGAAGCAGATCTACATGGCCCAGGCTGCCGAGTCCGGCAAACCCGAGGCTATCCAGGAGAAGATGGCTGTTGGTCGTCTGGAGAAGTTCTACAAGCAGTCCGTGCTCACCGAGCAGGAGTTCATCAAGGACAGCTCCCTCACCATCAAGAAGTACGCTGAGCAGGTCTCCAAGGAGCTCGGCGACACCATTACCGTCGTTGCCTTTGACCGTCTGGTCCGTGGCGAGTAAATAAGCTCTTGTAGCTGGTAATGAGCAGGCTGTGGGTTTTACTCACAGCCTGCTTTTTCATGGCTCTTCTTAGAGCCTTTGATAGAATGTTGAGAGTTCAATCTAAAGGAGGATCGCTTTGTCCGACATCCGATATAAACGCGTGCTTCTGAAGCTTTCCGGCGAAGCACTGATGGGCGACGGCCAATATGGCATCGACCCCAAGGTTACCGACCATCTTGCCAAACAGGTCAAGGAGCTGCTCGCCGTTGGCCATGAGGTCGGCGTCGTTGTCGGCGGCGGCAATATTTTCCGCGGCATGGCCGGCGCTGCCGGTGGCATGGAGCGTGCTCAGGCCGACTACATGGGCATGCTGGCAACCGTTATGAACGCGCTCGCCCTGCAGGATGCCTTCGAGCATAACGATGTTCCCTGCCGCGTGATGAGCGCTATCCAGATGAACGAGATCTGCGAGCCCTATATTCGCCGTCGCGCCATCAATCACCTTTCCAAGGGCAACGTCGTTATTTTTGCCGCCGGTTCGGGCAATCCGTACTTTACGACCGACACCGCCGCGGCTCTTCGTGCGTGCGAGATCGGCGCCGAGATTCTGATTAAAGCCACCAAGGTTGACGGCATCTACGACAAGGATCCCGTCAAGTGCGCCGATGCCGTCCGCTTTGACAAGATCACCTACCACGAGGTTCTCGTCCGCGGTCTGCAGGTTATGGATTCCACGGCTACGGCTCTGTGCCAGGATAACCGTATGCCGATTTTGGTCCTCAACATTGATGGCGAGGACACCGTCAAGCGCGCGCTTTCGGGTGAGCCCGTCGGCACGCTCGTCTATCAGGAGGATTAAGCATGGCAGAGAACATCACCGCCCACATGGACAAGTCGCTCGAGTCCCTCAAGCATAACTTCTCCAAGGTCCGTACCGGCCGCGCCAACGCTAACATTCTGTCCGACATCACCGTCGATTATTACGGTGTTCCCACGCCGGTTACGCAGGTTGCCGCCGTAAAGGCCCCCGAGGCCCACATGCTGCTCATCGAGCCGTGGGACAAGGCGCTCATCAACGCTATCGTCAAGGCCATCGGCGCTTCCGATCTGGGTATTACCCCCAACTCCGATGGCACCGTCGTGCGTCTGCCGTTCCCGGCTCCCACCGAGGAGCGCCGTCGCGAGCTCGTCAAGGAGTGCCGCGAGTACGCTGAGCAGGCCAAGGTGTCTATCCGAAACATCCGTCGCGACTTCAACAACAAGCTCGAGCGCGATGAGGAGCTCACCGAGGACGATGTCCGTCGCGAGCAGGCCAAGGTCCAGAAGCACACCGATGAGTATGTCGCCAAGGTCGAGGAGCTTCTGAAGGAAAAAGAAGCCGAGGTCATGGAGATCTAAGGTGCAATACGACGAGCATAAACTGGTCGAGTACTTTGCCGACGCCCCTGTGGGCGTCGGTTTTTCCGACCTTGACCTCAATAACATTCCGCACCATATCTCGTGCATCATGGACGGCAACGGTCGTTGGGCCACGTCGCGCGGTCTTGCACGCACTGAGGGCCATAAGGCAGGTATCCTCTCGCTGCGCGAGATCATTACCGCCTGCGCGCGTTTGGGCGTCGACGTGCTTTCTGCCTATGCGTTTTCTACCGAAAACTGGAACCGCCCGCAGCATGAGGTCAACGTCTTGATGCACCTGTTTGCCAAGACGTTTATCGACGAGCTGCCGCTTCTGAAGCGCGAAAATGTGCGTGTTGTCTTTTTGGGCGACATTTCCGCGCTGCCCAAGAAGACCCGCGACGTTTTTGAACGCGGTCTTGCCGAGTGCGCCGATCACACCGGTATGACGCTGGCGCTTGCCGTCAACTACGGCGCGCGTGCCGAGATTACCCGCGCTGTCCGTCAGATTGCACTCGACGCTGCCGCCGGTAAGATCGATCCTGCCGCAATTGATGACGACATGGTGGCTTCCCACCTCTATACTGCCGGCCTTCCCGATCCTGAGCTTGTGATTCGCACCTCTGGTGAGCTGCGCCTTTCGAACTATCTGCTGTGGCAGGTGGCTTATTCTGAATTCTACGTCACCGATACCTATTGGCCCGACTTTGATCGTTGGGGCCTTGTCGACGCCATTTTGGCCTATCAGGGCCGTGACCGTAGGTTTGGTGGACTGAGCAAGACCGAGGAGGCTTAATCGTGTCCGATCGTCCCAAGGCATCTGCTCTCAAGACGCCTGCGCGCAAAGCTGCCACTGCGGGAGCGCCTGCAGCGAAGAGCGGCACCGGTTCGTGGCTGGCGGGCTTTATTACCCGTGCCGCCGCCGGTATCGTCTACGCCGTCGTCTTTATCCTGTGCCTGGTTTTGGGTATCGTGCCCACGGCCATCTTTGTTTCCGTCATGAGCGGTCTGTGCTGCTATGAGTTTTTCCGTATGACAAGGCTCGATGGCAAGATGGCTAACGAGCGCATGGGTATCGCTGCCGCCGTGCTCTTTCCGCTGTCGGCGTTGGGTGATTCGATGTTGCTGAATGCCCTGCTTTTTGCCCTAATGCTCGCTGTGGGCATTTGGTATGTCTGGTCGCCGCGTACCCGCATCTCTGATGTGGCCGTGACGCTCATGGGTCCAATCTACACTGGCTTTATGCTGTCGGCTATCGTGCTGCTGCGCGATGCCGTGCCCGGTTTTGCCGGCGCCCTGCTCTCGGTGGGCGTTTGCGCGTCCCTTTGGGTCTCCGATTCGTTTGCCTACATCGTGGGCAGTCGTATCGGCAAGCACAAGATGGTTCCCAAGATCTCACCCAAAAAGAGCTGGGAGGGGTTTGTCGGCGGCATCCTGGGTTCGGTTTTGATTTGGCTCATCCTGTGGGCGACGCACTTCTACAAGCTCAGCCTGCCCTATGCGCTGCTGTGCGGCGTGGTCGTGTCCATTCTGGGCGTTATCGGCGACCTTATCGAGTCGCGCATCAAGCGCGGTGTGGGCGTCAAAGATTCCGGCAACCTTATCCCGGGCCATGGCGGCATGCTCGACCGTAGCGACTCGCTTATCTTTGGCTGCATTACCGCGCAGCTGCTTTTGATGATCGGAGGCGTGCTGTAATGTCATTCCAGACGACGTATGGCCCCGACGGACGCCTTCGCGTTGCCATCCTGGGCTGTACGGGCTCCATCGGCACCCAGGCGCTCGATGTGTGCCGTCAGCATGCCGATCGACTGCAGGTGACGGCGCTGTCCGTTAACTCCAGTACCTCCGAGCTTGTTGCCGCTGCCCGCGAGTTCTCGGTTTCGGCGGTTGCCGTGGCCGATGTCGCTCATGGCGATGACGCCGTGCTGCAGGAGTTGCCCGAGGGAACGAAGCTCGGCGTTGGCGCGCAGGCGGTTTGCGAGCTCGCGCGTCGCGACGATGTCGACTGTGTGCTCGTCGCTATTGTGGGTGCCGCCGGTCTGGAGGCGAGCCATGCGGCCTTGACCTCAAATAAGCGCCTTGCCCTTGCCAACAAGGAGTCCCTCGTCGTCGGTGGCGACTTGCTTATGCCGTTGGCACAACCGGGCCAGCTAATTCCAGTCGACTCTGAGCACTCCGCCATCTACCAGTGCTATCTGGGGGAGAACCCACGCGAGGCTCATTGTATTTGGCTCACCTGCTCGGGCGGTCCGTTCTTTGGCCGCACGCGCGGCGATCTCGACCGCGTGACGCGTGCCGATGCCCTCGCACATCCCACGTGGGCCATGGGTGCCAAGATCACCATCGACTCCGCCACCCTCATGAACAAGGGCCTGGAGCGCATTGAGGCCATGCATCTGTTCAACTGCGACCTCGATTTCATTAACGTGGTCGTGCAGCGTCAGTCTAAGATTCACTCTATGGTCGAGTTCGCCGACGGCTCCGTGATGGCGCATCTTGGTGCTTCCGACATGCGTATTCCCATCCAGTTCGCGTTTTCGTATCCCGAGCGTTGGTATACCCCGGCGCCTCGTATCGATTTCCGCGAGCTGGGACAGCTCACGTTTGATGCTGCCGACATGGATACCTTCCGCTGTCTGGCACTGGCCGAGCGTGCCGGCAAGACGGGTGGCACCATGCCGTGCGTGCTCAATGCCGCCAACGAGGTCGCCGTCGATGCCTTTCTGCACGATGGCTGCAGCTTTACCGATATCGATCGCATTGTGGAATCCTGCATGGATGCCCACGATATGCAGGCGGTCGATTCGTTTGAGCAGCTTCGCGACATCGATGCGTGGGCGCGTGAAAAGGCTGCGCAGGTGCTCGTCGCAACCCGTTCCTAACCCATAAGGATTGCTTTTTCGTTTTATGGATACTGTTCTGAGCGTTCTCTCATCGGTCTTTTGGGGCCTGCTGATGCTTTCCGTCCTCGTGTTTTTGCACGAGGGCGGCCACTTTTTGGCGGCGCGTGCCTGCGGCGTCCGTGTGACCGAGTTCTTTTTGGGCCTGCCGTGCCGCTTTGACATCCATTACACGTCGCGTCGCATTGGAACCAAGTTTGGCGTGACCCCGCTGCTGCTGGGCGGCTACGCTGCCATCTGCGGTATGGACCCGACCGACGTCTCGTGCGCCGATCGCGTGCTAGCGGCTATCTACCGTCATGGTCGCGTGACCGTGGCCGATCTTGCTGTCGAGCTCGAGCTTTCCGAGGAGGATGTGCTCGAGGCTTGCGCCCTTTTGCTGGGCTGGGGCTCCATCGCGCCCTGGTATGAGGAAGGGGAGAAGCCCTCGCCGAGCTACTATCCCACCAAATATCAGACGTTGCCACGAGACACGGCAGGCTATACCACCTTTGATGGTCGCCGTTTCGATCGCGAACATGCGACTGCCGAGGGCGATGTGTGGGAGCTGCCGTGCGGCGAGGCCGAGTTCCTTGCGCAAGAACGCTCGCACACCTATCTTGGCCAAGGTTTTCTCAAGCGCGCCTTTATGCTGCTCGCAGGCATTATCGTCAATATCTTGACGGGTTTTTTGCTCCTTATGAGCATCTATTCCATTGCGGGTGTCACCGTGCCGATGGATACCAACGTGATCGGTCAGGTTGACGAGGGGTCTATTGCCGCCAAGGCGGGTATCGAGGGCGGTGATGCGATCCTTTCGGTTGACGGTGTCTCATGTTCTA
This sequence comes from uncultured Collinsella sp., assembly GCA_958439425.1. GTDB lineage: Bacteria > Actinomycetota > Coriobacteriia > Coriobacteriales > Coriobacteriaceae > Collinsella. Next base: position 78,285 of record CAUBVH010000004.1, read on the forward strand.
CTTGGATGGATGTCTACGATGCCATCGGCAAGGCCGCCGGTAAGGACGATATCGCCATCGAGTACGAGCGTGACGGCAAGCAGCATTCGACCACGGTTGCGCTCAAAGAGGACGAGCGCCTAGGTGTGTATGCCTCTACGCAGGTGGTCCGTTTAGACCCGATCACCTCGGCGCGTCTGTCATTCTCCTATGTTGTACAGACGGCGGATGGCGTGATGCGCCTACTCCAGCCGCAGCATACGATGGAGATTCTCGATCAGTCTTCTTCGATCGTGGGTATTAGCGTTATGTCCTCACAGGCTGCTGCTGCCGGCCCTGCCACGTTCCTTTCGTTTGCCGCCCTCATTTCATTCTCGCTTGGCTTTATGAACCTGCTGCCCATCCCGCCACTCGATGGCGGCAAGCTAGTCATCGAGATCATTCAGAAGATTGCGGGCCGCGAGCTTCCGCTCAAGGTCCAGACGATTGTGAGCTATGTGGGTATCGCGCTCTTTGCGCTGCTGTTTGTCTATATGCTTCGTTCCGACATCCTTCGATTTATTCTGTAGGGGAGTGTTTGGATTGTCTTTATCCCATCCTTTGCCTCGCGAGCTGACGCGCCCCGTGCATGTGGGCGGCGTGCAGATCGGTGGCGGCGCGCCGGTGGTGGTCCAATCTATGACCTGCACCGATACCGCTGATGCCCAGGCAACGCTTGCGCAAGTGTGCGCGTTGGCGCAGGCTGGCTGCGATATCGTGCGCGTGAGCGTGCCCTCCGAGGCCGCGCTTGAGGGCTTCCGCACCATCTGTGCCGAGTCTCCGGTGCCGATTGTCGCCGATATCCACTTTAACCATAAGCTTGCCATTGGCGCTGTCGAGGCTGGTGCCTCTAAGCTGCGCATCAACCCCGGCAATATCGGCGATTGGGCTAAGGTCGATGCCGTCATCGATGCCGCGGGTGCCGCGGGCTGCGCGATTCGCATTGGCGTGAACGCGGGCTCGCTTGAGCAAGATATTGCCGAGCGCGACGACCTCACGCAGCCCGAAAAGCTCGTGATGTCGAGCGAACGCTTTGTGCGGCACTTTGAGGACCGTGGGTTTACCAACATCGTGCTATCCGCCAAGGCCCATAGCGTACAGACGACACTTGATACCTATCGCGCCCTGTCGCGCGAGATACCGCATGTTCCGCTCCACCTGGGCGTGACGGAGGCGGGGACCAAGCTTCAGGGCACCATCAAGAGCTCTGTAGGCTTGGGTATCTTGCTTTCCGAAGGCATCGGTGACACCATGCGTGTGTCGCTCACGGCCGATCCGGTTGAGGAGCCGCCGGTCGCCTGGGGAATTCTACAGTCGCTGGGCCTGCGTCGCCGTGGTCCCGAGATTGTCTCGTGCCCCACGTGCGCCCGCTGCCAGGTTAACCTGATTCCCATCGCCGAGGAGGTCACCGAGCGGCTTAAGAACTATTCCGCGCCGCTTTCGATCGCCGTGATGGGATGTGCGGTCAACGGCCCCGGAGAGGCATCTGACGCCGACCTGGGTGTTGCCTGCGGACGTGGTCAGGGCCTGCTCTTTTCGCATGGCCAGATCATTGGTAAAGTAGCTGAGGACCAAATTGTCGACGCGCTTATGGCCGAGGTCGACAAACTTATTGAGGAGAAATAAATGACCCGAGCAATGTATATGTCTAAGCTCTATGCGCCGACGCTCAAAGAGGATCCGGCGGATGCCGAGCTAGCGAGCCACCGTCTGCTGCTTCGCGCTGGCATGATCCGCAAGGAGGCCGCCGGCCTGTATTCCTATCTGCCGCTCGCTTGGCGCTCGATCCGCAAGATCGAGAACATCGTGCGCGACGAGATGGATGCCGCCGGTGCTCAGGAGCTCATGATGCCCATCATGGTCGATGCCGAGCTGTGGCGTGAGTCCGGCCGTATCGATGCCTATGGCAAGGAGCTTGTGCGCTTTGATGACCGCCACGGCCGCGAGTTTGTGCTCGGACCCACGCACGAGGAGACCGTGACTGCCCTGGTGCGCAATGAGTTGCGTTCCTACAAGCAGCTGCCAGTGAACCTTTATCACATCCAGGATAAGTTCCGCGACGAGTTCCGTCCCCGTTTTGGCCTGATGCGCGGTCGCGAGTTCATCATGAAGGACGCCTACAGCTTCTCTGCTACGCAGGAGAGCCTGCAGGAGGAGTACGACAAGATGAAGCAGGCCTATGCCAACATTTGCGAGCGCTGCTACATCAAGGCTCTGCCCGTTGTCGCCGACTCCGGCGAGATCGGTGGCGATACCTCCGTCGAGTACATGGCTTTGGCCGACGCTGGCGAGGCTTCGCTCGTCTACTGCGACGATTGCGGCTTCGCTGCCGACGATGAGGCGGCAAGCACCAAGGTCGTTGTGACCGAGGGTCCTGGCGACGGTACGCTTACCAAGGTCGAGACTCCGGGCATGGGCACCATCGAGGCCGTTGCAAAGTTCTTCGGCTTCCCCGAGAACGGCACGCGCAAGTCTCTGGCACTCCTCGACGCCGAGGGCAAGCCCGTCGTGGCCATTGTTCCGGGCGACCACGAGCTCAACGATTGCAAGGCCGAGCATGTCTTTGGCAAGGCCTATCGCATGATGACTGATGAGGAGCTCCAGACCTACGGTCTGCATAAGGGCTTTATCGGACCGGTTAACCTGCCCGAGGGCATTCGCCTGGTGTGCGACGAGAGCCTGCGCGAGTCCAAGCAGTGGGCCTGCGGTGCCAACGAGGTCGATTATCACTTTACCGGTGCCTGCCCCGAGCGCGACTTTACCGTCGACGAGTGGGCCGACCTGGTAACCGTCGTTGCCGGCGATCCTTGCCCGCACTGCGGCAAGCCGCTCTCTGCTGCTCGCGGCATCGAGGTCTCGCAGGTCTTCCAGCTGGGTACCAAGTATTCCGAGGCCATGGGCGCCACCTTTATGGACGAGGACGGCAAGGAGAAGCCGCTTATCATGGGTTGCTACGGCGTTGGTGTGTCCCGCTCGCTTGCTGCCGTCGTGGAGCAGCACAACGACGAACACGGCATCGTCTGGCCGGTCTCCGTTGCCCCGTACGAGGTCGCGGTGATTCCGCTCGATCCCAAGAAGGAGGAGTGCGCTACCGTTTGCGACCAAATCGTCGAGGGCCTGTGCGCCGAGGGTATCGAGGTTGTCGTCGATGACCGTGACGAGCGTCCTGGCTTTAAGTTTGCCGATAACGACCTCATGGGCTTCCCGTATCAGGTCGTGCTTGGCAAGCGTGGCCTCAAGAATGGTACTGTGGAGCTCAAGGACCGTGCCACGGGCGAGCGTGAGGACGTGGCGATCGACGAGGTCGTCGCCAAGATTGCCGAGCTTGTTAAGGCGGCCCGCCGTTAATCGACGTTTCTGCTATTAGATGTAATTGCGGGGCTGCTCCGTATCTCTCTTAGGATGAGATGCGGAGCAGTCTATTTTGTTGGAATAAACTCGATGGGTAAAGAAAACCCCACAGCCCATATGAGCTGCGGGGTTTTCTTGTGCCTCCGATGCGAAATAAATCGCTCAGATATTACTGATAATCGACGACGTCGATCCAGTTCTTCAGGAACTCATCGTTCACGTTGCGCTTACGAGCGAGCTCGGAAGCGGCGACGATGCTCGTCCACTGACGCACGACCTGCATGGGCATGTCGGCGCGGTCGCAGTAGAGCTCCAAGTAGGCCTCAGCCTGGTCCTTGCTGTTGAGGGCGAAGAGCAGGTAGGTGGTGGCAACGTCGGCAGCAGGGGAGCCCTGGGTGGCGTGTGCCCAGTCGCACACATAGAGCTGGCCGTCGTCGCCGACGATGACGTTGGAGGGGTTGAAGTCGCCGTGGCAGACCTTGAACTCCTTGGTCATGCCGTCCAGACGCTCCTGAAGGTTGTAGCGCGTGGTGGCATTGAGCTGATCAAGGCTGTCGATCATGCGGGCGAACTTGTCGCGCTGACGGTTGAGCAGCGGGGAGGTATAGCCGTGGATCTCGATCTGGAGGTCGACGAACATCTCGAGATACTCACCAAAGCGCTGGGGCTCAGCAGTCATCTTCTCGGCAAGGGTGGTGCCCGGAACCTTCTCGGTCACGAGCGCCCAGCCGTTGGCGTTCTCGAGCTGGGAAACCTCGAGAGCCTTGGGGCTGCGGATGCCGCACTCATTGATGCGGGCAAGATTCAAAGCCTCGTTGAACACGTCGGAGACAGGCTTGGTCTCGTTAAAGACCTTGACGATCTTGTCGCCCAGGTCGTAAACGACCTTGTTGCCACGGCGGACGAGCTCGGTCTTGGAATCGGGTAGCAGCATGGTTGCATCCTTTCAACGATGCGATAGAAGCGACGGCGGGGGTGTGTGAAACACCCGTGCACCCCCGCCGTTAAAAACCGTGCTAAAACTAGCAGACGGCGTAGTCCTGAGGCTCGCGGCCGTAGTAGGCGTCCAGGTAGAGCTCCTTGATCTCGCTCATGAGCGGGTAGCGCGGGTTAGCGCCGGTGCACTGGTCGTTGAATGCCTGCTCGGTCATCTCGTCGAGGGTGTCGAGGAAGTACTGCTCGTCAACACCGTAGTCGGCGATGGTCTTCTTGACACCGATGAAGTCCTTGAGCTCCTCGAGCTTCGTGATGAAGTTCTCGAAGACCTCCTTGTCGTCCTTGCCCTCGATGCCGCAGTACTTGGCCATCTCGGCGTAGTTGTGCAGCGCGTTGGGGTAAGGATACTGGGAGAAGGTACCCATCTTAACGGGAGCCTCGGCGGCGTTGTAGCGCATGACGCGCGTCAGGATGACGGCGTTGGCGATGCCGTGGGGCAGGTGATGGAAGGCGCCGAGCTTGTGGGCCATGGAGTGGTTGAGGCCCAGGAAGGCGTTGGCGAAGGCCATACCGGCCATGCAGGAGGCGTTGTGCATCTCCTCGCGGGCGTGCGGGTCCTTGGCGCCGTTCGTGAAGCTGGAGGGCAGGTTCTCGAAGACGAGCTTAGCAGCGCGCTCGGAGAGGCCCTTGGTGTAGTCGGAAGCCATGATGGAGACGTAGGACTCGATGGCGTGGGTCATGACGTCGATGCCGGAGGCAGCGGTCAGGCCGCGCGGGGCGGTCATGCAGTTGTCGGCGTCGACGATGGCCATGTTGGGGAGCAGCGCGTAGTCGGCGAGCGGCCACTTGATGCCGGTCTCCTTGTCGGTGATGATGGCGAACGGCGTGCACTCGGAGCCGGTACCCGAAGAGGTCGGGACGGCGACGAAGTAGGCCTTCTTGCCCATCTCGGGGAAGGTGAAGATACGCTTGCGGATGTCCATGAAGTCCATGGCCATGTCCTCAAACTTGCACTCGGGGTGCTCGTACATCATCCACATGATCTTGCCGGCGTCCATAGCGGAGCCACCGCCGACGGCGATGATGACGTCCGGCTCAAAGAGAGCCATCTGCTTGGCGCCGCGACGTGCGCACTGCAGCGACGGATCGGGCTCGACGTCGTAGAAGCAGTCGTGGGCGATGCCCATCTCGTCGAGCTTGGCCTCGATGGCGCGGGTGTTGCCATTCTTGAAGAGGAACTGGTCGGTGACGATGAAGGCGCGCTTCTTGCCCATGACGGTACCGAGCTCGTCGAGAGCGACGGGCGTGGAACCCTTCTTGAAGTAGACCTTCTCGGGAGCGCGGAACCACAGCATGTTCTCACGGCGCTCGGCCACAGTCTTAACGTTGATCAAGTGCTTCACCCCAACGTTCTCGGAGACGGAGTTGCCGCCCCAGGAGCCGCAGCCCAGGGTCAGAGACGGCTTCATGCCAAAGTTGTACAGATCACCGATGCCGCCGTGCGAGGACGGGGTGTTGATGACGATACGGCAGGCCTTCATGACGTGCTCGAACAGGCTGATCTTCTCGGCCTGGGCGGGGTGCACGTACAGAGAGGCGGTGTGGCCCGGGCCACCGGCGAGCACCAGGTGCTCGGCCTTGTCGACGGCCTCCTGGAAGTCCTTGGCGTGATACATGGCCAGGACCGGGGAGAGCTTCTCGTGGGAGAACTCCTCCTTGGCGGGGTCGGTGGAGGTGACCTCGGCGATCAGGATCTTGGTCTTGGCAGGAACCTCGATGCCGGCGAGCTCGGCGATCTTGGCGGCAGCCATGCCGGGAATGCGGTGATCGAGAGCGCCGTTCTTGAACATGGCGGCACGCAGGGCCTCCATCTCGGCACCCTGCTTGACGAAGTAGCAGCCGCGCTTCTGGAACTCGGCTTTGACCTGGTCATAGATGGTGTCGATGACGGTCACGGACTGCTCGGAAGCGCAGATCATGCCGTTGTCGAAGGTCTTGGAGTGGATGATGGAGTTGACGGCGAGCAGCACGTCGGCGGTGTCGTCGATGATGACCGGGGTGTTACCGGCGCCAACGCCCAGGGCGGGCTTGCCCGAGGAGTAGGCGGCCTTGACCATGCCCGGGCCACCGGTGGCGAGGATGATGTCGACGTCGCGCATGACCATGTTGGTCAGCTCGATGGAGGGGACATCGACCCAGCCGATGATGCCCTCGGGGGCGCCGGCCTTGACGGCGGCGTCAAGCACGAGCTTGGCGGCGGCGATGGTGCACTTGGCGGCTGCCGGGTGCGGGGAGATGATGATGCCGTTGCGGGTCTTCAGGCTGATCAGCGTCTTGAAGATCGCGGTGGAGGTGGGGTTGGTCGTCGGGATGACGGCGCCCACGATGCCGATGGGCTCGGCGATCTTGGTGATGCCGTAGGCCTCGTCGCGCTCCAGAACGCCACAGGTCTTGGTGTTCTTGTAAGCGTTGTAGATGTACTCTGCGGCGTAGTGGTTCTTGATGACCTTGTCCTCAAGAACGCCGCGGCCGGTCTCCTCGATGGCCATCTTCGCCAACGGGATACGAGCCTTGTTGGCGGCCATGGCGGCCTCATAGAAGATCTTGTCGACCTGCTCCTGCGTGTACGTAGCAAAAAGCGCCTGGGCCTCTCGCATCTGAGCGAGCTTAGCCTCAAGCGCTTCTACGTTGTCCACAATTGCGGGAGTAGTGTTTTCCGGTGACTTTTTCACCATTTGTGTCTCCTTGCGATCGGAGATTTACCCTACGCCTTGCATGATAGCAATAAATAATTCGGTAAACGGTAAGATTCCCGTAAAAGGCATACTAAAACGCTTCAATAAACTGAAGCGTTTTAACTAAAACTATCTGCCAGTGCATCGCCCCGCTCATTGGGGACAGACTTACATGAGTGGTTTCACTCATTTGGGACAGACATCGATTTGCGATTTTGTCGTTTTGGGCCTGTTTTTGTCGCTGATTGGATATAAATAGGTCACAGGCTCAGCATTTCGCGTTTCTTCTCTCCTTTTAGGTGTTGCCTGTACGGCTTTGAAAGGAGAGACCATGCCCCGATGCGCCCGCGAAATTTCGCTCACCGGCTATTACCACGTCTTTGACCGCGGTAACTCCAAACAGATCATTTTTGAAGATGATTCCGACCGCTATCGTTTCCTATCGGACATATCGGACAGGTTTGCGTGCCATGACGTGGCGGTGTTGGCCTGGTGTCTTATGGACAACCACTTCCATTTGATGGTTGATGACCCATATGACAACCTTTCAAAGGCAATGCAGTGCGCGCTGACGGCGTATGCCAAGTATTTCAATGGGAAAACGGGAAGAACGGGCCATCTGTTTGACAATCGCTATTCGCGGGTCGCGGTTGAGTCGGACACGCAGGCAGTGCAGCTGCTCGACTATATTCATCTCAATCCCGTGAAGGGTGCGCTTGACTCGCTCGAGGCGTACCGCTGGTCAAGCTATAAGGCGTATCAGCTGGGCTATGATCCCTTTGACATCTGTGATGCGGCCCCTATGCTTGATGTTGTCGGAGGCTCCCGTCGCTATTGCGAGCATCTCAAGAAAGTTGCCGGGCGCATCTGGTCAGTGGAGGTTCTTCCGCGCCGGCGGATCCCCGATGAGGAGGCCCTTTTCGTTGCGCGCGAAGTCCTGACGAGCATAGATCCTGCGTTGCTCAAGGCCCTGCCACGCCCCGAACGCGATGCCTGCCTGCTGAGGCTCAGGCGGGCACATCTCACGGTCAAGCAAATTGCCCGTATCACCGGTATCGGCGCCACAAGCGTGACCAAGGCTACTGCAGGCTGGAAGGATGCAGCGTGAGATAGGGGCCGGAGCCGATCGGGACGCCGCATGCGTGCGTCATGTCTGTCCCCAATGCGTGAAAACACTCATCTAAGTGTGTCCCCAATGAGTGGGGCTATGATTCCTTTGACATCTGCAAACACTCATGTAAGTCTGTCCCCAATGAGTGCAAAAGGCGCCCTCCTTAGGGGAGGGCGCCTTTGGTAAGTTCTATGTGAACGCGAGGTCTTTGACCCGGAGAGTCCGAGGTACTTGTTGGTAAGACCTTATTTAGGAGCGCGCAACCTTGCCAGACTTGAGGCAGGTGGAGCAAACGTTCATCTTGCGACGATGACCATCGACGACGACGTAGACACGCTGGATGTTGGGGCGGAACTTACGGTTGGTGACGCGGTGAGAGTGGCTGATGGAGCGACCGGCAACGGGGTGCTTACCGCAAACTTCGCAAACTTTGGACATAACTGACCCTCCTTGGGCGACAAACGAACATGTCGCGTTAACAAACAAGCCTGAACTATAGCACAGAAGCAGCTCCCTGTGCGTAATCTACACAGAGATATTCCTCTTTTGGCGATAGTGCTCACGCCACGGCCCTGGACGTAGATCCGATTTGCGTGCAGCAGAGGGGATTATGCCAGCTCGTGCGTGCGTTTTCAAGCTCGTCCCACAAATATATATAGGTTTATGGAGCATTGGGCTCCGTTTACGGATTGTTCTGTATTTATGCTCGCAATTAAGCTCGAGGTTGGCTACACTATCCCTTGACCATTAAAGGGGTACGAGATACCCACATGGAATTACATAGCTGCCAAAGAGCAGCCCTTCCTGTGGGTGTCTGGTCCGCTTTAAGCGGTCGGGCATCTATTTTTTTGACTGTGTCAGCAGTCAAGACATGTGAGGAAGGAGATCGATGGGCACGACTTCCCCCAAGGCGGTCATCATGGACGAGACCGCCGTCAATCGAGCGATGACCCGCATCGCGCACGAGATTCTCGAGCGCAACGAGGGCTGTGAAGACCTCGCTCTGGTCGGCATCGTCACGCGCGGCGACCTTCTGGCAAAGAAGCTCGCCGAGGAGATCAAGGAGATCGAGGGCGTCGACGTTCCGCTCGGCAGCCTGGACATCAGCTTCTACCGCGATGACTATGCGACCAATTTCGCTCCCGCGATCCACGCTACCAACATTCCCTTCAGCGTCGACGGCAAGCGCGTCGTGCTGGTGGACGACATCCTGTATACGGGCCGTACTATCCGCGCCGCTCTGGATGCCGTCATGGACCTGGGCCGTCCGAGCCGCATCGAGCTGGCAGTTCTCGTTGACCGCGGTCACCGTGAGCTCCCCATCTCGCCGGACTTTGTCGGCAAGAACGTTCCCTCGTCGCATGAGGAGAACGTGCACCTGTATATGAAGGAAGTCGACGGCCACACCGCCGTCGAGATTAACGACGTCGCGCCGGGTTCCCACGTGGGCTCCGCGCCGCTGGGAGGTGAGTAGTACCGTGGCGTTCAACCATAAGCACCTGATCGACATTACCGAGTACTCCGAAGAGGACATCAAGCTCATCCTCGAGACCGCCAAGGCGTTCTCCGAGGTCAATGAGCGTGCGATCAAGAAGGTCCCCACGCTCAAGGGCAAGACCATCGTCAACATGTTCAACGAGCCTTCGACGCGCACCCGCAGCTCCTTCGAGCTCGCCGAGAAGCGTCTTTCGGCTGACAGCCTCAACTTTGGCGGCTCCTCGACCTCCACGGTCAAGGGCGAGAGCCTCGTCGACACCGTCGAGACCCTCAACGCCTACAAGATTGATTGCATCGTCGTTCGCGATAAGCACGCCGGTGCTCCCTACATCGTCACGCAGAACTCGCCCGCGAGCGTCATCTGCGCCGGCGACGGCAAGCACAACCATCCCACGCAGGCCCTGCTCGACCTGTACACCATCTGGGAGCACAAGGGCGACTTCCACGGTCTTAAGGTCGCCGTCGTCGGCGATATCGCGCACTCCCGCGTCTGCGGCTCGCTGATCCCCGCCCTTAAGATCATGGGCTGCGAGACCTACGCCGTCGCCCCCGGCACGCTGCTGCCGCCGGCGCCCGAGGTCCTGGGCTGCGACCACGTGACGAGCGACCTCGATTCGGTACTCCCCGAGCTGGACGTCGTCTACATGCTGCGCGTGCAGCAGGAGCGCCTCGAGGGCGCTCCGTTCCCGACCATTCGTGAGTACCACAAGCTCTTCGGCCTGACCAAGGACCGCGAGAAGCTCATGAAGCCCGACGCGATCATCTGTCACCCGGGCCCCATCAACCGCGGCGTCGAGTTCGACTCCTATATGGCCGACCACCCGCAACGCTCCGTCATCCTGGAGCAGGTCTACGCCGGTATCTGCGTGCGTATGGCTATCCTGTATCTGCTGCTTGGAGGTGCCGATAATGGCCTTGCTTCTTAAGAATGCCCACGTCGTCGACCCGTCCGTCGAGCTTGACGGTGTCGTTGACGTCCTGATTGACGGCGATAAGATCGCCGAGGTCGGCGAGAATCTCGCCGTCGAGGGAGCCGAGGTCCGTGACCTTTCTGGCAAATATCTCGTCCCCGGCCTGGTGGATATGCACGTTCACCTTCGCGAGCCCGGCTACGAGGTCAAAGAGGACATCGAGAGCGGCACCCGTGCAGCTGCCAAGGGCGGCTTTACCGGCGTGTGCGCCATGCCCAACACCGATCCCGTCACCGATAACGGCACCGTCGTGGAGTTCGTCAAGTCCCGCGCTGCCGAGGTCGGCCACTGCCGCGTCTATCCGTCGGGAGCCATGACCCGCGGTCTTAAGGGCGAGGCCATGTCCGAGATGGGCGATATGGTCGCCCACGGCGCCGTCGCCTTCACTGACGACGGTCGTGGCGTGCAGGGCGCGGGCATGCTCCGTCGCTGCATGGACTACGGCAAGATGTTCGGCAAGGTCTTTATGAGCCACTGCCAGGACGAGGACCTGGTCGGCCACGGCCAGATCAACGAGGGCAAGGTTTCGACCCGTCTGGCTCTCGAGGGCTGGCCGGCTGCCGGCGAGGAGCTCCAGATCGCCCGCGACATCGAGATCGCCAAGCTGACCGGCGCCAAACTGCACATCCAGCACATCTCCACCGCCCATGGCCTGGAGCTCGTGCGTGCCGGCAAGGCCGCTGGCGTTCAGGTTACCTGCGAGGCCACGCCGCATCACATGTTCCTGACCGAGAACGACCTGGACGAAACCTACAACACTTCTCTCAAGGTCAACCCGCCGCTGCGTACCGAAGCGGACGCCGAGGCCATCCGCCAGGGCGTCATCGACGGTACCGTCGACGCTATCGTCACCGATCACGCTCCCCACACTCCGTGGGAGAAGGCCCGCGAGTTTGAGCTTGCGCCCTTTGGCATGATCGGCCTCGAGACCTCCCTGTCGCTCGTACTTACCGAGCTGGTCAACACGGGCAAGATGAGCGTGGGCCGCATGGTCGAGCTCATGGCCATCAAGCCGCGTGAGATTCTGGGCCTCGACCAGGTTCAGGTCAAGGCGGGCTCCGTTGCCGACCTGACCGTGTTCGACCCCTCTGCCACCTGGACGGTCGGTGAGGACGGTTATGAGTCGCGCGCCGAGAACTCCGGTTTTGCCGGCCGCACGCTTACCGGTCGTGCCACCGATGTGTTTGTCGGCGGTAAGCAGACGCTCGCCGACGGCTGCATCTGCTAGCATAGCCTTATCGCTTTTGTGCGCGGTGCCCTTGCGGTGCCGCGCTTTCTGTTCGTTTTGACCATGCAATCGCATGGGGGATTGGAGCGTCTATGCCCACACCTTCCACTGCACGCATGCACGACTTCGAGGTCGTCTCGAACAAGGAGATCGCCGAGGGCATCTTCTCGCTCGTAATCTCGGCCCCCAAGCTTGCAAGTGCGCTCAAGCCCGGTCAGTTTGTGAACATCGCCGTGCCCGGCGATGCCTCTTCGCTGCTTCGCGTGCCCCTGAGCTTCTATCGCGCCGACGCCCAGGCCGGCACCGTCGAGCTGTGGTACGCCGTCGTGGGCGACGACACCCGCCGTCTGTCGCAGATGGCCCCCGGTTCCACTTCTAACCTGCTGGGCCCTGGCGGCCGCGGCTGGCTTGTTCCCGAGGGCACCAGGAAGGCGCTGCTCGTTGCGGGCGGCATCGGTGTTCCGCCCGTGCTGTGCCTTGCCGGCATGCTCGTCGAGCAGGGTGTGGCCGTCGACGTGTGCCTGGGCTTTGGCACCGCGTCCAAGGCCGTGGGAGTCGATGAGTTCCGCGCGCTGTGCGATACGGTCAACGTGTGCACCGACGACGGCTCGCTCGGCACGCACGGTTTTTGCACCGATCCTGCCGCTGAGCTGCTTGGCGAGGGCGGCTACGACTACGTCGCCAGCTGCGGCCCCGCTGTCATGATGAAGAAAGTCGCCGCCGCTGCCGCCGAGGCCGGTGCGTACTGCGAGGTGTCGCTTGAGCGCATGATGAGCTGTGGCTTTGGCGCCTGCAACACCTGCAATGTCGAGACGGTCGACGGTATGAAGGGTGCTTGCATGTGCGGCCCCGTGTTCGATGCTTCCAAGGTGGTGGTCTTCTAGTGGGTACCGTTAACATGGCCGTCGATTTCGGCGGCGTCAAGATGCAGAACCCCATCAACACCGCAGCCGGTACCTTTGGCTACGGTTGGCAGTTCCAGAACTTCTTTGATGTTTCCCAGCTGGGCGCCATCACCACCAAGGGTTGCGCTGCCGAGCCCTGGCCCGGCAACCCCGCGCCCCGCATGGCCGAGATTCCCGGCGGTATGATCAACTCCGTGGGCCTTCAGAACCCCGGCGTGGCCGCCTTTGCCCGCGAGTCCGGTCCGTGGCTCGAACAGCTGTCCAAGGACGGCTGCCAGGTCATCTGTCAGGTTGCCGGCCACTCCGTTGACGAGTTTGTCCGCGCACTCGAGATGTATGTCGAGCTGTGCCCCTGGGCTGCTGGCTACGAGATCAACGTGAGCTGCCCTAATATCGCCGCCGGCGGTGCCGCCATGGGCTCCACGCCCGAGGGCGCCTCTTCCGTTATGGCTGCTTGCCGCAAGGTGACCGATAAGCCGCTGTTCGTCAAGATGGCTCCGGTCAACGTCGCCGAGATCGCCAAAGCCCTCGAGGCCGCAGGCGCCGACGGCCTTTCGGTCATCAATTCCATCCAGGGCATGGCCATTGACGTGCACACCCGCAAGTCCCGCGTTGCCAAACCCAAGGGCGGCCTTTCGGGTCCACTGTGCCACCACATCGCCGTTCGCATGGTCTGGGAGGTCGCTCAGGCCGTCGATATCCCCATCAACGGTGTCGGCGGCGTCATGACGGGCGAGGATGCGGCCGAGTTTATCCTGGCTGGCGCTACCTGCGTGTCGGTCGGCATGGCCAACTTCGTCGATCCGTGCGCCTCGCTCAAGATCGCGCACGAGCTCGAGGCCTGGGCGGAGTCCCAGGGCGTGAAGGACATCAACGAGCTGGTAGGTGCTTTCGAATGCTAGAGACCGATGCCCGCGACCGTGTTATCGTCGCCCTCGACTGCGACCGTGAGCGTGCGCTCGAGCTCGCCCACGAGCTTTCTGGTCATGCCGCTTGGCTCAAGGTCGGCATGACGCTCTATTACGCTGAGGGCCCCGAGATCGTCAAGACGTTCAAGGACCTGGGCTTTAAGGTCTTCCTCGACCTCAAGTTCCATGACATTCCGCATCAGGTGCGCGGTGCCGCCCGTTCGGCCTCGCTTGCCGGTGCCGACCTGCTCTCGGTCCACGGTTTGGGTTCGGGCGCCATGCTCGCCGCGTGCCGTGAGGGTGCCGAGGAGGCGCGCGAGGACCGCGCCAAGCTCGTTGCCATTACCGTGCTCACGAGTATGAACCAGGATGCGCTGGCCGAGATCGGCGTCGAGTCGCCCGTTGCCGAGGAAGCCGCCCGTCTGGCAAAGCTTGCCCAGACCAACGGCATCGACGGCATCGTGTGCTCGCCGATGGAGGCTCATGACATGCGTGAGCTGCTCGGTCCCGACGCGCTGATCGTGACCCCGGGCGTGCGTCCGGTGGGTGCCGCTCTTGGTGACCAGTCCCGCGTGGCGACGCCTTCCCAGGCTATCGAGCGTGGTGCAAGCCACATTGTTGTGGGACGTCCCATCACCGGTGCCGACGATCCGGTTGCTGCCTTTGACGCCATCGTCGCCGAGCTGGTCGAAAACGTCGCGTAAAAGATTCCCCTAAGTCACCACTTTTGGGTCTCATTAGCACAAAATAGCCCCTGTGCCTGCGTAAACTTTCCAATCCTTTGTGTGGAATCGCAGGTCAGGGGCTTAACTTTGGGCGCAGTATATTGCACTTTTTGCGGGTATCGTCTAACCTATGGAGCCGCTATTGGGCATTTTGTACGTTCTACGTGCTAAAATGCCAATTATTGAATCAGATATAACCCAACTATTTGGAGGTACGAATGGCACTCCCTCAGCTTACCGATGAGCAGCGCAAGCAGGCTCTTGAGAAGGCTGCTGCCGCACGTCACGCCCGCGCTGAGCTTCGCGAGCAGATCAAGAAGGGCGAGAAGTCCCTCGAGTCTGTGCTCAACTCCGATGACCCCATCGCTTCCCGCATGAAGGTTTCCACCCTCATCGAGTCTCTCCCTGGTTATGGCAAGGCCAAGGCCGCCAAGATCATGGAGGAGCTCGGTATCTCCGCTACCCGTCGCGTCCAGGGCCTCGGTGTCCGTCAGCGCGAGCAGCTCCTCGAGCAGCTGACCAAATAAGTGAGCGCTCAGGATTCCAAGCTCTTTGTGATTTCTGGACCGTCAGGCGCAGGCAAGGGTACGCTCGTCACTCGTGTGCGCGAGCGCCGCTCGAACCTGGGTCTGACGGTTTCGGCTACCACGCGAGCACCACGCAAAGGTGAGGTCGACGGCGTCAACTACTTTTTTCTGACGCGCGAGGAGTTCGACCGCCGCGTGGCAAACGGTGAGTTTGTTGAGTGGGCCGAGGTCCACGGTAACTGCTACGGCACGTTGGTGAGCGAGGTCACATCCAAGCTCGCTTCGGGCTCGTCTCTGATTTTGGAGATCGATGTCCAGGGCGCCCTGCAGGTGAAGGAGCGTTTCCCCGAGGCCGTGCTGATCTTTATCAAGCCGCCTTCGCTTGAGGTGCTCCGCGAGCGTCTAGTCGGTCGCGGTACCGAGACGCCCGAGACGATTGAGCTGCGTATGGCAAACGCCGCCGATGAGCTTGCCCTTGCCGACCGCTACGACGACGTCGTGGTGAATGACGATCTCGACCGCGCGACCGATGAGCTCGTTCGCGTTCTCGATATGCATGAAAGGATCTGAGGTCCGTGTCCGTTGTAAAGCCTTGCATTGACGATCTTCTGGAGAAGACCGATCACAACCGCTTCCTGCTCGCTTCGCTTGCCTCCAAGCGCGCCTGCGACATCAATAGCATGCTGCGTGGCCAGCACAACCGCGTGCTTGCCGTCCAGGATGTCGATGACATCACCATCGGGCTTTCCGGTGCCGATACCATCTCGATGGCTATGGACGAGATTGTCGACGGCGACATCTCTTACGACGAGGCCCGTTACGAGAAGGCGCTCGGCCACAAGGTTGCTGAAGCCTAAATGGCGGCTCGCGTCTGCCTAGTCCACTATCACGAGGTTGGGCTGAAGGGCAAGAACCGCGCACATTTTGAGCATATCCTCATGGATAATATCAAGGCGGCCTTGGCCGCCTTTTCCGTGAACGCCGTGTCTCGAATTTCCGGTTATATCCTCGTGACCTTTAACGAGCATCAGGCCGACGAGGCGGCGCGTGTCATCCGCACCGTCCCCGGCGTTGCCCGTGTGTCTTTGGCGTATCACACCAACCGCGACCCGCAGGAGTACTGCGCCGCCGCTGTGAAGGCGCTGCGCGAGTTTGGTTCCTTCGATTCGTTTAAGGTGCACGCCAAGCGCTCCAATACTGACTATGAGCTCACCTCGATCGATATCAATCGACAGGTTGGCGAGGTGCTGTGTGAGGCGTTTCCCGATAAAAAGGTCCAGATGCACGACCCCGACGCGATGGTGCACGTTCTGGTGGTTCAGGGTAGTGTCTACGTGTATGCGCGCTCCGAGCGCGGCGTTGGCGGCCTTCCGGTGGGTTCTGCCGGCAAGGTCGTGACGCTGCTGTCGTCGGGTATCGATTCTCCGGTGGCGACTTGGATGCTCGCGCGTCGCGGCGCGGTCTGCGTGCCGGTGCATTTCTCCGGTCGTCCGCAGACGCCCGATACGAGCGAGTATTTGGTGCAGGATATCATCCGTGCGCTTGAGCCGGGTGTCCAGATCGGCCGCCTGTACGTGGTGCCGTTTGGCGACTGCCAGCGTGAGATTTCGGTCACCTGTCCCAGTAACCTGCGCGTTATCATGTATCGCCGCATTATGTATTCGGTTGCCGAGCGCATTGCACACATCGAGGGTGCCAGGGCCATCGTTACGGGCGAATCGCTTGGGCAGGTTGCCTCCCAGACGCTCGAGAACATCATGGCCGTCAACGAGGCCGTGAAGATTCCCGTGTTCCGTCCTCTCATCGGTTCGGACAAACAGGAGATCATCGCACGCGCCGAGGAGATCGGTACGTTCGATATCTCGACTGAGGCCGCTCCCGACTGCTGCACGTTGTTTATGCCGCGCCGTCCCGAGACTCACGCTAAACTCGATGCCGTGCATGAGGCCTGGGAGTTGTTCGATCATGAGGAGATGATCGAGCGCCTGCTCAAACAGACCGAGTACATCGACTTCGAGAGCAACACGTATAAGGCCCCTAAGACCTTAAAACGCAAACATTCGGAGCTTGCTCCGCGTGAGATTTACCAAGATCACGAGTAAATTTGTGTATAGACCGACGATGCGCCTGTATCGTCGGTCTTTTGGTATCTGGGCAAATGATGCCAAGATGTTCATTCGCTGACGTGTGTCTGAATAAATGGACATTTTTTCGCAAGGTTTAGGTCAGCTTTTGGTTTGACCGCGAAAACTGGTGTGGACGTGCGGAAGCTGCGGCGTTCGTTTCCTGACACGATGGTGTTGGGAGGTTTTGCTATGGCGCAGCGCGAACAACACGAACGAGTCAAAAAGATGGACCGCTGGGCGGGCAAACTGCTCGGTCATAAGGCAGTGGTGATGGCGATACTGGTCGTCATTGCGATGGCGAGTGGACTGGCAATGGCGAACTTTGGCGGCGGTGCCGGCGGTGTGTCGTTTGAGTGCACTGACGGTTCGGGCTCGTTAGCGGAGCCGGGATCCGGCGATGCTTCGAGCGGAAAGACATCCGAAGGCTCTTCGACTAAGGCTTCTGCCGCGGCAGAGGTCTATGTCGATGTCGATGGCGCCGTTGTGTCGCCCGGCGTATATCGTCTCAAGGACGGCGCACGGGTCGCTCAGGCGATTGATGCCGCAGGCGGGCTGGCGCCCGAGGCAGACGTTACGGGGCTCAATCGGGCATCCAAGGTCGTCGATGGGCAGAAGATTCACGTTCCAACGGTAGGGGAGCAGCAGGCGTCCATTGCGGAAGCCGGTGTTGATGGTGGGGCTTCGGCGTCATCGGGCATGAGTGGCGCAACGGGCCTAGTAAACATCAATACGGCAAGCGCAGAAGAGCTGCAGACGCTTTCGGGCATCGGCCCCTCCATGGCCCAGTCGATTATCGATGAGCGGACAAAGAACGGTGCTTTTGCCTCGGTTGACGATCTGATGCGTGTGTCGGGAATCGGCGAGAAGAAGCTTGCCAAAATCAAAGATTGCATCTGCGTATGAGTGCGACCGAGCGCGAACATGTGATGCCTCCGCGGCCCCTGATGCCGTGGACGATGGCCCTGTGTGCCGGCATGTGCATGAGCTGCGCCTTGGTGCTCAACGTGGCCGCTGATGCGCTGCTGGGGGAGCAGGCGCCGGCGGTCGGGCTGCTATGGGCCATTCCCGTTGCGGCGGCGGTATTCGTTGTGCTGGCTCAATCTTGTGCGCGGCTTGCCCCTTGGAAGCGGTGGCTGTATGCCGCGTCCGTCGGTCTCGTGGCGGGAGCGGTCGCCTCGGCGTGGTGGGCTGTGGGTGCGCTAAGCGCCTCGAAGGCGCTCGATGGTCGAGCGGCAAGCAGCCTCGAGTTTGTCGTGCAGGGTGATCCATCCATAAACGACGACGTGTATTCCTATACCTGCGAGGCACGCGCGGACGGTAAGAACTTGGCAACGGTTCGCCTATCGTGTGACCGCGAGCTCAAGGTCGGGGCGCACGTGCGTGTTATCGGTCGCGTTTCACGTTTTGAGAACGATGCGTATGGACGATCGCGCGCGCTCCGAGGCGAGGTGCGCAAGGTTAAAGCCGTTCGGATTTTGTCCGTCGATGAGGGCTCTCCGGGGCCGCTACTTCGGCTGCGAAATGGGCTGCTTGTGTCCATTGCGCCTGCGACCGAACCGGCGCGTGCGCTCATAGCCGGTGTCGTCTGCGGTCGTTCGGCCGAGCTGCGCGCCCAGCCGGCGGGCGACTGGTTTTCGGTGACGGGAACGGCGCATCTTATCGCCGTCTCGGGCAGCCATTTGGCTATCGTGGGGTTTTTAATCGAGGGTTTATTGCAAAAGACTCGGTGCTCGCGTGGTCTTCAGCGGGCGATACTGGCGATAACGCTTGTGGGCTACGCTGCCTTTACGGGCGCGTCTCCCTCGGCCGTGCGCGCGTGCTGCATGGTGTTCGCGACGCTTGTCGTAAACGGCGCGGGGCGTCGCCGGCACGGCGCATCGGCACTCTTCGTAACCATGTCCATCTTTGTGCTACTGCGGCCGACGGTGCTGTTCGAGATGGGCTTTCAACTCTCGTGTGCCAGCGTCTTAGCCATTCTGTGCTTTTGTCCCTATGCGACCTACGCTTTGGGTGAGCTAGGTGTGCCATCAGGCGTTGCCAGCGTGCTTTCCGTCACGCTGTGCTCACAACTGGCGACACTTCCCATTACCATTCCTGCCTTCGGTACATTCTCGCTCATTGCTCCGTTGGCAAATGCGGTCCTCGGTCCGGTGGTGAGCGTACTGCTCGCTGTGTCGATCGTGCTGGTTCCCTTTTCGTTCGTGGCACCGTTGCGGACTTGGGCGCTCGTTGTGCCCATGATTGCCGCCCGTTGCGCGCTGTTCTTCGAGCAGCTGTTTGCCGCCGTGCCGGGTGCATACGTGAGCGTGCCGCCCGATAGCATGTGGATTTACCTAGTGCCGTGTTTTCTGGCGGTTCTGCTGGTCTGGTGGCCGCGTCCCCGTGCACGTCCTATGGCGGTGGGGCTTGCATGCCTGATGCTCTTGGCTGCGATTCCGTACGTCTATTGGGATCGATTCGCTCCGCCTTCGGTGACGGTGCTCGATGTGGGCCAGGCCGATGCGATTCTTATCCGCCAGGGCGGCGCAGTTGCACTTGTCGACTGCGGACTCGACGAGCGCGTGGTGGCGGCGTTGGTTCGCAATAACGTGCACCATATCGACGCCGTCTTTGTGACGCATTGGGATGAGGACCACTGGGGTGGTCTGCCTGCCGTGCTCGAACAGTTTTCGGTCGGAACGATTGCCGTGGCCGCGGATGCGCTGGAGGATGCTCCTGCCGAGGTATTGAACCGACCTGGCGTGGAGTATCGGCAGGTGCGCCGTGGGGATATGGTCGACATCGGCTCATTTTGCGCCCGCGTGATGTGGCCATTCGAGTCCGTGGATGGCGAGGGAAATGAGGACTCGCTTGTCCTTCTGCTCTCTTATGTTCAGGAAGGCAAGGGCCTGCGCATACTCCTCACCGGTGATGCCGAGCTCGACCAAGAACGGGAATTCGTGCAGGAGGTGGGGGATATCGATGTCCTTAAACTTGGGCATCACGGCTCCAAGGTTTCAGTCGATGGCGAGTTGCTGGACGTCCTGAAGCCCGAGCTTTCCCTCGCAAGCGCCGGTGAGGGGAATCGATACGGCCATCCGTCCGATGCCTGCATCGATGCCGCTAAGGAAGCGGGTGGTGTGTTCGCGTGTACCATCGAACACGGCGACATTACCGTCACACCGACTGCGAATGGCTTTGCGATGCGATGCCAGCGACCGTGACGACGTCGTTGGCGTGTGGTGGGCCCCTGGGCTAAAATGGCACGGAACGAATACGAAGGCCTGCGGGAGGGGAGCGCAATGTCCGAAACCGGTTTGCTGCCGGCATATTTGATCGTCGGTACCGACGGAGTTAAGCGCGACCACGCCGTCTCGCGTATGAAAGCGCGTCTGGAAAAATCGGGTATGGTCGAGTTCAACCTCGACGAGCGAGACATGACCAAGGACCCCGATATCGAGTCCATTATCGGATCGCTTAACACCTTTCCGATGGGCAGCGAGTTTCGTCTGGTAATCCTCGATGGCTGCTCAAAGCTCGCCAAGGCGGTCTCGGAGCCGCTCGTTGGGTATCTGGCGAGTCCCAGCCCCACAACGGTCTGCCTCATCATCGCCGACTCACTTGCCAAGAATACGCGCCTGTATAAGGCAATCGCCAAGATCGACAAGAAGGCTATCGTCGATTGCTCGGGTACCAAGCGCTGGGAACTGCCTCGCCGTGTTCAGCAGATGGCGACGCAGCGCGGTAAGTCGATTTCGACGGCGGCCGCCGAGGAGCTCGTCTCGCGTTCGGGCGAAAACACGCGCATGCTCGATAACGACTTGGCTAAGCTTGCCCAGATGGTCGAGTCGCCCCAGATTGAACTTGCCGATGTTGAGCGCTGGATTGTACGTACGGCCGAGGTCCAACCCTGGGACTTCCTCAACGCCGTCTCGGCTCGCGATATGCGGCGTTCGCTCGAGCTCTTTAAGCTCCTGCCCTCCAAGAGCTACGTGTGGACTTACACATTGCTGTGCGGTCGCATTCGCGAGCTTATCGTCGCCAAGGCGCTCGACGCGCGTGGGCAGGGTCGCGAGCTGGCCGCAACGCTCAAGCTCCAGTCCTGGCAGGTCAAGAATCACCTTACCTGGGCGCGTCGCTTTTCGATGACCGAGCTCGTCGCAGCGCTCGAGGGTGCGGTCGATGTGGAGCTCGCGCTCAAGGGCTCTGCCGATTCTGAGACCGCGCTTTTGCTCTGGATTACGAACATCTTGAGAAAATCGTGATGATACCTGCCTATTTGACAAATTCGTTCTATCCCTTTGAGGGGGAGCGTGCTATAGTAGGCGCTTGCATGACCTCACCGTGTCTCAGAGGTGTCATACATTTTTTGCAAGGAACTCGAAAGGAACTCCAGAAGTGGCAAACATCAAGTCTCAGAAGAAGCGTATCCGCACCAATGAGGCAGCTCGCATGCGTAACAAGGCTGTCAAGTCCGAGCTCAAGACGCTGACCAAGCACGTCCAGTCCGCCGTCGCCGAGGGCGACGCCGAGAAGGCCCAGGCTGCCCTCAAGACCGTCACCAAGCGTCTCGACATGGCTGCCGCCAAGCATGTTATCCACAAGAACCAGGCTTCCAACCGCAAGTCCGGTCTTGCCAAGCTCGTGAACAGCATCAACGCCTAAGTTGTAAATTTCACACCACACAGATTACGCGCATAAATGGAGCCTGTTTTATGGAACAGGCTCCATTTTTTGTACCGCTCGGGTAAGATAGTCCGCATGAATACTTCAATTGACATTTCCCACATCCGCAACTTCTCGATCGTTGCGCATATCGACCATGGCAAGTCCACGATCAGCGACCGCATCCTCGAGCTCACCCATACCGTCGACGAACGCGACATGGAGTCGCAGCTGCTCGACACCATGGATATCGAGCGCGAGCGCGGCATTACGATCAAGTCCAATGCCGTCCGCGTTTCCTATGACGCCGACGATGGTGAGACGTATCAGTTCAATCTGATCGATACGCCGGGCCACGTTGACTTTACCTATGAGGTCTCGCGCTCGCTGGCAGCCTGTGAGGGCGCGGTACTCGTTGTCGACGCCACGCAGGGCGTCGAGGCGCAGACCGTTTCCAACGCGACGCTCGCCATGAACGCCAATCTGGACATTGTGCCGGCCATCAACAAGATCGACCTTCCCTCGGCGCATCCCGACGAGGTTAAGACCGAGATCGAGGATGACCTGGCGATCCCTACCGATGATGCCGTGTGCGTCTCGGGCAAGACCGGCGAGGGCATCCACGATCTGCTGGAGTCCATTGTCTTTTTGATCTCTCCGCCCAAGGGCGATGCGAACGCGCCGCTCAAGGCACTCATCCTGGATTCGTACTTCGACGAGTATCGTGGTGTCGTCGCCACGGTGCGCGTCTTTGACGGCTCTATCAAAAAGGGCGATACCCTGCTTATGATGCAGGTCAAGGGCGACTTTTTGGTCGACGGCGTGGGCGTCAAGCGTCCTGCCGAGACCCCGGTCGACGCGCTGACGGTCGGCGAGGTTGGCTATGTGGTCACGGGTCTGAAGGACCCCGAGGCTGTGCGCGTGGGCGATACCCTTACGTGGGCCTCGAACCCCTGTCCCGAGCCTCTGCCGGGCTACCGCGAGGCCAAGCCCATGGTCTACACGGGCCTGTTCCCGATCGACAACAAGGACTACGAGAACCTGCGCGACGCGCTCGATAAGCTGCACGTCAACGATCCGTCGTTGGTGTGGGAGCCCGAGACGTCGGTGGCGCTCGGCTTTGGCTTTCGCGTGGGCTTCCTGGGCCTGCTGCACATGGAAGTCGTCAAGGAACGCCTGGAGCGCGAGTTCAACCTGGACCTCATTGCCACGAGTCCCTCGGTCGACTATCACGTCTACAAGACCGACGGCGAAATGATCGATGTCCGCAGTCCGCAGGACCTTCCCGAGGCCACGCGCATCGAACGTATCGAGGAACCCTACCTCAAGGCAAAGATCATCTGTCCGCCTGAGTACACGGGTGCCGTCATGCAGCTCGCCATCGAGCACCGCGGCGTCACAACCGACATGATCCACCTGACGAGCAAATCGGTCGAGATGCGCTTCGATATGCCGCTCGCCGAGCTCATCTTGGACTTCTTTGACCAGCTCAAGAGCCGTACCAAGGGCTATGCTTCGCTCGATTACGAGTTCAACGAGTATCGTCCCTCCGAGCTCGTCAAGCTCGACATCCTGCTTTCGGGCGACGAGGTGGACGCGCTGTCGTTTATCGTCCATAAGGACAAGGCATATGGCCTGGCCCGTGGCCTGTGCGACAAGCTCAAGGAGATCATCCCGCGTCAGCTGTTCGAGGTGCCCATCCAGGGTGCTATCGGCAACAAGATCATCGCCCGTTCCACCGTCAAGGCGCGTCGCAAGGACGTTCTTGCCAAGTGCTACGGCGGCGATATCTCGCGTAAGCGCAAGCTGCTCGAGAAGCAGAAAGAGGGCAAGAAGCGTATGAAGGCCATCGGATCGGTCGAGGTCCCGCAGGAGGCCTTTATGGCGATCCTCAAGGTGGACGAGTAGGTCTATGGCTCTTTCCGAATATAGTCTGCGGCTGCTGGGCGCCTATGCCGAGCAGCCGTTCCTTATGGCTCCCATGGCGGGCGTGACCGACCCTGCCTATCGCATCATGTGTCGCCGCCGCGGTGCCAACCTTGCCTACAGCGAGATGGTGAGCGTGGCGGGTCTTGCCTATGCCAGCAACAAGACCTGGCGCCTGGTGCTACCGGCCGACGAGGAGCAGCAGATTTGCGTGCAGCTCTTTGGCTCCAAGCCCGATCAGTTTGCGAGTGCCGTCGCCGCCGTCGAGGAGCGCGTTGACGATCGCCTGTCGCTCATCGATATCAATATGGCATGCCCCGCCCGCAAGGTTGTCACCAAGGGCGAGGGTTCGGCGCTCATGCGCACGCCCGACCTGGCCGAGAAGATCGTCGAGGCCACGGTGGGCGCGGCGCACGTGCCCGTGACCGTCAAGATTCGCAAGGGCTTTTATGCCGAGGACCGCAATGCCGCGACATTTGCCCAGATGCTTGAGGGCGCAGGGGCTGCCGCAGTCGCCGTGCATGGTCGTTGCGCCACGCAGCTCTACACGGGCCAGGCCGATTGGTCGGTCGTCGATGAGGTTGCCGACGCTGTCGAGATTCCCGTGATTGGTTCGGGCGATGTGTTCTCGGCCGAGGACGCTGCTGAGCATCTGCACGGCTCGGGTGCCAGCGCGGTGTTTATCGCGCGCGGCATCTACGGCAATCCGTGGGTGTTCGGCGATGCTCGCGCCCTTGCGCTCGATGGCACGCCGGTTCCTTCTCGCTCCTCGGTCGAGCGCCTGGAGGCTCTGCGCGAGCACCTGACGTTGACGCACGAGCTTCTGCCGCTCATGTCGCGTGCTCGCACGTACGCAAGCTGGTACTTAAAGGGCATGCCCCATGCCGCCGCCTGGCGCGCTCAGGTGGTGCGTTGCTCTACGTACGAGGAGTTTATGGCGCTGGTCGATGATATCGAGCGCGACGTGGTGGCCTGCGAGGCCGCGCTTGCCGCCGGCGAGTCGGTGCCTGCTCATCCGCTGGAGGCCTAACGGTGGCCGTTACCGCGCTGTACGTGCACGTGCCGTTTTGCGCTCAAAAGTGCCGGTACTGCGACTTTGACTCGCGCAGCTTTGCTGCGTGTGATTTGGATGCCGCGCTTGATTCCTATTTTGAGCAGTTGTATGCGCGCCTCGATTCCTTTAGCGACGCCGGGGCGCTTGCGCAGGTCCGCACGGTCTATACTGGCGGCGGCACGCCGTCACTTGCTGGGGAGCGCCTGGTGGAACTTGCCCGTCGTATCTCCATGTGGTGCAAACCCGTTGAATATACTTGCGAAGCCAATCCTGAGTCCCTGACCGCTGAGCTCGCCACCGCGCTTGCCGAGGCGGGTGTCACGCGCATCTCTCTGGGCGTGCAAACCCTCGACAATACCGAGCTGGCTGCTATTGGCCGCATTCACGATGCCAATCGGGCACTTGCGGCTATCGCGACGGTGAAGGACGCTGGCCTCGATGTGTCGTGCGACCTGATGTGCGGCCTTCCCGGGCAGACGGCCGCAAGCTGGCGGAGCACGCTCGATGGCGTGCTGGCGGCGGCGCCGCATCATGTGTCGATCTACCCGCTCACGCTTGAGGAGGGGACGCCCCTTTATCGCATGGCGTGCCGCGACGAGTCGCTCGAGCCCGACGAGGATTTTCAGGCTTCGTGCATGGACGCGGCGCGTGAGCGCCTGGGTACGGCCGGCTATCATCCGTATGAGGTGGCAAGCTACGCGCTCGACGGCCATGAGTGCGCCCATAACATTGCCTACTGGACTGGACAGGGCTATTTGGGTCTAGGACGCTCTGCCGCGGGCATGCTCGATGCTGAGGATTTCGATCGCCTGGCTAAGTTGTTCCCCGGCGTGTCTTCTCGAGGCGATGCGTACCGCGTGCGTCTGGTGCAACGTGACGATGACGCGACGGCGTTCGAGGCCGAATATCTGTCGCAGCGCGAGGCTGTCGCCGAAGACTTGATGCTCGCTTGTCGCATGACGCGCGGTGTCGCGTCCGACCTGTTGGTTCGTGCAGCGTGCGTCATCCCAACGGGCGAGCTGGCAGCTGCCTGCGATCGCTCGCTCGAATTGGGTCTTGCCACTTGGGTGCCCGAGACACTCTGGGGTCATGAGGGACCCTTCACTTCGGCAGATGTCGTCGCGGGCCATGTTCGAGCTCGTCTGGCGCCGACCCATCTGGGCTGGCTCGATGGAAATGTTCTGTTCGAGCTGTTTTGGGATCTAGCTTAGGCCGCTCGGGTAGAATTACCGGAATATATACGCTGCTGTGAGCAGGAGGTTGCCGCGCATGGCGACGATGAACGAAAAAGATTATTACGAGATTCTGGGTGTCTCCAAGGACGCCACCTCGCGTGATATTCAAAAGGCCTTCCAGCAAAAGGCCCGTAAGCTCCATCCGGACGTCAATAAAGGGCCGGATGCCGAGGAAAAGTTTAAAGAGGTTTCCGAGGCCTACGCCGTGCTTTCGGATGAGCAAAAACGTGCGCGCTACGACGCCATGCGTTCTGGCAATCCCTTTGCCGGTGCTCCTACGGCTTCGCCCTATGGTGGCGGCTACGCCGGCAGCACGGGCTATGGCAATCCCTTTGAGGGCGGCTTTCCCTTTGGTGGCGCTTGGGGCCAGCAGCGTCGCGGCCAGGCTGCCTACAATCCCGAGAACGGCGCCAACGTGGTCGTCGATATCAAACTCGACGCCAAGGAGGCCAAGGGCGGTGCCCGCAAGACCGTCCGCTACACGCGCTTCGATACCTGTGGTCACTGCGGCGGCTCGGGCTCTGTTTCGTCCGAGCATGCACATACCTGCCCGAGCTGCGGTGGCCGCGGCCACATCGACGTCGACCTGTCCTTCCTGTTTGGTGCGGGCACGTTCCAGTCGGTCTGCCCCGAGTGCGGCGGTTCCGGTAAGGTCGTGGCCGACCCCTGCCCCGATTGCGGTGGCAGCGGGCGAACCCGTGTGACCTCCGAGCAGACGATTGAGTTTCCTGCCGGCACGCATGACGGCGACGAGGTCCGCATTGGCGGCATGGGTCATGCTGGCACCAACGGTGCCGCGGGCGGCGACCTGGTCGGCCGCGCCCATGTTGAGGCCGAGCGCTTGGAAGGCAAAGCTCGTACTGGCTTTTACTTGATGGGCATTGTGGCGCCGTTTTTGGTGCTGTCGGCCATCTCGGGCGTGTTCTCGGCCTTTGCCGTGATGTGCTTTATTCCGTTTACCATGGGCCTGTTCATGGTGCTTTCGGACGGTGTGCTTCATCGCAGCCTGCTGTGGTGGAAGCGCGGTGCGATGCAGTTTGCCAACGGTTTTGCCAACGGCTTCATGTTCGCGCTCGTGTCGGTTTGGTTCGCGAGCTGCTCGCAACGGGCCATGCTTTCGCCGTATCAAATGCAATAACATCAAACCCTTTGTTTGCGGTCGGCCCAGCCTGGGTATAGGACGCACTGTGACAATAATGAAAGTTGGAAGGATTCGGTCGTGTCGGAAAATAGGGATTACTACGAGGTGCTTGGCGTCGACAGGGATGCCGACGCGCGGACGATTAAGCGTGCGTTTTTAAAGAAGGCCCGTACCGTACATCCGGATGTTTCGGACGATCCCGAGGCCGAGGCCAAGTTCAAGGAGCTCAACGAGGCCTATTCCGTTCTTTCCGATGAGCAGAAGCGTGCTAACTACGACCGTTACGGCACCGCGGACGGCCCCGGTGGCTCTGGTTATGTCGACATCAACGATATCTTTGGTGGCATGGGCATGGACGACCTGTTCTCGTCGTTCTTTGGCGGTGGCGCCGGTGGTGGCGCCCGCGGCCGTCGCGAGCGTCGTCGCGGTCGTGACATGGCCATCTCGCTTTCGGTGACGCTCGAGGAGGCGGCGCTCGGCTGCAAAAAGACTATCAGCTATGACCGCCTTGCTCCTTGCGAGGACTGCAATGGCACCGGTAGGGCAGAGGGCGCACAGGAAAAGCAGTGCGGCCGCTGCCACGGTACGGGCTACGTCACGACGGTTCAGCGTTCGTTCCTGGGCCAGGTTCAGTCTTCCTCGCCTTGCCCCGACTGCCATGGCGAGGGTACGGTTATCGACCATCCCTGCGAGACCTGCGACGGTCAGGGCCGCACGCCTTCGCATGAAAAGATCGACATCGATATTCCCGCCGGCGTTTCGACCGGTCGACAGCTGCGTGTGAGCGGCTTTGGCGAGGCCGGCCTTCGCGGCGAGCCTTCGGGCGACTTGATTGTCAACGTGCGCGTTGCCGACCATGAGCGCTTTAAGCGCAACGGTGACGACTTGTACCTGGTGAGCGATATCTCGATTGCACAGGCTGCGCTCGGCTGCGAGATCGAGGTCGAGGGCATTATGCCCGACGAGGTCGTTAAGGTGACGGTTCCCGCCGGCGCCCAGTACGGCGACACCGTGAGCGTCAATAATTACGGCATGCCGCGCATTGGCGGTGGCGGTTCGCGTGGCCGCCTGATCGTGCAACTGCGCGTGGTCGTTCCCACCAATCTTTCCAATAAGCAGCGCGAGCTGCTCCGTGCTTTTGCCGATGAGATGGGCGATGACGTCGCTTCCGGTAAGAAGTCGGTGACCGACCGTATCAAGAGTGCCCTCGACGATATCCTCGATTAAGGAGCCCGCGTGCTCGCACCCCATATTTCCGTCGTCAACCTCGGCTGCCGTGTCAACCGGGTTGAGTCTGACCGTATCACTGCCGATCTTATGCGCCTGGGCTTTGCTATTGTGGAGCCCCAGGATGCCGACTTGATCGTCATTAACACCTGTGCCGTTACGGGCGAGGCCGAGGCCAAGACCCGTAAGGCCGTCCGCCATGCGCTGGCCCATCAAAACGAGCCCTATGTGGTCGTGACCGGCTGCGTGGTCAACCTGCATCCCGAGGAGCTGCTGGAGCTATCCGACCGCGTGATCGCCGAGCCGTCCAAGATCGATGTCGCCGAACGTGTCTGCGAGGTGTTGGGCGTTGAGTCCGATAGCGTTCCCGCCTGCAGTGATGGCGAGGTTGTCGATGCGCTCGGTCGCTCTCGCCTGGGCGTGAAGATTCAGGACGGCTGCAACCATCGCTGCACCTATTGCATTGTGTGGAAGGCACGCGGCCCCGAGCGCTCCGTGCCCGTCGAGTCCGTGCTCGAGCAAGTTCGCGAGGCCCAGGAGGCCGGCGTGCCCGAGGTCGTGTTGACCGGCGTGAATCTGGGTGCCTATGACGGCAAGAGCGCGACCGACGAGCATGTCGAAATCGATGAGCTGCTCGAGGCCATCATGGAGCGCACGACTATTGCGCATGTGCGCATTTCCTCGGTCGAGCCCATGGATATCTCTGAGCGCCTGCTTAAGGTTATGGCGCGCTATCCGCAGCGTATCGCCCCGTTTTTGCACCTGCCCGTGCAGTCTGGCTGCACGGCGACGCTGCATCGCATGGGCCGTCCCTATAGTGCCGAGGCCTTTGAGGATACGGTGCGCATGATCCGTGCGAACCTGCCACAGGCCGCACTTTCGTGCGACGTTATCGTCGGTTTTCCTGGCGAGACGGACGAGGAGTTCGAGGAGTCGCTGGCGCTGTGCCGTCGCGTGGGCTTTTCGCGCATGCACGTGTTTCGCTATAGCAAGCGCCCCGGCACCCTCGCCGCCGACATGCCCGACCAGGTACCGCCTGAGGTCATGGCCGAGCGCAGCCGTCGCATGCGCGCGGCGGCTCAGGAGCTCGCGGTTGCCGATGCCCGCCGTCGCGTGGGTACCGTCGAGCGCGCCGTGCTTGAGTACGGTGATAATTTGACGCTTGGCTCGTTCCATCATGCCCGTCTTGATGATACCTGTGGACTCACAGCCCCGTGCCTGCTCGATGTTGCTATCATCGGAGTCGATGATTCCGGCTTGGTCCATGCACGCAGGGAGGTTCATGGAAGCCTCGAAGATTAGACTTACCGTTCCCGAGGGGATTGATCCCTCGCGCGTTTTGGGCGCCGGCGACGGCGTCCTTCGTGCGCTCGAGAGCTTGGTTCGCGCCCATGTGGTCGCCTGTGGCGATAGCATCGCCGTGAGCGGTGACCCGGACGAGGTCGAGCTCGTGGCGCGCTTTTTCGAACATGCTTTTCGCGAGGCGGCGGCCGGCCGTACCCTTTCTTCCGACGATGTCTCGCGTTGCCTGGCCGTCTTGCGCGACGGCGAGCATGAGGCCACATCGCTTCGCGATGATGTGCTGCTATCGTACCGCGGTCGCGTTATCCGCCCCAAGACGCTCGGTCAAAAGCGCTATGTGGATGCCATCCGCTCTTCCACCATCACGTTTGGCGTCGGTCCCGCCGGTACCGGTAAAACCTATCTGGCCATGGCGCTCGCCGTTGCCGCGCTCAAGCGCCATGAGGTGGGCCGCCTGATCCTGACGCGCCCGGTTGTCGAGGCGGGGGAGAACCTGGGCTTTTTGCCCGGTACCCTCGAGGAAAAGATCGACCCGTATATGCGCCCGCTCTATGATGCCCTCTTTGACATGATGGATCGCGAACGCACCGATGAGCTTATGGAGCGTGGCGTGATCGAGATCGCGCCGCTCGCCTACATGCGCGGTCGAACGCTGAGTGATGCCTTTGTGGTGCTCGATGAGGCGCAAAACACGACGCCCGAGCAGATGAAGATGTTCCTGACGCGTCTAGGTTTTAATTCCAAGTTTGTGATTACCGGCGACCTGAGCCAGCGTGACCTGGTGGGTCGTCGCGGCGGTCTTGCCGATGCCGAAAGGATTCTGGGTCGCGTCGACGATGTGGCGTTTTCTCACCTGGAGCGCGCCGATGTGGTGCGCCATGCCCTGGTGGGCCGTATTGTTGAGGCCTATGATGCATACGACGATGCGCGTGAGCAGCGCGCACACGATCGAAAGGAGTCTCGTTGAGTGTATTGATCAGCAACGATGCCGAGCTCGATACGCTGCTCGATGCCCAGGAGGTGGAGCACATCTGCTCAGTTGTGCTTGCCGCCGAGGGTGTTGAGCGTGAGGTCGAGATTTCCCTTTCGTATGTCGATGAGGACGAGATGCACGAGCTCAACCACGAGTGGCGCGGCATCGATCGCACGACCGACGTGCTCTCGTTTGAATGTGACTCGGCCTTTGACGAGGACATTCCCGCCGACGAGACGCTCGAGCTCGGCGATATTATCCTGGCCCCGCAGGTTATTGCCCGCCAGGCCCCCGGCTTTGGCAACAGCCCCGCCGATGAGTGCCGACTGATGCTCGTGCACGGAATGCTGCACCTGCTGGGTTACGACCACATCGAGGACGATGAGGCCGAGGTCATGGAGGCACGCGAGGATGCCATCCTGCGCGACCTGGCGCTTGAGCGCGGCGAGGACCCCAAACTCGTCCACGTCGGCCCCATAACCAATCATGCCCACGACTAGGAGCCGTCTATGATTCCCGGATCGAACAAGGACCATCCGTCCTTTTTAAAGTCGTTCTCATACGCGATGGAGGGCTTCGTCACTGCCGTCAAGACCGAGCGCAATATCAAGGTCATGCTCGTGGCGGGCGTGTGCACCGTCATTGCCGGCTGCATCGTGGGGCTCGATATTGCCGAGTGGGCTACGGTCATCATCTGCTGTGGCCTGGTGATTCACGGCGAGTTGTGCAATACCGCCATGGAGGCGATTGTGGACCTGGCGACCCAGGAGCTGCATCCGCTGGCCAAGCGCGCGAAGGATATCGCCGCTGCCTCTGTATACGTTCTTTCCATTACAGCCGCGATCGTTGGCTTGCTTGTCTTTGCCCACGCGCTCGACTTTATTTAGAAAGGGATTCCCATGTCCGACAATATGCAGCCTACCGATGGAGTTTTGGATGACGAGGTCCTGGACGAGGCTGAAGGTGCCGATTTGTTTGACGAGGTCGAGGAGTTCGATCCGTTTGAGGGTATGAGCGACGAGGAGCTCGATGCCCTGTGCGACGAGGATGAGAGCCTCGTGGGCTTTGGCGACGTGGAACCCGGTTTCCGCAGCGGCTTTGTGGCCCTGGTCGGTCGCCCCAACGCCGGCAAGTCCACGCTGCTCAATGCCTGTTACGGCAAGAAGGTCGCCATCACCTCTCCGGTGGCCCAGACGACCCGCCGCCGTATGCGCGCCGTGGTCAACCGCCCCGGTTACCAGCTGGTCTTCGTTGACACTCCGGGTATCCACAAGCCCAAGGACGGCCTGGGATCCGAGCTCAACAAGAGCGCCCTGTTTGAGCTCAATGACGTAGACGTCGTCGCGTTTCTGATCGACGCCACCAAACCCATCGGCAGGGGAGACGCCTGGGTTGCCGAGCGTGTCAAGAGCGCCCGTTCCAAAAAGGTCCTGGTGCTTACGAAGGCCGACGAGGCCGATCCCGCCCAGGTTATGGAACAGCTCAAGGCCGCTCACGAGCTCATGGAATATGACGACGAGATCGTGACGTCGTCGGTCAAGAACTTCAACGTCGATGCGTTTATCGAGACCGTCGCTCACTTTTTGCCCGAGGGCCCGCGCTGGTTCCCTGAGGACATGGGCACCGACGCGTCCGACGAGACCCTCGTGGCCGAGTTTGTACGCGAGAAGGTTCTGCGTCGCACCCGCGACGAGATCCCCCACTCCGTGGGCGTCATCTGTGACGCGCTCGAGCAGACTAAGAAGGTGCTGCGCGTGCACGCCACGATTTACGTCGAGCGCGAGGGGCAGAAGGGCATCATCATCGGCAAGGGCGGCGAGATGATTAAGCATATCGGCATCGATGCCCGTCGCGACCTTGAGCGTATCTTTGGCACGCAGGTCTTTTTGGAGCTCGACGTGAAGGTCAAGGCCGGCTGGCGCGATGACGAGGCACAGATCCGCCGCTTTGGCTACAATGCCGAAGATTAAGCCTCGGCGTTCATGGCAGGCTCTCGCACATATCGCACAAAGGTGCTCGTCCTCGACAAGACGAAGCTCAAGGAAACCGACCTGATCTTGACCATGCTCGACGAACGGGGACGGCAGGTGCGTGCCGTGGCTAAGGGCGCGCGTAAGCCCGGCGGTCGCCTTGCGGCCCGCTGTGAGCTTTTCTGTACCGTCGATATGCTGCTCGCGCGTGGTCGCTCGCTTGACGTGGTTTCTCAGGCGGAGCTTATGGAGGCGCCACTCGGTGCCGCTCCTGACTACGAGACGATCTGTGCCGCCAGCGCGATTGCCGAGGTTGCGCGCGTGTGCTCTTTCGAGGATGCCGAGGATCCATTTACCTTTGCCATCACGCAGCGGGCGCTCACGCTTGTCGGCTGCGGGCTCGACTCGGCACATATGGACCTGCTCGTGGCAGCCTTTGTCTTTAAACTGCTGTCGCACGTTGGTTACCGCCCCGATTTCTCGGCATGCGTCTCGTGCGGCGATCCCATGCTCTCGCATTTCTCGGCCCAGGCCGGCGGGCTTCTGTGCGGGTCGTGCGCCTCGAGCGTGCCTGGCGCCGAGTTGGTATCGGTCGGCGAGGTCGCATGGCTGCGCGCTCTGATGTCCATGACATTCGATGCCCTTATGGACGAGCTGATCGATCCGCATACGGCTACGTTTTTGCTGGGGCTTTCGCATGTTTGGGCCGCCACGCACACCGATCAGCGGCTCCGTGCGATGGAATTCATGTTGGGTCGGTGATGATGCGCAGGCGCGCGCCGCTTGTGGTAACATACCGACATGTTGGTACCTCGACCTTGGATGTTCGCTCCACCGGCGGCTTCCCAGTCCGAGGCGAATGGAGTCGCCCGATGGCGACGCAAAACGAAAGGTGAAACAATGACTGTTTCCAAAGAGCGCAAGGCGGAGCTGACCGCCCAGTTCGGTAACTCCCCGGTCGATACCGGTAACCCCAAGGTTCAGGTCGCCATCCTGTCCGAGCGCATCAAGGAGCTGACCGAGCACATGAAGTCCCACCAGAAGGACTTCCACACCCGTCGTGGCCTGCTTATGCTCGTTGGCCGTCGTCGTCGTCTTCTCTCCTACATCAAGAAGAACGACATCGTCGAGTACCGTGAGCTCATCAAGGCTCTGGGCATCCGCGACAACATCCAGTAGGATTTGTACATGCAAGGAGCGTCCTGCGCAGCGGGGCGCTCTTTTTGTGTAAGGGCGTGAACAATCACGCTCTGAAGCGTGGCGGGGGCAGGGGGCCCGCGTCACATGAGGAGCCTGCAGGCAAGGGGCCTGCGGGGTAAAGGAGAACAATGACACTCGTATCCAAGACCTTTGAGCTGTACGGCAAGACCTACACCTTTGAGTCGGGCGAGCTTGCCAAGCAGGCCACCGGCGCCTGCCTGGTCAAGCAGGGCGACACCACGATGCTCGACACCGTGGTCGTCTCCAAGGAGCGCAAGAACTACGACTTCTTCCCGCTGACCGTCGACTTCAACGAGAAGATGTACGCCGCCGGCCGCATCCCGGGTGGCTACCTCAAGCGTGAGGGCCGTCCCAGTGAGAAGGCCACGCTCACCGCGCGCATGATCGACCGTCCGATTCGCCCGAGCTTCCCGGACGGCTTCCGCAACGAGGTACACATCGTCGCTACCTCGCTCGTCGCCGACCAGGTCAACCCCTTTGACGTCATCAACGTCATGGGTGCCTCCCTGGCCATGACGCTCGGCGGCGTGCCCTTCGAGGGCCCGCTTGCCTGCGTGCGCATCGGCCGTAACGTGGAGACCGGCGAGTTTATCGTCAACCCCACCTACGAGGAGCGCGAGAACTCCGACCTGGACCTGGAGCTGGGCGGCTCTGCCGACTTCATCTCGATGGTCGAGGCCGGCGCCGAGGAGATCTCCGAGGACGACATGCTCGCCGCCATGAAGTTTGGCCAGGAGGCCCTTGCCGCCTTCTGCCAGGCCCAGGACGAGTTCGTTGCCGAGTGGGAGCAGGTCAATGGCGCCATCGTCAAGAAGGAGTACCCGCTCGACCAGCCCGTCGAGGGGGTCCAGGAGCGCATCTTCGCCCACTACGACGAGATGGCCGCCGCCCTTCGCGATGCCGACAAGCTCTCCCGTATCGGTAAGGTCGAGGCTCTGAAGGAGTCCATCCGTGCCGAGTTCACCGAGGAGGAGCAGGCCGCTTGGGAGCGCGAGATCCCCGTGGCGCTCAAGAAGCTCGAGAAGAAGGCTATGCGCACCATGGTCGTCGAGACCGGCGAGCGCGTCGACGGCCGTGCCGCCGATGAGATTCGCCCCATCATGGTGAAGGATAACTACCTGCCGCTCGTTCACGGCTCCGGTCTGTTCCAGCGTGGCCAGACCCAGGTGCTTTCCGTCCTGTCGCTCGGTATGCTCAACGAGGGTCAGCGTCTGGATACCATCGAGCCCACCGAGGGCAAGCGCTATATGCACCACTACAACTTCCCGCCGTTCTGCACCGGCGAGACTGGCCGCATGGGCAGCCCCAAGCGCCGCGAGATCGGCCACGGCAACCTGGCCGAGCGCGCCCTGCTCCCGGTGCTCCCCGACGAGAACGAGTTCCCCTACGCTATTCGCGTGGTCTCCGAGGTCATGGAGTCCAACGGCTCCTCTTCGATGGCTTCGACCTGCGGCTCCACGCTCGCCCTTATGGACGGCGGCGTGCCTATTAAGCGCCCGGTCTCCGGTATCGCCATGGGCCTGATCCAGGAGGAGGGCAAGACCGTGGTCCTGTCCGATATCCAGGGTCTCGAGGACTTCCTGGGCGACATGGACTTTAAGGTCACCGGCACCACCGAGGGCATCACCGCCCTGCAGATGGACAACAAGGCCACCGGTCTTACCTTCGACATCTTGGCCCGCGCCCTGCAGCAGGCCAAGGAGGGTCGCGCCTTCATCCTGCAGAAGATGCTCGATGTGATCCCCGAGCCGCGCCACACCACGCGCAGCACCGCTCCGCGCATCGTCTCCATCCAGGTTCCGACCGACAAGATCCGCGACGTTATCGGTTCTGGTGGTAAGGTCATCCGCGGCATCCAGGACGAGACCGGTGCCTCGGTCGACATCCAGGAGGACGGCACCGTCTTTGTCGGCGGCACCGGCGAGTCCGTCGACCAGGCTGTCGAGCGCATCAAGCTCATCATCAAGGTTCCCGAGCCGGGCGAGGAGTACACCGGTCGCGTTGTCTCCATCCAGCCCTTCGGTGCCTTCGTGAACCTGCTGCCCGGTAAGGACGGCCTGCTCCACATCTCCCGCGTCGCCAAGGGCCGCGTGGAGAAGGTCGAGGACGTCCTCAACGTGGGCGACGAGGTCAAGGTCGTCGTCATCGAGGTCGACGACCGTGGCAAGATCTCGCTCGATCGTCTTGACAAGCCTGAGGCCCCGGCTCGCGCCGAGGGTGCCTCCGAGGGCGACGGCGAGCACTTCCAGCGTCGTGAGCGTCCGCGTCGCGAGCGCTCCGAGCGCAGCGACCGTCCGCGCCGTCCCGGTGACAACGGAGGCCGCAAGCCCCGCCGCCACCACGACGCCGAGTAACAGCCGTACATAAGCAGCTCATGCAAGGGCGACTCCTAAGGGGTCGCCCTTTTGTTTGCGCCCGGGAGGGCCGCATATGAAGTTTCCTGCTCTACAGTCCTGCGCAAGACGGAAAGCACTTAATGTGCTTTCCGTCTTGCGCAGGACTGTAGAGCAGGAAACTTAGCCCGTGCCGGGCCCGCTGAGACCAGACCGGCGGGATAGACCAGTTCAGATGGGGCTTTGATGCATGGGTGGTCTGTTGTTGTGCAAATGGGTATCATACTGTGGTAATTGCATCGACTCTGTGATGCATGTTTGTACGTTCCCGACGGTCGGTTTGCCAGAAGCGCCCCGTCGGTTGTTCCAGACCCGTTTCGAAGAAAGGAAACCACACTAACCTATGGCAGCTAAAAAAACATCTCCCTTGAAGATCATCCCGCTCGGCGGTCTTGACGGCATCGGCAAGAACATGACGGTCTTCGAGTGCGGCGACGACATGGTGCTCGTCGACGCCGGTCTCATGTTCCCGGATGACTCCCAGCCCGGTATCGACCTGGTGCTTCCCGACTACACCTATGTTCTAGAGAACGAGGAGAAGCTCCGCGGTATCGTCGTCACCCACGGCCACGAGGACCACACCGGTTCGCTTCCGTATCTGCTGCAGGACCTCAACAATAAGGTGCCCATCTTCTCGAGCAAGCTGACGCTTGGCTTTATCGAGGGCAAGCTTTCCGAGTTCCGCATCCGCGCACCCAAGTTCCGCGAGGTCAAGGGCGGCAGCCATGTCAACCTCGGCGGCATCTCGCTCGACTTCTTCTCGATGACGCACTCCATCCCCGGCGCTCTGGGCGTGTTCATTCGCACCAACCAGGGCACCGTTATGCACACCGGCGACTTTAAGCTCGACCAGACGCCCATCGACGGCGTCACGCCCGACTATGCCGCTATCAGCCGCTTTGCCAAGCAGGGCATCGACCTGCTGCTTTCCGACTCCACCAATGCCACGGTTCCCGGCTTTACCAAGTCCGAGGCCGAGGTTGGTCCCAACCTGCTGCACGCCATCAAGAACGCCCCGGGTCGCGTGTTCGTCGCATCGTTCTCGAGCCACATCCATCGTTTGCAGCAGATCTGCGATGCCGCCCGCAAGTGCGGCCGTAAGGTCGTTGTGACCGGTCGCTCCATGCTCACGAACACCCGCGTGGCGCGCGAGCTCGGTTATCTCAACATCGATGATGCCGATATCATCGATGCCTTCGATATTGATAACCTGCCTGACGACAAGATCGTCGTCATGTGCACTGGTTCGCAGGGCGAGCCGCTGTCGGCCCTGTCCCGCATGGCCAATGGCGAGCACAAGACGCTCTCCATTCACGAGGGCGATACCGTTATCCTCTCGGCAACTCCTGTTCCCGGCAATGAGAAAGCCGTCCAGCAGGTCGTCAACAGCCTGGCCAAGCTCGGCTGCGACGTGTGGGATAAGAACCGCGCTCTCGTCCACGTCTCCGGTCACGGTAGCCAGGAGGAGCTCAAGCTCCTGATGGCCATGGCCAAGCCCACGTACTTTATGCCGGTTCACGGTGAGGCCGTGCATCTACGCGCCCATGCCCAGCTGGCCCGTAAGATGGGTCTCAAGGACGATCATATCTTTATCCTCGATAACGGCGACACGCTCGAGATGCGCGGCGGTATCGTCAAACGCGGTACGCCCGTCGAGTCCGGCGTCGTCTATGTCGACGGCCTGCGCATCGGCGATACCGACCCCATCGTCCTACGCGATCGCCAGAAGCTCGCCAACGACGGTATGGTCACGGCCGTTGCCATCGTCTCGCTCAAGCACAAGAAGATCGAGGCCATCGAGTTCTCGGGCCGCGGTGTCTCGTTTGCCATCGACGACCAGTTCTCCGAGGATGCCTCCGCATCCATCATGAAGACGATCGAGAAGGGCAAGTTCAGCTTTACCAGCAGCGGCTCCGATGCCATTCGCAAGGCCGTGCGCGATTCGCTCTCCAACTTTATATGGAGCCGTACGCGCACCCGTCCGATGATCATTCCGGTCGTCATGGAGGTTTAGTTTGGCGCGCGGATCTGCACAAAACGCCAAGGGCAATAAAGCCAACAACCAGCCGGCATCTGCTAAGGGTGCCGGTTCCCATCTGCGTGCCAATAAGGGCCACGAGGCCGAGTTCGATGAGTTCGAGCCTCTGGTCGAGCCCTCGGCCAATCGCGATATCGCCGGCGTGGTCATCGCCGTTTTGGCGATTGCGTCCTTCATTGCCGTGATTTCCCCGGCAACGGCGCCCGTGACGGCCGCTGTTGCCGGTTTCTACCACCTGGGCTTTGGTCTGGGCGCCTACGTGCTGCCGATCGTCATCTTGCTGTTTGCCGCCACGCTCTTTTTGGGTGAGGACTCGCCGCTCAACGTGCGCTCTGTTGCGGGCGGCGCCTTGGTCTTTATCGCCGTCGTCTCCATTCTTTCGCTGATGGTGCCGGGCACGAGCGATTCGTGCGACCTTATGTTTACGCCGCAGAACCTTTCCGTGTCGGGCGGCTACATTGGCGCCTTTATCGCAAGTGCCTTGCAAAACGCCCTGGGTAAACCTATCGCCATGGTTGTCTTGCTGGGGCTTGTCGTCGTTGGTTTGGTCATTATCGGCTTTTCGGTGGGTGGCGTTTTGCGCTCCGCACGCGATCGCGCTGCCGATTTTGCCGAGCGTCGACGTGCCGATGTCAATGCGAGCCCGTGGGGCGATGAAGAGGCCCTGTCTGTTCCCGGCGTCGCTCGTCCGCACCTGAGCATTTTGCGCCAGAAGGGGACTGACGCCGCGGTGACCACGGTCATGGGTGGCGATGTCGACCCGGTTTTGGATGACGACGAGGACGATGACCCGTTTGTCGGCGTATCCGAGTCGGTTGAAGCCGAGCGGGCCAAGACCACGCTGCTGCCGCGCCGTCATGCCAAGAAGGGCAAGACGGTTCCCAAGCTCAATACGAGTGAGCCCGACCCGTCTTGGTCCGATAGCGAGATTGAGCTCACCGAGGGCGATGACGAGGACGACGAGGCTCCGATTGAGACCGCAAAGACAACTTTGCTGCCGCGTCGCCATGCAAAGCGCGGCCAGGTCACCGGACAGCTTTCGATGGAGGACGATCCGGACAAGGTTGACGAGTCCGAGCCGCCGTTTTCCGTGAATCCCGTCTCGGCCGCACCTCAGATTCCCGACTTCCTGAAGCATCCCAAGGTTGCCGATGCGCCTGCCACGAGTGCTATCGAATCGGCTGCGGCTCGTGATGGGGGAGTGGACGACGGCGCCGCAGATAACGAGGGCGAAGAGGAGGACGGCCTCAAGCTTCCGCCGCTCGAAATCCTGCATGCCAACCCGCAGTCGGCTTCCGCTGCGTCTTCGGACAAGGAGCTGGAGCAGACCGCTGAGTCACTGCAATCCACCTTGCTTGAGTTTGGCCGCAGTGCCCGCGTGGTCGGCTGGATCGCCGGCCCCACGGTGACGACCTTTAAGCTGCAGCCCGGTGAGGGCGAGCGTGTGAGCAAAATCTCGAGCCTCGAGGACGATATTGCGCTTTCGCTCGCCGCCCAGTCGGTTCGTATCTTTGCCCCGATCCCCGGCACCTCGCTCGTGGGCATCGAGATTCCCAACCGCAAGCGCCAGAACGTCAATCTGGGCGACGTGCTGCCCTATGTGAAGGGCGGTCCGCTCGAGCTTGCCATCGGCCGCGACGCCGAGGGCACGCCGGTCGTCGCCGACCTCGCCAAGATGCCTCACCTGTTGATCGCCGGTACGACCGGTTCTGGTAAGTCGGTGATGATCAATTCCATCATCACGACCTTGCTCATGCGCGCCCTTCCCGAGGACGTTCGCCTGATCATGGTCGACCCCAAGCGCGTCGAGCTTGCGGGCTATAACGGTCTGCCGCATCTCTATGTGCCCGTGGTGACCGAGCCCAAGCAGGCCGCGAGCGCTCTGCAATGGGCTGTGTCCGAGATGGAGCGTCGCCTGAAGGTCTTCGAGCGTCTCAACGTGCGTAAGATCTCGACCTATAACGAAAAGCAGGCCGCCGGCGAGTTTGAGCATTACGACAACCCGCCGCAAAAGATGCCCTACCTGGTCATTATCATTGACGAGCTCTCTGACCTGATGATGGTCGCCGGTAAGGATGTCGAGGCCTCGATCGTGCGTATTGCACAGCTGGGCCGCGCCGCCGGTATTCACCTTATCGTTGCCACGCAGCGCCCCAGCTCCAACGTGGTGACGGGCCTTATCAAGGCCAACATCACCAACCGTATCGCCTTTAACGTCGCCACGGGCATCGACTCGCGCGTCATCATCGACCAGATGGGTGCCGAGAAGCTCACCGGTTTGGGCGACATGCTGTTCTCCAAGGTCGACTGGGGCAAGCCCCGCCGTATCCAGGGCTGCTTTGTCTCGGACGACGAAATCAACGAGATTGTCGAGTTCGTCAAGTCGCAGAGCGAGCCCGACTACCACGAGGAGATTCTGTCCGCCGTGGCGCCCGCTTCCATGTCCATGGCTGGTGGCGGCGGCATTGTCCGCACCGGAGTCGCCGAGCCGCAAGACGATGATCCGCTCATTTGGGAAGCCGCCCATATTGTGGTGGAATCGCAGCTTGGCTCCACATCTGGCCTGCAACGCCGCCTGAAGGTTGGCTATGCGCGTGCCGGGCGTATTATGGACATGCTGGAAGAAAAGGGTGTCGTCGGCCCGCCCGACGGTTCCAAGCCGCGCGAGGTCCTGTTGGACGAGGAGGGGCTTGCCGCGCTGGAATCTGTCGACGCCGAGATGGCACGTGAAGATCGTGAGTTTGGAGGATTCTGATGGCTGCACGCTTTGGTGACATGCTGCTCGAGCAGCGTCGCCGAATGGGCCTTTCCATTCAGCAGGTCGCCAACACCATCAAAATCAGGCCGCAGATCATCGAGTTTTTCGAGACCGGTAACTTTGCTTCGATGCCGCCGCGCGGCTATGCGCAGGGCATGATTTCGAGCTATGCTCGCTTTTTGGGCCTCAATCCACGCGAGGTCGTCAATGCCTACTTTGACGAGCTGATGGCATACGAGCGCGAGACGTCGCAGCAGGGCGGCCGTTTTCAGGACGCCGCCGGCTATGTCAATTCGCGTTCCTCTGTCGATAACGGGCGCTTCCTGATGGTTCAGGGCGGTCGTTCGACCCGCTATGGACAGCGTCCTCAGCAGGCCGGTTATATTACCGAGACGGGTTCGGGCGAGGAGATTCGCTCGCAGCGTGACCGGTTCCGCAGTACGCCGATGCCCGAGGACCGTGCGCTTCCCGCTGCCCGCGGCGTGGCGCGTGACCCTCGTGCCGGCTACGGCGACGGCGGCTATTCCGATCGCGGTCACCGTGGTATCTCCACCGGACGCTCTCGCAGTGGCTATGCGGACGCCGATACCACGCAGGTGACGCCGCGTCTTCGCTCTCAATCACAGCCGTATGGCCAGCGCTCTTCGGCTCCGCGTGCGGGCCAGCGTGGCTATCAAGGCCGCGGTGAACTTGCGCCCCGATCGGGTCAGCGCAGCCTTCAGGGCCAGGGTGGCTATTGCGGCCGTTCCGATAGCAATCGTGGTCGTATGCCTCAGGGAGGCGGCCGCAGCAGTTCCAGTCGTGGACGCGGCGGTTCCCGTGCTCCTCAAAACAACGGGCTCGATCCGCGTATCGTCTACGCAGGTATCGGTGCCGTGGCGTTGCTGCTGATCGTGCTCATCGTGGTACTTCTGCGCGGCTGCGCATCTTCGACGCCCGAGACCACGCCCGAGACGCCCGCTGTTACCAAGACGACGACCAAGAAGTCTTCTAAGAAGACCGAAACGGTCGACGAGGACGAAGACACCGATGAGGCGACGGATGAGTCGACTGATTCGGACGCCGCCAAGACGACGGCCAAGAAGGAAGAGAACGAGGTCACAAAGGTTAAGGTCTCCGTTGCCAAGGGAAAGACCGCGTGGATTGAGGTCAAGGTCGACGGAAAGTCGGTCTATGGCGCTCAGGCGACTGGCCCCTTTGAGCAGGAGTACACGCCCGAGTCCTCGATCGAGATCACCACGTCCAAGCCTTCCGATGTCACCGTTACCAAGAACGGCGAAAAGGTCCGTTACGATACCAAGACCTCGGGCGTGGCGCGTGTGACGATCACCGTTCCCAAGAAGGAGACGACTGATTCCGAGAATGGTGAAAGTTCTGATGGTACCGACACCACCGATGGTACCGACACCACCGACGGCACCGATGCCCAGTCCACGGATGGCTCCGATACTGCAACTGACGGCCAGACGCCCGCCGATTCTACCGACTATTCGTACGATAGCTACTAAGCCGCTCGTACGCGAAAGGAAACATCATGGCTAAAGATTCCAGCTTCGACGTCGTGTCCGAGGTTAACATGCAAGAGGTCGACAACGCCTTCCAGCAGACCACGCGCGAGATTTCCCAGCGCTATGACCTGAAGGATTCCGGCGCCACGATCGAGCTTTCGAAGGGCGACAAGCTCTTTACGATCAACGCCCCGGCCGACTTTGTCTCCAAGCAGATCATCGATGTCCTGAGCTCCAAGCTCATCAAGCGCGGCATCGACCTCAAGGCTGTCTCGTGGGATGCTCCGCAGGCGGCATCGGGCGGCACCGTGCGCGTGCTCGGTCATATCGTCGAGGGTATCGACCAGGCGACCGCCAAGAAGATCAATAAGGACATCAAGGACCAAAAGCTCAAGGTCAAGGTGACCATCGAGGCCGACAAGCTGCGTGTTTCCTCTGCTTCGAAGGACGCGTTGCAGACCGTGATCCAGTTCCTGCGCGACCAGGACTACGGCCAGCCGCTGCAGTTCACCAACTACCGCTAATATCATTCGAAAGGACCGCTCTTCAACATGGATACACCGTTGGGCTCCGTGCTCTACATCACCCTCGGGTGCGCTAAGAACGAGGTTGACACCGATCGCATGCGTTCTCTTTTGACCGCCGCAGGCTACGAGGAGGCATTCGATCCGCAGGATGCCGATATCGCTATCGTCAACACATGCTCGTTCTTGGCCTCCGCAACGTCTGAGAGCATCGAGACCACTCTCGAGCTCGCCAACGAGGTGCAGGACGGCGTTCGCTCCTGCCCCATCGTCATGTGCGGTTGCGTGCCGTCGCGCTACGGCGATGACCTGCCCGACGAGCTGCCCGAGGTCGCTGCCTTTGTAAAGGCCGACGAAGAGGACGGCATCGTGGCGGTCATCGACGGCGTGCTGGGTATCGAGCGCGAGATTGCCGCCTATATTCCTCAGGTCAAGCGTACCGTCGAGGGTGCGGTCGCCTACGTGAAGATCTCCGATGGCTGCAATCGCTTCTGCAGCTTCTGCATGATCCCCTACATTCGCGGTCGCTATCATTCTCGCAATGCTGAGAGCATTATCTCGGAGGTGCGCGACCTGGTCGCAGGCGGTGTGCGCGAGATCGTGCTGATCGGTCAGGATACGGGTATCTGGGGCAGCGACTTTGCCGATGAGGACATAGCCGAGGGCTCGCCGCGCAATCTGGCTCAGCTGTTGCGCGCCGTCGCCGAGGCTGTGCGTCCGCAGAACGTTTGGGTGCGCGTGCTCTATCTGCAGCCCGAGGGCATGACCGACGAGCTTATCGATACGATTCGCGATACGCCCGAGGTGCTGCCTTATATCGATATCCCCGTGCAGCACTGCGACGCGCGCATCCTCAAGGCTATGCGCCGTTCTGGTTCGCGCCAGGAGCTCGAGGACCTGTTCCGTGATCTGCGTGAGCGTATCCCCGGCATTGTGATCCGTTCCACAGCCATGGTCGGCTTCCCGACCGAGACCGACGACGAGTTCCGCGACCTTATCGACTTTATGGACACCGTCGGCTTTGACTACACGAGCGTCTTTGCCTACTCGCAGGAGGAGGGCAGCCTGGCCGCTAAGATGGAGGGTCAGGTCGATGAGGAGG
The DNA here is from genome assembly GCA_958439425.1 of uncultured Collinsella sp. GTDB lineage: Bacteria > Actinomycetota > Coriobacteriia > Coriobacteriales > Coriobacteriaceae > Collinsella. Next base: position 122,339 of record CAUBVH010000004.1, read on the forward strand.
TCAAGCTCGAGCGCGCCCAGGAGGCCATGGACCTGGCCGAGTCGCTCGGTTTTGCCGCCACCGCCGCACATGTGGGCGAGCGCGCCCAGGTGATCGTCGACGGCATCGAGGAGACCGAGGACGGCGCCGAGCTGATCGGCCATGCTTGGTTCCAGGCGCCCGATTCCGATGGCGCGGTGCACTTGGACGCCAGCGAGGCGTCCGTGGGCGATATTCTGACGGTCGAGTTTACCGATAGCTTCTGCTATGAGCTTATCGGCCATGTTGTGGAGTAGGAGAGCATCGTGGCAAACGAGAGCAATAAGGAACTGACGAGTGTTTGGACGCCCGCCAACATCGTGACGTGTGTGCGCATCGTCTTTATCCCGGTGTTCATGATCGTGTCGGCGCTTTCTCACACGAGTGTTGCCGGTACAGATTGGAGCACCTTCGACGGCCCGCTCGCCGCTGCAGCCTTCATTCTGTATGTTATCCTGTCGTGCACCGATAAGGTCGACGGTTATCTGGCGCGTTCGCGCAATGAGATTACCGACTTCGGTAAATTCTTGGACCCCATTGCCGACAAGCTGCTCGTGTTCTCGGCCTTGCTGCTGTTCTTGGACTTTGGCGCCGTGTCGGTTTGGTCCGTGTTCATCATCTTGTTCCGCGAGCTGTTGGTAAGCGCCCTGCGCATGGTTGCGAGTGCCGCCGGCGTGGTCGTTGCCGCCGATAAGCTTGGCAAGTACAAGACGGCGACCACGATGGTCTCCATCTGCGGTTACCTGTGCGTCTTTGCGATGGCCGGCTTGCACCATGGCCCGCTGGCGCTGACGCTCGGCATCTACTCGGTGTCGCGCTTCCTGTACGCCGTTGCCGTTGTCCTGACCGTTATCTCGGGCGCCCAGTACTTCTGGAACTGCCGCAAGATCGTCTTTTCGGTCTAGGTTCTGGTGGGTATGACGGACTCTTTTGAGCAGATTTCCGCACATAACGAGGAGCTGGCGCGTCATATTGTCGAGCGCGCGAGCGTTCGGGGCGTGACGGTTTCGACGGCTGAGTCGCTGACAGCAGGTATGATTGCCTCGACGATTGCCGATATCCCGGGCGCCTCGGCGGTGCTGCGTGGCGGTGCGGTGACCTACTGCGATGAGATCAAGCATCGCGTTTTGGGTGTTGATCAGGAGACGCTCGACCGCTATACCGCGGTGTCGCATCAGACCGCGCGCGAGATGGCGGCGCGTTCGCTGGAGCTGTACCAGAGCGATATTGCAGTGAGCGCAACGGGTTATGCCGGCCCCGGCGGCGGCACTGAGGACGATCCGGCTGGCACTTTCTATATTGGCTGGGCGTATCGCGCGGCTGATGGGGAAGTGCCGGTCGTGGACTCTGTGCGCTGCCACTATGAGGGCGACCGTTCGTGTGTTCGTGCCCATGCGGTCGCGGAGGCATTGGGACGCATTGCCCTTGTGCTTAACTCTATGGAATAGACGTGTTTTAAGGGGCCTTCGGGCCCCTTAATTGTGGAGATAGGGACCCCTGACGAATTTAGCGTTTGCGCTGGTCATAGGTGTATTTTTGCCTTTCTTGTTCTTATTTGCCCCTTTGTGGTCAAGCATTTGGTCAGTGTTTGGTCGGCGTTTGGTTGGGTTTTGGAAAGACTGCCTGCATATGATTGGCCTGAACGGTTGACCACGAACAGCCGTTCGTTTATTATCGATGCAGGTTGTTAAGAGGAGGGCTATTCATGGCCAAGAATTCAGGTCCCGTACGTACCGTTCATGCTCGCACGACGGGTAAAGAGCGCGATGAGATGATCGCCACCACCAAGGCCGAGATCGAGAAGAAGTTCGGTCAAGGCTCCATCATGAGGTATGGTGACGGCGGCCCCGAGCTTGAGGTCGAGGCCATCCCCACGGGCGCTCTGGCACTCGATGCCGCTCTGGGTATCGGCGGTGTGCCGCGCGGCCGTATCGTCGAGATTTACGGTCCTGAGTCCTCCGGTAAGACGACGCTTTCGCTCGAGATCCTGGCCGAGGCCCAGGCAATGGGTGGCGTGGTGGCATTTATCGATGCCGAGCACGCGCTCGATCCCACGTATGCCGCGCGCATTGGCGTGGATATCGACGAGGTACTGATTTCCCAGCCCGATACGGGTGAGCAGGCGCTCGAGATTGTTGACATGCTCGTGCGTTCCGGCGCCATCGATGCTATCGTCGTCGACTCCGTCGCCGCGCTTACCCCGCGTGCCGAGATCGAGGGAGAGATCGGCGATACCACGGTCGGCTTGCAAGCTCGCCTGATGAGCCAGGCGCTCCGCAAGCTTGCCGGCTCGCTGTCCAAGTCCAACACGACGTGCATCTTCATTAACCAACTGCGTGAGAAGATCGGCGTCATGTTCGGCAACCCCGAGACCACGACGGGCGGCCGCGCCCTTAAGTTCTTCTCTTCGGTGCGTATCGACATTCGCCGCATCGACAGCATTAAGCTTAAGGATGAGGTTATCGGCAACCGCGTGCGCGCCAAGGTCGTTAAGAACAAGGTGGCAGCTCCGTTCCGTTCTGCTGAGTTCGACATCATGTACGGTACGGGCATCTCTAAGGAGGGCTCGATTCTGGACATGGCTGTCGAGTGCGGCATCTGCAAGAAGATGGGCTCCTGGTTTGCCTATGGCGAGGACAAGCTCGGCAACGGTCGCGAGGCCGCCAAGGCGTTCCTGCGCGAACACCCCGATTGCGCCGACGAGATTGAGCATAAGGTCCGCCTTGCCTGCGGGCTTGAGTTTGATGACGATGCTCCGTCCGAGGTCGAGCTGACCGATCAGCCTGCGCCTGAGGAGTTTGACGAGCTTTACGCCATCGATGGTTCCGCCATGCTCGATGATGACGACGAGTAGCGGTTACGCTCATGTCGTATACGGTGACCGAGGCCACGGTCGTTTTTCCCGATAAGAAGGCGGCCTCCTCGTTCTCGAGCGGGTATGCGTCCAAAAAGCCTTGCGCACATATCGATTGTGAGCTTGAGGGCGGTTTTGAGCGGTCCATTTGGATCCCCGTGCGGGTCGCGCGGCTGTATGTCAAAAACCGCCCCGATCTTCCCTGTGATTGGGATAACTTTCGTGAGGCGGTGCAGCTCATCGAGCGTAAATGTGCACTTACCATGGTGACCGAGATGTTATCGCGCCGCGACCATGCGACGGGTGAGGTCCGTGACAAGTTGGCTCGCTTCGGCTTTCACCAGCCCGCTATCGATTTCGCGGTCGAGCGCGCCACCGAGTATCGCTTTTTAGACGAGAACCGCTTTTGCTCGTACTTTATCGAGGAACGCAAGCGGCGTGGTTGGGGACAGCGTAAAATCGAGACCGAGCTCAAGCGCCGTCATGTCATGCTCGATGACATTCCCGGTTATCCCGAGGATTATTTTGCCGTCGAAGACGATTTGGCGCGTGCGTCAGCCCTGCTCGCCAAGCGGCGTGTTCCAGAGACGCGCGGATTCGAAAAACTGGTTCGGTTTTTGATGGGTAAGGGCTTCTCGTATCACATCGCCGCCGATGCCGTTAAGGCACGTCTCGATGCCGAACGCGAGGAATGTGCGGTTTAGGCGTATGCGTTTTGCGGCCCTGCCGTTCACCGCGTTTTAGCCGCCGTGCTGGGGCCATTTATTTGACAGTTGTTGTGGTTCAACGTACGATAAACACTGTCATTTGCTTTGTGATATGTGCTCATCTGTGATGAGTTTGTTTATATTTATCTGTATCCGACCCGCATAAGCTGCGCCCATATTACTCAAATGTCGCGAGCCGTTCGTAAGGACGGTTCGCTTTGTTGTGTAACGAATCCATAAAAAGGAGTGAGCATGCCTATCATCGCAGCGCTCGTTGGCATCGTTTTGGGTGCCATCGCCGCCATTGCCTACATGCGCACCGCCAAGCAGGGTAGTCTTCACGAGGCCGACGAAAAAATCCAGTCGGCACACGCACAGGCTGAGTCCCTGATCGGTGATGCTAAGCGTCAGGCCGAGACCCTCAAAAAAGAGGCTCTGCTCGAGGCTAAAGAGGAGATCATCAAGAACAAGCAGGCCGCTGAGGCCGAGGACAAGCAGCGTAAGAACGAGATTCGTACGCTCGAGAACCGCGTGATGCAGCGCGAGGAATCCCTCGATCGCCGCAACGACGCTCTCGACAAGCGCGAGCATCAGCTGTCCAGCCAGGCCGGTCAGGTCGAGAAACGCTCCCGCGAGCTTGAGGAGCTCTGCGCCAAGCAGACCTCGGAGCTCGAGCGCATCGCCGACCTGACCCGCGAGGACGCTCACAAGGAGCTCCTCGACAAGGTTCGCGGCGAGGTTACCCACGAGGCCGCCACGATCATCCGAGAGTCCGAGCAGCAGGTTCGCGCCGAGTGCCACAAGACCGCCCAGGAGATCCTGTCCCTAGCGATTCAGCGCTGTGCCGCCGATCACACCGCCGAGGTCACCGTTACCTCCGTGCACATTCCTTCCGATGACCTCAAGGGTCGCATCATCGGCCGCGAAGGTCGCAACATCCGCACCTTCGAGCAGGTTTCCGGCGTCAACCTCGTGATCGATGATACGCCCGAGACCGTCGTGCTTTCGAGCTTCGACCCGGTCCGTCGCGAGACCGCCCGCGTCGCCCTCGAGAACCTCATCGCCGACGGCCGTATTCACCCCGCCCGCATCGAGGAGATGTATCACAAGGCCGCCGACTTGGTTCAGCAGCGCGTGCGCGAGGCTGGCGAACAGGCTGCCTTCGATACCGGTATCCACGATCTGCACCCCGAGATCGTTAAGACCCTGGGTGCTCTGCGCTACCGCACCTCGTTTGGTCAGAACGTGCTCCAGCATTCCCTCGAGGTTTCCGACCTGTGTGGCGTGATGGCTTCCGAGCTTGGCCTGGACGTTGTGACCGCCAAGCGTGCCGGCCTGCTGCACGATCTTGGCAAGGCTATCGACCATGAGGTCGAGGGCCCGCATGCCGTTATCGGCGCCGAGCTTGCCCGTCGCTATGGCGAGAAGCCCGTTATCGTTCACGCTATCGAGGCTCACCACGCCGACGTCGACCCCAACACGGTGCTCGATGTTTTGGTCCAGGCTGCCGATGCCGTTTCCGCCTCTCGTCCCGGTGCCCGTCGCGAATCTGCCGAGAACTATATCAAGCGCCTTGAGAAGCTCGAGGAGATTGCCAACTCCCATGACGGCGTCGAGCGTACCTATGCCATGCAGGCTGGTCGCGAGGTCCACGTCATGGTTCAGCCGGACAAGATTTCCGATGCTCAGTCCACGGTCTTGGCTCATGACATCGCCCATCAGATCGAGGAAGAGATGGAGTATCCCGGTCAGGTGCGCGTCGTCGTGATTCGCGAGAGCCGCGCTGTCGATATCGCTAAATAACATGAACGACGCGAACGAGCTCATCTCATTTATCGCGTCGATGTCGGGGGAGGGCAACCTTCGCGTCGAGGAAAACCTTGGCGAGGGGTATGTCCGCCTCCGCGTTTCGGAGGCCGAGCGGCGCCAGGCAAAGCATGACATCCAGCATGTCGAGGATATTGTCATCGAAATGCTGCGCAACGCCCGTGATGCCGGCGCCGATAAGGTCTATCTCGCTACGACCAAGGAAGATGGCGTCCGTACGCTCGTCTTTCTGGATAACGGTTCGGGCGTGCCGCAGGATATGCAGGAGCGCATCTTCGATGCCCGCGTTACCTCCAAGCTCGAGAGCATGAAGATGGACCGTTGGGGCGTTCACGGTCGAGGCATGGCTTTGTTCTCGATTAAGCAAAACACCGACGAGGCGCGCGTTGTCGCGTCGGATGTTGACCTCGGCTCGGTCTTTAAGGTGAGCGTCGCTACCGACCGCCTTGGCGAGCGTGCCGATCAGTCCAGCTGGCCTCAGGCCGTGAAGGACGAGGACGGTCACTATGTGTGCGCTCGCGGCCCTCACAACATCATTCGCGCCGCTTGCGAGTTTGCCCTCGAGGAGCTGCGCGCCTGCGATGTCTATCTGGGGTCTCCGTCCGAGATCGCCGCGACGCTGCATGCGCAGGCCTCCAGCCGTCTCGATGCTTCTTGTCTTTTGTTTATCGATGACGAAGCCGAGCTTCCGGTGGTCGATCGCCTGGGTCTTGCTTCGGATGCGGAAGACTTTATCCGTATCTGTTCGGGTTTGGGCCTTGAGATGTCCGAGCGTACGGCGCACCGTATCTTGGCGGGCCAGATTAAACCCGTTCGCGGTGTGACCGCACGCCTGCTACGCGAGCGCGATTCGTCCTCACATGCGTCTGCTCCGGTTGATCTTGCCAAGGATCGTCGCGGGCTGCGTATTGCCAAGGACGACATGGCGCAGTTCTCGCGAGCAGTGGAGCGCGACTTTAACGATCTTGCATCGCGGTACTATCTCAACCTTTGCGGCGACCCCAAGATTCGTGTTTCGCGTGATCGTATTACCGTGACGTTCGATCTTGCCAAAGAGGAATAGCATCTTTACCGAGTCCGTTCGGTAGGATACAGTTATTGCAGTTAAAACGTACCTTTAAACGCAGGAGTTTCTTCATGGATTGCCTGAAGGTATCAAGCAAATCATCGCCCGCGTCCGTTGCCGGCGCCATTGCCGGCATGGTCAAAGATGGTGTTCCCGTCAATATTCAGTGTGTCGGCGCGGGTGCCGTCAACCAGGCCATCAAGGCCGTGGCTATCGCGCGCGGTTTTTTAATCCCGACCGGGTTTGATATTTCCTGCGCGCCGGTGTTCTCCGACATCCTCATCAACGGGGAGTCGCGCACGGCCATCCGTCTTTCTATTTACGTTCATCAAATTAATCGAGCTGCTATGGATAACGTTGTGATGGACGACGTTAAGCCTGTGGCATAGAGCGTTTACTCTTTGCCCGCCCTCTTTGATTCCGCCTATTCCACCTCGTTAGGACTTATACACATGGACCAGGGTTCCGTACGCGATATTCTTGCCGGTAAAACCTACTTTATCCGCACCTTTGGCTGCCAGATGAATCAGCACGACTCCGAGCGCGTGAGTGGCCTGCTCGACTCGTATGGCTGCCTTATGGCGCTCGATCCGGAGCATGCTGACATTGTCGTGTTCATGACGTGCTGCGTTCGTGAGGCTGCTGACACCCGTCTGTACGGTCAGTGCAACTCTTGTAAGAGCCTCCCGCCTTCGCCCTCGGGCAAGCGCGTGGTCGCCGTGGGCGGCTGCATCGCGCAGCGCGACGGCGAGGGTCTGCTCACCAATGTCGATAACGTCAATGTCATCTTTGGCACGCATTCCATCGCGCATGTTGCTGAGCTCATTGCCGAGGCATTTTTGGACGGCAAGCGTCATATTCGCACCAATGAGCACGAGGACACGGATGCTATGAGCATGCCGTGGCATCGTGAGACCCAGTATCACGCCTGGGTCCCCATCATGACGGGCTGTAATAACTTCTGCACCTATTGCATCGTGCCGTATGTGCGTGGTCGCGAAAACAGCCGCCCTTTCGAGGAGATTGTCGACGAGGTGACCGGTCTAGTACGCCAGGGCGTGCGTGAGATCACGCTTCTGGGGCAAAACGTCAACTCCTATGGTCGCGATCTGTTTGGCAAGCCGCGCTTTGCCGACCTGTTGCGTGCCGTGGGCGATACGGGTGTGGAGCGCATCTTCTTTACTTCCTCGCACCCCAAAGACCTGCTGCCCGAGACCATCGATGCTATGGCCGAGACGCCTGCCGTCATGCCGCAACTGCACCTGGCAGTTCAGTCGGGCTCGACGCGCATCCTTAAAGAGATGAATCGTCGCTATACGCGTGAGGATTATCTGGGACTCGTCGATCGCATCCGCAATCGTATGCCCGATATCGCGCTTTCGACCGATATCATCGTGGGCTTCCCCGGCGAGACCGAGGAAGACTTTGAGCAGACGCTCTCGCTTGCCGAGACGGTCCGTTATGCTCAGGCCTATACGTTTATCTATTCCAAGCGCGCCGGTACTCCGGCCGCCGAGATTGACGATCCTACGCCGCATGAGGTAATTCTCGAGCGCTTCAACCGTCTGGTGAAAGTTATCGAGACTACAGCGCACGAGTATAACCAGGGTGAGCTCCATACCGTTGTGCCGGCGCTTATTGAGGGTACGAGCAAAAAGAATGACGCGGTGCTGCTGGGCAAGAGTCCTAAGAATCAGACCGTTCATGCACCGATTCCCGAGGGCTACAGCATCGATCAGCTGGTTGGCAAGATTGTCGATGTTGACATCGACGTTGCCAAGACGTGGTATCTGTCCGGATCCGTTGTGGGCGAGCCGCGCTAATGATTTCTCCCGGGGCAGGCCTTTCCGCCGTTGCGATTGTCGGTCCGACCGCGGTTGGCAAAAGTGATGCCGCAGATCGTTTGGCGGCTCGCCTTTCGTCGGAAGTGCTGTCGTGTGATGCGATGCAAATCTATCGAGGCATGGATATCGGTACTGCCAAGATGGCACCCGAGGAATGCACGGTGCCGCTACGCCTGGTCGATATTGTTGAACCGGGCTTTGCATATTCTGCGGCGCTGTATCAGGCAGACGCTCGTGTACATGTTGAGCGCTTGCTGGGCGAGGGCCGCCTACCGGTGTTTTGCGGGGGTACAGGCCTGTATCTCAAGGCCGCCCTGGATGAGATGGATTTTCCCTCGGGCGAGCTTGAGGACGATCGCCGCGCGGGGTATCAGGAGCTTGCCGAGCGCATAGGCGAGGAAGCGCTGCACGCGTTGCTTGCCGAGCGTGACCCCGAGTCCGCTGCGGTCATCCACCCCCATAATGTTCGTCGTGTGATTCGCGCGCTCGAAATGCATGATGATGGCGTATCCTACGCGCAGCAAAAGTCGCAGTTTAGTGTTCCGCGCGAGCATTATCACGCTCTGTGGTTTGGATTGTTGCGTAATCGCGAGGCGCTTTACGAGCGTATTAACCTACGCGTCGATTTGATGTTTGAGCAGGGTCTAGTTGATGAGGTTCGCGGTCTTATGGACCAGGGGCTGGGAGATGCCCTGACTTCGATGCAGGCGATTGGCTATAAAGAGATTATCGATGCCTTTGACGGCGTGATTTCTATGGATGAGGCTCGCGAACTCATCAAGATGCGTTCGCGTCGCTATGCCAAGCGTCAGCTTTCGTGGTTTAAACGCGATGACCGCATCGTGTGGTTCGATATGGACGAGTTTACGATCGATGAGGTCGTTGAGGATATCCTTCACCGTATCGAGGTGGCCTAATGGCTCGGTTTCCCCTCGTTCCCACGGCGCCTGAGCCCGAACGTGCCGTTCTTGTCGGAGTTGAGTGGCGCGATAACGCCTGGCCGCTCGATCGTTCGCTTGACGAGCTTGAGCGCCTGGCCCATACGGCTGGCGCCCAGTGCCTGGCTCGTTTGTCACAGCGTCTGGTTAAGCCGTATCCAAAATCTTTTATCGGCTCCGGTAAGGTTGAGGAACTATGCGGGCTCGTGCATCGCGTGGATGCTGATGTTGTTATCTTCGACGACGATTTAACGCCCTCGCAGCAGTCCTATCTGGAGAAAGCCGTGGGCGAGCCGATTAAGATTATCGACCGTACGGCGTTGATTCTCGATATCTTTGGCCTGCACGCTCAGACCCGTGAGGGCCGCCTGCAGGTGCAGCTAGCCCAATTGCAGTATCTGTTGCCCCGCTTGCGCGGCATGTGGAGCCATCTTGCTAAAGAGCAGACACGCGGTGGCATTGGTTCGCGCTTTGGCCAGGGCGAAAGCCAGCTCGAGGTTGACCGACGTTTGATTCGCAACAAGATTGCCGCGCTTCGTCGCGAGCTTAAGCAGGTCGAACAGCGCCGCGTTGTCCAGTCAAAGAGCCGTATCGAGTCACCGGCGTTTCGCGTTGCCTTAGCCGGTTATACCAATGCCGGTAAGTCGACGTTGCTCAATCGCCTGACCGGGTCTACGGTGCTTTCACAGGACAAATTGTTTGCCACGCTCGATCCGACGACGCGCTCGTATCGCTTGCCCGGTGGTCGTGGGATGACTATTACCGATACCGTTGGCTTTATTCAAAAGCTGCCGCATGGTCTCGTTGATGCCTTTAAGTCCACGCTGTCTGAGGTCCTTGGTGCCGACCTGATCCTTAAAGTTGTGGATGCCTCTGACGAAGACTACGAGCGCCAGCTCGAGGCAGTCGATCGCGTTCTTGACGAGATTGGTGCCGGCGAGCGTTTGACGCTTACGGTGTTCAATAAAATCGACCTACTCGATAGCGTCGATCGATTGAGTTTCCATCGTCGCTATCCCGAGGCTGTGCTGTTCTCGGCCCAGACGGGCGAGGGGCTCGACGATCTCATCGACCGTATTGCCCGTAAGGCAGCTGCCACCGATGTGTTGCTCTCCGCTGATATCCCGTATCGCGAGGGCGCCCTCATCACGCTCGTGCATGAGCAGGGAACCCTTCTGCATGAGGAATATCTCGAGGACGGAGTTCGCATTGTGGCGAAGTTGCCGGCCCGAATCGCGCCGCGTCTTGAGCGCTATCGTACGGAATAAACGAGTTCTAGTACGCCTAGGATGACAGGCTGATGGAGCAGGTAGAACGGTAAGGCATGCCGACCGAGGACTGCGAGCGCCGGGACGGGATTGGCGTATGCCCATGTTGGCGCTTCGAGGCTTGATGCTTGTGCTGCCCGGGCAGCAAAAAAGCCGGTAAGGTACATAAAGATAAACGGAATGAGCGGATAGTAGTCTCCCGAAACAAAATCCGGGCTCGGGAATCCAAGCCATGCCAGGTAGGGGAGTGGGTAGACCGCTTTTGGAATGCCCCAGGTGAGGGCAAAAAGAACAAGACACGCCGCGATGCCCCATGAACCCGGTAATTTATGGAGTAACGGACGGGTGAGTGCAACTACCGCAGTGCACGCCGCCATGCAATAAATGATGCCAAAGTTTACCGAATCGTCGACTGATACCAGTGTAGTTGCAATCCATACGACCACGGCTGCGGCAGCGTATTTGAGGGCGCGCTTAACGTTATTGCGCGAGAGCGTGCACATCCAACCGGCGATAAACAAAAATACCCAGCTGATACTAGCGCGCCAGATATCCTGGAAAACTGTTTCGGTAAACCATGGCATATCCCATCCATATAGGTAGGCCAAATCGTAGCAAGCGTGAAAACCTGCCATCGACAGCATCGTAAACCCGCGGACGGTATCAAATATGGTGATGCGTTTTTGCATTATGAGAACCGGCGCATCAAACCGACAACCTTACCCAAAATAACGGGGTTCGTCGCATAGATGGGCTCCATGGTGTCGTTCTCGGGCTGCAGCCGCACGCGCCCCTGCTCCTTGTAGAACGTCTTGACAGTCGCCGAGCCATCGATCATGGCCACGACGATTTCGCCGTTCATGGCGCTCTTTTGTTCGCGAACGATAATGTAATCACCGTTGTAGATGCCGACATTGATCATTGAGCTCCCATGCACCTCAAGGATAAAGGAGCCCTGGTCTGTGGCGATTTCGGTCGGGATGGTAAAGGTGTCCTCGATATTTTGCTCGGCCAGAATGGGAATCCCAGCCGCGACGCGACCGACGAGCGGCAGCGAGACCGTTCCGCGGGGCGCCGTGGGCTCATCGGATTTGGAAATCGAGACAGAGGAACCGTCCTCATCAAAGAGCTCTAGAGCGCGAGGCTTAGTGGCATCGCGCTTGAGCAGCCCTCGAGCCTCCAGGGCAGAGAGATGAGCATGCACCGTGCTGGGGGAGGAGAGGCCTACGGCAGATGCCATCTCGCGCACACTGGGCGGATAGCCCTTCTCCTGCTGATATTCCTTGATGAAGTCGTAAATCTGCTGCTGACGCTTGGTAATTTTGCGAGCCATCAGGGGATCCTCTCTGCCAATGTCAAACAAATGTTCGATTTTTGCTTGACAGGAACAACTGTTCGAAGATAATAATAACCGAACATTCGTTCTTGCGCTAGACATTTTTGTCCGCGCGGCTTGATAAAACTGTTCTCAGCAAAACACGCGAGAGGAGAACATGATGAACGTAACGGATATGGTCCAGGGAAACCTCGCTCTTAAGCTCGAGTCGCCTACAGCGCCGGCTTTCACGGTTGTCAAGGGCGGCCGATCTGGTTTCCAAGCACTGCCTGGTAAGCCCGCTCGCAGCCGGTGCGTCGCCACGACTTCGGCTCCCGTTGCCCTGAAGGCCTCGACGATTGTCGCCTTGGCCGTTGTGCTCACGCTCTTCTTTGTACTTGCTACCTCGATCTTCAGCGCTCGTCACGCCGCATATGCCGAGTCGGTATCCAACGTTACCTACGAGACCGTCCGTGTTCAGTCTGGCGATTCCTTATGGTCGCTTGCCCAGGAGCATCCGATTGAGGGTCTTTCCACACAGGAAACCTCTGATATGATCCGTAACGTCAATCACCTGGAGCGTGGCTCGCTCGATGCCGGTGCGCATCTTAAAGTTCCTGCACGTTCCTAAGATTAAAGTACCGTCGCATGGTACCCTTGTAATCGTTTTAGAGGAGGTACCATGCGCTGTCCCAAATGCGGCAAGGCACATACCCGCGTCGTTGATTCCCGCATGCAGGAATCTAATAACACCATCAAGCGCCGTCGCGAATGTTGCTCGTGCAATTATCGCTTTACGACATTTGAGCGTTGTGAAGACCCTATCGAGGTCATTAAGTCAGACGGAACCAAGCAACGGTTCGATCGCAATAAGCTGCTGGTTGGTTTGATGCGCGCCACGATTAAGCGAGATATCGACACTAAAAAGCTCAACGAGATCATTGACGATATAGAGGTTGAGCTTCGCTCCCGTACGCTCACGGCTGTTACGTCTCATGAGCTGGGCGACATGGTTCTTAAGCGGTTGGCCAAGATCGATAAAGTGGCCTACATCCGCTTTGCATCGGTCTATCGCGATTTCAAAGACGTCGATGAGTTTCTGCAAGAGCTCGACAAGCTAAGGTGATTTCATGTCCAACATTACCGTCAACATTAAACGTCTCGACCCAACCGTCGAGCTTCCCAAATACGCCCATCCTACGGATGCCGGCCTGGACCTGCGTTCCAACGAGGATTGCACTCTGAAGCCCTTTGAGCGTCGTCTGGTCTCCACGGGCCTAGCTATCGCCCTGCCCGACGGCTACGCCGGCTTCGTCCAGCCCCGCAGCGGCCTGGCCATCAAGCAAGGCCTGTCTATAGTCAACACGCCGGGCCTCATCGACGCCCACTACCGAGGAGAGCTCAAAGTCATCCTCATTAACCTAGACCCCACGAACAACATCCAAATCAACAAAGGCGACCGTATCGCCCAGCTTGTCATCCAAGAAGTCCCCACGGTCAACCTCGTAGAAGTAGACGAATTAGACGAAACCGACCGAGGCAAAGGAGGCTTCGGCTCCAGCGGCGTCGCTTAAACTCAATCGTCCGCTCACCAGTGGGAGGGGCCTATATATCATCCCGTGCTCAAACATTCTCGCGGGGGCGCTCGTATCCCTCCCGCCCGTCTCTCACACATATCATTCCATGCTCAAACATTCTCGCTTCGCTTCGCTCGCTGCGAAACTGCGCGTGGAACGATATGTGTGAGAGACGGGCGGGCGGCTACTCGCTTGATATAATTTTTACCATTCTAGTAAGCCGACCCGATAAAGGAACTGTTCCTTTATCGGGTCGGCTTACTGTTATTAGTAACTTTGTTTTCACCTTTGCGGCTTCTGGTGGGGGAATCCGGTGTAGTTGCTAGCGCGTGGACGCAGCTCGTCTGCGGGAGGCCCCTATATATCGTCCCGCGCGCAGTTTCGCAGCGAAGCGAGAATGTTTGAGCATGGGATGATATATAGGGGCCTCCCGCAGGTAAGCGGACATAAAGACGCTAGCGGATATGCGCGGGTTTTCCGCCCCAGTAGAAGCGGCAGAAGGCTCGTTTGCGCTTTTGGGGTTTACCTACGAGTTCCATGGTGGCGATGGCGATGTCTTCGGCTGCGCGGGGACGGCGCAGTGCTTCGCCATTGATGAGCAATGCCTTGAGCGACTCGGGATGATCATGGAGATGGCGCAGGGTTACGATGAGCTCTCGTGCCGTGGTGACGTGCATGCTGGCGCCCATGCCGGTGAGCATGGTGGTGTTGGCCTTTTCCTGGCCATAGGACTTGCCCAGCAGGATCATCGGCAGATGTGCGCAGAGGCACTCGGTGACCGTGAGCCCGCCCGATTTGAGGATTGCCAGGTCGCAGCCGTGCATGAGGGCTGCCATGTCGTCGACATAGTCCAACACCGTGACGTTCTCGAGCTTCATGGCATCGAAGAGCGTCTTCAACCGGGTGGCATACTCCACGTCTTTGCCGGGTAAAAAGACAAAGTGCATGTCTTCGAAGCCGCGCAGGAAGGGGAGTGTGTGGTCCATCGCCGCGCGAAAGCGGACGTAAGGCTGAGGCAAACTGGCTCCGGCCATTACCAGCACGACGGTCTTCTCGGTGGGGAGGTTGAACTTGGCTAGTTCTTCCTCGCGATTGTAATCCGTGTCGAATCCGGCTCGAATAGGAATGCCGGTAATGCGAATCTTTGCCTCGGGCACCTTGCGCGGACGCAGCGTTTCGGCCATAAATTCGTTGGCAACACAGAATAGATCGGTGTCCTTGTGGGGCCACCAGCCCTCGACTTCGTAGTCGGTCGGCACGCAGATGACCGGATAATCGCTACCTGTAATTACGCGGGCGCCCACGGCAACATTGGCTGCTGTGATGTGCGTTGTAACCACGGCTATGGGCCTGCGGCTACGAATATATTCGTTGAAGGCGGGGAACATAATTCGCGACCATGCCGTGCCGCCGCCCCAGAGAAGATGTCCCGTAAGCGTATATCGCCAGGTCAGGTCGTAAATGGGGCGCGTGGCTCCCGTAAAAGAAGCCGCGGTTTTATTGCCATCGAATTTAATACGTCCAAAATCAAGGATATCGAGTACTTCGATCTCAACATCCTCGGGGATGCCATTGGTTCCGCGGATGAGGTCGAATGCCTGCGCAATCGCATTTGCGGCGGCCTTGTGGCCCGAGCCGACCGAGGCGTGCACGATGGTCACGAGAGGTTTTTGCTGAGCCAAGAGCCCGGTTTGCTCCGATTGGGGAGTGCTGTGCTTGAGCAGGGGAGCGTCTTCGCTCGTCTGCGTCTGATCCATCGATAACTCCCCTTCGACGTTGTAACACGGGTTTATCATTGTAGTGCATGAGTGTCACGTTCACGTAAATTTGGGTATGAGCGCAAAGAACGACAACGTTTCGACGAGAGGACTCTTCATGACTACCGATCAGACGATCGATGTTGTGATTATCGGCGGCGGTCCCGCGGGCTATGCTGCCGCCATTTATTCGGCGCGCGCCAACCTGACGACGACTGTCCTTGAGCAGGGCATATCTGGCGGACAGATCGCCACATCCAACGAGATTGAGAATTATCCTGGCATTCCGCTACTGAGCGGTGTCGAACTTGGTGAGCGGTTCCAACAGCATGCTGAAGGCCTGGGGGCTCAGGTTGAATGGAGTATGGTGACGGGCGTCGATTACGATGCCGATGCGGCTCAATTTACCATCCATCATGATATAGGCGATACAGTGGCCAAGAGTATCATTGCGTGCATGGGCGCCACACCGCGTCCTGCGGGTTTTGTTGGCGAGGACACGTATCGCGGTCGTGGCGTTTCGTACTGCGCGACGTGTGACGGTATGTTCTTCCGTGGCAAGCAGGTCTTTGTTATCGGAGGCGGCAATTCGGCATGCGAGGAGGCGCTGTTCCTGTCCGACATTGCCAGCAGCGTGACCATCGTGCTGCGTCGCGATCATTTCCGTGCACCCGAGGGCGTTGTGAATAAGGTGCTTGCTAAGGACAATATTTCAGTTAGGTACCAAACTAGTATTGTTGAGCTTTCTGGTGAAGCGATGCCCACGACAATCACATTTAAGGACAATGCGACTGGTGAAATGCACACTGAGTCCTTTGAACCTGGCTCATTTGGCATTTTTGTCTTTGCGGGGACGCAACCACATACCGAGCTTGTTGAGCATCTAGTCGATCTGGCTCCTGACGGCGGCATTGTTACCGACGATTCGATGGCCACCCGTACGCCCGGCTTATTCGCAGCCGGTGATATCCGTTCCAAGCGTTTGCGTCAGGTTGTGACCGCCGTTTCGGATGGAGCCATAGCGGCAACCAGCGCATACGCTTTCCTACGCGCATAAGTACGATAATATATCTTATGTAATGTTGCTGTCTTTAAGCAAAGTGGTTGGACGGTGCATCAATGTGCCGCCCAACCACTTTTACTTTGCGGCTATGTGGTATGTAAAACTAGATAACCTAGAATACAATATAGAAAACGAACGGAGGCCTCTTATGAACCACGCTAAACATGTTATCCCGATGTCAGATACATCGGTCAGCATTAAGCCGGAGGATATTCAGCCGACGGTGCTGCCGGATGCATTTATTCAGTCCGATATGGTCGGTAAACTCAACGCGTTGAGCCTGCCGCGCTATGACCAACTGCCCAATGTGACGCTCTACCGCGATCAGGTCATTGAGTATGTTGCACTCTGGATGGAGCCGCTTTCCATTTGCGTGGAGCAGCCCGTTATTACGCCTTCGATGATCAATAACTATGTGAAGGTCGGCCTCGTGCCTGCTCCCGTTAAAAAGCAGTATGGTCGTGAGCAGATCGCGCGCTTGATCGCTATTTGCATCTTTAAGCAGGTGCTTCCCATCGCGGCAGTCCAAGCGCTCTTTACTATTCAGCGTTTGAGCTACGATGCGCCGACGGCTTTCGATTATGTGGTCGACCAGCTCGAGGCATCGATTCGAGCAGCATTTTCCGTCGAGCAGACGCCGGTTCCCGATACGGCGCGTCAGGTTACGCGCGAGTCGCTGCTCGTGCGCAGTGCGGTGTCGTCCTTCGTTTCGAAGGCGTACCTGATGAGCTACCTCAAGTTCAATGGGTTTAATAGCTAGTCAATGTATAAAACGGGCGGGACAAAGAGCCATCTGTCACTTTGTCCCGCCCGTGTTTTTGCTTGGTTGAACGTTATCGACCCGAAGCCACGCCCATGCCGTAGCCGATGATGAGGCCGTGCATCTCGGCATAGTATGAATCTAGCCCGTTGCAGGGCATGACAATCGTCTTGGAGCCGGGCCAGTGCTCGACAATGCGGTCGGCAAGCGCCTGGGCTCCAGCTTCGTTCTCAACGTGATCGATGATGACCTCGCCGCCCGTGAAACCTTCGGCCTCCATGGTGTCGACAATCTTGGTGAGCATCTTCTTTTCGCCACGCGTGTGCCCGACGAGTTCAATTTTGCCCGCTTCGCTCGCCGTGCCCAAAATGCGGATATTGAGCTTGTTGGCAATAACGCCGGCCGCCTTAGGAATACGTCCGGCCTTCGCAAGGTTTTCGTAATTACAGAGGCTAAAGAGGATCTTGCTGTTTTGCTCGAGGCTATCGAAGTAAGCGCAGGCATCCTCAAAGGAAACATCCGGGTTACTTGCAAGATAGCGATCGAATAGCAAGAAGATCAGGTCCATTTTGCCGCCGGCTCCGCGTGAATTGACCAAATGAATCTGACGGCTGGGCTCCTCGGCAAGCACCATGTCACGTGCGGTGGCCGCGGCATTGTAGCTTCCCGAGACTCCCTCGGAGATGGGCATGCAAATCGTCTTGTCGGCAAGCCTAAAGAGTTCGGCCCACTCCCCTACGCTTGGACAGGCGCTTGAAGAAGCACTTGACTCCGCCTGCACGGCGCAATTGAGCTCGTGAACGTCGAGCGTGAGGTCATCGACAAACTCGCGCTCCCCCACTCGGATCTTAAGGGGTGCAAATGCAAAGGTGGTATGAGGTGCGGTTGGCTGCCAATCGCGAAGATTGCAGCTCGAATCGGAGATAAGCGCCCAGCTCATTGAGGGTCCTTTCTATTTGTTCCTCAACAATTATAGCCGTCTTTCGGATTGATTGGACGGCTATCTAGTTTTGAATACTAGATAGCCGTTCTGATCTTAAGGCAAACTGTTGGGGCAAAAAGAATGGGCCTCGTGACTCAAGATCGCGAGGCCCACGTTCGTTCGCTGTAGAAATAAATTAGTAGCGCACGAATATGTAATTGTTGTTCATGCCAGCGGCAACGGAGCTGATGATAACGCCCGTCTTGTAGTCGGAAGCATGGATCATCTGGCCGTTACCAATGTAGATGCCGGTGTGGTAAGAGTTAACCACGACGTCGCCAGGCTGGGGATCGGACACGCGGGTCCAGCCCATGAAGGTGCCCGTAGTGCCAAGGCGGCAATAACGGCCCGTGAGGCAGTAGCTTACAAAGCCGGAGCAGTCAAAGCTGTTCGGTCCAATACCGCCCCAAGAATAAGCATAGCCAAGCTTGCTGTAGGCGCGCGAAACAACGGAGCCACCATCAACAGATTGACTCGGTGCTGAGGGCGTGGGTGCCGGAGCGGGCGTGGGGGCAGGCTGCGGCGTGGGAGCAGGAGCGGGCGTGGGCGCAGGCGTGTTGCCACCGCCGTTGTTGGTCGTACCGCCACCATTGTTGGTGTTCTCGGTCGTACCGGCGGTGTCGTTGCTCACCGTGGCCTTTTCGGCGGTGCTGGCATTAATGCCAGCCTGAAGCGCAGCGTTGGCCTCGGCCTCGGCAGCGAGCTCGGCCTGCAGCTGCGAATCCAGGGAGTTCACGACACTCTGGGCCTCAGCCTGCTGAGCATTGAGCTCGTCGACCTTCTTCTGCGTCGCGGCGACGTTCTTCTCCTGCTCGGTCTGCTTATCGGTGAGCTGCTGCTTAAGGTCCTTGACCTCCTGAATGGTCTGGGCCTGCTTGTCGGACACCTTGCCGTAGTAGAAGAGACGGTTGAGCATGTCGCCCAGATCGTCGACGCCCGTCAGAACCTGAAGGAGACTCAGACCGCCGGTCTTGTACTCACCGGCAACGTAGTTAGAGAGCTTGGCCTGGCCTTCGGCAATCTCTTGCTGCTTTTGCGTGATCTCGCCTGCAGTCTGATCAAGCTCCTGCGTCTGTGCGGAGAGTTCTTCATGAATTTGCTGGGTTTGGGTGCCAATCTGCTCGAGCTTGGTACGGGCAGCGGCAAGGTCGGATGCGGTATCGGCGTAGGCCGGAGCCACGAGGCCCAGGCCCAAAACACAAGCGAGGGTTGCCGTAGCAGCGCAGCGTGCCATGTTTCTGTGCGTATTTGCTGTGCGCATGTAGCTTCCTTTCCGGTATCTAAGGGTAGCGGCTAGTCCACCGTTACCAGGCTAAAGAGCTCAACATCCTCGTTAGAAGGCGTGAGCTTCTTGCGCGGGTTGAGAAACGCAAGCTCAAGGATACAACCGTAACCCACGAGCTTTGCGCCCATATCTCGCACCAGTTTACCTGTTGCCTCGACGGTTCCGCCCGTCGCGACCAAGTCGTCCAGAATCAACACGGTATCTTTAGAGCTAATGGCATCGGCGTGGATTTCGATAGAATCCGTTCCATACTCGAGCTCGTAGCTCTCGCTTATCGTCTTGCGCGGCAGTTTGCCCGGCTTACGTGCGGGAACAAAGCCGGCACCCAGGGCGACGGCCACGGGCACACCGACCATAAAGCCGCGGGCCTCGGGTCCTACGACCTTGGTAATGCCCATGTCGGCAAAATGCTCGGCCAGGGCATCCACCATGGCCTTCAGGGCCTCGGGATTGCCAAAGAGCGGCGTGATGTCCTTAAAGACGACTCCGGGCTCGGGATAGTCGGGGATATCGACGATATGAGATTCGAAGTCGTACATGGTGTGACCTTTCATGGATTGCCGGGTGAACGGCGGTTATTTACCCGTGTTAGTAGACGGGTTATGCGAGGGGACGACGACCTTGGACGGCTGCACGAGCGACTCGTCGTGCGCGTCAACCGCGGGGACGCTTGCCCCATCGCTTTTAGCCTTGGTGGATTCGGAACGCGCGATCTCCTCATCGAGAGCATCGATGTCAGCGTCCTCGACCACGGCGTTGAGCGACTCAAAGACACGGTTCTTAAGGAGCGCGGTGTGCACACCCTCGGTGAGGTCGTGCAGCTTCTTAAAAGCGCGCTCGAGCTTGGCGTCGCGCTCATCATCAGAGGTATCCATGCCGAGCATGCTCACGAGAACCTGCTCAAACATCGAAGACTCGCGGTTTGCCGACGATACGTACTGACGTAGGTTGCGCGGCTCAATGTGGAAGCGCGACAGCTCCGAGCAGTAGCGGATAATCGGGAAATCTCGGCCATCGACGAGCTCTCGGTTCTGCGGGCTCTTGATGATGCGGATAAGATCGTTCTCGGCAAGGGAGCGGATAAACGAAATCTCAACACCGAGCATATCGGGAATGGTCTCGATGGGGTGCAGCTTTTGCTTGGTCTCCTTGGGCTCCGTCTTAAGTGGAACATCGGACAGAAGACCCACCTCGTAAGCCAAAGTGGACAGGTCCGTTGCGTTTTCCAAGCGCTGTTTAATGACGTTGAGCGGCATGTAGCGGGTCTTCTGCAGGTGCAGGATGACCTCGAGACGGTCAACGTCTTCCTTGGAGTACTGGCGATACCCCTTAGGCGTACGATGAGGTGTGATGAGTCCCTCATCTTCTAGAAATCTAATTTTTGAATTCGATAGATCGGGGTATGCGCCTCGAAGTAGATTGACGACTTGGCCGATACTCAGATAGTTGCGTTCGGCCATTACCTACTCACCGGTTTCGATGCGCTCCGGCGTGCTCTCGTGATAGATGAGCGTGAACGTACCGATCTGAACGGAAGAGCCGTCGTGCAGCGGAGCACCGTTGACGATGGCGCCGTCGACCCAGGTGCCGTTGAGCGAGCCCAGATCCTCGATGCGGGCGCCCAGGCCCTCACGAATAATGCGTGCGTGGCTGCGCGAGACAGTCATGTCGTTGAGGAAGATACCGCTCGCGGGATCACGGCCGATGGTGGTCACGTCGTCCTCGAGCTCAAAGGCAGCTCCTGTCTGAGGACCCTTGACGATGGACAGAACCGGAGCGGTGATGCGCACGTTGGCCATAAGGTCGGGAACGGTGACATCGCTCGAAGGAACACGGAAAACGCAGGTAGCGTCCGCAGTCTTATCGTTCTGAGGCATATTGTTAACCTTGTTGTCCATGACAACCCCTATCTAACGCGGACGTGCCGCAAAAAATGAACCGTACGTAATCATACCCCAACGACTTAGTCTTCGATTTCGGGGTTAAGAAAGTCGATGTCCTCGTCCTCGGGATGCGCGATGGCCTGTTTAATGGCCACCCCTCCCTTAATGGAATAGATGACAGCGGTGAGCATGGAGAAGATGACGCCGCCGTATACAAAGAAGATGCCGAGGGGCACCGAGCTGCCGTTGAGGCCTGGGAATGCCGTGAACGTGGCGGGCAGCAGATGCCAGCCGTCGATGACGGGGAACCCAAGCAGCATGAGCGAGAAGCCGGTCATGAGCAGTGCCGTGGCAATCTTGCCGGGAAAGACGACGTCGATGGGGCGACGGTGATAATGGCGCACGATGAGCGTGCCGATGCCTAGGTAGATATCGCGGCCGATAATGAGCACGCAGACCCAGATGGGCAGCTCGCCACGAACCACGAGACCCAGCACGCCGGTAAACAGCAGCGCACGGTCACAGATGGGATCCATAACCTTGCCGAGCCATGAGACCGTTTTGGTCATGCGGGCAATCTGGCCGTCCATCCAGTCGGTGGAAGCCGCGATGGCATAGATGACAATGGCGACGACACGGTTGTTGTCCGTCACAAACAGGTACAGGAAGACGAGCGTGAGGATCAGGCGCGTAAAGGTGATGAAATTGGAGATCGTAAAGATCTTATTCGACGGGTAATCGGAGGTGCCGATAAGCTCCTTTTTGATCTTCTTCTTGATGCCCACAGGACTCCCCCGCTGGTAAACAACAAAACTTTCGATACTATACCCGTTCTGGCGATGTCTATCCAGCGTAAGCATAGAGAGTCCAGACATGTGGAGGGCACCTCTGGGCTGCGCGTGAATCTGCATTTGTGTACATCAGCCTCCAAATATGACATTTTTCGGCATCTTTGATGGCTGATGTACACGTTTTGATTCGGTGATTACATCGATCGGGAAAGTTGTTGCCTCAAGCAAATTAATCATGATGTGCGGGTCGAGAAGAGTTTGCGCCAAAAGAGCCCAACGGCCGTTACGGCTTCGTTAGAAACGCGCCCCACCATGGAT
>CAUBVH010000005.1 GCA_958439425.1 uncultured Collinsella sp.
GGCCAGCCCGTGGGAGGCCAGGGCGCCGCTGACCGGTGGACGGCACCGAGCCGTCTGATGACTTGAAGAAGGGGGAGGCCTCGCGGCCTCCCCCTTTTTTGCGTTTTATAAAGAGCTGTAATACAAGAACTCGCCTTCTTTTAGCTTGTCTTACTGTTTGGCTGTATTTTGAGTCCTTCTTTTGTATTTGCGCGATAATAACTCCCATTGGCGTTAGGGAGGACTTGATGTTTACCGTTTTTGTCTTGGGCAATATTGCTTCGGGTAAGTCGACTGCCTGCCGCTATCTCGAATCTCATGGCGCCATGCTTATCGATCTGGACGAGCTTGCCAAATCGCTGTATGTGCCAGGCTCCGATATCGTCAATGCCCTCGCGGAAGAATTTGGCTGGGATATTTTGGATGAGGAGGGCGGCATTCGCCGCAGCATCCTCGCTTCTCGAGCTTTCGCTTCTCCTGATTCGGTCGCACGGCTCAATGACCTTGTGCACCCCGTTCTCATTGAACAGCTTTCGCTTAGGATTCTCGATCCGGTTTGTTGTACGGTTTCGTCCCCCCGTTATCCCTTTGCGGTTGTCGAGGTTTCTGCCCCGACTGGTTTTGAGGATGCTTTTGGCCTGGCTGATGAAATTCTGGTTATCAGTGCTCCTTTGGCAGTTCGTCGCGAGCGTGCCATTCATCGTGGTATGGAGTCCTCTGATTTTGATGCTCGCTCTGCATGCCAACCTGATGAGGCTTCGCTTTGCAATCTCGCTACGACGGTAATCGATAATGCGGGAGGCGATAATTCGCTCTTTGAACAACTGGACGCATGGCTTGTGCGCCATGGCTTCGGGGATGTAACGGATAAGGAGGAGGCCGATGCCTAAGACACGTTTCTTTACGTGGTATCGCGTTGCGCCACTTGCCGTTGTGCTCGTCTTCGGCTTTATTTCGCTCGTCTACTCGTATGCTCCTGCCGCCTTCTTTAAGCCTTTGTATCCAATTGACTACGAGGCGTATGTAAAGCAATCGAGCATTTCGCACAATCTTGATCCATATCTGGTGTGTGCTGTCATAAAGTCGGAATCGAATTGGGATCCCGAGGCTGAGTCGAATCAAGGCGCTCGGGGATTGATGCAGCTGATGCCCGAGACTGCCCAGGATATGATTGCCAAGGGTCTTGTCGATGGTAGCGAGTATTCCGCCGACAACCTTAACGATCCCGCTACGAACATCGAGTTTGGCTGTGCGTATCTTTCGTATCTTCTAACGTATTTTAACGGGTCGACTGACAGCGCCATTGCCGCCTATAACGCCGGCATGGGCAATGTGGATGGTTGGGCGCAGCAGAGCACCTCGCTTCACAATGCGATTACCTTCCCCGAGACGCAGGCTTATCTGATTCGCGTCAATAATGCCTGGGTTCGCTATAAGACGCTCTATCCCGATCGGTTCGTATAGGACTAAGCCCACCTCCTGCGTATACTGCAGATGTATGAGTTAGGAGTATCCATGGCGGAATTTGAAGTAGAACGCGTTGGTGGTGAACTTAAGCGCTTTGGCGTTGAGGGCGCTGAGGTGCCGTTTGAAGTCGTTTCTCCCTATGAGCCTGCAGGTTCTCAGCCTAAGGCCATTGAGTCGCTTGTGCAGGGTGTGAGGGACGGAGATCGCTATCAGGTTTTGCTGGGCGTGACTGGTTCGGGCAAGACCTTCACGATGGCTAAGACTATTGAGGCCCTGGGGAAGCCGACGCTGGTCATGGCTCCCAATAAAACGCTCGCCGCTCAGCTTGCGAGCGAGCTCAAAGAGTTCTTTCCCAACAACGCTGTGGTCTACTTTGTCTCGTACTACGACTACTATCAGCCCGAGGCGTATGTGCCGCAAAGCGATACATATATCGAGAAAGACTCCTCGATTAACGAAGAGGTCGAGATGCTGCGACATCAGGCGACCGCATCGCTGCTCTCTCGACGCGATGTGATCGTTGTCGCATCGGTCTCGTGTATCTATGGCATTGGCTCTCCTGAGGACTATGCGGGTCTGGCTCCAAACGTCGACAAGAAGGTGCCGCTCGAGCGTGATGACTTTATCCATGCGCTTATTGACATTCAATATGATCGCAATGACTATGACCTGGCACGCGGCACGTTCCGCGTGCGCGGCGATGTTGTCGACGTGTATCCGCCTTATGCCGAGCATCCGTTACGGTTTGAGTTCTTTGGCGACGAGGTTGAGCTTATTGCCGAGATCGATGAGGTTACCGGTGAGATGCTTCGTGAGTACGAGGCCATCCCCGTATGGCCGGCATCGCACTACGTGACCGAGAAGCCGAAGGTCAAGGCGGCTCTGAAATCAATCAGTGAAGAGTGCGAGAAGCGTGTGGCCGAGCTCAAGGCGACCGACAAGTTGCTCGAGGCACAGCGTCTGCAGCAGCGCACCGACTATGATCTCGAGATGCTCGAGACCATGGGTTTTTGTAACGGTATCGAGAACTACTCGCGTCATCTGGACGGTCGAAAACCGGGCGAGCCGCCGTTTACCCTGATCGATTACTTCCCTAAGGACATGCTCTGCATCATCGATGAGAGCCATGTGACGGTGCCGCAGATTCGCGGCATGCACGAAGGTGACCGCTCGCGTAAGGTGACGCTGGTGGAACACGGTTTTCGCCTTCCTTCGGCACTCGATAACCGCCCGCTTCGTTTCGATGAGTTTGAGGCAAGGATCCCCCAGTTCATCTACGTTTCGGCCACGCCGGGCGACTACGAGCTGCGGGTGAGCCAGAACGATGTTGAGCAGATTATTCGTCCGACCGGTCTGCTCGACCCCAAGATTGATGTGCGTCCGGTTCGTGGGCAGATTGACGATCTTGAGGACGAGATTCGCGAGCGCGTGGTGCGCAAGGAGCGCGTACTGGTGACCACGCTCACCAAGCGCATGGCCGAGGACCTGACCGACCATCTGCTTGATGCCGGCATTAAGGTCAATTACATGCACTCCGATACAGCGACGATGGACCGTGTCGAGATCCTGCGAACGCTGCGCGAGGGAAAGATCGATGTTCTCGTTGGCATCAACCTGCTTCGCGAGGGCTTGGATCTCCCCGAGGTCTCACTGGTGGCAATTCTCGATGCCGATAAGGAAGGCTTCTTGCGCAACCGCCGTTCGCTGATTCAGACGATTGGCCGCGCGGCCCGTAACGCCGATGGCGAAGTCATCATGTATGCAGACGTTATGACCGATTCGATGAAAGAGGCCATCGAGGAGACGCAGCGCCGTCGCGAGATTCAGATGGCATATAACGAAGAGCATGGCATTGTGCCCAAGACGGTGCGCAAGGCCATCAACGACATCTCAAGTTTTATTGCCGAGGCCGAAAAAACCGTGGGTTCCAAGGGGCGCTCGAAGGGCGACTCTCTTGGACATGGCGCATTCTATACGCCCGATGAGTCGGGCGAGGGTGGCGTGCCGGAAACGGTGGCGCCCGAGCAGACACTTGCGGAGCAGTTGGAAGAACTGCCGCATGACGAGCTTGTGCGGATCGTCGAAACCATGGAAGAGGATATGCGTAACGCTTCTGCCGCCATGGACTTTGAGGAGGCGGCGCGCCTGCGCGATGCCGTCGTTCAGATTCGGGCGATGCTCGAGGGTGCGTCTGAGGACGAGACGATCGAGCGCTTACGTTCGCAGGCCCGCAAGGGTTCCACGTTCGCATCGGGCAGAAAACGCCAGGGTGCACGGTTTAAGAAATAGTGAACAGGCCCCGAGTTCCCTGTGGAGCTTGGGGCCTGTGTCTTTTGCGCGCTGGAATTCGTGCGTTAGAGGTCTGCGATCAGGGCTTCGGCACAACGGATGCCGTCGGTGGCTGCGCTCATGATGCCGCCGGCATATCCAGCTCCCTCACCACAAGGGTAGAGGCCCGGGGTCGACACGGCATGGCACGTTCGGTCTCGGGTGACAGTGACCGGTGAGCTCGAACGAGTCTCCACGCCGGTAAGAATGGCATCGGGGCGGTCGTAGCCGCGTAGCTTTTTTCCGAGTAGGGGAAGTCCCAGGCGGAGCGACTCGACGATATGCTGCGGCAGGGCTTCGTCAATTGCCGTCCAGGTCACACCGAGCGGATAGGTGGGCTTTACCTTTCCGGGCGCCTTGCTGGCGCGTCCTGCGAGGAAATCTCCGACGAGTTGTGCCGGTGCGTTCCAGTTGGAACCGCCCAGGCGATAGGCGGCCGCCTCGCAGGCACGCTGGAGCTCGACGCCGGCGAGCGGGTCATCGTTAGGAAGGTCCTCAGGCGTGACGTTAACGAGTAGGGCGGCATTTGCATTGCGTCCGTCGCGGGCATTGAGACTGGCGCCGTTGACGCACAGGTGGCCCTGCTCGGAAGAGGCGGCGACAACCTGCCCGCCGGGGCACATGCAAAACGAGAACACGCTGCGGCCGTTGGGAAGATGGGCGACGAGCTTGTAAGGGGCTGCTCCGAGGGCAGGATGTCCCGCCGAGGCTCCGTATTGGACTCGGTCGATGTCGCGCTGCGGATGCTCGATGCGAACGCCCATGGCAAAGGTCTTTTGTGCGAGGGCCACGTTGTGGCCCTTAAGGAGCTCAAAAATATCGCGAGCAGAATGCCCGCAGGCGAGGATGAGGTGCTTTGTCTCGATTGGCTCGCAAGCGGCGTCTTGGGACGATTGGACATCAATACCGGTGATGGCGCCAGACGCGTCGATGCGAATGTCGACGAGCTTCGTTCGATAGCGGACGACACCTCCGAGCTGCTCGATGCGCTGGGATATAGCGGTGACGACCGTGGGAAGGATGTCGGAGCCAATGTGCGGCTTGGCATCCCACAGAATATCGCGGGGCGCGCCCGCCTCGACGAAGGTTTCGAGGATAAGGCGATGGGCGGGATTTTTGGTTCCCGTATTGAGTTTGCCGTCCGAGAAGGTTCCCGCGCCGCCCAGGCCAAACTGGATATTGCTCTCGGGGTCGAGGATGCGCTCCTTTAGAAAGAGGTCGATCGCCTGCGAGCGGCGAAATGCCGGGTCGCCGCGCTCGATGAGCAAGGGCTTAAGACCTGCTTCGGCGAGCGTAAGCGCAGCGAAAAGGCCGGCGCATCCGGCGCCGACAACGACAGGGCGTTCTTGAGGCGCGTCGGAGGCGGGGGAGGGGAATGAAGGCTCATCGTCTTCTATCGCGCGTACGCGCGAGCGGTCACGCTCGGCAACGCTGTCGACCGCTTCTCGCTCGAGGTGGGGACTAGTCAGCTCAACACGAAAGCTCAGGATAAAATGGACGTCTCGTTTTTTGCGAGCGTCGATTGACTTGCGGTGGAGCTCGATGGACTTGATCTCGGAGTCCTTGCAACGTAGGACGCGCTTGGCGACTCGCTTGCCAACAATGAGACAGGCATTTTCATCGCCGGCTTCATCGAGCGACGCGTTGACTTGGGTGATTTCGATCATCGAGGTCTCCTTAGAGGCAAGAAAGAGGCCGTCCGGTATCCCAGACGGCCCGAATGTGTTTTTGATTATAGACTGCGCGGCTACAGGCTGCTTGCAGCGCGAATGCCCGAGAGCCAGGCCCACGCAAGGTTAAAGCCTCCGCAATCGGCGTCGATGTCGAGCGCTTCGCCGCAGACGTAAAGCGGGGCGTCGACAACGCTGCGCGCGCGTAGACTGGGTGTTGAGATGCTCTCGACAGATACGCCACCACGCGTGACCTGCGCCGAGCGCTCATCGGTCGTCCCCTCGGCAAACAGCTTAAAGTGCTTGAGGATCGAGACCAGATGGATGACATCGTTGGAGCCTGGATGGCACTGCTCGAACGCTGTGCAGACGACGCGGGAGAGTTGCGGGGCGAGCATGCCGTCGAGCCAACGGGGATCGCGGGGTGAAAAGTCACCGAACAGCTCAACGCGCCGGTTGAGCATATCGAGCAACTCGTCTTTGGAGAGGTCGGGGAAAACGTCGAGCAGGATCGTATCGCCGTGCTGGATACGACGAGAGAGGTTGAAGACAGCGACACCCGAGATACCGAAGGTTCGAAACAGCACTTCACCGTCTTCGTGCCAGAGCTCATTATGATTGCGGGCGAGCGTCAAGCAGGCGCGGACGCGCAGGCCATCCAACGTCTTGAGTGCCGCTCGATCGCCAACGACCGTTGCCGATACGGGGCAGAGGATGGGGCGCAGCGAAGTGAGGGGAAGGCGAAACGTATCGGCGATACCGGTGGGGTTGCCGCCCGTAGCGATAATTACGGCATGTGCCTGCAGGGCCTCGTTCTTGCGAGGGACATCGGCGAGCGCCTTCCGAAGCGAGCGGAGCTCCGATTTTCGGTCGTCGTGCTTTTTTGCCTTGAGCGCCCGCGCTGGACGGTCTATTTGGAGTGCCCAGCCTTCGGAAGCTTTGTGCGCCGTGGCAACGTTGGCTCCGCAGATTAAGGTGATACCTAGGCGGTCGCAAACGTTGAGAAGCGCGTCGCGCACCGATTCGGCGCGAAGGGAGCGCGGGTACAGCCGGCCTTCCTCGGAGGTTGTCATGATGCCCAGCGAGGAGAAGAAACCCATAAGCTCTTGTTCGGGCTGGGGGCCCATGACGGATTCGACGAATGCGGGGTGGTTATACCGCTGAGGATCAATCGATTCGTTGGAGAGGTTGCAACGGCCGTTACCGGTCGCAAGGAGCTTGAGGCCGCAGGCGACATCGCACTCAACGATGCAGACGCTTTTGCCAGCGCGTGCGGCCGTAATGGCGGCGGCGAGGCCTGAAGCCCCGCCGCCGATTACCAAGACGTCATAGAGGGCGCTCGCGTTCACTTAGGCCTCGTCGGTCTCGTGCGGGGTAATAGCCTCGACGGCAGAGACTGCCTTGGGCAACATGCCATCGGGCAGCGCGGTCTCGACCTCGCCCTTATCGCAGGCCTCGGCGAGTGCCGGATTAATGGGAAGCTGGCCCAAGATGTCGAGGTTATAGCGCTCTGCGACCTCGGGGAGCTTGCTCTTGCCAAAGACCTCGATCTTCTTGCCGCAGTCAGGGCACTCAATATAGCTCATGTTCTCGACAATGCCCAGAATGGGGACGTTCATCTTCTCGGCCATGTTGACCGCCTTGGCGACGATCATCGAGACCAGATCCTGCGGGCTCGTGACAATGACGATGCCGTCGACCGGCAGCGACTGGAAGACGGTGAGCGCGACGTCGCCTGTTCCCGGAGGCATGTCGACCAGTAGGTAGTCGATGGGGCCCCACGAGGTCTCGCTCCAGAACTGCCTAATGGCGCCTGCGATGACCGGACCGCGCCAAAGGACGGGGTCGGTCTCGTTTTGGAGCAGCAGGTTGGAGCTCATGACCTTGACGCCGTGCTCGGAGATTTCGGGCAGCATAAGGTTGCCAAGGGCATGGACGTGGCGTCCACTCATACCGAACATCTTGGGGATAGAGGGACCGGTGATGTCGGCATCGAGGACGCCGACCTTGTGGCCGTGACGGGCAAGCTCGGTGGCGATGGCACCGGTGACAAATGACTTGCCGACACCGCCCTTGCCGGAAAGCACGGCGATGACGCGCTTGACCTCGGACAGCGTGTTCTCCTCAAATTGCGACGGCGACGTTTGTCCGCCGGCGGCCTGTGCGTGTTCGCAACCCATGTATGACTCCTTTGTATATGCTGGGGCCGGGGCCCCGCGATGTGACACGAGCGTCATTGTACCCTCGTTTGCGAGCGGGAGTCATTTGCGATGCGTTTGGGCCGAGCGTGCTTGCAATACGATGGGCCCAAGCGAATGGGCGGGCTTACTGAACTTTGCTGGCGAACTCGAGGTATTGTATGCGCTGCAGCTTGTCGATCGTCGAGGCGTAGGGGCTGTCTTCCGATTCCAAGTCGTAGCGCAGCCCGTCGGCACCGAGATAGCCGGCGACATTGATGGTGGGCACATCTGACCTTGTCGCAAGCAGGGCCTTTTGGTAATTGGTGAGCGGGGCGCCGATCTTATTAAGGGTAATGGCTGCAATCTCGTTTGCCCCGACGGTGTCGTAGACGTTGAGCTCGGTATTGCCGGCGATCTCATAGTTAGCCCAGACGAGATATGTCGACTGATAGATACGGAAAGCGTGGCTTGCCGTATCTTCCTGAGGGTACAGCTCGTCGTTGAGAGTCGTTGCGGCGCTCGGCTGATGGTCGCCAAAAAAGACAAGAACAACCGGTCTGCCGATGTTGCGGAGCTCGTTGATAAAGTACTCGAGGTCCCGGTCGGATGCGTTGATGCAGGTGAGATAGGTGTTGAGCGCGCTGTTGGCGCCTTCGCTGGCTCCCTCGACCCAATAGTTTGTCAGCTCTTCGGCGGGAACGGTGCCATAGTCGTAGCCGCCGTGATTTTGCATCGTGACGTCAAAGATGAACTGCGGCGCTTCGTCGGTTCTAAGCAGGTCGAGTATCTTGTCGTAGGTGGCGTAGTCGCATACGCCGGCATGGTAATAGGGCGCACCTTCGAAATCGCCGATTGAAAGAAAGTCTCCAAAGCCCAGCTGCTGATAGATTTTATCTCGATGGTAGTTGACGGGGTTTTGCGGGTGCATAGCGGTAGTGGTATACCCAAGCTCTTTAAGGTCCTTTGCCAGGCTGTTTACGCCATTCATCTGATACAGCTGATAGGGGATCTTGCCTAATCCGACAAAGGCCGTTGTCGCTCCGGTCAAAAATTCGAATTCGGAGTTCGCCGTTCCGCCACCGGTGACCGAAGCGAGCATGGTGCCGCGAACAAGTGTGTCGGGAAGCGAGTTGTAGAATGCGGGGCCGGAGTACCCGGCCGCCTGGAGCTGCTCAAAGCACGAAAGGTCGCTAAAACTCTCGTTCATGACGGCAACAATCGTCGGCTTGATTTCATTGAACTGGGCAACGGCCGCCGCGCGCTGTTCGCTCGAGCCATATGTGCTGTCGTAGACGGCGGCGAGCTCCTGCTCGATGCTCTGCGCCTCATCGGGCGTATAGTCTTCGGGCTTCTCAATGGGCAACTCGTTGACCATTTCGGTGAACGAAGTGATAAAACCCTGAGACGCATACGTGGTGATGGGCTGCCAACGGTCAAATCCAAAATCCAGCGCCTGCTCCAAGTCGATGTTGGAAAAGCCTGAGAGCCCCACAACGGTCACTAGCAGAAAAGCACAGAGGTTAGCGGCGATAGCGGGGAAGACATGGGTGGGCGTACGGAGCTTTCGCGGTCGGATGAGCGAAAGAAGCCCCAGGGAAATCTCCAGCAGGGCGAGAGAGGTTACGATTCCGGCGGTAAAGGTAAACTCGTATCCCTCGCTCACTTCCATTGCGGTGCCAAGGGCCAAGATATCGCTTGGCAGGATGGCTTCGCCTTTAAACGTTATGACGAAGTGCTCGGCAATGCCAAGGATGCAGCAGACGACGGGCACGAGAGCCATGACGCCTCCATGACGCTGTCCCAGCAAATAAAGGGAGAGCAGAACCGTCGCGAGCAGCCCGACGGAAAACCCGAATGAGTTGGCGGGAATGCGATAGAACGTTTCGTTGCAGGCAATTTCGAGTGAAACGAACGAGAGCGCTGAAACAGCGGCGATGACAAGGATGTCACAGCAAATACAGGCAACCGTTCCCGTCGCAAGGTCGGTTTGGTCGATAAGTCCCGAAACCAAGGGCTCGACAAGAAGCATGACGGCGACAGCACCGAGCGCCGAATAAGAAAGGATCCATAGGGAGCTGCCCTCATTTACGAGCAATTGATTCGTAATCCATGCAGCTACCACGCCGAGCGGGACGAGGAGCGTCGCGCACCAAAAGACGCGGGCAATGGGTGGCTTTTCGTTGCGTTTGATTGAAAAATACACGCGCACGACGACGGCGGCCACGATAAGGACGGCGATGAATATGGGCAGATTGGCCATGTCGCTCGAAGTGATTTCAAGGGGGATATCTTCGGTCATGGACGTTCCTCTGGTACAGCAAATTAAGTTCAGTATTAGATTACTGTAACCTTTCCACGGCATTTCGAGAAACAAAGCACCCGATACGCAAAGCTAAAGGTCTGCGAATCTTGTATTACGAACATCTGTGCGCGTCGAGTGCGCTAAACTCATCGGCAGTATGATTCGATGCAATAGGAGGCAAGGAGCTTCCATGTCTGATTCTTCTATCGTTATTCGCGGCGCCCGTGAGCACAACCTCCGTGATATCGATGTTTCCATTCCGCGTGACCAACTCGTGGTCATTACCGGTCTTTCTGGCTCGGGCAAGAGTTCGCTGGCATTTGACACTATCTATGCCGAGGGCCAGCGTCGATACGTCGAGAGTCTTTCGAGCTATGCGCGCCAGTTCTTGGGACAGATGGACAAACCCGACTTGGATTCAATCGACGGCCTTTCGCCGGCGGTGTCGATCGACCAAAAGACGACGTCTAAAAACCCTCGCTCGACGGTTGGCACCGTAACCGAGATTTATGACTATCTGCGCCTGCTGTTCGCCCGTGTGGGCACCCCGCACTGTCCCGAATGCGGCCGTGTCATTGAGCGCCAGACGACCGACCAGGTTGCCGACAAGGTCTTGGCGGCGGGGGAGGGCCGCCGCGCGTTTGTGCTGGCACCGGTAGTGCGCGGGCGAAAAGGCGAGTACGCCAAGCTGTTTGAGGACCTTCGCGCCGAGGGCTTTAGCCGCGTGCGTGTCGACGGCGAGGTTCGCTCGCTTGATGACCCTATCGATTTGGATAAGAAATTCAAGCACGATATCGAGGTCGTGGTCGACCGCATCGTGATCCGTGAGAACTCGCTGGGCCGTATTGCCGAGTCCGTTGAACAGGCGACTGCGCTGGCGCACGGCAATGTGAACGTATACTTGCTGCCCGACCGCGACGCTCCCGAGGGGACCGAAGGCGAGTTGCTGGAGTATTCGCTGGCGTTAGCGTGCCCGGAGCATGGACACTCCATCGATGACCTGCAGCCGCGTGATTTCTCGTTCAACGCGCCCTATGGCGCGTGCCCAGAGTGCGATGGCCTGGGCTTTAAGAAGACGGTCGATGCCGAGGCCCTAATCGAAGACCCCTCGAAGTCGATCGCCGACGGGGTCTTTGGCAGCCTGTTTGGCAACTCTAACTACTATCCGCAGATTTTCGCTGCGGTCTGCAAACACTTTAAGGTGAGCGTCGATACGCCGTGGGAGGATCTGCCTCCGCGGGTGCGTCGCGCGTTTTTAGACGGCATGGGCGACCAGAAGATTTCGGTCGACTATCAAAAGCTCGATGGGCGCCGCAGCCAGTGGGACACCAAGTTCTCGGGCGTGCGCAATATCCTGTACGAGCGCTATACCGAGACGACGAATGAGAACACCAAGGCGCGCTTGGAGAAGTACATCCGCGAGGAGCCGTGCTCGAGCTGCCACGGCGCTCGTTTGCGCCCCGAGATGCTCGCTGTTACCGTAGGCGGTAAGTCCATTTACGAGGTCTGTTGCCTATCGTGCCGCGAGTCGCTCGAGTTTTTTGAGGGCTTGGAACTCACCGAGCGCCAACAGTTTATCGGCGGGCGCATCGTCAAGGAAATCCTGGAGCGCTTGCGTTTTCTGGTCGATGTCGGACTCGACTATCTGACCCTCGATCGTGCCTCGGCGACGCTTTCCGGAGGCGAGGCCCAGCGCATTCGCCTGGCAACACAGATCGGCGCCGGCCTCATGGGTGTCCTGTACATTTTGGACGAGCCATCGATTGGCCTCCATCAGCGCGATAACGAGCGCCTGATCAAGACGCTTGAGCGCCTACGCGATATCGGCAATACCGTCATCGTCGTCGAGCATGATGAGGATACGATTCGTGCTGCCGACTATGTGATCGACATGGGCCCCGGCGCGGGCGTGAACGGCGGACACGTGGTCGCCGCGGGAACGCCTGCCGATATCATGGCGTGCCCCGATTCGATGACGGGTGCCTACCTGACCGGCAAGCGAATGATTCGGGTTCCCGATGAACGCCGCAAGCCCGGTCGCGGCTGCCTTAAGATTACGGGCGCCCGCGCCAACAACCTCAAAAACGTTACCGCCAAGATCGAGTTTGGTACGCTTACGGTCGTTACCGGCGTGTCGGGATCGGGTAAGAGCTCCCTGGTTACCGACACCATCGCACCTGCCCTTACGAATGCCATTCACCGTTCGACGCGCCCTGTGGGTCCGTATAAGAAAATCGAGGGCATCGAGTGTATCGATAAGGTTATCGATATCGACCAGTCGCCGATTGGTCGCACGCCGCGTTCCAACCCTGCTACGTACATTGGCCTGTGGGATGATCTTCGCGCGCTGTTTGCGAGTACGCCGGAGTCGAAGGCGCGTGGCTACTCGCCGGGACGTTTCTCCTTTAACGTGAGCGGCGGTCGCTGCGAAGCATGCAAGGGCGACGGACAAATTAAGATCGAGATGCACTTCCTTCCCGATATCTATGTCCCCTGTGAGGTCTGCGGCGGCAAACGCTATAACCGCGAGACGCTTGAGGTCACCTACCGTGGTAAGACCATCTCGGACGTGCTCGACATGAGCGTCACCGAGGCACTGGCCTTCTTTGGGAATATCCCGCAGATTAAGCGCAAGCTCCAGACGCTGTACGATGTAGGCTTGGGCTACGTGAGCCTGGGCCAGCCCGCCACGACGCTCTCGGGCGGCGAGGCGCAGCGTGTGAAGCTCGCCAAGGAGCTTCATCGACGCCAGACGGGCAAGACGTTCTATATTTTGGATGAGCCGACGACCGGCCTTCATTTTGAGGACGTCCGCCAGCTGCTCGATGTGCTGCAGCGCTTGGTCGATGCGGGCAACACGGTGCTGGTGATTGAACACAACCTTGATGTCATCAAGGTTGCCGACCGCCTGATCGATATGGGCCCCGAGGGCGGTAACGGCGGCGGAACCGTCGTGGTTTCGGGCACACCGGAGCAGGTCGCGGACTGTCCGCAAAGTTATACGGGCAAGTTTTTGGCGCCGTTGCTCAGGCGTGACCGGGAGCGTCAGGCTCAACTTGATGCTCAATAAATAGGCGATTCAGTTTATGGGCGCCATCGACTCCTTGTGATTCGATGGCGCTTGCTGTGTCGAAGTGACGTATGCAGCCGAATTGGACATATACTTAATCCTTGCGTCCGAATGCGAGGGAAAGGATATGCCATGGCAAAGGCTGTAAAGACGCCAAAAACCAATGCGATGCGCGAGCTGGAAAGCGCCGGCATTTCCTATGTTCTACATACGTACGAAGACGATGGTGATGAGTCGGCGGGCCTGGGGGTCGCGATTTCGGAGCAGCTTGGCGAGGAGCCCGGACAAGGATTTAAGACCTTGGTCTGCGTGACGCCGTCCAACGACCATGTCGTGTGCTGCATCCCTGTTGCCGACGAGCTCGATCTAAAGTCCGCCGCGCGTGCCGCGGGGGAGAAGTCCTTGGCCATGATGCATGTGAAGGATTTGCTTGCGGCGACTGGCTACGTTCGCGGCGGCTGCAGTCCGGTCGGTATGAAAAAACGCTACCGGACGCTCATTGATGAGACATGTGTCCTTTGGGATACCATTTTTATTTCGGGAGGCAAGCGTGGTTATCAGCTTGAGCTTGCACCTGATGATTTAATTGCATTTTGCGGGGCGACGGTCGCCCCGATTACGAGAGAGGACTGAGCGATGCCGCAGGAAGAATTGAAGTGCGGAGCTCATTTTGCAAAAGAATCTGCGCCTCAGACACCCTCATCCGAAGCTTCTTCGTCGCGAGACGACACTGACGACATGGGCTCGTCGGACTACTCCACGGTTGGTCGTTCTGCTGGCCTCATGACCGTGCTGACCATCGTGTCGCGCGTCACCGGGTTTATCCGCACGTGGGCCATGGCGGCCGCCATCGGCATGTCGCTGCTCTCGTCCTCCTATCAGGTTGCCAACAACCTGCCCAACATGCTCTACGAGCTCGTGATGGGCGGCATGCTCGTTACCGCGTTTTTGCCGGTGTATATGGGTGTGAGGCGCGAGCAGGGCCGCGAGGCATCGAACGAGTATGTCGGCAACCTGCTCGGTATTCTGCTTCTGCTGCTGGGCGGCATCTCGCTGCTGGGCACTGTGTTTGCTCCCGGCTTTATTTGGACGCAGTCGTTCCTTTCGGGCGATGGCGGCAGCATGGATACCGCTGCGTTCATGTTCCGCTTCTTTGCTATCCAAATTCTGTTTTATGGCTTGGGCTCGGTGTTCTCGGGCGTTCTCAACGCACACCGCGACTACTTCTGGTCGACGTTTGCCCCGGTTCTCAACAATGTCATCGTCATCGCCAGCTTTATGGGCTTTGCTCCCGTGTCTGCACAATTTGGCGAGCAGGCCGGTATTATCTTGATCGCAGCTGGCACGACCCTCGGCGTCTTTGTCCAGATGGCCTGCCAGATTCCCGCGCTTGGCAAGCATGGCGTGCATCCTCATATCCATATCGACTTTAAGGACCCCGCGCTGCGACAGACGATTGCGCTTGGTATCCCGACGCTGCTCGCCACGATATGCATGTTTGTCTCGACCTCCATTACCAATGCCGCCGCGCTGGTGGTGCAGCCCGAGACCGGCCCTTCCGTCATCGCATATGCGCGCCTGTGGTACACGCTGCCCTATGCGCTGATCGCCGCCTCGCTTTCGACGGCACTCTATACCGAACTCTCTCACGACGCACAGGAGAAGGATTACGACAGCGTTCGCACGGGCATTTCGCGCGGTGTCGCTCAGATGCTCTTCTTCCTGATTCCGTTTGCACTGTATCTGATCGTCTTCGCCCGTCCGCTCAACATGATCTACTGCGCCGGCAAGTTCGATGAATCCGGCGTGGCGCTGGTGTCGGAGTTCCTTATCTATCTGGCACTTTCCTTGCCGCTCTACGGCGTGGTCGTGCTGATGCAGAAGAGCTTCTCGGCCCTGCTCGATATGAAACCTTATAGCCGCTATTGCCTGTACTCCGCTATCGGTCAGGCCGGTTCGGTGCTGCTGTTTGGCGTGGTGCTGGGCTACGGTATGCCGGCAATTGCGCTTTCGTACGTCGTTGACTACGTTGTCTTGGTCGGATGCTCACTGTGGTGGCTGCGCCGTCGCCTGCATGGCCTTCAGGTCAAGTCTATCCTGCACGGCGGTTTCTTCGGCCTATTGTTCGGTGTCTTGGGTGCTGCCGCGGGCGCCGGCGTCATGTGGGCACTCGAGCACTTTGTCGGAGTGCTTGGCAGCTCGATCCTAATTACCCTGGGCTACGTTTGTGTTGCAGGCGTCGTCTCGCTCGCTGTAACTTTTGGCCTTGCCTTCGTCTTTAAGATGCCCGAGGTCTCGGCGCTGCTTCGTCGCAAGTAGGTGCGCGTGGCAGGTCACGAAAACATTCCAACACTTGCCGAACAGGTTTCGCGCGTTCCCACGCAACCCGGCTGCTACCTTTGGAAAGATGCCAAGGGCGATGTCATCTATGTGGGCAAGGCAAAAAACTTGCGTGCCCGTATGCGTCAATACGTGACGCTGCAGGACGAGCGCCAAAAGATCCCGCTCATGATGCAGCTGGTGGCGAGCTTTGACTATATCGTGGTGGAGACCGAGCACGAGGCATTGGTGCTCGAGCGCAATCTGATTGGCCAGTACCATCCGTATTTTAACGTCGATCTCAAAGACGATAAAAGCTATCCCTTTATCGCCATCACCAAGGGCGATTTGTTTCCGGCAATCAAATACACGCGAGAGCGTCATAAACCGGGAACGCGCTATTTTGGCCCCTATACCGATAGCCGCGCGGCGCGTGAGACCATCGATACGCTACGCAAGGTTATTCCTATTTGCTCGGCATCCTGTGCGGAATGGCGCCGCTGCCGCCGCATCGTCGAATCTCATAAGGGCGAAGAAGACATCGTCAATATGATTTGCGCGCAAAACGGGCGTCCCTGCTTTGACTACCATGTCGGGCGCGGGCCGGGCGCATGCGTCGGCGCGATTTCCCCTGCCGACTATGCCAAGAACGTCAAGCGTGTCGAACGTTTCTTGTCGGGTCATCGCAAGGATGTCGTCGACGAGCTTACGTCCGAGATGACGGAGGCAGCCGAGACACTCGATTTTGAGCGTGCGGCGCGCGTCAAGCGTCGCCTGGAAGTCATTAGGGGTCTGGACGATCGCCAACAGGTCGTTTTTCCATCAAGCGTCGATATCGACGTCATCGGCTTCTATCGCGAAGAGACTATCTCTGCCGCCTGTGTCTTTGTCGTTCGTGAGGGCCGAACGGTTCGAACTTGTGAGTTCATCCTCGATAAAGGCCTGGACGTCGACGAGGAAGAGCTTCAATCGGGCTTTCTTAAGCGCTATTACGACGAGACGGCTGATATTCCAGCCGAGATCAATCTCTCTGTCGAGCTTGAGGATGCCGAGGCGTTGGGGGAGTGGCTTGCGGGCAAGCGCGAGCGCTCTTGCCATCTCCATAGGCCGCAGCGCGGCGAAAAGCACCGCCTGCTCGATATGGCTTCCAAAAATGCGCGTCATGCCCTCATGCGCTACATGATGCGCACGGGGTATGCTGACGATCGCACCAATCAGGCGCTTCTGGAGCTCGAAAGTGCTCTGGCGCTGCCTGCGCCGCCGTTGCGCATCGAGTGCTTCGATATCTCGACGTTGCACGGCACCTTTACCGTCGCTTCGATGGTGGTATTTACCAACGGCCGTGCCGACAAGGGCCAGTATCGTCGCTTTAAAATTCAGGCCGAATTGGACGAGGCGAACGACTTCGTGTCGATGTCCGAGGTTCTGGGGCGTCGTTATGCTCCCGAACGCATGGCGGACGAGCGCTTTGGCTCGCGCCCCGATTTGCTCGTTGTTGATGGCGGCAAGCCGCAATTGACCGCTGCAATTAAGCAACTTGAGGCACTCGGCCTCGATATACCAGTTTGTGGCTTGGCAAAGGCCGATGAGGAGGTTTTCGTGCCGTGGGACGAGACTCCCGTCGTGCTGCCGACCGGCTCCGCTTCGCTTTATCTGATCAAGCAGGTTCGCGATGAATCCCACCGATTTGCGATTACGTTCCACCGCGAGTTGCGCGATAAGGCTATGACGGTTTCGGTGCTTGACGACGTTCCAGGCGTGGGGCCCACCAGAAAACGTGCAATTATGCGCCATTTTGGCTCGATGAAGCGTTTGCGCGCGGCCAGCGAGCAGGAGATTGCAGAAGTTCGAGGCGTTCCGGCCGATGTCGCCAAAGCGGTCCACGAGGCACTTGTTGCATGGAATGCCGAGCGCGCCCAGGCATCGGCCAACCGTTCCGAATGCTAAACGCGCTTCTAAACAACTGATATACATGATTGGCCGATTTTCAATCATTTGTTTCGCGGCGATTACCTGCCGATTTTGGGTTTTATTAACGCTAAAACGTTTGACTAACCATGGTGAACAACACTGCTATCCTGCGGGTTGACGAAGACTGATATCTCACCTCGTCGATACATACTGTCTGTCGAATCATTTGTCAATGAATTCGGTGAACGGTAGTAAATACCGTTCAAGCGGATGTATGTATCGGTCGCCGAGTGCGGCACCTCAGTTGGGTTTGTCGGTAGGTAAGGTATATATCGTCCGCAAGTTGCGCGGGGGCAGGTCTAGGTGCTCCCGGGTAAGATTCTCTATTGATAGGAGAAGACATGGCCATCATCAACAAGGGTATGTCCAGGCGTTCGTTCCTCGGCCTCACCGGCAGCGTCGCTGCTGTCGCAGGGCTTGGTCTCACCGGCTGCGGTGGCAGCTCTAGCGACGAGGGTTCCGCTTCCGGTTCCGCCGATTCCGCCAACCGTGGCGGCGGCGTGATCACCGCTGGTTCCGCTTACGCTCCGTCCAGCTTCGACCCCGCCAGCACCGGCTCCGCTGTGGGCCTGGGTGCTAACTGGCACGTCGTCGAGGGCCTCTACGGCATCGATTACCACGACTACAGCACCTTCAACGAGCTCGCCACCGACGATCCCAAGTCTGTGGACGACACCACTTTCGAGGTCACCATCCGCAAGGGCGCCAAGTTCTCCGATGGCACCGAGGTCACCGCTGACGATGTCGTTGCCTCCTACACCGCTTGCGCCGCTTCCGCTACCTATGCTCCGTTCTTCCAGCCCTTCGAGTCCATCGAGGCCAAGGACGCCAGCACCGTGACGGTCAAGACCAAGGTCCCCAACTTCTCCCTGCTCAAGGATCGTCTGGCCATCGTCCGCGTTACCCCGGCCACCCAGACCGAGGAGGATCGCGCCAAGCAGCCGATCGGCTCCGGCCCCTGGATGTACGACTCTATCTCCGATACCGAGATCACCCTGGTTCCCAACCCCGAGTACAACGGTGAGTATGCTGCCGAGGATAAGAAGATCCAGTACAGCATCCTGACCGACCCCACCGCTCGCGTTACCGCTCAACAGGAGGGCTCCACGCTCGTTATGGAGCTCGTCACCGCTGACGCCGTCGACCAGCTCGAGAGCGCCGGCTGCAAGATCGATAACGTTCAGGGTTTCGGCACCCGATTCATCATGTTCAACGTCGCCAAGGAGCCTTGGAACAACGTCAAGGTCCGTCAGGCCGTCATGTATGCGCTCGACACCGAGAAGATGGTCAGCAACACCTTCGCCGGCCTTGCCACCGCTGCCAGCTGCTACCTGCCCAAGAGCTTCACCAACTATCATGAGGCTTCCACGGTGTACAAGACCGACGCCAAGAAGGCTAAGAAGCTCATCGAGGAGTCTGGCATCACCCCGGGTGCCATCACCCTGCGCACCACCGACAACGAGCAGATCAAGGGCATGGCCGCCCAGGTCAAGAACGACCTCGACGCTCTCGGCTTCGATGTGACCATCCAGACCGATACCTCGCCGGCCACCTACGCTGCCATCGACGGCGGCGAGGCCTACGATATCCTCCTTGCCCCTGGCGATCCTTCCTGCTTCGGCGCCGACCCCGACCTGCTGCTCAACTGGTGGTACGGCGACAACGTCTGGATGCAGACCCGTTGCCCGTGGAAGGAGTCCGCTGAGTGGCAGAAGCTCCACGGTCTCATGGACGAGGCTCTTGCCGCCGAGGGCGACGAGCAGCAGAAGAAGTGGAACGAGTGCTTCGACATCATTGCCGACAACGCTGTTCTGTACCCCGTTGTCCACGTCAAGACCGTCTCCGCTTCCTGGGACGATCCGTCCACTGCGCCCAACGGCGAGGCCCTCGATGGCTTCAAGGGCATCGGCACGACGAGCATGTCCTTCAGGGGCGTCGCGACCGTCAAGGCGTAAGGCTCGCTTGAGTCTGTATGCAGGATGTCGGTCGTTGGGACCGTATCCTCATAGTTGAAACAAAGACCCGGGCGGCAACGATGTCGCCCGGGTCTTGTAATGAGTATCCGTACTCATATACCAGTTGGTCCTACCGACAAAAGAAAGGGGAGAGAACGTGAACAACTTGCTACGTTTGATTGGAAGGCGTCTTGTGGCGCTGCCGATCATGGCATTGGGCGTCACCGTCCTGGTGTTCTTCCTTATGTCGTTCTCCAAGACCGACCCCGCCTACACGGCGTTGGGTGACGGTGCCTCGCCCGAGGCGGTTGCCGAGTACCATGAGAAGTATGGTCTGGACGACCCCTGGCCCGTGCGCTACGTGCGCTATATGGGCGATTTGATTCATGGCGACATGGGCACCTATGGTGCTGCTCGCAACTCCGTTGCCAAGCGCATCTCCACGGCCCTGCCCGTCACGATGCAGCTGACCTTCATCGGCCTTGCCATCGGTGCGGTCGTTTCGTTTTTACTCGGCGTCATCGCGGCACTGTATCGCGACAAATGGCCGGATCAAGTGATCCGCGTCTTCTCCATCGCCGGCTTGGCAACCCCGTCGTTCTGGCTTGCCGTTCTGTTGATTCTGCTGTTCTCTTCCTACCTTAAGGTGCTTCCGGCGTCCGGTGCTCTGCCTCACTTCACCACCAACCCGGCTGGCTATCTGGGACGTATGATTATGCCCGCCATTGCTCTTGCCTTCCCGCTGACGGGTCAGATGACTCGTATCGTGCGTACGGCCATGGTCGAGGAGCTCGACAAGGACTATGTCCGTATGGCTCGCGGCGCCGGCGTTCCCGAGAAGGTCGTCGTCGGCATCAACGTACTTCGCAATGCGCTGATCACCCCGGTCACCACCCTCGGTCTTAAGATCGGTTACCTCATGGGCGGCGCCGTCGTCATCGAGGTTATCTTCAACCTCCCCGGCATGGGCACCGCGATCCTGCAGGGCGTTCAGGGCAACGAGGCGAACCTGGTTCAGGGCGTCGTCATCGTCGTTGCTCTTGCCTTCATCATCATCAACATCGTGGTTGACATGCTCTACCTGCTCATCAACCCGCGCATCAGGACGGTGTAGATTATGGTAAAGATTCGAGAGAAGCAAACCGAGCAGCTCGAGAAGGCTGCCTCCAAGGGGCTCAAGCTCGGTGGCTGGAAGAAGATGACGCTGTCTTCTAAGATTGCCGCCGTCGTGCTGGCGCTGGTCGCCCTGACCGCGATTCTGGCGCCCCTTCTTGCCCCCTATAGCCCGGTCGAGATCTTTACGGCTCGCCAGGCTCCCGGCAACGGATTTATCTTCGGTACCGACGATAAGGGTCGCGACATTCTGTCGCGCATGCTCTACGGTGGTCGTTACTCGCTGATTATCGGCTTTGGCGCCACTGCCATGGCTCTGGTCTGCGGCTCGGTCGTGGGCGCCCTTGCGGCGGTTTCGCGCAAGGCCGTTTCCGAGACGATCATGCGTATCCTGGACATCATCATGTCTATCCCGGGCATCGCCCTCGCGGCCGTCTTCGTCTCCATCCTGGGCAACTCCGTGCCGTCGATCATCTTCGCCATCGGCTTTATGTACACTCCGCAGATTGCCCGTATCGTGCGCGCCAACATCGTGTCCGAGTACGGAGAGGACTATGTCCGCGCGGTCATCGTTTCCGGCGCCAAGGCTCCGTGGATTTTGATCAAGCATGTTCTGCGTAACTGCATCGCCCCGATCATGGTCTTCACCGTTACCCTGGTCGCCGACGCCATCATCTTCGAGGCCTCGCTGACCTTCATCGGCGCTGGTATCCAGGAGCCCACCGCTACCTGGGGCAACATCCTCGCCGACGCCCGCGGCGGCGTGCTCGCCGGCCGTTGGTGGCAGGCACTGTTCCCGGGCCTGGCCATCATGATCACCTGCCTGGCGCTCAACATCCTCTCCGAGGGCATTACCGACGCCATGGCCGCCGCTCCCTCCGCCGCCCTGGATCCGACCGACTCCTCCAAGCGTCGCGAGGCCGACCTGCTGGTCTCCGACCCCGTTCGCGCCTACAAGGAGCAGGCCCAGTCCCTCTCCGCTCGCCTTGGCGCCCTGCGCGATGTCGAGCTCAAGCGTGACGATCGCCATGTGCCTGACGAGTCTGTCGAACCGATTCTCTCGGTCCGTGACTTCTGCATTCAGTTTGAGCACCACGGCGATATCAACGTCGTCGACCATGTCAACTTTGACGTCCGTCCTGGTCAGACCATGGGCCTGGTGGGCGAGTCCGGTTGCGGCAAGTCCATCACCACGCTGGCCATCATGGGCCTGACCGACGATGACGAGCACCTTTCCGGCGAGGTCCTCTGGGAGGGCCGCGATCTGCTCAAGATGAGCAAGAAGGAGTGGTTCGGCCTGCGCGGTACCGATATCGCTATGGTCTATCAGGACGCCCTGTCCTCGCTCAACCCCTCCATGCTCATCTCTGCCCAGATGAAGCAGCTCACCAAGCGCGGCGGCACCCGCAGCGCCGAGGAACTCTTGGAGCTCGTGGGCCTCGACCCCAAGCGTACGCTCGAGAGCTACCCGCATGAGCTTTCCGGTGGCCAGCGTCAGCGTGTTCTGATTGCTATGGCCCTTACCCGCGACCCCAAGCTGGTCATCTGCGACGAGCCCACGACCGCTCTGGACGTTACCGTCCAGAAGCAGGTCATCAAGCTGCTCAACGACCTTCAGGCCAAGCTCGGCTTTGCCATGATCTTCGTCTCGCATGACCTGGCGCTGGTCGCCGAGGTCGCCCATAACATCACGGTTATGTATGCCGGTCAGGTCATCGAGCAGGCGCCCACCAAGGAGCTGCTCACCAACCCGATTCACGAGTACACCCGCGGTCTTCTGGGTTCCGTTCTGTCCATCGAGAGCGGTTCGGGCCGCCTTCACCAGGTGCCCGGCGCCGTTCCGAGCCCGCGCGATTTCCCCAAGGGCGATCGCTTCGCGCCCCGCTCGAGCCATCCGCGTATTGGCCTGGACACCCGTCCGGTCTTCAAGCGCGTGCCCGGCACCGAGCACTTCTATTCCGAGCTCCCCGACGAGGTGCTCAAGGCAAATGGTTTGACCCCTCACGCGGAGGTGATGTAGATGAGCGAGACCGCAGTCAACGGCGTCGAGCCGATCATCTTCCTTGATGACGTCCACGTCACCTTTAGGACCCGTACCGGCTCGATTCTGCACCCCAACCTGGTTCACGCCGTCCAGGGTGTAACGATTAAGCTCATGCCCGGTCAGACGATCGGCATCGTCGGCGAGTCCGGT
Source organism: uncultured Collinsella sp. (assembly GCA_958439425.1). Taxonomy (GTDB): domain Bacteria; phylum Actinomycetota; class Coriobacteriia; order Coriobacteriales; family Coriobacteriaceae; genus Collinsella. Next base: position 22,549 of record CAUBVH010000005.1, read on the forward strand.
TGCGGTAAGTCCACCACCGCCAACGTCATGTGCGGCCTGCAGGCCCCCACGAGCGGCAAGGTCTACTTTAAGGGCAAGGACGTTACCAAGCGTACCGCCGAGGACCGTCGCCACATGGGTCGCGTCATCTCGGTCGTGTTCCAGAACCCGGCCACGGCGCTCAACCCCCGCATGGTCGTTCGCGAGCAGCTGCTCGACCCCATGCGCGTCCACAACCTGGGTACCGAGGCCGAGCAGGAGAAGCGCGTCAAGGAACTCCTGGAGCTCACCGGTCTGCCCAGCTCCGCCGCCGAGGTTCTTCCCGGCCAGCTTTCGGGCGGCCAGCGCCAGCGCGTCGCAATTGCCCGTGCCCTGTCGCTGAACCCCGATGCCATCATCGCCGACGAGCCCACCTCGGCTCTGGACGTTTCGGTCCGCGCGCAGATTCTGAACCTGCTGACCGACCTTAAGAAGGAGCTCGGCCTGGCCATGGTGTTCATCAGCCATGACATCCAGACGGTCCGCTACATCTCTGACGACATCATCGTTATGAATGGCGGCAAGATCGTCGAGCAGGGCGAGGCCAAGCAGGTCTTCCAGCACCCCCAGGACCCCTACACCAAGATGCTGCTCGGCGCTGCGCCGTCGCTGCTGCATCCCAAGCTCGGCGAGTAGCCTCGCTTTCCCTCCCGTGCGCCCGGCTCCCTTGCCGGGCGCACCTCCGTTGCGATTTCGAAAGGTTGGGTTCACGAGCCATGCCAAGTGCTCAGGAGCTACAACAGCAATTTGGTGAATATCGAGGCGCTATGCCCCGCCCATCGGATTTCGATCTCTTTTGGAAGGACCGCATGGCCGAGGCCGACGCGGTCGGGCTTGACTATGCGATCGAGACGGCATCGGTCACAGATGCCGTGACCTGCCAGCTTTTCGACCTCTGGTTTACCGGTATGTGTGGCGCTCGCCTGCATGCCAAGTACCTTAAACCCGTCTCGGACGAGCCCGTGCCATTGGTACTTCAGTTCCATGGATATCCGGGTGCAAGCCGCAGCTGGTTTGAGCAGGCGTCGTTTGCAGGCATGGGCATGGCACTCATCGCCCTCGACTGCCCCGGTCAAGGAGGTCCCTCCGAGGACATTGGTGGATTTGAGGGCACAACGGTCGCGGGCCATATCGTCGCCGGTATCGACGGCGACCCGGCCAACCTCTACTATGTCCGCTTGCACCAAGATATTCGCATCCTGTGTCGCATCGTTCGCGAGCTCGAGGGCATCAATCTTGCCCGTGTGTTTGTGAACGGCGCGTCGCAGGGCGGCGGTTTGGGCATTGCGACCTGTGCACTTAACAGCGAGCTTATCAATCGCGCCGCCATCCTCTATCCCTTCCTGTCGGATTTCCGCCTGGTCTGGGATTTGGATGCCGATGATATTGCCTACGAGGGCCTTCGCTATTGGTCGCGCTGGTTTGATGAGGACTCGACTCGTATTGACGTAGCCTATGCCAAGCTGGCGTACTTCGATTCCAAGAACTTTGCCCCTATGGTCAAATGCCCCGTGCTGTTTGGCACCGGCACAGCCGATACCGTCTGTCCGCCAGCGACGCAGTTTGCGGTCTATAACAACCTGACCTGTGAAAAGCGTCATGAGTTCTTTGAAGGCTTTGGCCACGAGGAGATTCAGGATTTTGACGATCTGATCATTCCGTTTTTCTGCAAGGGAGGGGAGGCTTATGTCTAAGTGCGAGAGCAATGTCAATGAGCTGATTGTCTCCGACCTTGTGGGGATTCCCGGAACGGTCTCGTCAAGGCTCGCTGATTTCCGGGATTGGCGCGGTGATGCTTCTGCGGATGTTTCCGAATTAGAGATAGCCGCTTCGGACCTTGAGGTTTGCGGGCCGAGTATTACGGCGATCGATTTCGCCAATCCGTATGCCCGCTACTCCGAGGTTTCCTTTGAGCTTGGTGGCGATGTGGTCCACGCACGCTTGATTGAGCCTGCCGGTCGCGCCCGAGCATCCGAGCTTGTGCCGCTATGTCTGATGTTTCACGACATCGACCGACCCGTGCGGGGATGGCATCACATGACGAGGTTTGCGGCCATGGGATATGCCGTGCTTGCGCTGGACGATGAGGCGATTGGATCCAGCGAGCTGCAGCAGGGGATTGCCTCTCCTGCTTTTGTCAAGCGCGTCCGTTGGGGTTGCGCGATGGCGAAGGTGGCGCGCAATCTTGATGGCGTGGACCCCGACCGCATCTTTGCATGGGGCGAGGGCCTTGGCGGCGGGGTCGCGCTGGCGGTTTCTGCTCTGGACGAGCGGGGCCTCGCCTGCACGGCGGTTGCCAATCCAATTCCCGGTGGCCTCGAGGCGTTGTCGTCTCGGGTGCGTGGATCGGTGCTCATGGGCACATCGCTCATGGATGCCGTGAGCGATCCCAAGGGCCAGTTTGCCGTATTCAACGGTCTTGAGTGTGACCGGAGGCATATCATCTATGCCAAATACGCTCATGAGCGCATCAATGCGTTCGAAAACGAAGTCATCGACTTTTTTAACCAAACGTTCTACCCGTGTTCTTTGGCCTAGACGGCCTGGACACTGCCAACAAGAGTGGGTGGCATAGGGCCGCCCGCCAGACAACTAAGGAGATTCTTGTGGCAACTCAGAAATTCACCGGCGTTATCCCTCCCGTCGTTGTTCCCGATACCGAAGATCACCAGCTCGACGTTGCCTCCTTTGAGCGCAGCATCAACCGCATGATCGATGCCGGCGTCGATGGCCTGTTCTTCCTGGGCTCTTCGGGCGAGGTCGTTTTCTCCACCGATGAGCGTCGTCGCCAGATCATTGCCGAGGCCGTTCGTATCGTCGACCATCGCGTGCCCGTCCTGGTCGGCATCATCGATACCGAGACCGAGCGCATGATCGAGCACGGTAAGGTCGCTCAGGAGCTGGGCGCCGATGCGCTTGTCGCCACCTGCCCGTTCTATGCCCTGCAGGGCATGACCGAGGTCGAGGAGCACTTCCGCATCCTGCACGAGGAGCTTGACCTGCCCATCTTTGCCTATGACATTCCCGTCTGCGTTCACACCAAGCTCCCCTGGAAGCTCCTTGCCAAGCTCGGCGCCGAGGGCGTCCTTGCTGGCGTCAAGGATTCCTCGGGTGATGACATCTCGTTCCGCTACCTCGTTCAGGAGAACGAGAAGAACGGCCATCCGATGAGCATCCTCACCGGCCACGAGGTTGTTGTCGACGGCGCTTACCTCGGTGGCGCCGACGGCTCTGTCCCGGGTCTCGCCAACGTTGAGCCCGAGGGCTACGTTCGTCAGTGGAAGGCTGCTCAGGCTGGTGACTGGGCTACCGTCAAGGCCGAGCAGGATCGCCTCAATGAGATTTCGCACATCTGGGATGTCACCTCGGGCGTCCAGGGCTATGCCGGTGGCGTCGGCGCCTTCAAGACCGCTATGAACCTCATGGGTATCTTCGACAGCCCGACCATGCCGCGCCCGGTGAAGGCCATGACCGGCGAGAACGTCGAGGCTATTAGGAAGGTCCTCCAGGACAACGGCCTCCTGTAAAGCTTTCCCAGGCACCCGACCTCGCCGTTCAACCGTGTGGCCATGACTATTAGGTCAATGGCCACACGGTTTCTCGGCGATCTTGGGCACCAGGAAAACCTTTACTGCGCTGTGACGGCTAGCCTGACGGCGCATTTCCTGTAGTTGTTTTTATCTCCGAAGGAGAGCGACATGGAGAACAAGTACGTCTGCTCTGTCGATATCGGCGGAACTAAAATTGCGACTGCCATCATGGAGTACCCGGCTGACGGTAGTGTGCCCCATCCCGTTTTTGAGGCCGAGGTTCCTACCGAGGCCCAGGAGGGCGGCGAGGCCGTCTTCCAGCGTATCGAGGCGTCTATCAAGGCCGCTCTTGAGGCGAATCCCGATGTCGAGGTTCTCGGTGTCGGTATCGGTGCCGCAGGCGTCGTCGATCCCAAGACGGGCGCCATTGCGTATGCCAATGAGATCATGCCCGGCTGGTCCGGCGTTCAGTTGGGGCCGCGTCTGCGCGAGGACCTTGGTCTTCCCGTTGCCGTTGTGGGCGACGTGCAGGCTCATGCTCTGGGGGAGGCCCACTGGGGCGTCGGCAAGGGCAAGTTCTCCGTCTTGTGCCTGGGCATCGGTACGGGCATCGGTGGCGCATATGTCGAGAACGGCCGCGTGATGCAGGGCTTCCATGGTGCTGCTGGCCATATGGGCCACATCGAGTGCTCGGCTGCCGCTGGCATTCCCTGCGCCTGCGGGCGTTCCGGCCATCTGGAGTCGGTTGCTTCGGGCACTTCCATTGGTCGTATGTACGATGAGCGTTTTGGCCGCGTCGACCCCAGCCGTCCTTCGGTCGGTCGCGATGTGAACGACCTGTGCCGTGCGGGCGACGCAAAGGCGACCGAGGTCATCCATGATGCCGGCTTTGCGCTGGGTGCCAGCTTGGGCTCGCTCGCTAACATCCTGGACCCTGAGGTCATCGTGCTTTCGGGCGGCGTGATTCACCAAGGTCCCGATTGGCGTTCGCAGACGTGGAAGGATTCGGTGCACGAGGGCTATGCCAGCCAGGCGCTCGATCCGCTTCAGGACACGCCGATCCTCATCGGTTCTCTGGAGGGCGATGCTCCGCTCATCGGTGCCGCTGAGCATCTTCTTGCCTCGTTGAAGTAAACGTATCTGCTGTAGGAGCCTCCCGAGACAACACGCCTCGGGAGGCTGTTCTGAGAAAGGTTGCAGCCTTATGACCGTCGATCCTTTGATTCAATCCCTGAAGGGCAAGCTCGTCGTGAGCGTTCAGGCGTATATGGGCGAGCCGCTTCGTACGCCCGAGACCATGGCTCAAATGTCTCGCGCTTGCGAGCTTGGCGGCGCCGCCGCCATTCGCTGTCAGGGCCTTGCCGACATTGCCGCCATTAAGGGTCGCTGTGAGGTTCCCGTCATCGGCCTGTGGAAGGATGGACACGAGGGCGTTTACATCACGCCGACGCTGCGTCACGCTCGCGCCTGCGTTGCTGCCGGTGCCGATATCGTGGCGATCGACGCCACTGATCGTCCGCGTCCCGATGGCAAGACCGTCGAGGATACCTTCCGCCCGCTGCACGAGGAGGGTGTGCTCCTGATGGCGGATTGTGCCACCATCGAGGACATTCGCCGTGCGGTTGATATGGGCTTTGACCTGGTATCCACCACGCTTTCTCACGGCGTCGCCGCCATCGACTGCACCATGGCCGATGGCCCCGACCTGCCACTCCTGCGTCAGGCGACCGAGGAATTCCCCGGTCTTCCCATCATCTGCGAGGGCCGCGTGCACACGCCCGAGGAGGCTCGCGCTGCGATCGATGCTGGCGCCTGGGCCGTTGTCGTCGGCACCGCCATCACGCACCCCACGAGTATTACGAGTTGGTTCAAGGCTGCGCTTGAGGCGTAAGACAGGCCTCGTATCCGCTCGGGGCGGTATACTCAATATAGGCAATTGACCGCGCGGGATCCGGGTTGCTGGGTCCCGCGCTTGTTTTTGGGAGGCAGCACATGCAAAAGGGAGATGCCATGGATGCGGCGGAGCGCTCGGAGCGCATCCCCGATATCGTCATCATCACCGGAATGTCCGGATCGGGCCGCACACAGGCCATGCACGTGTTCGAGGACATGGGCTATTTTTGCATTGATAACCTGCCTCCGCGTCTCATCGCCCAGCTTGCCGAGCTCGTCGGCATCAATACGGGCGTGGGCAGGCATCTCGCCGTCACCTGCGATTTGCGTAGCCAGGGACTGTTTGACGAGTTGCTCGATGCGGTCGCCGCGCTCGAAGAGCGCGAGATGAGCTGCGACATCGTGTTCCTGGAGGCTTCTGACGAGGTGCTGATTCGTCGCTACAGCGAAAATCGCCGCCGTCATCCCATTGCCAAGCCGGGGGAGACTACGGCCGATGCCATTCAGCGCGAGCGCCTTCAGCTGCAGGGCGTGCGCGATCGAGCCGATATGATTATCGACACGAGTCGTCTGCGCACCTCTGCGCTGCGCAACAAGCTACGTATGGCATTTTCCGAGCTGTCCGACCAACAGCTCATGGACGTCCATGTGTTCTCGTTTGGCTTTAAGCACGGCATGCCCGTCGAGGCGGACATTATGATCGACGTCCGCTTCCTGCCCAATCCGTTTTACGATCCCGAGATGCGCACGATGACCGGTCTCGATAAAAAGGTCTCCGATTTTGTTCTGGACCACCCCAAGACGCAGGAGTTTTGGAAGGCTTGGACACAGCTGCTCGATACGGTGATGCCGGGCTATATCGCGGAGGGTAAGCCGCAGCTTTCTATCGCCATCGGCTGCACGGGCGGACAGCACCGTAGCGTCGCCATTGCCGAGGCCACGGCCCGTTACCTGGAAGGCGCCCAGTATCACGTGAGCATCTCCCACCGCGACCTGTCGCGCGCCAACACGAAGGCATAGGCCTGCATGTCGTTTACCGCCGAGGTGCGCGACGAGCTTGCGCGCTGCGAACCCGAATGTGAATACTGCGATTTGTCGACGCTTGCCGCCCTGACGCGTGTGAGCGGTACGCTTTCGCTGGCCGGCTCCGGGCGGTATCGTTTGACAGTCGCGACCGAGACGGGAGCCGTCGCGCGCACGATGATCACGCTGACGCATCGCATCCTTAAGCTCAAAACGGAATTCACCGTTCGTAAATCGGTCCTGCATAAGGTCCGTAACTATCTCATTACCCTGCCCGATCAACCCGACCTGGACAAGGCTCTGGTGCTGCTGGGCATTCTCGACCGCAGGGGAGGGCTCGTCGCCGGTGTTCCCCGGCACATCGTTGCCCGTCCCTGCTGCAGGCTTGCCTACATCCGCGGCGCGCTCATCGCCGGCGGTTTCGTGGCCGATCCCCGTGGCGATTTTCATTTGGAGATCGCGGTGCAGGGCGAGCAGTATGCCCGGGGACTCTGCGATCTATTGGAGCAGATTGGGGTCCATGCGCGCGTTAACGCGCGGCGCGGATCCTTTGCTGTCTACATTAAGAGCGCCGAGGAGATCGAGCATCTTTTAAAGCTGATTGGTGCCAAGCGCAGCGTTGCCGAGATTGAGGAGGCGCGCGCGGTCAAGTTGGTTAAGAACGATGTGAACCGTCGCGTGAATGCCGAGCTCGCCAACCAGACCAGAAGTGCGGGTGCCGCCCAGCATCAGCTTGCGCTTATCGATGAGCTCGAGCAGCGTGGCCTTCGCGATGCGCTTCCGGATGCCTTGGCGGTCTTTTGCGACCTGCGCGAACGCTACCCCGATCTGTCGCTGCGTGATTTGGGGGAGATGGCTGACCCTCCCTTGTCGAAGTCGGCCCTCTACCATCGAGTTTTGAGGCTTGAAAAGCTCATTGAAGCAAACAGGTAGTTTAAAGTATCGACTTATATACGGATTTAACTGCTATTTTATTCTTTAAAACGTTTTAACTTAAATTTGATTTTCAATTTCGACCATTCTCGTGAAATTCAAGTCCAAAAAAAGGTATATTAGGCGAGTGGTTAGTTTGTGGGCCTCAACGGCAGGCGCTGTAGCTTGCGGGGGCCTTACGAAAGGAGACACAATGGCAGTAAAGGTTGCTATTAACGGCTTCGGTCGCATCGGTCGTCTGGCCTTCCGTCAGATGTTCGGTCATGAGGGCTCCGAGATCGTCGCTATCAACGACCTCACCTCTCCCGATATGCTCGCTTACCTGCTGAAGTACGACTCCACGCAGGGCAACTACGCTCGCGATCACGAGGTCGTTGCTGGCGAGGATTCCATCACCGTTGACGGCAAGGAGATCAAGATCTACAAGGAGGCCGACGCCAACAACCTGCCTTGGGGCGACCTCGACGTCGACGTCGTTCTCGAGTGCACCGGCTTCTACACCAGCAAGGCTAAGGCTCAGGCCCACATCAACGCTGGCGCCAAGAAGGTCGTCATCTCCGCTCCGGCCGGCAGCGACCTGCCCACCATCGTGTACAACGTCAACCATGAGACGCTGACCGCTGAGGACAACATCATCTCCGCTGCTTCCTGCACCACCAACTGCCTCGCCCCGATGGCCAAGGGTCTGAACGACTTCGCTCCCATCGTGTCCGGCATCATGACCACCATTCACGCCTGGACTGGCGACCAGATGCCGCTCGACGGCCCGCAGCGCAAGGGCAACAAGCGTCGTAGCCGCGCCTGCGCCGTTAACATTGTCCCCAACACCACCGGTGCTGCCAAGGCTATCGGCCTGGTTCTCCCCGAGCTCAACGGCAAGCTCATCGGTGCCGCCCAGCGCGTCCCGACGCCGACCGGCTCCATCACCAACCTCTACGCTGTCGTTGACAAGAAGGTCACCGTCGACGAGGTCAACGCTGCTATGAAGGCCTACGCTGCCACCATCTCCGAGACCTTCGGTTACAACGAGGACGACATCGTCTCCACCGACATCATCGGCGAGACCCACGGCTCCATCTTCGACGCCACTCAGACCATGTGCTCTGACCTCGGCAACGGCCAGACCCTCGTTCAGGTCACCTCTTGGTACGACAACGAGAACTCCTACACCTCTCAGATGGTCCGCACCATCAAGTACTTCGAGAAGTTCGTTGCTTAATTTAGCTTTTAGCGAATAGCTCGTTGAGCGTCTAAAGAAGGGCGCGGCCTCATAGGGCTTACACCCTAGGGTCGCGCCCTTTTTATAGGAAATCGTCTGCCGTAATGGGAGGCAGACACGTACGAAAGGTAGAAGCAAACATGGCCTTTACCAAGAAGACCGTCCGCGACATCGATGTCGACGGCAAGCGCGTTCTCGTCCGCGTTGACTTCAACGTGCCTATCAAGGATGGCGTCGTTGGCGACACCACCCGCATCAAGGCTGCCCTGCCCACCATCAACTACCTCGTTGAGCACAACGCTCGCGTCATTCTCATGAGCCACCTCGGCCGTCCCGAGGGCACCGGCTTCCAGCCTGAGCTCTCCCTTGAGCCTGTCGCCAAGAAGCTCGCTGAGCTCTCTGGTCTCGATGTTGCCTTTGTCGCCGACACCTACGGCGAGAAGGCTGCTGAGGCTGTTGCCGCCGTCGAGCCGGGCAAGGTCCTCGTTCTCGAGAACGTCCGTTTTGACAAGCGTGAGAAGAAGAACGATCCCGAGATCGCCAAGAAGCTCGCTTCCTATGGTGACGTCTTCGTTCTCGATGCCTTCGGCACCGCTCACCGCGCCCAGGGTTCCGTCGTGGGCCCCGCCGCTTACCTGCCTGCCGTCGCCGGCTTCCTGCTCGAGAAGGAGGTCGACACGCTGACCGGCATCTTCGCCGAGCCCGAGCGCCCCTTCGTCGCTATCGTCGGCGGTTCCAAGGTTTCCTCCAAGATCGGCGTTCTCGATCACCTCATCGACTCCGCTGATACCCTGATCATCGGTGGCGGCATGGCCTACACCTTCTTCCTGGCTCAGGGTCTGACCGTCGGTCAGTCCCTCAAGGAAGAGGACTGGGTCGAGCGCGCCGGCGAGATGCTCAAGAAGGCCGAGGAGAAGGGCGTCAAAATTCTGCTCCCCATCGACAACCGCGTTGCCGATCACTTTGGCGAGGACGCTGTCCCCGAGGTTGTCGCTTCCGACGCTATCCCCGACGATCGTGAGGGCATGGACATCGGCCCCAAGACCGAGGAGCTCTACGCCGAGGCCGTCAAGGGCGCCAAGACCGTGTTCTGGAACGGCCCCATGGGCGTCTTCGAGTTCGACAACTTCGCTCACGGCACCCAGGCTATCGCCGAGGCCGTCGCCGAGGCCGACTGCACCTCGATCATCGGCGGTGGTGACTCTGTCGCGGCTGTCAACAAGTTCAACCTGGCCGACAAGATGAGCTGGATCTCCACCGGTGGTGGCGCTTCCATGGAGCTCGTCGAGGGTAAGGCCCTGCCCGGAGTGGAGGCGCTTCTCGATGCCTAATCGCACCCTTCTTATCGCTGGTAACTGGAAGATGAACAACGACGTCGCCGAGGCCGCCAAGCTCGCCGACGAGCTGGCTCAGGCTCTGCCCGAGGTTCCGGCTGGCGTCGAGGTGCTCGTCTGCCCTCCGACCATTGACATCACCACGGTTCATGACCGTATTCAGGCTGCCCCCATCGCCCTCGGTGCTCAGAACGTGTACTGGGAGGCCAAGGGTGCCTTCACCGGTGAGTCCTCTTGCGACATGCTCAAGTCCGCTGGCTGCACCTACTGCATCATCGGTCACTCCGAGCGTCGCGACTACTTCCACGAGACCGACGAGGATCAGAACAAGAAGGCCAAGGCCCTCGTTGCCGCCGGTCTTGTTCCCGTCTTCTGCTGCGGCGAGTCCCTCGAGGTCCGCGAGGCTGGCACCTATGTCGAGCACGTCGTGAACCAGGTCAAGGCTGGCCTTGCTGGTCTTGAGATCACCTGCCCCAAGCAGGTCGTCGTCGCCTACGAGCCCATCTGGGCTATCGGCACCGGCAAGACCGCTACCGCCGAGGACGCTCAGGAGGTCTGCGGCGCTATCCGTGAGACCCTCAAGGAGATGTTCGGCGAGGAGCTCGCCGACGGTATCCGCGTCCTGTACGGTGGTTCCGCTAAGCCCGGCAACATTGCCGAGCTCGTCGCCAAGCCTGACGTTGACGGCGCCCTCGTGGGCGGCGCTTCGCTCAAGGCTGCCGACTTCGCCTCTATGGTCGTCAAGGCAGGCGAGTAGGACATATGGCACAGCGTCATCTTCCTGCACTCCTGATCATCATGGATGGCTGCGGCCTTGCTCCGGCCGATGGCGAGAACGCCGTCGCCGCTGCCAAGACGCCCTTCCTTGATAGCCTGTACGAGAAGTATCCTCACACCACGCTCGGTGCTTCGGGCGAGGACGTGGGCCTTCCCGACGGTCAGATGGGCAACTCCGAGGTAGGCCACCTCAACATCGGTGCCGGCCGCATCGTGTTCCAGGAGCTTTCGCGCATCAACAACGCCATCAAGGACGGCTCCATCGCCAAGAACGAGGTCTTCGTCAAAGCTATGGACGACGTCAAGGCCGAAGGCAAGACCCTGCATCTCATGGGCCTTATGAGCCCTGGCGGTGTTCATTCTCACATGAACCACGTCGAGGCTCTGGTCAAGATGGCTGCCCAGCATGGCGTCAAGACCGTTCGCGTCCACGCCTTCATGGATGGCCGCGACGTCGACCCGCAGTCCGGTGCCGGCTACATGAGCGAGTTCTGCGCTTTCCTGGCTAAGATCTCCGAGGAGACCGGTTGCGACGCTCGCGTTGCCACCGTTTCGGGCCGCTATTGGGCCATGGACCGCGACAACCGTTGGGAGCGCATCCAGCGCGCCTACGACGTCATGGTCAACGCGTCCGATGCCGATACCGACCCCGTTGCCGGTATCAAGGCCTACTACGAGAAGGATCCGCGCGGCGACGAGTTCGTCGAGCCTTTCGCGGCCCACAACGAGGGCATCCACGAGGGCGACGCGGCCATCTTCTTCAACTTCCGTCCCGACCGCGCTCGTCAGATGACCCGCGTGTTCACGGACAAGGAGTTCGATGGCTTTGAGCGCGAGCAGATTAAGCTCTCGCACTTTGTGACGATGACCGAGTACGATCCGACGTTTGACGTCGAGGTCGCCTTCCCCAAGACGTTCCCCGAGAACGTCCTGGCCGACGTTATCGCCGCCAATGGCCTGAAGCAGCTGCACACCGCCGAGACCGAGAAGTACGCTCACGTGACGTTCTTCCTCAACGGCGGCATCGAGGAGCCCAAGGAGGGCGAGGAGCGCGTGCTCGTCGCTTCCCCCAAGGTCGCTACCTACGATCTGCAGCCTGAGATGAGCGCTCCCGAGGTTACTGAGAAGCTCGTCGCCGCTATCAACGAGGATCGCGCTGATTTCTACATCGTGAACTTCGCGAACTGCGACATGGTTGGTCACACCGGTGTCTTCGACGCCGCCGTTAAGGCCGTCGAGGCTGTTGACGATGCCCTGTCCAAGGTTGTCCCGGCGATTCTCGCTAAGGGCGGCTTTGCGCTGATTACCGCCGATCACGGCAACGCCGATCACATGTTTGACGTTGCTTCCGACGGTTCCAAGCATCCGTTTACGGCTCACACCACCAACCGTGTGCCGTTTATCATCGTTGATGAGAAGGCACAGCTCACCGGTATCGAGGACGGTCGTCTCTCCGATATCGCCCCGACTATGCTCACCATGACTGGTCTGGAGCCTTCCGCCGAGATGACGGGCCGCGTGCTCGCAACCGAGGCCTAAGAGAAAACTCCAAGCGTTTTCATGCGAGGGGGTTGCCCATAATCGGGCAACCCCCTTTTGGTATTTCTGCCATTTCTACCCCGTTCCTAAATGGCAGGTGGGGGAGTGTTGGAGGTTGTGGTACAGTACTGGAGTTTAAATTGTTCTATTAAGGAGCTTATCTATGGGTCCGTTCCAGATTCTTCTGTTTGTCGTTTGGGCTGTCTCTGCTGTGGCGCTGACGATTCTCGTCCTGATGCACTCCGGTAAGGGTACCGGCGTTTCGGATATGATCGCTAGCTCGCTGTATAACTCCAGCTCTGCCACGGGCGTCATGGAGCAGAACCTCGATCGCCTGACGGTAATTATGGCCGTCGTTTTTGCTGTGTGTGTCGTGCTGTGCATGTTTTTCTTCCCGCAGGGCATCGTCGGCTACTAAGCACGAGCCGCATAAAATACTTGAAAGGGGTTCCGCAACTGCGGGACCCCTATTTGTTTACATATTTGTAACAGAGTCAAAATATCCCCACATACTTCGCCCAACTAAAGAAATTCTCGACCGTTAACCGGAATCAGCGCCAAATTGTGCATAAAATGCGCTACTGTATTGCAAAACGTTGGTCCGCACTGCATAACCAGCCATAACGGCGGACCGCGTTTGAATGGTTCGATTGGGCTGTCTCGACGTTGCCCGGCCGAATTCACTTTGTCCTATCTCATAAGGAGGATGGCATGGCTGATTCTATGTTCCACCAGCCCGTTATGGGTCGTCGCGCCTTTGTTGGCGGCACCCTCGCTGCGAGCTCCATGGCTTTTCTTGCCGCATGCGGCAAGAAGGGCGGCGACGCTTCCGGATCTGACTCCGGTTCGACGCTGAACTTCTACATCAACAACCCGGTCTGCATCGACCCCTACAATGTCCAGGAGGACCAGGGCACTCAGGTCGAGTACCAGCTCTTTGACGCTCTGACCTCTTATGACGCCGAGAAGGGCAAGATCGTCCCGCTGGCTTGCGAGTCCTTCGAGGCCAACGACGACGCCACCGAGTTCACCTTCAAGATCAAGAAGGCTAAGTTCCACAACGGTGACGACGTTACCTCCAAGTCCTTCAAGCTCGCTTGGGAGCGTCTGGTCAACACCAAGTCGGCCATCGCTACCGAGTACGGCCCTTCCGAGGTCTCCTATCACCTTTCCATGGTCGAGGGCTATGACGATTTGCTTGCCGGCAACGCTACCGAGCTCAGCGGTGTTACTTGCCCCGACGATGAGACCCTCGTCGTCAAGCTGTCTTCCGCTTACGCCGACTTCCCCTTCGTCGCCTCTCACCCGGCTCTGTCCCCGGTTCCCGAGTGCGCCGAGTCCGATGTTAAGAGCTTCTACCTTGCCCCGATCGGTAACGGCCCGTTCATGATGGACGGCAAGTGGGAGGATGGTCAGGAGATCAACCTCAAGAAGTTCGACGATTACTATGGCGACAAGGCCAAGATCGATGGCATCCACTTCCAGGTCATCAAGGACATGGAGACCGCCTACAAGGAGTTCCAGGCCGGTAACCTCGATGTCTGCGACGTTCCCGTTGCTCAGATCGACGCCGCCAAGAAGGATCGCGGCGTGTCCAAGGACGGCTACACCATGGGTGACGGCGAGCATATGCTGCTCGGCGCCGAGCCTTCCACCTATTACCTGACCTGCAACAACACGGCCGAGCCGTTCAACAATGCCGACCTGCGCAGGGGTATCTCCCTGGCCATCAACCGTGAGGCCATCTGCAAGACCATCTTCAAGGGTACCCGTACCCCTGCCGACGGCATTGTTCCTCCGGGCATCGATGGCTACAAGGAGGGCGCATGGGAGTTCTGCGCCTACGACGTCGACAAGGCTAACGAGTACCTCGACAAAGTCGCTCCCGCTGGCGCTAACGGCGACCGTGGCATTAGCGTGACCCTTTCCTACAACCAGGACGGTGGCCACAAGGAGATCATGGAGTCCATCATCGGCGACCTCGCCAAGGTGGGCGTTACCGCTGTCTCCGATACCCCTGAGTGGTCTGCCCTGCTCGAGCAGTATCAGAACTTCAATTATCAGTTCGGTCGTCTGGGCTGGATTGCCGACTACCCGATCATGGACAACTTCCTGTATCCGCTGTTCCACTCCGACTCCCTCGGTGGCGACAACCGCTCTGGCTACAACAACCCCGAGTTCGACGCAAAGGTCGACGAGGCTCGTACCACGGTTGACGACGAAGAGCGCGTCGCTAAGATGCAGGAGGCCGACGCTATGGTCGCTGCCGACTGCCCGGTCATCCCGGTGATGTTCTACACGCACACCATCGCCGGCTCCGATCGCATCAAGCACCTCTATGTCGATCCGCAGAAGCACGCCGAGCTGGGTACCGCTGAGCTCGCCTAAGAGTTTGCAGCTTCCGTGAGGGTCAAGTATTTACGTAGACCTCATGGGAAACATACAGTTCTCCCTAACCTGGGGTAAACTGGCTGATGGTAATTTTGGGATGCCGGTCTGGCGATCGGCATCCCATTTAGGTTAATCCCTAGATAGGGGAGTGGTATGGGTAAGTACATCGTTAAACGTGTGCTTCAGTTCATCCCGGTATTTTTGGGCGTTACGCTGATTCTGTTCGCCCTCCAGAACATCGTGCCGGGAGATCCGATCAAGCTGATCGGTGGAGACAAGGCTCTGTCCCCCGAGGTGGAGCTTCAGCTTCGCGTGCGCTATCACCTGGTCCAGTCGGACGAGGACGGCAACGCGATCCTTGACGAGAACGGCGATCCCGTTCAAACGTCGCTCGTGGACCGTTATTTGTATTACATGAACGGTCTGCTTCATGGCGATCTGGGCAATTCGTACCAGCGCAAGCTGCCGGTTACGGAAATCTTTGCCCAGAAGTATCCGTATACGGTCAAACTTGCCGCGTGCGCTATCGTGCTCGAGGCAATCATGGGTATCGGTGCGGGTATTATTTCGGCGGTCAAGCGTTATTCCTTCTGGGATATTTTGGTAACGCTCACCACGTCGATCCTCGTTGCCGTCCCTGCTTTCTGGCTCGGTATGTTGCTGCAGCTGTTCTTTGGCGTCATCCTCAAGGATGCCACCGGCGGCGCATTCTCCATGCCGATCTCGGGTGCCGGCGGTGCCAGCTCCCAGTATCAGGATTGGATGCACTACGTGCTTCCGACCATCACGCTGGCTTCGGTTTCGACCGCCTATGCTGCCCGCATCATGCGTTCGCAGCTGCTCGACGTCATGAACCAGGATTACATCCGCACGGCAAAGGCCAAGGGTCTCTCCAATCGCGCGATCATCATCAAGCATGCGCTTAAGAATGCACTCATCCCCGTCGTTACCTATATTGGTGTCGACTTCGGAGGTATGCTTTCGGGCGCCATCCTGACCGAGACGGTCTTTAACTGGCCCGGCATCGGCTTCGAGGTCTACCGCGCCATTAGCATGCGCGATTGGCCCATCGTTATGGGCGGCGTTACGCTCATTGTTGTCGTCGTTATGGTGATCAACCTGCTCGTCGACATTAGCTATGCATTCCTCGACCCGCGCATCCGCCTTGGCGGTCCGTCGGATAAGGCCTAAGGGAGGTACGTCTCATGCAGGAAACTGATTCTCAGTCTCAGGAGCAGGCTACCGCCACCAAGGCCGCATCTGCTCCCGCCAAGTCCCGCACGCTGTGGGGCGACGCTTTTAAGCGTCTTCGTAAGAACAAGCTCGCCGTTATCGGTGTCTGCTGGATCATCATCGTTGTTGTGGTCGCCCTGACCGCCGATCTGTGGGCTAAGCCCTGGCTCGGTTCGCCTACGGCTTCCGACTCGACTACCATGGCCGAGACGTCGCTGCTGGCTCCGTGTGCCGAGCACCCGTTTGGCACCGACTCTCTTGGTCGTGACATTCTCGTCCGTGTTATCTACGGTGCACGCGTTTCGCTTTCCGTCGGTATTATGGCCACTGCCATCTCCACGGTGATCGGTCTGGTCATGGGCGCCCTGGCCGGTTTCTATGGTGGCATCTGGGATACGATCATCATGCGCTGTGCGGACATCTTCCTTGCGTTCCCGTACGTGCTGTTCGTTGTTGCCATGATTGCCGTTATCGGCCGTGGCCTTCAGAACGTTTTTATCGCCATCGGTATTCTTGGCTGGCCCTCGATTGCGCGCGTCTTCCGATCTGCGATCCTAACGGTCAAAGAGAACGATTATGTTGACGCCGCTCGCGCTATGGGTGCATCCGATGCGCGTATCGTTATGCGCCATATCTTCCCGAACTCCGTTGCTTCTATCGTGGTCTATGCGACCATGAACATCGGTGGCGCTATTCTGACCGAGTCTGCCCTGTCCTTCCTCGGCATGGGCGTTATCCCGCCTACGCCTTCGTGGGGCTCCATGATTCAGGACGGTCAGCAGTATCTTCTGACTGCTCCCTGGATGATGATCATGCCCGGTTTGGCAATTCTCTCGACGGTGCTCGCCTTCACCCTGCTGGGTGACGGTCTGCGCGACGCCCTCGACGTCAAGATGAAGGACGCATAAGGATGAAGAAGAACAAGAACTATGTGGACCTGAAGGACCAGCCGGTTCCCGAGGGCCAGCATCTGCTCGAGGTCGATGACCTTAAGATGTATTTCCACACCGAGGATGGCGTCGTTCGCGCTGTCGATGGCGTGTCCTACACGCTCGATCGCGGTGAGACCCTGGGTGTCGTCGGTGAGTCCGGCTCTGGTAAGTCCGTGACCGCCATGACCATCATGGGCCTTATCTCGATGCCTCCGGGAAAGATTGAGGGCGGTGACGTTCGCTATCGCGGTCGTTCCATCCTCGAGATGACCGAGGAAGAGATGCAACACATTCGCGGTAACGACATCGCGATGATCTTCCAGGATCCTATGACCTCCTTGAACCCGGTCTATAAGATCGGCAAGCAGGTGGGCGAGGGTCTTCGTCTGCACCGTGGCTACTCCAAGCAGGAGGCGCTCAAGCGCGCCACCGAGCTTTTGGACCTCGTGGGTATCCCCGAGCCCGAGAAGCGCGTCAATGAGTATCCGCACCAGTTCTCCGGCGGTATGCGTCAGCGCGTCATGATTGCCATGGCGCTTGCCTGCGATCCCGATATCCTGATTGCCGACGAGCCCACGACGGCTCTGGACGTTACCATTCAGGCTCAGATTATCGAGCTCATGCAGGAGATGCAGCAGAAGAACGGCAACGCCATTATCATGATTACCCATGACTTGGGCGTCGTCGCCGATATGGCCGATAAGATCATGGTTATGTACGCCGGCCGTCCCGTCGAGTTCGGTACAGCTGAGGAAATCTTCTACGAGAGCCGCCATCCCTACACCTGGGGTCTTATTCGTTCCATTCCGGAGCAGGCCATCGAGGAGAAGAAGCCGCTGACGCCGATTCACGGCAACCCGCCTTCGCTCATGAACCTGCCCGAGGGCTGCGTCTTCTCTCCTCGCTGCCCCTATGCGACGGACAAGTGCCGCAAGCAGCGCCCCGAGCGCGTTGTCACCGAGTCCGGCCACTATTCTGCGTGCCATTATTCCGGTGACCCCGAGTTCCTCAAGAACGCGCCTGAGACGTCCCGCACGCGCAAGGATTCCAAGAAGGGAGGCGAGGCGTAAATGGCAGACAATAACGAGCGCACTCCGCTGCTGAAGGTCGAGCACCTTTCTAAGGAGTTCCCCGCAGAGTCCGGCATGTTCGCCAAGCGTTTTTCCAAGCGCGTCGTCTCTGCTGTAAACGACATCTCGTTCGAGATTTATCCGGGCGAGACCTTTGGCCTGGTCGGCGAGTCTGGTTGCGGTAAGTCCACCACGGGCCGCACCATCATGCGCCTGACCAAGCCGACGGCCGGCAAAGTGTTCTTCCAGGGCAAAGACGTTGCCGAGATGAGCAAGCATGAGATCAAGGACATGCGTCGTGAGATGCAGTTCATCTTCCAGGACCCCTATGCTTCGCTCAATCCTCGTATGACCATCGGCGAGATCGTCTCCGAGCCCATGACTATTCATGGCGTGGGCACCAAGGAGGAGCGCATTGAGCGTGTCCGTGAGCTGCTGGACGTCGTCGGCCTCAACCCCGAGCACATCAACCGCTATCCGCACGAGTTCTCGGGCGGTCAGCGTCAGCGTGTCGGCATCGCCCGCGCGTTCGCTCTGAAGCCCAAGCTGATCATCTGCGACGAGCCCGTTTCCGCTCTGGATGTTTCCATTCAGGCCCAGGTTCTGAACCTGCTCAAGGAACTTCAGGACAAGTTCGGTACGGCGTATCTGTTTATCGCCCACGACCTGTCCGTCGTGCAGCACATCTCCGATCGCGTTGCCGTTATGTATCTGGGTAAGATGGTCGAGGTTTCGGACTGGAAGACGCTCTATAGCGAGCCTCACCATCCGTACACGCAGTCGCTGCTGTCTGCCGTGCCGGTTCCCGATCCTGATATCCAGAAGACTCGTAACCGCATCATCCTTGCCGGCGATCCGCCGTCGCCGCTGGATCCGCCGACCGGCTGCCGTTTCCACACGCGCTGCCCGATCGCGCAGGGCATCTGCTCCGAGAAGCTTCCTGAGTTTAAGGAAGTCGCTCCGGGCCACTGCTGCGCGTGCCACTTCGCGGAGCCGTTCCCGATCAAGGAATCGCACATCGACCTGTAGTCGGTTGTTTTCGTTCGGGCCCGCCCTGTTGTTACTTTTCAGAACGTCCTCGGACATGTCGGAAGCCCCGCTGCGCGCTGCGCGCTGCGGGGCTTCCTCCGTCCTGCGGGATGTTCTGAAAAGTAACAACAGGGCGGGCCCTGCGGTAACTCGGCAGGGGGAGTGCGATTCCCTGATCGCTCACTTAAATTAATAAAAAATTGAGTGAGGCCGGAGCTTTGGCTCCGGCCTCCTTATATAAGGGCTCGGCAAAGCCGAGCCACTAAATTTTTATCAGCCCCCAGAACATGTTTGAGAACTGTGCATGAAGCATGTGCCCCTAGGGCAGGAATGAGGTTGCTTTCCAACGCATTCCGCAGGGGGCGGCATTATTTTGTAGCGCGAAGCGCGGATCAAAATAATGCCGCATGCCCGAGGACGCGTTGGAAAGCAACCTCATTCCTGCCCGAACAGGTCAGTCTACCTGCGCATTTACAAATTCGTAAACTTTTTTGAAAAAAGTGCTTGCACAGTTCTCGAATCATAGGTTATTATCTTCCTCGTTGAACGCGCGGGTCCAACAAAACGAACCGCGAATCAACAACATAGCATGTCGGAGTGGCGGAATTGGCAGACGCGCTAGCTTGAGGTGCTAGTGACCGCTTTTTGGTCATGCGGGTTCAAGTCCCGCCTCCGACACCATCGCATTTGAGAAGCCTCTTCGGAGGCTTTTTTGTTACCGATAGACGGTGAGGTCCACGATGGAAACGCTTGAGCGCAACGAGTGGGCAGACGTTGCCCAACTGGTCGAGATCACGAGCGATGCTGTCATCATTTGTGAGCTCGACGGAACCATTCTGCATGTGAATAATCGCTTACTTGGTTTGATGTGCGAGGAACGCGCCGACGTCATCGGTGGAGATGTTAAAGACGTCCTGTATTCGTCCGCTTTTGAACGTGCGACGGAACATCGTCTACCATTTGAAACTGATGGCTCCGAGAACGAACTGATGCTCAAGCTGAGTGACGGCTCTTTTATTCCCGTCTTGGTTCGTGCGGGCTCCGTAACGCCTCCACGCATCTTTGGGCGCCGCGCACCACGTGTCCTGGTGGCGCTTCACAGTATCGAAGAGCAGTATTCCCACGATCGTCAGCTCAAACGTGCGCTTTCGGAGCTTAGGGTGGCGAATAAACGCCTTTCGGGTACCCTTTCGGTCATTATGAGTACCGTGGGCTCCAATGAGCTCCCCAGCTTGCTCGATACCGTTTTGAATCAGCTCGTCGGAACGCTCGATGCCTCTGGAGCTGCGATTTATTTTTCTGAGAGCGGCGGCTTTAAGCTTCGCGGTGTTTCCAAGGAGCTGCATGACAGCTACCTGCCCGAGTTTTTGCCGTATGGCGCTGGCATTCCGACGTATGTTCTTCGCGAGTCGCGTGCCTGCCGCCTGTCGATTCAGCAGGACCTTGAGGGCGACCGGGTTGCTTCGGGTATGTTCATGGATTTGGACAATCGTTCCAAGCACTTGCTGCGCGTGCAGGATATGCCCCCGTATCGCAGCGAGATCTGTCTTCCCGTGTTTTACGGCACGCAGGTGCTCGGTGTGTTGGAGGTCGGTTGGAAACGTCCACAGGCGCCACTTGCCTATGACCTTAACGTGCTCGAGGTCATCTGCGATTACCTGTCTATTCAGATGGTCGGCATGGCGTCGAGCTTACGTTCGCGCCGCACGGCAGAACTTGGTCGTTCGCTCAACGTGCTGCGCGATGAGCTTTTTACCTATCTTGATGATCCGGTCGCTGCTTCGCACGCCGTCTCGTCCGAAATCTGTGCCGTGCTCAATTGCCATTTTTGCCCCGTTGAGTACGATGCGGGCCTCGAAGCCTATGTTATCGATTTTGAGGGCGGTAGCCGTGTGGCGTTGCCGGGCGATCCAGAGTCACTCTTCTTTTCCGTCACGACGCCGGCGGCGCGCCTGGGGACATCTTCTGATGGGTTCGAGACATCGGTGCTGGGCGGGACGAGTGCCGACGATCTAAGGTACGTGCGCCTTACACGTGTGGACGAATCCACGTCTATGGGTGCATGGTTGAGGGCCCACGGCCTACCGTGCCAGGGACTTTATGTCGACTCCGGCATCGAAGCAGGGCGCTACCACTCGGAATCGGATGGCAAGCGAAGCAACGATGCGATCGTTCCTGCTGATATCGCCAAGGGGCCGACGAGGCGTGCTTTGCTGCTCCGCGATGGCAGCCAGGAGCCCATTGATGACCTCGAATACGACTACATGGTGCATTTGGCGCATGACTTTGAGTTGATTTATGAGGGCGAGTCTCAAAAGCGCGAAGAACGTCATATTGCCCAGACGCTTCAGATTGGCATGAGAAATTCGCTTGGTGACGTTCCGGGTATCGCGACTGATTCGGTATACCTGTCAGCCACGAACTCTGCATTGGTCGGTGGTGACTTCTATACGCTCATCCGTCTTCCCGACGATTGCGCCGTCATGATCCTGGGCGATGTGTCCGGCAAGGGCATCGAGGCGGCATCCATGTCTGCACTCGTCAAGACGGCGCTGACGGCCTATGCCTGGGAGGGTGCGGGGCCTGCCCGCATGGCCCGCTCGCTCAATAGCATGCTCATGGGCTTTTCGAGGGTCGAGACGTTCGTGACGGCCTTTATCGCTAAGATTGACCTTAAAGCCGGGCGCGCTACCTATTGCTCTGCGGGACATCCTCCCACTATGGTCATCAGACCGTCGTCGAAGCCGCTTGGCGGCGGAGAAACCCGAGGGGGAGAAGTGGAGCTCCTTGGGTGCCAATCGGGCGTGATCGGTGCCTTTGAGAGCATGGTCTACGAGACGGGCGCCTTTACGTTCGCTCCTGGTGACATGCTATTTATGTATACCGACGGAACGATTGAAGCACGTGATCGCTCGGGTGCTTTCTTTGGCGAACAGCGCCTTCGCGACCTTCTGCTCTCTGTCTCGGGTGAGGGCGTATCGGGCATTTGCGGCAAGGTCTTGGGCGAGCTTGACCGATTTACCGATTCGGCGCTGGACGATGACATTGCATTGGTGTCCCTTGAGTTTTTACGGGGTCGTTCATAGACGACGCTGGGCGGGTTGAATCCGCACGGTTGGGGAAACGAATGCATCGAGTGGGCTTTTTTGGGGAACCATGGTCGTATGAATGAGTGGAATGACATAGCGGTTTTGACGCCACCGGGTGATGTCGACATCGCCTCGGTGCCCGTGCTGCGCCGACGGTTGGACAATTTGATCGACCGGGGCGTTCGTCGCGTTGTCATCAATTGCCAGGCCGTGGGCTTTATCGACTCGACGGGTTTGGCGTTTTTGCTTACACGTGCCAGAGAACTCATGAGGCGAGAGGGCCTGCTTTCGCTCGTTAACGCCTCCGATGAGGTCATCCGCTTTTTGGAGATTGCCCGACTTGTCGACATCCTCCATGTTGCGGGCTTCGCTCGGGAGTCGATTCCTGCCATTCCGGTGGGGGAATTGCCTCGCTGGAGCAAGAGTGTCGAGGTGCGCCAGGGTATCGAGAACCTTCCATACTATCGTCATCGTATTGCCGAGCTACTCGAACCGCTTCCCCTGAGGCGGGATGAGCGCTATGACGTCGCGTTGGCATCGGGCGAGGCGCTGGGCAACGCGTATGACCATGCGGGCGGTATCGGATGCATCCTGACGGTTCAGGCCTATGGCGATCGTGTCGTGATTGAGGTTGTCGACCGTGGGGCGGGCTATTCGATTGACGGGTCGAGTGAACCGGTTACGACTGAGGAGCGCGGGCGTGGGATCAAGCTCATGCGCATGTTAGTCGACAACGTGGAGGTTGCCCGTCGTACTGATGGTGCCGGTACGCGCGTTCGGATGGTAAAGCTGTTTAGCGGAACATTGGAATCGTGCGCCTAGTAAATCGTTTTGGCATGTATATCTGCCAAGAGCATGTGGCGAACAACTTTTTTGAAAAAAGTACTTGCGTCTTTTGGGCAACTCGCGTAAATTAATAACCCGCAAGCGGACATGGCTCAGTTGGTAGAGCACAACCTTGCCAAGGTTGGGGTCGCGGGTTCGAGCCCCGTTGTCCGCTCCATTGCATTTCCGGACCGTCTCAAGCGGTCCTTTTTCGGCGAAGTGGCCAAGTGGTAAGGCAGAGGCCTGCAAAGCCTTTACCCCCGGTTCGAATCCGGGCTTCGCCTCCAGGCAACATCCGGGCGCTCCGGCGCCCGTTTTGTTTTACATATGCGGACATGGCTCAGTTGGTAGAGCACAACCTTGCCAAGGTTGGGGTCGCGGGTTCGAGCCCCGTTGTCCGCTCCAAGCGCAATAGCCCGACTACGACGGTAGCCGGGCTTTTTCGTATCCATAGCTTGGGCTCGAACCCGAGAGGGAGCGAGCGTTAAGCAAACGCGGAGCGTTTGTAGCGAGCTGGCGAGGTCGCCGGCAGGCGGCCGAAGCCGGTGCGGACCCGCGAAGCGGATACGCGGACGCCCCGTTGTCCGCTCCAACTATCTTACGCGGTTCTAACGAACCGCGTTTTTGTTGACGCTGCGCGAGCCCCGGATGCCCCATCTTGCCCCTCAATCGTCGGTCGCGTACATAAAGTACGCTTCCCTCCTCTTTCGCGGCAACCTGGGGCACCCGGAGCCCGCTCGCTGTTGTGGCCGGGGGAGTGGGTCTTCCATTCTTTTCACTAATTGGTCGATCCGTCCCAAGGGGCCCGAGCTTTTTTCAATTATTCGAAAATAGTTCTTGCATTTGGGTGGATCATCCCGTATATTAAATCACCGCAGGCGGACATGGCTCAGTTGGTAGAGCACAACCTTGCCAAGGTTGGGGTCGCGGGTTCGAGCCCCGTTGTCCGCTCCATTTGGGCGTTTAGCTCAGGGGGAGAGCGCTTCCCTGACACGGAAGAGGTCAGAAGTTCAAATCTTCTAACGCCCACCAAATGTTCGCAGCTCAGAGGCTTAGCCTCTGGGCTGTTTGTTTTTTTTCGCCACCAAGTGCGCCGCCAAATAAGCCACCAAATATTGATTCAAGG
The DNA here is from genome assembly GCA_958439425.1 of uncultured Collinsella sp. Lineage (GTDB taxonomy): Bacteria > Actinomycetota > Coriobacteriia > Coriobacteriales > Coriobacteriaceae > Collinsella. The sequence continues at coordinate 46,510 of CAUBVH010000005.1, forward strand.
TCTGTACGCGATGATCTTCGCATCCCGTAGGGGTACCGGCAGATTGCATACGTCCTGGCCGATCGTGACCGCAACATGTTGGTCAAGCATTATCTTTTGGATTTTTTTGGCGTGAGTGGCTTAGTTTTGGTAGGATTTGTCGGCGGCTTGACTAAGGGGGTTTTATAACTGCCATGCAGGTAGTCGTGTTGGTAACGTTTTACCGACTTGTCAAATACCCCTCATTTTTAATGCGTCTGCAAAATGACCAATTGCTTTGACCTGCAGAAACACTATATGTTGTGTTTGACCCAAAAAAGAATACAGGATATAGATGCCTCTTTGTCGTATGATAGATGGCGGACAGAGAACGAAGACCTTAACTGCCTCTTTTGAACATGTCCTTGAGCCGCTTGATCGGCTCCTGGGAATGTCCGCATGGAGGCTTATGGTTTATCGAGAACACAGATTGCGCGACGGCGCCGCAAGACAGGGGCAAGCCCTGCCGGGCATCGTTTGGCTCTGAAGCGCAATGAGACTACGATGCGAAAGAGGCAAGAGGATGAAGATCATCAAGCGCAGCGGCACCGAGGTTGTCTTTGACATCGATAAGATCGTCAATGCTATCCGCGCCGCAAACTTGGAGGTCGAGGAGAGCTCTCGTCTAACCGACCGTCAGGTGGTTTACGCGGCACAAAACGTTGCCGAGGCATGTGAAAATGCCGGGCACACCGTATCGGTCGAGGAGATCCAGGATCTGGTCGAGGACGAGATTATGCGTCTCGACTGCTATGAGGTCGCTCGCCACTACATCATTTATCGCTATGTTCAGAGCCTGAAGCGCCAAAAGAACACGACCGACGACAAGATCCTGTCGCTGATCGAATGCAACAACGAAGAGGTCAAGCAGGAGAACTCTAACAAAAACCCGACCGTCAACTCCGTTCAGCGCGACTACATGGCCGGCGAGATCTCCAAGGACCTGACGCAGCGCGTGCTGCTGCCCCAGGAGATCGTGGATGCCCACAACGAGGGCCTGATTCACTTCCACGATTCGGACTACTTCGCCCAGCACATGCACAACTGCGACCTGGTGAACCTGGAGGATATGCTCCAGAACGGCACCGTTATCTCGGGCACGCTGATCGAGAAGCCGCACAGCTTCTCGACTGCCTGCAATATCGCGACGCAGATTATCGCCCAGGTCGCCTCTTCCCAGTACGGCGGTCAGTCGATTTCGCTGACCCATCTGGCTCCGTTTGTCGAGGTGAGCCGTCAGAAGATTCGTGGCGAGGTTGCCCGCGAGCTCGAGGAGCTTGGCGTCTCTGCGTCTGCCGAGAAGGTCCGTGAGGTCGTTGAGGACCGCCTGCGCGATGAGATTCGCCGCGGCGTCCAGACGATTCAGTATCAGGTCGTGACCCTTATGACCACGAATGGCCAGGCGCCGTTCGTGACGGTCTTTATGTATCTCAATGAGGCCCGTACGCCCCAGGAGAAGCATGACCTTGCCATGATTGTGGAGGAGACGCTTCGTCAGCGCTATGAGGGCGTTAAGAACGAAGCCGGCGTGTGGATCACCCCGGCGTTCCCCAAGCTCATCTACGTGCTCGAGGACGATAACGTTTACGAGGATTCCCCGTACTTCTACCTGACTCAGCTGGCTGCGAAGTGCACCGCCAAGCGCATGGTGCCCGACTACATCTCCGAGAAGAAGATGCGCGAGCTCAAGCTGTCGAAGGGCGAGACCGCCGGCAACGGCGATTGCTATACCTGCATGGGTTGCCGCAGTTTCCTGACGCCCGACCGTTCGGGCAACGGCTTTAACAATGTCGCCAATGCGCTGAACTATGACCCGACCAAGCCTAAGTACTATGGTCGCTTTAACCAAGGTGTTGTGACCATCAACCTGCCCGATGTCGCGCTGAGCTCGCATCAGGACATGGACAAGTTCTGGAAGATCTTCGATGAGCGCCTTGAGCTGTGCCATCGTGCCCTGCTGTGCCGTCATGAGCGCCTGATGGGTACGCTTTCTGATGCCGCCCCGATTCTGTGGCAGTACGGTGCCCTCGCCCGTCTGAAGAAGGGCGAGACGATCGACAAGCTGCTCGTGGGCGGATACTCCACCATTAGTCTGGGTTATGCCGGCCTGTATGAGTGCGTCAAGTACATGACGGGCCACAGCCACACCGAGAAGGAGGGCACACCCTTTGCTATGGCCGTCATGCAGCGCATGAACGACAAGTGCGCCGAGTGGAAGGCTGAAAGCGATATCGACTTCTCGCTGTACGGTACCCCGCTTGAGTCGACGACCTACAAGTTCGCCAAGTGCCTGCAGCGTCGTTTTGGCATCATCCCGGGCGTGACGGACAAGGGCTATATCACCAACAGCTACCATGTCCACGTGTCCGAGGAGATCGACGCATTCGACAAGCTCAAGTTCGAGGGCATGTTCCAGCAGCTTTCGCCGGGCGGTGCCATCTCCTACGTCGAGGTTCCCAACATGCAGGACAACCTTAAGGCTGTCATTCGCGTGATGCAGTACATCTACGACAACATCATGTACGCCGAGCTCAACACCAAGAGCGACTACTGCCAGGTGTGCGGCTACGATGGCGAGATCAAGATTGTTGAGGACGATGGCAAGCTGGTGTGGGAGTGCCCCAACTGCGGCAACCGCGACCAGGAGAAAATGAACGTCGCTCGTCGTACGTGCGGCTACATCGGTACCCAGTTCTGGAACCAGGGCCGAACCGAGGAGATCCGCGACCGCGTGCTGCATCTCTAATAACCATCCCAGGCTGCCCTGTAGCGAGGCCCCGGACCTTTACTCGCTATTTCGGACAGTCCTGGCTCACGACGGAGGCGCCACTGGCGCCTCCTGTTCGTGCGGAACTCATATCGAGCAAAGGTCCGGGGCCTCGCTACAGGGCAGCCAAGTTGATGTAGCTGAGATGCAGCGCGCAGTCTGCTCACTCCTCGAAGTTCTTAGCGGAAATAAGTCGAGTTGCAGCTGCGATTTACTTGCGATGGTGGTTGAGCCGCAACCCAGTTTTTATTGGACCTCGAACCCTATGCTCGATGTTCGCTTCGTTCATTGAGTTACCCTTTGCATGAGGCCGGGACATATCGTCCCGCCCGCAGTTTCGCAGGCCGCAGGCCGAGAATGTTTGAGGACGGGATGATATACTCCAGACCCCCAGGAAGGTTACCTATGAACTACGCGAACATTAAGTATTTCGACATTGCTAATGGAGAAGGCGTTCGTACTTCTCTGTTTGTGAGTGGATGCCGTCGTGGGTGCAAGAACTGCTTTAACTCTGTCGCGTGGGACTTTGCTGCGGGCGAGCCGTTCGATCGTGCCGTCGAGGACAAGATTATCGAGAGTCTCGACCATCCCTTTATTGATGGCCTGACAATTCTGGGCGGGGAGCCCATGGAACCCGAGAACCAGGCGGGGCTCGTTGATTTCATTGAGCGCGTTCGTGCCACTTATCCTGTGGGGTCGGGAAAGAGCATTTGGTGCTTTACTGGCGACGTTCTCGAGGAGCTTATGCCGGGCGGGCACCATCATACCGAGGTGACGGGCCGCATTCTCGCCTGCCTCGATATGTTGGTGGACGGTCTGTTCGTTCAGGATTTGTACGATATCTCGTTGCGCTTTAGGGGCTCGAGCAATCAGCGCGTGATTGATATGAATGCCACGCGTGCCCGTGCCGAGCGCGAAAACGTTGCACTTTGCGACGCCGTGGAGCTTTGGCGTGATGATCCGGTCTATTCGACCCATACAATGTAGCTGGCAGAGGTTGCGTGCCGTCGTGGTACCATAGCGCGAACGCGAAATCGAAAAAAGTGAGGCCCAGATGGTCGATCAGAAAAAAGTCGAGACTGCCATTAAGCTGCTGCTTGAAGGTATAGGCGAGGAGCCGTTTCGTGAGGGGCTGCTGGAGACGCCGGCACGCGTTGCCCGTATGTATAGCGAGATTGCCGGCGGTATGGACCAGAGTGCCGAGGAGCATCTGTCCAAAACTTTTGCCGTCGCTTCGAACGATTTGGTTATCGAGCGTGACATTACGTTTTACTCGTTGTGCGAGCACCATCTGCTGCCGTTTTATGGCAAGGCTGCCATTGGTTATATCCCTAACGGTCGGGTGGCGGGCCTGTCTAAGCTTGCTCGCACGGTTGAGGTTTATGCCCGCCGTCTGCAGCTGCAGGAGCAGCTGTGTGCGCAGGTTGCCGACGCTCTCATGGATTATCTCGCTCCCCAGGGAGCGATTGTGCTCATGGAGGCTGAGCATATGTGCATGACCATGCGCGGCGTGCAAAAGCCCGGCACCAAGACTGTAACGCTCGCTCGCCGCGGCGTCTTTGAGACCGATCCGGCGCTCGAGGAGCGATTCTTTAGGATGCTGGGACGCTAACTATGAGAGTCGTTAACGACTTTACATCAAATACTGACGAGGGAACGCTGCGTCGCGGTTTTATGGCTTCGGGCCTGACTCCCTTTGGTGCCATGCCTCGCATTGATTATATTTGTGCCAACGGGCTGTTCCGGCGGCACCTGGGCAACATTGCACGGTTGGAATCGGGGCGCATCTTTTGCCGTCACGGTATTGACCACCTGCTGGATGTTGCCCGTATTATGTGGATCAAGAATCTCGAGGAACAGCTCGAATTTGACCGCGAGGTCATCTACGCCACGGCACTTCTTCACGATATCGGCAAAGATGAACAGTATGAATCGGGTATATCCCATGATGTTGCAAGCGAACGCGTCGCTGATGCGATCCTCGGCGGCATGCCCGATGACGTGGCGTTTGAGCCGGCCGATGCCGCAGCCATTAAGACGGCCATTCTGGGCCATCGAAAGCTGCGCGTGAACAGCCAACCGCTTGAGCGTCTGCTCTATGCAGCCGACAAAGCGTCACGCGCCTGCTTTGCATGCCCCGCGCGCAATGCTTGCAACTGGAGCGACGATAAAAAGAACCTGTCGATTCGCGTGTAGCCGGTATGCGCGATCGGGGTTCTAAACGAAGGAGACGATCGCGATGAGTAATAAAAAACTGCCTGAGAATGCCACCAAGATTGAGGGTGCTGAGCTCGCCCGTCGTGGTAGGGGTGAAATTTCTGCTGCGACGGCGGTACCCCATGTGGGCTATGACGACCTTCGCCATGCCGACCGTATTGTCATTGACGGCCTTGAGGTTTTTGCCAACCATGGCGTGTATCCCGAGGAGAACGCGCTGGGTCAGAAGTTTATCGTTTCTCTGGTGCTCTATGCCGACCTGCGTGCGGCGGGGGAGCACGATAGTTTGGACGCCTCGATTGACTATGGCTCGGTGTGCCACGATGTTGATGGCTATCTGCGCAAGCATACGTTTAAACTCATCGAGGCGGCAGCCGAGGGTGTGGCCCAGATGCTGCTGCGCCGTTACCCCTCGTTGCTTGGTGTGCGCGTTAAGCTCGATAAGCCTTGGGCGCCTGTCGGTCTTCCCCTGGCAAGCTGCGGTGTCGAGATCGAGCGCGTGCGCTAACCGGTTCTAATACGTCTCTATGGGTGGTTGCATGAGCCGCTGAGACAGTGCTCTATTGTTGGGACAGTACGTGTCGAGCAGGGCGTGAAAGCGCTGATTGTGGCTCGGCTCGAGCAGATGGACGAGCTCGTGGGCGACAACCATGTCGAGGCATTCGACAGGGTAGGCGGCGAGCTCGCGTGCGATACGAATGGCGCCGGTTTTGGGTGTGCAGGAGCCCCAACGCGTTTTCATGCTGCGCACGGAGACGCGGGCCACGGTGACGCCCATTGCGATTTCGTACGCGTGCACGATGTCGCGTAGCGCTGCGGTGACCTCGGACGCGTAGAGCTGGTCGATGTGGGCTTGGAGCTCGTCGGACGTTAGGCCGTCGAGGATTGCGCGCCGCTTGGCCTGTGGGCTTTCGTCCGATTCGTCGGTACCCATAAAACTTGCGAAGGTGGCCTGCTTGGGTCGCGGTGCGGGCGATGCAAAGTTGTGATCGAGTGCGTCCTGTACCGTGATGGGCTTGCCCCAAAGTGCAATGATGGACGATGGGCTGAGCGGCTCTCGCGCTGTTGCCTGACGTTGCTCACGTTGGGCAAGTCGGCTGATAATCCAGGCGCTGTTGCGCTTCACAAACGCTTCGATGCGCTCGCGGCTGGCGCCGAGCGGTGCGCTGGCGTGGACCTCGCCGCTCGATGTGACGCGTAGGTTAAAGTTCTTGACGCGCTTTTTGGTAACGACGACGGGGATGAGCGTTCCATCCGGTCGGGGTACGGAAATCGTAAATTGCTGCGTCAAATGTGATCCTTCAGATTGGGGACGGGCCGGCATGTCGACCGCTCGGCATGCCGGGCCGCTCAAGGGATGCGAAATTAATTGCGCTCTTAATAGCGCTCGAAGAAGGCGAGCGCGTTGTCGCTGCAGAGCTTCTGCATCACGGTCTTGCCAAAGTGCTTGGAGAGCATGTTCTGGAATTCGGGCATCTTGCTGGCATCAGAGAGGAAGTCGGGTACCTTGGCGCCGTCCCAGTCGCCGCCGAGTGCGATGACATCTTCGCCGCCCAGGTCGAGCCAGTGCTCGATATGTGCCGCCAGCTGGTCGAAGGTGACGTCTGCGGCGGTTTCGTCGGTTGCGTCGTTGGAAAGGAACTCGCTGCAGTAGTTGAGGCCGACGATGCCACCCATGTCGCGAATGGTGCGGAACTGGTCGTCGGTAAGGTTGCGTTTGACGCCGCAAACCGCACGGGAGTTGGAGTGGCTGGCGACGAAGGGACGCGTGGCGTGGGCGACAACCTCGTCAAAGCACTCATCGTTGAGGTGGGAGACATCAAGTACCATGCCGGCGTGCTCCATCTGCGTAAGTGCCTCGATGCCGGCGGCGGTGAGACCGGCGTGGGTGTCGTGGCCGCTCGCGAGCGGTCCCTGCGCGTTCCAGCTGAGTGATGACATGAGTACGCCCAGGCTCTTGAGCACCTCGATCAGCGCGGGGTCCTCGGCAAAGAACGTGGCGTTTTCGATGGTGTGGATGCAGGCGACCTTGCCGTCTTTGAGCGCGGGGCGAATGTCTGCGGCGTTGCGTACGTTGACCATGCGGTCGTGGTTGAGCATTGCTTGGCCGCTCATGTGTGCCATGATCTGCGCCTGGAAGCGCGCGGCGTGGGCGGTGGGAATCTCGTCGGGGACAAATGTGGCGAAGCACTGTGCCCACGGCGTGTTGCCGATCTTTGCGAGCGAGATGGCGCAGGCGTTGCCCTCGATGAGGTCGAAATCTTGCGGATGCGTTTCGTCGCCGGGGAAATAACCGTCGGTGCCGGCGGTAAAGCGCAGGTCGAGATCGAGCGTGGCCCAGCCGATGCGGTCGGCGGTGTCGCAGTGTAGGTCAAATACGGGATATGCCATGGTTCCTCCGGTTGCAGCGTTTCTTTGCAAACTGTCTTTGAATTGTATGACTAGGGTATAGTTAGCGCCATATGTTCACGGCGGCCCGCGTTGTGCGCCGCCCTTATCACGGAGGTTACCATGTCCAACCAGGGCAAGAAGGTCAAGACTCATTATCGCGGCACGCTCGACGATGGTACGCAGTTCGATAGCTCCTACGATCGCGGCGAGCCGCTGGAGTTCACCTGCGGCGCCGGCCAGATGATCAAGGGCTTCGACGCCGCTGTTGTCGACATGCAGGTGGGCGAGAAGAAGACCGTGCACATTCCTGCTGCCGATGCCTACGGCGAGCACAACCCCGAGATGGTTATTACCTTCCCGGCCGTACAGGTTCCCAATATCGAGCAGATCGAGAAGGGCATGAAGCTCTTCCTGTCCACGCCGAGCGGCATGCCCGTCCCCGCCGTGGTCATCGACGTGACGCCCGAGGCCGTGACGCTCGACGCCAACCACGAGTTGGCCGGCAAGGACCTCAACTTTGATATCGAGCTCGTCGAGGTCGAGGGCTAGAGTATGCCTGAACGCTTGGTTTCGACGACATGCTTGGGAAATCTCAACGATCCGTCCTATGAACTCCTGCTTCGCCGGGAGCTGGGCGGTGTCTTTGAGGTTGACGAGCTGCTGCTCGATTGGGACCAGGCTGATGTATGCGCGTTTGTGGGTGTGACGGAGCTGGGGCGCACAGTCGATGTTCGGCTGGATGCTGCCGACGACGGTCGTCTTGCCGATGGTGACGTGCTCGCCATCGACCGTTCGGGCATGGCGCCCGTGGCGGTTGTCGTGCGCCTGCGCAGTGCCGAGGTTTATTTGGTCGAAGTTGACCGCATGGACCCGATTGCGCTCGCGCATGCGTGCTGGGAGATCGGCAACATGCATGCGCCGATTTTCCGAGGCGACTCGGACGAGCATACCGTGCGCATGTATACGCCGGTGCAGCCTGTTTTGGGCCGCATGCTCCGGGGTGTCGAGGGTGTTCGGCTCTCGGTGGTTACCCGTGAACTCGATGCGGCCCGGCGCTTTGAGTCGAGTGCGGCGGAGGTCGTCGTGAGCATGGCTCCCGACTTTACCATCGTAAAAAAGACGCGCGGCTAAGCGCGCGTATGTGTAAGACGGGCTTTGAGGGGCGACCAATCAAGGTCCGTCTTGCTGTTGATAGGAGGCTTTGGGGAAAGCATATGGGTCTTGAGGGAATCAAGCTGATTGCATGCGATTTGGATGGCACGCTGTTGCATCCGGGGGAGCGCGAGCCGCGTTCCGAGGCCTTTGAGCTTATCGATGAGCTGCATCGTCGCGGTATCGTGTTTATGCCGGCGAGTGGCCGTCAATATGCGAGCTTGCGCTACCTGTTTGCCCCGGTGGCCGATGAGCTCGCCTATGTATGCGAAAACGGAGCCCTGGTGATGAGCGAGGGGCGTGCCGTTGTCAAGCGTTCCATGGAACGTAGCCTTGCTATGGATATCGCGAACGCCGTGGTTGCGTATCCCCATGCCGACGTGACCCTTTCGTGTGAGGGGCGCCTCTACACCATGAGCGGCAATGACGCGTTTGTTGACCACCTGCGCTATGAGGTCCACTGCGACGCGGCGGTGGTCGACCGTCCCGAGGACATCGACGAGGACGTCATTAAGATTGCCTTCCAGACGCCCGAGGTGGAGCAGCCGGCGGCCTTGGAGTATTTCGAGCGCCTCTTTAGCGACCGAGTCGATGTCATGACATCGGGAACCGAATGGACGGACTTTATCGGTTTCGGTTCGGGCAAGGGCTCCGCGCTTGCCGATTACGGTCGTGCCCTGGGGATTTCGCCCGATGAGATGATGGCGTTTGGCGACAATGAGAACGATCGCGACATGCTCAACGTCGTGGGCCATCCCTATCTGATGGAGAGCTGCAACCCCACCATGCGCGGCATCAACGACCGCGTCCGCTACGCGCGCACGGTCGAAGAGGAACTGCATCGCCTGCTTGCCGAGTAGATATTTGGGACATGCCTAGAAATCTACTTTTTGCTACAGAGTGCGGAAAGGTGGATTTTAAGGCATGTCCCAAACATTTATCGGCAGTCGGGGCAGAGACCCTCGAAGATGGTGTAGTGCGACGTGACGTGCCAGCCGATTTGCTCGGACGCCTTGGCGTCGAGCTGGGCATCGAAGGAGAGCGGTACATCGATGACGCGGCTGCACGAGGTGCAGATGATATGCGCATGCGGCTCGATCGTGCGATCGAAGCGGCTGCCGCCCGGCGTCTTGATGGAGAGGATCTCGCCAGCGTCGGCCAAGAGATTGAGATTGCGGTAGACCGTACCACGGCTGATTTTGTCATCCTGCGCGCGCACGACGTTGTAGATTTCGTCGGCGGTGGGATGGTTATAGCTTTGGCGCACGGCGTCGAGAACCAGCTTTCGCTGCCTGGTATTCCTTCTTTGCACCGCCATGCGCCTCGCCTCTTTTCTATCAACGGTCGTAGGTAAATGATACCGTATTTAGCACACAATACTAATAACGAGGAATGAAACCGTCTTCATTGGCAAGTGGGGCTCGGGTCTGGGCGTCTACGAGGCGAAAACGCGTTCCCATGCGCTCGTAGGAGGCATGAAGCGCCTCGAGATGAGATAGGATGTTTGCCGGAGCCCCCTGTATCTCCATCTCGACTGAGCCGTCTTCCATGTTACGCACCCAGCCGCTGAGTGCGCGTGCCTGCGCGAGGTTGGTGTTGGTAAAGCGAAAACCGACGCCCTGGACTTGCCCTTCCCAGCGCAGGAAATAGCGCAGGGGAGCGTCTTGAGTGGCCTCGTCGCTTGCGAGCACAGTAAGCCTGCGGCGCAGCTCGAGCTCGACGTTTGATGGTTTTTGAGGCTCTCGACTGCCGCCGGTGACGCTGGAGAAGAACGTATCGAAGAGACCCATCGCTATGCCTGCTTGCCTGCGTCGGCCGGGAAGGTTATGCCGGCCTGCTGGCGCACGGCATCCATGATACGCAGTGAGACGAGCGTGACATCGCGGTAGTGGCCAAGCTCGTGGCGTCCCGCCGGGGTCTCCCAAATCTCTTCCTTAACGTTATCGATGCCGTCGATGGCGGTGATAAAGTCCGCGAGCTCGTATTCCATGGTGTTGCTTGACTTGGGAAGGTCGAGCGCGCGTCCGTTGCCGCCTTGCTCGCGCGGCGCCTCGGTCGCCGATCCGCGTACGACATCGCCGCGATAGTCGATACGGACGTTGCGGGGCGTGGACAGATGGTCAATCTGGATAGTGCCACGCTCGCCTTCGATCTGCGAGGGCAGCAGGTCATTCGTAATTTTGGAGTGCGCGAGCTCGACGGAGATACGGCCACCGCCGTAGCTGGCAAGGATGGAACCGCAGCCATCGATGGGGCCGTGCGTGAGCTGTCGCGTGGTGGGGTCGAGCAGAGTAGTCATGCTCGTAAGGCCGGAGGGCATGCCGAAAATCTCGACCATGGGCTCGACGGTGTAGACGCCAATGTCCATGAGGGAACCCGATGCCATATTGCAGTCGAAGATATTGGTGGCGCGTCCCGCGAGAATCTCGTTGTAGCGCGAGGAATATTTGCCAAAGCGCAATGAGGCGCGGCGGATGGGGGCGATCTCGCCCAGGGCGTCCTCGATGGCGTGGAAGGCGGGATCGTGGAGGGGACGCATGGCCTCGAGGGCCACGACACCTGCTGCCTCGGCAGCGCGGAAGACTTCCAGCGCCTGCGCTTCGGTGGCGCAGAAGGGCTTCTCGACGATGACGTGCTTGCCACCGGCGATGCAGGCAAGGGCCTGCTCGTAGTGAAGTGCGTTGGGGCTGCCGATATAGACGGCGTCGACGTCGGCGGCTGCCGCAAGCTCATCGAGTGAGATAAAGTTTCGCTCGCCATCGCGCTCGGCGGTAAAGGCAGCACCGCGATTGGCATCGCGTGAAAGCGTGCCCACAAACGCGGCTTGGTCGTTGGCGTTGACGACTTGGATAAAGTCGTCGGTGATCATGGATGTGCCGATGGTCGCGATGCGCAGCATACGTCCCCCTTGCGTTGTTTGGTCTACAGGATGAGTGTAGCGCGTGGGGATATAAAGCTGTGCGAAAACGCTATTACAGGTCGCTCTCGTTAAAGCCGGTGTCGATATCGAGGTTGCTGCCGTCGGCCGCCGTGGTGGCGAGCTCATCGCAGCGCTCATTGAGCTCGTGGCCGGCGTGACCCTTAACCCAGATGAACTCAACCTTGTGCTTGCTTTTGGCGGTGAGTAGGCGCTCCCACAGGTCGCGGTTCTTGACGGGCTGCTTGTTGGCGGTTTTCCACCCGCGCTTTTTCCAGCCGTCGATCCAGTGCTTGTTAAAGGCGTTGACGACGTACTGCGAATCGGAATGGACTTCGACCTTGCAGGGGCGGTTGAGTGCCTCGAGCGCCACGATAACGGCCATGAGCTCCATGCGGTTGTTGGTGGTCTTGGCGTAGCCGCGCGAAAGCTCGGAGGTAAAGGTCTTGCCGGCGGGGTTGGTGTATTTGAGCACGGCGCCGTAGCCGCCGCGTCCCGGATTTGATCGGGCCGAGCCGTCGGTATAGATGATGACCTTCACGGGCTTCCTTTCTTTGAGTGCATTTCATGTGAGTGACCATTGTAGCGCCATGCCCGCCGGGGGCCAGCAATCTACGATTTCTACCCCGTCTTCCGACTGTTAGCTGGCATGGATGATGCGGTTGAGCTCGTCGAGGTATTGCTGCAAGAGGAGAGAGGGCTTGCGCTCGTCGTGCATGATGTAGCCAACGTGCATCGTTGGGGCGTCTGCTAACGGGATCGATGCCATACCCCATTGCATTTCATTGGAGAGGACACCGGTCGACAGGGTGTAACCGTTCGACGTGATAAGCAAGTTAGTAAGTGTTCCGCGGTCCGAGATTCGTATGTTGCGGTCGCAAGGGACATAGCTAAAGGGTTCCTCGGCGTAATAGAAGGAGTTTGAGGTTCCCTGCTCAAAGCTGTAGCGCGTATAGGGCGCGAGGTCGGCAAGGGACAGTTGAGGGCGGCGTGCGAGCGGATGGCGTTCGCTCACGAAGACGTGGACCGTCGCGTCGAAGAGGGGATGGAAGCTTGCGCGGGCATCGGCAAAAGCCTTCTGCAGAACGCGGGCGTTAAAGTCGTCCAGATAGAGGATGCCGATATCGCTGCGAAACGCACGGACGTCATCGATGATCTGCGATGTGGTGGTCTCGCGCATGATGAACTCGAACTTGCTGTCGCGGCAGCGCTCGACTACGTTGACAAAGGCCTCGACCGAAAAGGCGTAGTGCTGGGCGGAAATGGCGAGGCGGGCTTGCGGGGTGCCGCCGTCCTCGTAGCGGGCCTCGAGCATGTCGGCCTGCTCTACGACCTGGCGTGCATAGCCTAAAAGCTCGGTACCGTCGTTGGTGAGCGTGACGCCGCGGCTGGAGCGCGTAAAGATCTCCAGATGGAGCTCCTGTTCCAGGCTTTTGACGGCGTTGGAGATATTGGACTGTGCGGTATAGAGGCGCTGAGCTGCGGCATTGATCGAACCGGACTCTGCCACGGCGATTAAAAAGCGAAGCTGCTGGAGGGTCATCGGCGCCCGTCCTTTCGATAGCTATCTAAAAAACCGATAACAGGTTAGCGCTTTTAAGTGATTGACCGAGCGAAGCGATGCCCGTACTATTCAAAACACACAAAGGCGGTAGGTAATTAAGCCAACCACGGAACCGGGATGCGAAAGGAGGCCCGCATATGAATTGCTTACCAAGACGAATGCCGGGCTCCTGTTTGCGCCCGTTGGCGTGATCAGGAGACAGCGACTTACTTCTCTCTAATTTATTTACTTTTGTTCGATCAAGGAGATCATCATGAGCCAGTTCATCAACAACCCCGAGCATACCTTTGGTTTCGATACCCTGCAGCTGCACGTTGGCCAGGAGAGCGCCGATCCTGCATCCGACTCCCGTGCCGTGCCTATCTACCAGACCACGAGCTATGTGTTCCGCAACTCCCAGCACGCCGCCGACCGCTTTGGTCTTGCCGACGCCGGTAACATCTACGGCCGTCTGACCAACTCCACCCAGGGCGTCTTCGAGGACCGTATCGCCGCACTCGAGGGCGGCGTGGCAGGTCTTGCCGTCGCCTCCGGTGCCGCTGCCATCACCTATACCCTGCAGGCTCTTGCCCAGGCCGGTGATCACGTGGTAGCTCAGAAGACCATCTACGGTGGTTCCTACAACCTGCTGGAGCATACGCTCTCCCAGTTTGGCGTCGAGACCACGTTTGTCGATGCCCATAACCTGGAAGAGGTCGAGGGTGCCATCAAGGACAACACCACGGTCATCTATCTCGAGACGCTCGGCAACCCCAACTCCGACATCCCCAACATCGACGCCATCTCCGAGATCGCCAAGAAGCACGGTCTGCCGGTTGTCGTCGACAACACCTTCGGCACCCCGTATCTGTTCCGTCCGCTGGAGCATGGTGCCAACATCGTCGTCCACTCCGCAACCAAGTTCATCGGCGGCCACGGTACCTCGCTGGGCGGTGTGATCGTCGACGGCGGTAACTTCGATTGGAAGGCGAGCGGAAAGTACGCCCAGATCGCTGAGCCCAACCCCTCCTACCACGGTGTTTCGTTTGCCGAGGCTGCCGGTCCCGCCGCCTTCGCGACCTATGTTCGCGCTATCCTGCTGCGCGACGAGGGCGCCTGCATCAGCCCGTTCAACGCCTGGGTCTTGCTCCAGGGCACCGAGACCCTGTCGCTGCGCGTTGACCGTCATGTCGAGAACACCAAGAAGGTCGTTGAGTTCCTGGCTGGTGACAGCCACGTCGCCAAGGTGAACCACCCGAGCCTGCCTGAGCACCCCGACCATGAGCTTTACAAGCAGTATTTCCCCAACGGCGGTGCCTCGATCTTTACCTTTGAGATTAAGGGTGGCCAGGAGGCAGCTTGGAAGTTCATCGATCATCTGCAGGTGTTCTCGCTGCTCGCCAACGTGGCCGACGTCAAGTCGCTCGTCGTGCACCCGGCTACCACCACGCACTCCCAGCTCTCTGCCGAGGAGCTCGCTGAGCAGAACATCACGCCCTCCACGATTCGTCTTTCCATCGGTACCGAGAACGCCGAGGACATCATTTGGGATCTGAAGCAGGCCTTCGCCGCGCTGGACGAGTAAGGCGACTTGTGCAAGGACCCCTTGCGACTCGATAGGTATAACTGCATAAAATGCCTGCTCAAGGCGCCTGTGCGAACAATGGTTGCACAGGCGCCTTTTTTGCATAGGAAGGGCGCTGTTACAGGGTTTTTGGCATGCTTTATGCAATCGAGATGTGGAAAACTCCTGTTGAGAGGATGTGAGTTTTACGCAATTGACGTGCGCCTTTTGAGTAAAACCGCAGGTCGCGATTTGCTCGGAGTACTATGCAGCGCAATCGAATCACACGCAGCTCAAACGCAGCAAAAACGCACTACGGAGGTTTCCAGCTACATGAGGATCGATTCACGAAAACCGAAAGCCGCCGCCCTTTCCGCCGCTCTGGCCGTGGCACTTTTGGCGGGCGCCGGCGCAACTGATGCCCACGCGGCAACACTATCCGATACGGTCGGATCTACGCCGTCCGAGGCGACGCTGGTGCAGCCCGTCGACTACCGCGGCGACGGTTATGGCTCTATGCAGGAGTGGAACGCCTCGATGGGGGCAAAGCGCGATTCCCTGGAGATGCGCGCTCAGATCATTATGAATATGTATGGCGACTATGCTACCGATGACGAGCGCGCTGTGTTGCAGGGCTGCATCGACGGTGCGGGTAGCCTGTTGACGATGGGGGAGGTCGACGCCAAGTCGACCGAGCTCGACGAGCTTCGCTCCACGCTTGAGGATGCCAAGCGCGAGGCGCTCGAGGCTGCCGCAGCCGAAGCCGAGGCCGCTGAGGCCGTTCAGGCTTCGTATTACAACGCCGGCTCCGGCTCGTCTTACACGTCCGCTGCGTATTACGCGAACGGCTCGGGCCTGACGCGCTCGAGCGGCGTCAATAACTATAACGGCCGCCGCGAGACTTATTACAGCAGCAACGTGTTGTATCACCACCGCACGGGCGAATGGACGCAGGATTCCGAGGGCTTTTGGCGCGATTCCGATGGCTACTACGTCGTGGCCGCGGGCGATAAGGCACAAGGCTCCACGTTTACCGGTTCCAAGGGCGAGTGCAAGGTCTATGACTCCGGCTGCGCAGCCGGAACCACCGACTACTATACCGGTTGGTAATCTGTCATAAGCCAATAGGACATGACGGGCGGGCGTCTTTACCGAGCTTTCGGGCAATGTAAAGGCACCCGTTTTTATGTACATTTGAGTTAACAGAGCCCTTACCGTGACACTACGTTGGGCATATGGGCGCGGGGCACACTAAGTCACGAGAAGCAAAGTCTTTCTCGTGGAGGAAGTGGTCCCATGAACGCTCGAGATGTCGCTATTGCCGTCGTTGCCCTTTTGATCGGATGTCTTGGCCCGACGGCGGCGTTAGCTGCCGGCTTGCAGTCCGCTACGGGCGCCGCTCCTGTGGTTGTGGGCGCCTTGATTGCAGCGGCGCTGATGGGAAGTGCCGGCGTGCTACTTTGCCGCGATGACGAGGACGAGGTTCCGGAATCGCAAAATAAGCCTCAGTTTTAGCCTCGAGCTAAATGCAACAGGCCTTCGCGAATGACGGAATCCTCGCGAAGGCCTGTCTGCTTGTATTGCGCGCGTCGCAATGCGGCCGAGGCTACCAGCTGCTTTCTATTTCGCGAATCCTCCGGTAGAGCCAATCGTTTTGCGGCACTTGGATATCGTGTTTGGCGGCCAGGCGGCAAATGGTGCCCGCGAACTCCTCGACTTCGGTTTTTCGTTGCGCGATGCGGTCCTGCGCCATCGAGGGCATACCGGCGGGGTCGATTCCCTCGATGAGGTGCACCATCTGCGTCAGGTCTGTCTCGGTCAGCTCAACGCCCTCGGCGTTGGCGACCGCAAGCGTTTCGCGCATGGCGGAAACAAAGCAGCGACGCTGCTCGGAGCCCGGCTCTGTGGCGCTTCCGTAGGTCCCGCCGTAGGCCATGCAGGTCTGGTTGATGCCGTCGTTGAGCATGAGTTTGGCCCACATGCGGTGTGCAATGTCGCTCTCGACGGTATGGGCGATGCCACAGCGTGTGTAGAGCTCGTCGATGGCGGTGACGGTTGCGGGCTCGGTGCCTGCTGCCGCGCCAAAGCGAATCTCGCCCGCATTGGTAAAGGTGAGCGCGCCGTCGAGGAATACGGCGTCCATGCCCTGGCAGATACCCAGGACGGTATGCTCCCAACCAAAGCGCTCGGCAATCTTTTGCTCGCTCGTAATGCCGTTGCACAGCGAGGCGATGAGCGTATTGGGCCCCACGACGCGCTCCATAGTCTTGAGTGCCTGGTCGAGTCCGGTTGTCTTGACCGTGAGGATGACCAGGTCGGCGGGTGTCGCCTCGCTGGCGCGGACGGACTTGAGTACGCAGGGCTTGCCGTTGACGGTGAGCGCGTCGTTCGCATGGCGCTCAAAGCGAGCGTCGTCCATGACGTATTCGACGGCATCGTTGCCGAGTGTCTGGGCGATCATGCTGCCGTAGAGTAGCCCGACGCCGCCCTTGCCGATAAAGGCAACCTTGTTGATCTGCATGTGAATCATCTCCCCATATAAAAGGCGCCCGCGTAAGGGGCGCCTGATGGATTGTATGTCGCCGGGGCGTTTGGTAAGCGCGCGGGGCTGCTGTTATGAAAAAGAAACTATTGCACTGTGCGCTTATGCCGCGGGACAGATCACAAAAACGCGTGCGGGATATCCAACGCCATCGCGCACCTTGGGGAAGGTGCAGAAGATGACAGCACCCGTGGCGGGAAGCTCGTCTAGATGGTCCATGACCTCGATTTGGTAACGGTCGACCGAGAGGATGTATTGTTCGCCGGGGTAGGGGTAGGCGTTCTCGCGTGTGGTCACGGTCGTCTCCTTTCATCGGGCTTTTTGCTGATGTTAAAGCGGTGTCGTGACGGCTCGATTTCTGCTACGTTACGATACATTCTCGATTGCGATTCCACGATGTTTCGGCTGCGTGACCATTGTGTTTCGCCTTGCCGGGGCGCTGATGGCGAAGGGAGGGGCCGTGCAATACCGTGTTGACCCCAAAAGTGGTAACCGAATATCCGCTCTGGGTCTGGGCTGCATGAGGTTTCCCGGTGCGCCGGGACACCCCGATGCGAAGACGGCCGATGCCATCATCTCCCGTGCGGTGGAGCAAGGGATAACCTATCTGGACACGGCCTATCTCTACCCCGGTAACGAAGCTTGTGTGGGAGCCTCGCTTGAGCGCCTGGGTCTGCGCGACCAGATCTTGCTCGCGACTAAGTTGCCGCACGCTTCGTGCAAATGTGCGGAGGATTTCGACCGCTTTTTTGACGAGCAGCTGCGCCGTTTGCGGACTGACCATATCGACTATTACCTTATGCACAACATCACCTCGCCCGCGCAGTGGGAGCGCGTGGTAGCGTTGAGTATCGAGGACTGGATTGCGCACCAAAAGGCTGCGGGGCGTATTCGCCAGATAGGTTTTTCGTACCACGGCAGTGCGGCGGACTTCCTCACGATGCTTGACGCGTATGACTGGGACTTTTGCCAGATCCAGTACAACTACGCTGGAGAGCGATACCAAGCGGGAACGGCGGGACTCATGGCAGCCGCCGAGCGCGGGCTCGCGGTGTTTGTGATGGAACCGCTTTTGGGTGGACGCCTGGCGGGCAAACTGCCTCCGCGGGCCCGCGCCGTGCTCGATGACGTACGCGATCCGTACCTGAAGACGCCGGCTGCTTGGGGCCTTTCGTGGGTGTGGAACCATCCTCAAGTCACGATGCTGCTTTCGGGTATGACCGATACCGCGCAGGTGGACGAGAACGCGGCATTGGCGGATCGTGCGCTGCCGGATTCGATGACGACAGAGCAGCTCGATACCATCGCACGTGTGCTGGGAGAGTTTGAGAAATCGAATCGCGTGCCCTGTACGGGGTGCGGCTACTGCATGCCGTGCCCCAAGGGCATCAATATTCCCGGTTGCTTTGGCGCCTACAATGCGAGCTACGCGCATAGTTGGTTTACGGGGCTGTCTCAATACTTTACGGCGAGCGCGGTGCGGACGAACGAGCCCAAGCTGGTGAGCAATTGCGTCAAGTGCGGCAAATGCGCACGTCACTGCCCGCAGCACATCGATATTCCCGAGCGTCTCGACGATGTGCGCCGACGTTTCCAGCCTGGCCCCGTAACGGCCGCGCTTAAAGCCTTTTGCAAGACGTGCTCCTGATGCCCCTTTTATAACTTGCGGTGGAATAGTTCCTTTTTGCGGCAGAATAGGGGCCAAACAGGAACTATTTCACCGCAACTGAAGGGGGCTGTCGTGGGCCATCGGGATTCATGTGATGATTTACGTGAGGTTCGTTGGGGCGTTTTGGGCGCCGGACACATTTCGCATCGATTTGCATCGTCGCTCAAGGAGGTGGACGGGGCACGGCTTGTGGCTGCCGCCGGTCGCACTCCTTCGCATGTTGAGGAGTTTTGCAGGGCGTTTTCGATTGATGCCGCGCACGGTTATGCCACGGCTGACGATAGCGGCGATGCGGCTTATGATGCGCTGATTGCCGACCCCGATGTCGACGTAATCTACTTGGCTCTTCCGCATGGCATGCATGCGCATTGGGTCTGTCGGGCACTGCGCGCGGGAAAGGCCGTACTGTGCGAAAAGCCGGCCGTTTTGAATGAAGAAGAGGCCCATGCGATCGCTTCCGTTTCCCGTGAGTGCGGCGTGCTGTTTATGGAGGCGATGAAGAATCGGTTTTGCCCGATGCGCACTCGCGTGAAGGACTTGCTTGCGTCGGGTGAGCTTGGCCGTATTGTCTCGATTGAAAGCGTGCAAAAGCTCGATTACGGCGAGTCTCCTTCGGGCTATCTGCTTGATCCGTTGCAGGGCGGCTGTCTATATGACATGGGCTGCTATGCGGTCGGGTGGTTTGAGGATTTGCTTGCGGGCGCGTGCGATGTTTCGTCCCGTGAAGTTCGCTGGCGTGACGTATCGGGCGGCCGCGTCGATTGGGCCGATGAAATCCGTATGAGCGTCGGCGGCATACCTATTCATATGGCGTGCGATGGCAAAGCAGCATATGAAAGCCGCTTAACGATTGTCTGCGAGCGGGGCTCGTTGGAAATCGAGCGCCTCCATCGCCCCGAGCTCGCCCATGTGAAGTACTCCGACGGACGAATGCTCGAAATAAATGCCCCGTTTGAGGTCGATGATTTCTATGGTGAAATCCAGCATGCGACCCAGCTCATCCGTGCGGGGAAACTCGAGAGTCCCGTCATGCCCCTTGCCGCCACACAGCGCTGCGCGCGCATTATCGATGCAATCCGTCTAGCCCTCTAGGACTTGGCGCTGACGCGTAGGGGATCATGACGTTGGCGCCCGTAGCCGTAGTGCTTGGCGGCCTGCATCTCTGATGCCCCTTTTATAAGTTGCGGTGGAATAGTTCCTGTTTGCGGCAGAATAGGGGCCAAACAGGAACTATTTCACCGCAACTGATGAGGGGGAGCTGGAGATGCTGACGATTGGGTGTCATCTTTCGACGACGAAGGGCTATCGGGCGATGGGGGAGACGGCGTTATCCATCGGCGCCAATACCTTTGCATTCTTTACGCGTAACCCGCGCGGCGGCAAGGCGAAAGATCTTGACATGGATGACGTGGCGGCCCTGCGTGACCTTATGGCGCAAAATGATTTTGGCCCACTCGTGGCGCATGCCCCCTATACCTACAACCCCTGTTCTGCCAAAGAGCGGGCGCGCGAGTTTGCCTTGGAGGCAATGGCCGAGGACTTGCAGCGTCTGGAAGCACTGCCCGGCAACTACTACAACTTCCACCCCGGCGCGCATGTGGGGCAGGGGACTGATGCCGGCATTCAGATGATCGTCGACACCTTGTGTCAGGTAATGTTTGAGGGGCAGCAGACGACGGTGCTGCTCGAGACCATGGCCGGCAAGGGCACCGAGGTGGGCCGCAGCTTTGAAGAGCTGGCGCGCATTATCGAGGGTGTTGCTGCCAGGCGTCCAGAGCTATCGGACAAGCTGGGCGTGTGTCTGGACACCTGTCATGTGAATGACGCCGGTTATGACATCGTCCACGATCTTGATGGTGTGCTCGACGAGTTCGACCGCGTGGTGGGTATCGACCGCCTGCATGCCGTACATATCAACGATTCGAAGAACCCTTGCGGCGCCCATAAGGACCGCCACGAATGCATCGGTAAGGGTTATCTGGGTAGTGAAGAGTTTGGTGGCGGTATGCAGGTTATGCAGAATATTGTATCGAACGGCCGCTTGCGCGCATTGCCATTCATTTTGGAGACACCGAACGAACTTGCAGGTTATGCGGCTGAAATCAAACTGTTAAGGTCGTTGCAGCAGTAATGACTGTCATAAAGTGGAGTGTTCCATTCACGTTATGGGTTTGTTTCAATCAGTTTTCTAATTGCGGATTCTTCCAAACGGGCGCATAATATCCAACAGTTTTTGCAGACCTCTGAATCAAACGGGGTCACCGGAAGGAGACTGATTATGAAGCTGAAGAAGCTTGGCGCATTTGCCGCCACGGGTGCCATGGCACTCGCTCTTGCACTGACGGGTTGCGGCTCGTCCAACGCCACCTCTGGTTCCGATGCCGGTTCCAGCAGCTCTGACGACGCGAAGGTCGAGAAGGTCGATGGCTCCAAGGAGTACGCGCTCGTCAAGGACGGTACGCTGACCGTCGGCACCTCTGCCGAGTACGCTCCGTTTGAGTACAAGGATGACAACGGCGACTACCAGGGCTTTGACCTTGAGCTCATCAAGGCTATCGGCGACAAGCTGGGCCTGGATGTCGAGTACGTCAACAATGACTTTGACACGCTGGTTCCGGGCGTCGCTTCGGGTGCCAAGTATGACGTCTCCATCGCGGCTATCACTGACACGCCTGAGCGTGAGAAGGAAGTCACTTTCTCCGATTCCTACTACATGGACGATCAGGCCATCGTGACCAAGGTCGATAACGCCGACATCACGGCTGACAACTACAGCGAGAAGCTCAACAACGCCGACGCTACCATCATCGTCCAGTCTGGCTCGACCGCCGAGGCCTTTGCCCAGGAGAACTTCCCCAAGGCCAAGATCGTCCCCTACAAGGATGCTACCGAGTGCTTCAGCGCCTTGCAGTCCGATAAGGGTGACGCCGTAGTCACCAACCGCTCCGTTGCCAGCCAGCTGACCGCCGAGCAGTTCAACACCTGCCAGACCATCAAGCAGATCAGCACCGGCGAGGAGTACGCCATCGCCATCAACCAGGGCAACACCAAGCTCAAGGACGACATCAACCAGGCCATCAAGGATCTGACCGATGACGGTACCGTTGACGCCCTCATGGCTAAGTACAACATCAAGTAAAATAGCTACTTGATTGTGCGCGGGCCCTTTCCGTTTTGCGGAGAGGGCCTTTGCGCTTCTCTTGACGGAGAGTGTTTCCGTCTCGTTTTGCCGGCAACTTCTACGATAGGAGCCACCTTGTCTCGACTGAACAAAGGGGCCGCGGAGCAGCGTTTTTCACTGCCCGCCTTGCTCCAAAAGCTAGCCTGCGTCATGGCCGTGGCGCTCGCGCTGGTGTGCGCGGGGGCATATGCGCCCACGACCGCCCAGGCGCTTGAGACCGCAAAGATTACCGCCCGACCCAACACCGGTTCGGGCAGCGCTGTGGTCGGCGGCACCGAGACGCGCATTACCTGGGAAGTTCAGGCCGATGCCGACGAGGAGCTGAGCGGTCTTTCTTTGACGTTTGTCGACGGCACGACGTTTGGTACCGATGACACGCGATTGACGATGCTCTCGGGCGAGGACCTCATGGATCGTACGCCCATGAAACCCACGTGCAAGGCTGACGGCCAGACGCTCAAGATCGATTTTGGCGAGACGGCGCCTGCCGGCGGCTTTTTCCGTGTCGAGGTTTACGGCGTGACCTTCCCCGTCGAGGGCGGCGATGAGGCCTTTAGCGGCACCTATACGCTCGCCGACGGGTCGACCAAGAAGATCTCCAAGATTCCGTCGGTGGAGATCAAGGGCGTGACGGCCTTCGATAACTTCTTGGCCGACCTTAAAGAGCAGCCGTGGGTCGAGGCCTGGAACTCCAATATGTTCCTGCGCCTGTTCCTGAACCCGGTCATTTTGGTCCAGAGCCTGCCGATCGTCTTTAAGGGCTTCCTCATGTCGCTCTCGATCGTGCTCGTGGCGTTTCCGCTGGCAATTCCCTTCGGTTTTGCCCTGTCGCTCATGCGCATCTCCAAGTCGCGCATCCTGCGCTGCCTCGCCGGCATCTACGTGAATATCATTCGCGGTACGCCGGCGTTCCTGCAGATCTACATCGCGTTCTTCGGTCTGCCGTTGGCCGGCGTCAAGGTGGACGACTATGTCTTGGGCGTTATCGTCATGGCCATGAACTCGTCTGCGTACCTGTGCGAGATCTTCCGTGCCGGTATTCAATCAATCCCCAAGGGCCAAAACGAGGCTGCTCGCTCTCTGGGCATGAATGCCTTCCAGACGCTGCTCTACGTTATGATTCCGCAGACGTTCCGCAATGTTTTGCCTACGCTGACCAGCGAGTTTATCTTGCTTTACAAGGATACGTCGCTGCTTGCCGCCGTGGGTGTGGTCGAGATCGTCATGAACGCCCGTACCATCGTGGCCACGACGGGCTCCATTACACCGTACGTGGTTGCCGCTCTGTTCTATCTGGTCATCACCCTGCCGCTCGCTCGCTTGGTGAGCGGTCTTGAGGCGAGGCTTCTGGGCACGGCCGAGACCAAGAAGAAGCGTCCCGCCAAGAGCGCCGGACAGGTTGTCGCGACGCCCGCCGATCACATCGCCGGTCTGTAAGGAGGTCCTATCATGAGCGAAACCAATAACTCGAACGAGGTCGTCGTCAGTATCAAGAACCTCCAGAAGGCCTTTGGCGACAACGTGGTCCTGCGCGATATCGATCTGGATGTGCACAAGGGTGAGGTCGTTGTGGTCTTGGGCCCCTCGGGCTCGGGCAAGTCGACGATGCTTCGCTGCATCAACCGTCTGGAGCATCCCACGAGTGGCTCGATTGTCGTTGCGGGCGTGGACGTGTGCGCCAAGGGTGTCGACCTTAACAAGGTACGTACGCATCTGGGTATGGTGTTCCAGCAGTTCAATTTGTTCCCGCACCTCTCAGTCAAAAAGAACGTCATGCTCGCGCAGCAGAAGGTACTCAAGCGCAGCAAGGAAGAGGCCGAGAAGATTGCCGTCGAGGAGCTGACCAAGGTCGGTCTTGCCGAGCGTATCGACTTTATGCCGAGCCAGCTCTCGGGCGGCCAGCAGCAGCGCGTTGCCATCGCTCGCGCCCTGTCGATGAACCCGCACGTCATGCTCTTTGACGAGGCGACGTCGGCGCTCGACCCCGAGCTGGTTCGCGACGTCCTTGGCGTCATGCGCGATCTTGCACGTGACGGTATGACCATGATCGTGGTGACGCACGAGATGGGCTTTGCCCGCGACGTCGCC
Organism: uncultured Collinsella sp.; assembly: GCA_958439425.1. Taxonomy (GTDB): domain Bacteria; phylum Actinomycetota; class Coriobacteriia; order Coriobacteriales; family Coriobacteriaceae; genus Collinsella. The sequence continues at coordinate 70,559 of CAUBVH010000005.1, forward strand.
GACCGCGTCGTCTTTATGGACGGCGGCGTTATCGTGGAGGAGGGCACGCCGAGCGAGGTCTTCGACCACCCCAAAAGCGAGCGCACTAAGGCGTTCTTGGGCAATATCTCGTAGCCGCTTTATATGACTGACATAGCAGAAAACGGGAGCCGGATGTGATCCGGCTCCCGTTTTTGTTAGGACGCGAATGTGTTTTGGTGCAGAGCGCGTTGCGGGCGGAGCTCATTGCCGCTAGGCGAGCTCGGCTCCAAGGGCGCGGCAGGCCGCCTCGCCCTCATCGTCGGGCGCATCGTAGCAAATGACGGAATCGACGACGTTGACGCCCGCCTCGTCGGCATCGGCCTTCCAGTTGTCCATCCACTCGCCCTCGGCCCACGAGTAGGAGCCAAAGAGGACGACCTTCTTATCGCCGAGGGTCTCCTTGACCTCGTCCCACATAGGCTGGAACTCGTCATACTCAAGCTCCTCGGAACCCATGGCGGGGCAGCCGAAGGCGAAGGCATCATAGTCGGTGGCCTTGTCGGCAGAGAAGTCGGCGCAGGAGATGACCTCAGCCTCGGCGCCGGCTGACGTCGCGCCCTCGGCGACGAGGTTTGCCATGGCCTCGGTGTTGCCCGTGCCGCTCCAGTAGACGACTGCGATATTGCTCATATGTTTTCCTTTCGGTTGTGCGGCGTGCGGCCGCGTTTTGTATGCTCTATCGGGTTGCCTGGACAAGTTGTCCCAGGGTGCAGCCCTGTTGATAGATGTACGTAAGGTATTGCGTGCATGCGCGATAGGAATCGAAGGTCGTGAGCGCCTGCTCAACGTTTGTGTATACCTTCCATGCGCCAAAGACCTTATAGTTTTCGCCGTGCTGGACGATAAACTGATGGACATCTTCGTAGGGATAGCCCAAAAAATAGCCAATTTCGTGGGGGAACTCGCACATGCACCCCGTATCGCAGTGCCTATTTCGCGCGAGTGCGCAGACGCTGCTGTCATAGGCGCTTTCTGCGGCATTGCTGCTTGCCAGCGTGATGCGCGCGGCGAGATGCACCAGGGATGCGGGCAGGTTGTGGACATCGTAACCTTCGGCGGTAAGCGCCGTCGTGGCGCGGGGGTCGGAGAGGTATCGCATGAGGTCCGCAGGGCGGTACACATAGATGAGCGCTCCGCAGGGGCGCCAGACCAAAACGCTCATATGGATCCCGAGTGGCTGGAGCTCGCGGTTGCATTGGGCAATGACCGCGAGCAGGCGAGAGCGTCGCTCTTCGATATGGGCGGCGCCGGGTTTTCCGCCTTGGTTGGCGTAAACGCCGGGATAGGTAAAGAGCGAGGCCGGCTTGATACCTGCGAGCGTAGGGGAGCAGTTGCGCACGACAGCCGTTTGGTATGTTGGGATGTCAATGGTTCGAGTCACGATGCTCCTTTCGGGTCCTCAGTTGTTAGCCTAGGAAAACTTATACACGAAAGTAAGCCAAGGTCAACAAAAAAGTTTGAAGCGGGAAACTAATTGACCGAACCGACACGAGTTTGGAGTAAGATGGGAACACCCCATGGGGGTATAGGTATAAGAGTTTGGAGAAAGGGGATCGCATGGAAGACTTGCTAAACCCTGCAAATATCATCGTGCTTGCCGCGATTGTCGTCGGCATGTTCTTTGGCCTGCGGCGTATTGTCGCTTCGACACACGGAAAGAGCTGCTGCAGCGATGGCACGAGCGGTAAGAAGGCCAAGAAAGTAGTGGTTGCGGATACCGATCCGTCCCACTACCCCTATAGCGATGAGCTGCTTATCGGCGGCATGAGCTGCGATGGCTGCGCTCAGAATGTAGCCAATGCCCTCAATGCGCTGAATGGCGTGTGGGCCACGGTAACGTACGCGGACCACACAGCGCGCGTGCGTTCAAAGCGTCCGATTGACCGCGAGACACTTGAGGCCGCGGTGAGGGACGCGGGCTATTACGTTATGAGGCTCTAGCCGCTTGTATCGAGGCCGAGGCGTTCGATTAGGCTCGGCCGCGCAGCTCCACGTCTTGGATATCGTCGAAGTCAATGGCGATATCCTTAAGTTTGAGCAGCTTGAAGGCGGGGAGCACTTCGTCGAGAATGCCGGTGCGGCTACGATAACCGTACGTATCGTAATAGGTGACGCGAACCAAGTCGCCGCGTTTGAGGCCCTCGAGCTTTTTCGAAAGCTCGAGGGCTTTTTCTTCCGTGAGTTCGCATTTGGGCTCGACAGTGATTTCTTGCTTGCGTACGAGCTCGTAGTATCCCGTGAGGGCGGCAAAGGGCATAAACTGCGCGGCACGGCCGGCGCGAACGGCGCCGTTGGCGGTGAGTTTGGGGTCGGCGGAACGACGTCTTCCCTCGGGGTCCGCCAGGCGCTCAAATGGTGTCGGCGGCCGCATCGGTTGTTGTTGGGGCTTAGGCACGATGTCCTCCTACCTGATCGTTGCGTTCGCGCGCGGTGGCGCCGGCGGTAAAGCTTAATCCCTTAACCAGCGCGTTCTTGCCGTATTTGCCTTTTACAGCCAGCACGGCACGGGCCAGCTCGCGCTCGCGCTCATCGGCCTCGACATCGCTAAATAGATCGATGGTGGCAAACTCCTCCGGCATGAGGTTGCCAAATCCCAGGTTGATGCGCTTGACTGGTCGTTTGGGATCGACAGTCTGCGCCCAGAGCTCATCGAAATAGCCCATGATCTTCTTAAACGAATTGGTGCGCTCGGGCAGCTTGCGCGAGGCGTTGGAGTGCGCTAAGAGTGCGGCATAGCCGCCGCGCGGTTTGCCGCCATGCTCTCCCACAAAGATGCCATCGATAGCCTGCGCCTCCCGCACCAGGCGGCGCCGTTCGTCATCGCGCTGGACGGGCTTGGGCGCACGGGGCGCGAGCTCAGGGCCGGCGGTTGCGGTGGGTTCGATGCTCGACGTGCTCGAGCGTAGGTGTCCGCATCCGTCCACATATTGCGCTGTACCGCTGGCGTCGAGGCGGCGTATGTCAGCTCGTTCGCTCGCATAACCCACAAAGAGCGAGATGCTGTCGCAGGCCACGTGCTTATCGACTAGGTCCAACACGGCGTTGTCGACCATCTCGCGCAAGACGGTGTAGGCCTGCTCATAGGCATAGCCCTTCGAGAGCACCTGCCCTGTGGTGGTCGAGGTCGCTTGCGGGCGATAAGCTTGGATATCGGCGATGGTTGTCGGCTCACGCCCGAAGGCGTGGTCGATAAGATATTCGGCATTGACGCCGAGTTCGTCGTAGAGCAGGTTCTCGTCGAGCGCTGCGACCCCCATCAGGTCGTAGACACCGTATTTCTCGAGACGGGCCGCCACGCCGGGGCCGATGCCCCAGATGTCGGTGATGGGGCGATGGGGCCAGATCTCCTTGCGAAAGGTCTCGTCGTCGAGTGTGCCGATGCGACTGGGCACATGCTTGGCAGTGATGTCGAGTGCTACCTTGGCCTGGAATAGGTTGGGGCCGATGCCGACCGTCGCCGTGATGCCGGTGCGCGCGAGGACCTCGTCGCGCAACATGCAGGCGAAGCCTTCCGCATCGGTGTGATAGAGGTCCAGATATGGCGTCACGTCGATAAAGCACTCGTCAATTGAGTAGACGTGAATGTCTTGCGGACTGACGTATTCCAGGTAGATACCGTAGATCCGCGCCGACACCTCCATGTAGTGCTGCATGCGCGGTACGGCCTTAATGTAGTCGATGCCATCGGGTATTTCGAACAGGCGACAGCGGTTGTGAATCCCTAGGTCCTTCATAGCCTGCGTGATAGCGAGACAGATAGTCGTGCGTCCGCGCGATTCGTCGGCAACGACCAGGTTGGTGGTGAGCGGATCGAGCCCACGATCGACGCACTCGACGCTGGCATAAAACGTCTTGAGGTCGATGCAGATGTAGGTGTGCTGCTCGTGCGCCATCCGAGCCCTCCCATCAAACACATGTTCTTATCGAATACCTGTTCGATAATACCTGCTCGACCGGACACCGTCAAAATCTGTCCCTTTTTGGCAGGTATGGTCGTGCGGTTGCATCGGGTTTTTAACGCAGCCCTAAAGAGCGCGAAACAGCTCGGAAAAGCTCGCTTCGTAGCATGAGGCTAACGATTGATGCCACCATAAAGCACGGAAGGGTTGTGGGGATAATGGTTAACTATGGGTTTGGTATGCCGACGCGCTTGGTTGCGGATGGGGACGTGGCTCGCTGGTGCGGGCGATTGGTTGCCCACTATGGCGGCACCAAGACACTGGTCGTGCTGGGAGGCGACAAGCACACGCGTGATGAGCTCGTTTCGGCGGCGCTGGGCTCGCTCGATCGCGCCCTGCTCGAACGCGTGCTCTTTCGTTGCGGCTTGGTCGGGGGCGACGGGGGAGACGATTTGGTCGATGAGGCCGTAGCCCTGGCGACCGATGAGGGCGTGGACTTTGTCCTGGCGATCGGCGATGCCGATACGGCGGGCTTTGCGCGCGAACTCGCTCGTCGCATGGCCGTGCTCGATGCCGGCGAGGACGGCTTTGTTCCCTACGGATGCATCGTCTCCGAGGGAAAAGTGCCCGCCGTTGTGGGTGCCGGCGAGGTTCCCGTTTTCGCCATCATCGCTCCCGAACTGCTGGAGGGTATCGGCTCGCCCTTGCGCGAGCTGCTCGGCAGTGTGTGCGCCGCGGCCTAATATCTGCCATAAAGGGACAGGTTAATTCTTGTAGGTAAAGCGTTTGACCTGCCAAAATAAACCTGTCCCTTTTTGGTCGGTTGCCGTTGGGAGGCGGATTGGCAACGCTCGCTGATTGTAGTCTTGACCTGCGCTAGAATAGGACTATCTGATTATCCGGGCGCATGGAGGCTTGCGCCCGTATGCTGAGGAGGACTTTATGGCAACTGTTGCCGCACCTATCGACGCTACGTCGACCGCCGCTTGGAAGGCGCTCGAGGCTCATCAGGAGAAGCTCGAGGCCGAGGGCATCGACCTCAAGGCCTGGTTCGCCGCTGACGCCGACCGCGTGAACAAGCTGAGCTTTGACGCCGGCGACCTTCACTTCGATCTGTCCAAGAACCTGGTGACCGATGAGACCGTCAAGCTGCTGTGCGATCTTGCCCGCGAGGTGAAGCTCGAGGAGCGCCGCGACGCCATGTTCTCCGGCGAGCACATCAACACCACCGAGGACCGCGCCGTCCTGCACACCGCGCTGCGCCGTCCGGCAAGCGAGAAAGGCCAGCTTATCGTCGACGGCCAGGATGTCGTCGCCGACGTGCACGAGGTCCTCGATCGCATGTATGCTTTCGCCGAGCGCGTGCGCTCCGGTGAGTGGAAGGGCGTTACCGGCAAGAAGATCGAGCACCTGGTGTCCATCGGCATCGGCGGCTCCGATCTGGGCCCGGTCATGGCTTACGAGGCTCTGCGCCCCTATGCCGACGCCGGTATCGACTGCCGCTACATCTCCAACATCGACCCCAACGACCAGGCCGAGAAGCTCAAGGGCCTGGATCCCGAGACCACGCTCGTGATTATCGTCTCCAAGACCTTCACCACGCTCGAGACCCTCACCAACGCCCGCGAGGTCAAGACCTGGATGCTCGAGCAACTCAAGGCCCAGGGCGCCATCGACGGCTCCGATGAGCGGAACGCCGAGGCCGTGGCCAAGCACTTCGTTGCCGTCTCCACTGCACTCGACAAGGTCGAGGCCTTCGGTATCGATCCGGCCAACGCCTTCGGTTTCTGGAACTGGGTTGGCGGCCGTTACTCCGTCGATTCCGCCGTGGGTCTGTCGCTGATCGTCGTGCTCGGCCCCGAGCGCTTCCAGCAGTTCCTCGAGGGCTTCCACGCCATCGACGAGTACTTCTGCAACACCCCGCTCGAGAACAACGCCGTCGCGCTGATGGGCCTGCTCAACGTCTGGTATGTCAACTTCTTCGGTTCCAAGAGCCACGCCGTGCTGCCGTACTGCCAGTACCTGCACCGTTTCCCGGCCTACCTGCAGCAGCTCACCATGGAGTCCAACGGCAAGCATGTCCGCTGGGACGGCAGCGCCGTGACCTCCGACACCGGTGAGATTTTCTGGGGCGAGCCCGGCACCAACGGCCAGCATGCCTTCTACCAGCTGCTGCACCAGGGCACCGTGGTGGTTCCGGCCGATTTCATCGCCTTCGCCAATACCGCCAACCCTGCGACCGATAGCGGTCAGGACGTGCACGAGCTGTTCCTGGGCAACTTCCTGGCCCAGACCAAGGCGCTCGCCTTTGGCAAGACGGCCGATGAGGTGCGCGCCGAGGGCACGCCCGAGCAGATCGTCCCGGCTCGCTGCTTTGAGGGCAACCGTCCGACGACCTCGATCTTTGGCGACACGCTGACCCCGTTCGCGCTCGGCGAGCTCATCGCCCTGTACGAGCACATCACGTTTGTCGAGGGTACGGTCTGGGGCATCGACTCCTACGACCAGTGGGGCGTTGAGCTGGGCAAGCAGCTTGCCAAGCAGATCACCCCTGCCTTCCACGACGACGCCGCCAAGGCCGAGCAGGACGCTTCGACCCAGGCGCTCATCGAGTTCTATCGCGCGCACCGTAAGTAGGATTCGCTGCGAAAACTAACGCATAGCCGACAAGGGCCCGTATCCGTTGGGATGCGGGCCCTTTGCTATCTGGATAGAATGGAATGTATCGGGAGGCGCCTCGACGGGCATCGCAATCGTCGAAGGCACGCCGTTCATGTTTGGGACAATATGACATTTTTCCCGTTGCAAACAGCGCCGCCGTGGGTGTTCTGTATGATGGCTCAGACAAGGTTGCTCAATGACAGGGAGGCATATATGGCAATCAAAGCCATCGCAATGGATATCGACGGTACGCTCACCAACGACCAAAAGGTCATCAGCCCGCGTACGCGCGAGAAACTGCTCGCGGCGCAGGAGTCGGGCATTAAGCTCATCTTGGCTTCGGGCCGTCCCGCATGGGGGCTGCACGCCTTGGCGCAGGAGCTCGACCTTCAAAACCATGACGGTCTGCTAGTTGCCTTTAATGGCGCGCATGTGGTCGATGCCCAGACCGACGAGGTGCTGTTCGATCAGGCTATGCCTGCCGACGAATTGCATCGCCTGATTGATCACCTGCGTAATTTTGACGTGATCCCTATGATTTCGCTTGGTCGCGATTTGCACGTCGAGGACTCGTACCATTGCATGATCACGCTGCCTGACGGCTCGCAGAAGAATATCGTCAAGTATGAGCGCGACGCGTGCGATCTTAAGATTCGCGAGGTGGAGAGCCTGCATGAGGTCGCTGATGCTTATCCCGTGGACAAGCTGCTGACGGCGGGCGATCCGACCTACCTGCAGGCGCATCACGAGGAGATGTATGCGCCCTTTACCCAGACGCTTTCGGGCATGTTTACGGCTGACTGGTACTTTGAGTACACGGCGCCCGGTATCGACAAGGCCCGCGCGCTCGAGGGTGCCCTGCCCAAGCTGGGTATTGATGCCAGCGAGGTTGTCTCGTTTGGCGACGGCCAGAATGACAAGTCTATGATCGAGTGGGCTGGTACCGGCGTCGCCATGGGTAACGCTGTCGATGAAGTCAAGGCCGTGGCCCAGATGGTGACCGCCAACAACAACGAAGACGGTATCGCGGTAGCACTTGACCAACTGCTGGGTTAGAATCGCCGATAGTGCATGGTTCGGGCGTCCGCTTGCGGGCGCCCTTTTGCTAGGGAGGGTGCCGTGTCCGCATTTCCGTTCGACGCCGTTATCTTTGACATGGACGGCGTCATTGTCGATACCGAGTATTACTACCTGGGCGAGACTACCGCGTTTGCCAAGGAGCTTGGGTTGAATCTGACCCAAGAGGAGTTGAACGGGCAGGTTGGTACCTCACATCAGTTCTTCCTGCATATGCTGGTCGATTGGTTTGAGCGCGCCGGTAAAGGGCACTTCACTGGCGAGGAAGCATTGGCCCGTTGGGACGAGTGGGCGCATAAGCGTCCGCGTGACTACCAGGCTTTGATTAACCCGGGCGCTGTGGATACGATTCGCGAGCTGCCGCGCCGCGGCGTTCGCGTGGCGCTTGCCAGCTCGTCTCCCATGGATAGCATCGAGGAAGTGCTCAATGCATGCGGGCTGTCGGATGCCTTTGAGTATGTGGTGAGCGGCGAGCAGTTTAAGGAGAGCAAGCCCGAGCCCGACATCTACCTGCATGCGCTGGACCTGTTGGGGCTGCCTGCGGTCCGTTGCTGCTGCGTTGAGGATTCGGTGCCTGGCATCACTGCCGGCAAGCGTGCCGGCCTGACGGTCATTGCCAAGCGCGAGGAGCGCTTTGGCTTTAGCCAGGATGCCGCGGACAAGATCATCGACCAGCTGCCGGAGCTGCTCACGCTTTCTTAGGAGCGCGGTAGTTGCGCGTTTTTCGGGTCTGATGAGTAAATAGCCGACATTTTGGTGCGACACCTAGCATACTTTAAGCTAATGCGGGCTTAAGGACTTGTTGAATGCCCTTAAGCCCGTTTTAGACTTAATTGTGCTTGGAGAGGGTATATGCCACCGACTGAAGGGCTAACTGACGGTAAAGCAGCGATACCGCTGTACCAACAGGTTATCGATATCATCAAAAACGAAATCAACTCCGGTGCCTACAAGGCAGGTGCGCGGATACCCAACGAATTCGAATTGGCTGAGAGCTATAAAGTTGGCCGCGTTACCGTGCGACGCGCTATTGAGGAGCTCGTCCAACAGGGCTATCTAACGAAGCGACAGGGGAAAGGCACGTTTGTCAATGCCCCCAAGCTCAAGCGCAAGATTCGCCAGAAGGATGACGTCCAGAGTTTTTCGGACGCATGCCGCGTTAACGGAATGGAACCGGGGGCGCGTGTCATTTCGAGAAAGATACTGCCGGCGGATTCCACCGAGGCACAGTTCTTTGGTGTTGCCGTTGGAACTGACTTGATCTGCGTTGAGCGCGTGCGTACTGCCGATGGCGTCCCTGTCATGCTCGAGAACAACATATATGTTTACGAGGACAACGCCTATCTATCAACGGCACCTCTATCTAACCAATCCATTTTTGAGTTCGTGCGCAACCGGACGGGCCGCACGCCCGCGTTTACCGACCCATGCACGCTTGAGATCGCGTGTGCGTCGCCCGAGGTCGCTCGGTTGTTGGCAGTTCCCGTTGGCGAACCCTTGTTTTATATGGAAGCCTTCTTTTTCGATGAGCAGCGGCGGCCGTTTATCATCGGTCGTCAGCGGATCGTTGGGTCTCGCTACGTTTTTGACATCTAGGACATTGCGTATGAAAGCGCCCGGTGGATCATCTCACCGGGCGTTTCCATACCGTTCACGGCGCAAACGCAACCGTTCAACCGCGTTGCGGCAATCAGTTTGAAATTATCTTGATGACGAGAAAAGCTGCTGGTAACCTATAGAACGTCATAGAACGTTTGCCTTGTGCAAACGTTGAAGCGAGATGCGATGCAGTCTCGAGTTCTTTGGAGGTATCTATGTCAGATACGAAGGCGAAGAAGACAAACAGACGTTTTAAGTTCAAATTACCGCATGTCTATACGATCATGTTCTTGCTGATCGTTGTCTTTGCGGTCTTGACTTGGATCGTTCCCTCTGGTCAGTATCAGCGCAAGACGATTTCGACAGCGGCGGGCGAGCGTGAAGTCGCCGTTGCTGGAACCTATGAACAGGTCGATAAGAACTACACCGATTCCGAGACCGGCGAGACCATCAATTTGGGGCAGGATATCTTCGCGGTCCTGCAAGCGCCCACTAAGGGCATCCAGGAGGCTGCCGACGTCGTTGCGTTCGTCTTATTGATTGGCGGGTCGTTCGCAATCATCACCAAGACCAACGCTTTGAATGCCGGCATGAGCCGTGTGATTAAAAAGCTCAAGAACAAGGACATCCTCATCATTCCCATCACGATGACGTTGCTGTCCATTTGCGGCACCACGTTTGGTATGTCTGAGGAAGCCCTGCCGTTCTATGCCATCTTCATTCCCATCATGATGGGTATCGGTTATGACTCGATGACGGCATTCATCATCTGCTTCCTTGGTCCTAACCTGGGATATTGCGCTTCGACCATCGATCCGTTTAATGTTTTGATCGCCCAGGGCATCATTGGCATCGAGGGCAATCCGCAACTGTGGCTGCGCGCCGTTTCTTGGGTCATCTTCACTGCCGTCGGTATCGCATGGGCCATGCGCTACGCCATGCGCGTCAAGAAAAACCCCGAGTCGTCCATTACGTACGAGGACGATAAGCTCAAGCGTATCGAGTTTTCCGTGACCGATGCCTCCATCGAGGAAGAGTTCACTACCCGTCAGAAGCTCGTGCTTATCGATTTTGCTTGCGGTATGGGCATTATCGTCTGGGGTCTTGTTACCCAGGGTTGGTACATGAATGAGATTTCCGCCGTGTTCCTTGGCATGGGCTTGCTTGCCGGTATCCTGGGCGGTCTTGACCAGCAGACGATTGCTGAGGAGTTCGTTAAAGGTCTCGCCGACTTTGCGTACGCCGCCATCGTTATCGGTATCGCTCGCGGTATTCTGGTCATCGCCGAGGGCGGCATGATCATCGACACCATCCTCCAGGCGCTCGCTACTGCGCTCGCCGGTGCACCCGCCGCCGTCTACACCACGTTTATGTATATCGTCCTTGGCCTGCTCTCTTTGCTGGTTCCCTCGAGTTCTGGACTTGCGGCGCTCACCATGCCCGTCATGGGTCCGCTGACCGAGCTTATGGGCCTCAATCCCGAAGCTGCCGTTACCGCGCTCCAGTTTGCTAATCAGACCATCAACACCATCAGTCCCGTGGCGGGCATGACGGTCGCCGGCCTTGCCGTGGCTAAGATTTCGTTTGGCCAATGGTGGAAGACCATTTGGAAGTTCTTCATCTTCATGGTCGTCTTTGGCCTGATCGTAACGGCAATCTCTGGCATGCTTCCGGTGTAGGTGGTTGTGATGTCTGATCGTTTGACGGTCCTGACGTCTAAGAGCGTCTTTACCGGTACGGGGGACCTGCCGTTTGAAGGTTTCGTAGCGGTCCGTGGCAATCGAATTGAGGCGGTTGGCACCAAGTGTGAGGTAGCTTCGTATTTGACCCAAGCGGACGAGGTAGTTGACCTGGGCGACCGCACCGTCATGCCTGGCCTGATCGATGTGCATACCTTCTATACAGGCTGGGCGCTGCGGACGTTGGGGTCTGATCTGTCCGGCATCGCTGATGCCAAAGAGGCCGTGTCGCTCTTGCGTGCATGGAAAGAAGATCATCCGGATTGCGCGGCGGCTTTTGGCCACAGCCTACCCGAAACGTTGGCATCGGATGCCGAGAACGCAAATACGGCAGCTGTGTTTGACGATTGTTTTGGCGATATCCCTGTCGTCTGCTTTACACCGGGTGCGGAGACCTGCGTTCTCAATGCTGCCGCCAGTGCACGATACGGCTTTACACCCCAGGCGTGCTATGCCGAGAAGATCTGGCGCATGATGAGCGATTTCCTCGCGCTGCCCGAGGTACGTGCGGGGTATTCGGACTACATGAGCATGCTTAACGAGCGCGGCGTTACCGCCATCAAGGAGATGGCGTTTGATGACTACTACGGTTTTGCCGACGAAATGGCTCGCCGTGAGGAATCTGGTGAGCTGACGGTTCGCGTCTCTATGATGTCGCAGCCGGTGGGTGCCGGTGCAAATCTGTCATATGCTCGCGAGGCACGAGAGCGCTTCCGGGGTCCGTTCGTTCGTTTTTCTGGCTTCAACCGTATGACCGATCGAGGCGTATGGGCGGGGCTTGCCGAGATGATTGACCCCTATGAGGACACGGCCGATGCGGGCGCTGCCGGCAAGACGGTTGTCGAGGAGCCCGAGTGGGATCTGATTGAGAACGAGCTGCGCGCAATTGATGCTGACGGCTTCCGATATTCCTTGCATTGCCAGGGCGATGGCGCCGTTCGTCGCACCGTGGCGCTCTATGCCTCGCTGCCTCGAGACGAGCATGGACGGTTGCTTCGCCGCCATGCGATTACCGATCTCGAGAACTCTGATCCGACCGATCTTGTCAAGTTTGGCAAGTTAGGTGGAATTTGCGAGGTCTATCCGCAGATTTTGACGCTGGACCGGCGCGAGGATTGCCTGTCGATGATGCGTCGACAAATTGGCGAGACGCGACTTTTGCACAGCTGGAATCGCCGCGGCATGGAAGATTCCGGATGCACGGTGTGCTGTGGTACGGATTTGCCGCTGCTGATTCCGAGCCTGGGCGAGTCAATCTACAGCGCGTGCGGCGGATTCTTCGACGATGGACTGCCCGTGAATGAGGCCAACGCTCTGACACTTGTCGAGCTCTTGCGCGCTTGGACTGCCGGGGGCGCGTACGATCTGATGCGCGAAGACGAACTGGGTACGCTCGAGGTCGGCAAGCTTGCCGATATCTGCGCGCTCGATCGGGATGTGTTCGACCTCGATTATCGCGACGCACGCGATCTTTCGGTTGATATGACGATGTCGGACGGACAAATCGTGTTTGATCGAAATAAGGAGGCATAAGATGTCTGAATCCAAACCGACGCTGCGCCGCGAACAGATTGCGGGCATGAATATCCACTACATCATGTGGTCGCTCGATTACTTCCTTGATGTGCAGCAGCGTTTGGGCTTTGAGTCCATTGAGCTGTGGTGTGCAGAGCCGCATGTGACACTCGACCATACGGGCTACTTTGAGGCTGAGGTCCTGGCGAAAAAGGCTGCAGACCGTGGGCTTAGGTATCGTACTCTGTGCCCCGAGAATGTTGTCTATCCTTGGCAGTACTGCGCACGCAAACCGCTGCATGAACAGCGCAGCCTGGCGTACTTTAAGCACGGCATTGAGCTTGCCGAGGTACTTGGGTGCGACCGTATGTCCGTCAACTCGGGCTGGGGCGACTGGGACGAGGACCGCGAGGAAGCCTGGAAGCGCAGTCGCGAGCACTTGTCCATTCTGGCGGAGTATGCCGGCGAGCACGGTCTGGTGCTTACGATGGAAAGCCTGCGTCCCGAGGAGAGCAACCTTGTGACGACGGTTTCCGATGCGAAGCGCATGATTGACGAGGTCGCGAGCCCGTACTTACAGCCCATGGTTGATACAACCGCGATGGGCGTTGCGGGCGAGACGCTCGAGGACTGGTTTGCCGCCTTTGGTGATGGGGCAATTCACGAGATGCACTTTATCGACGGTGATCCGTATGGCCATCTGGTGTGGGGCGATGGCAAGCACGATATGGACGCCTTCGTTGCCACGCTCAACGCCCATGGTTTCGACGGCATGCTGGGCCAGGAAATCACGGACGGTCGTTACTACGATGACCCGGCCGCGGCAGATGCCAAGAACATGGCCGCATTCGAGAAATATCTGATTGACTAAAACAACTATCGGCCACGCAACCAACGTCATTAATTGCGGGCCAAATAAGAAAGGAACTGGATATGAACGCACACGATCTGATCAAAGAGGCAATTGCCGAGAAGGGCAAGTTCGACAGCGTCTACTGGATTGCTTGCGGTGGCTCCATGATCGATTTGATCCCGGCTCATGAGCTTCTGCAGCGCGAGGCAACCACCTTCACTTCGTATATCTATACGGCTCGCGAGTTTGATATCATGCGTCCGCGTCGTCTGGGCGAGAAGTCCCTGGTCATTGCTTGCAGCCACAGTGGCAACACCCCCGAGGTCGTCGAGGGCTGCGAGATTGCCCTTGCTGCCGGCGCTACGGTGATCGCCCAGACCGACAACGCTGGATCCAAGATTGACTCCGGCAAGTGGACCACGTGGGTCTACCCGTGGGGCGAGGGCGTGCCGCAGGCCGAGGTCCCCGCTGGCATTTCGCTGTCGCTTGCGGCCGAGCTGCTCGATCAGCAGGAGGGCTACGCCGATCTTGCCGATATGTATGCCGGTATCGCCGAGATGGATAAGATTCTTCCCCCGGCACGTGAGAAGGTAAATGCCGAGCTGGGCGATCGTTTTGCCAAGCTTTGCCAGGAGCACGAGTTCTTCTATATTCTGGGCAGCGGTCCCAACTTTAGCCAGACCTACGGTTTCGCTATCTGCTCTCTTATGGAGATGCAGTGGCAGCACTGCAGCTACATCCACTCTGCCGAGTACTTCCACGGCCCCTTCGAGGCTACTCAGGATGGCGTTTTTTACTTCCTGCAGATGGGTTCCAGCGAGTGCCGTGCTGTGGACGAGCGCGCCCTGGCGTTCCTTAAGACGCATACCGATACGCTGATGGTGCTCGATGCCAAGGAGTACGGTATGGAAGCCGTGCCGGCGAGCGTCCGTGCCTATCTGGACCCGGTGCTGTTCTACGCCATGAACTGCGAGCTGCGTGCCGCACGCGGCAAGGTGTTTGATCACGATCCCGATTTCCGCCGCTATATGGGTGTTGTCGAGTACTAGAAGGGGCAAAGGCCATGGCATTTAACGTTAACGCGCTCGGATTTGGCGACAACGTCGTCGATCGCTACGAGCATATCCACACCATGTATCCTGGCGGCAACGCGGTGAACTTCGCCGTTTATGCCAAGAAATGCGGTGCCGCACGCTCCGCATACATGGGCATTTTTGGCAATGACGCCGCTGCCGAGCATGTCATTGCAAGCCTCGAGGATGAGGGTATCGAACTTGACAAGTGCGAGCAGATGATTGGCGAGAACGGAGCGGCTCGCGTGACCGTCGTTGACGGTGACCGTGTCTTCCTCGGATCCAACGAGGGCGGTATCCGTGGCGATGCGCGCTATGTCCTCGATCGCTTTGACCTTTCGTACATGAAGCAGTTCGATGTGGTTCATTCGGGCAACTATTGCTTTACCGAGCGCGAGCTGCCCAAGTTGAAGGCTGCGGGCGTCACCGTCTCTTTTGACTTTTCGGACGACTCCACCGACGAGTACTACGAGCAGATTGCGCCCTACGTCGATTTTGCTTTCTTTAGTGCGGCGGATGCCGCGAGTGAGGACGAGATTCGCGAGCGTCTGGCATGGGTGAAGGGCCTGGGTCCGCGTTTTGTGTCGGCTACGGCGGGCGCCGAGGGCTGCATTGCTTACGACGGCGAGCGTTATTACCGCCAGCTGGCTAAACCGGTAACGGACATGAAGGACACCATGGGGGCGGGCGACTCGTTCCTCACCTCGTTTTTGATGTGCTATCTCGATTCCGCCAAGCGTGGTGAGGATGGCGCCGAGGCCATCGAGCGCGCGCTCGACTTTGCTGCCGGGTTTGCCTCGACCGTGTGCGGCATGGAAGGTTCTTGGGGCCACGGAGCACCAATCGTCGAATAGCTTAAGAAAGCGTACGGCGGTCTGGCTATGAGGCCTTGGACAGCCGATGCAAAACAATAAGCGAAACGCGAAAAGGGGGCTCGCCATGTGGTGGGTCCCCTTTTGAACATTGGAGAAGACCATGGGTATTAAAGCGTGTGCGGCTGGTTTTTGCTGTGCGGACGTCTATCAAAACATCGGCGTGTTCTATCCGACTGGCAATGGCATTGACTGGGGTATCCATCTTGCACGAATGGGCGTTTCGGTATCCGCCGTGTCGGTTGTCGGCAAGGACGAGTACGGAGACAAGATGAGAGAGGCGCTGGCCGCCGAGGGGTTCGATATCTCACATCTGCGGGTGGAGGATGGCGACACCTCGGTGATGCTCATGGCATTGAAAGACGGCGTCGATCGCGTGCATCTCGAGGCAATCGATGGCGTAATGGAGACATATCGTCCGAATGAAGATGACCGGGCGTTTATCCTAGAGCATGACATCATCCATACCGACCTGTTTGGCAATTGTTTGGACCTCCTGCCCGAATGGCATGATGCGGGCAAGACGGTGGTTATGGACTTCTCGGTGTTCAGCCAGGATCCCGAATATGCCTGCGAGGCTCATTTTCCTTACGTAGACTATGCATTCATGTCGTTTGAAGAGGACACTCCGGAGCTGCGTGATTGGGTGCGTCACGTACAGGAGTTGGGACCGCGGGTGGCAGTTGCCACGCTTGGCGAGAAGGGAAGCATTGCCTATGACGGTGAGCGCTTCTATGAGTGCGGAATCGTACCGGCGGAGAAGGTCGTTAATACCGTGGGTGCCGGCGACTCGTATATCGCCGGGTTTACCAAGGGCGTGATCGATGGCCTTGATATTCCGGCGTGTATGAAGGCGGGCGCTGAGCTGTCGTCCCGAGTGATTGGTTCGTTTGAGCCGTACTAGGGTCAAATGCCTGGAAAGGAGTACGAAATGGTTATCGACATGTTGGTCCATCCTATGCTCTACGGCGAGATCTGTACGCCGGGTGATGAGCCTGATGGATTCGGTTTTTGGTCACGAGAATTTGGTATGGGGCATATGGGCCCCATGGATTGGGATGAGCTTCAAGTCGAGATGGACGTCTGCGATGTGCAGAAGAGTGTGCTCATGCCGCTCGATGTAACCACGGCATGCGGAGGGCATTTTGGCACCAATGACCAGATTGCCATGCTGGTTGCCGCGCATCCCGATCGTCTGTGGGGATTTGCGAGCGTAGATCCGCAGGTGAGCGGTGCCGCAGGCGAATTGGAGCGCGCCTTTACCGAGTTGGGGGCAAAGGGGCTTTGCCTGCATCCGGCAAAGCAGGGTTTTGCCCCCGATGATGCTGTGGCCGAGCCGCTTTATGAGCTGTGCGAGCGCTATAACAAGCCGGTGGTTTTCCATGCCGGTATGTCTTGGGAGCCGGGTGCAGAGCTCTCGCGCAGTAACCCGCTTGCATTTGAGCACACAATCGCAACGCATCCAAATGTGCGTTTTAGTTTGACCCACTTTGGCTGGCCCTGGGTGCGCGAGACCGTGGCGATGCTGCTCAAGTATCCCAACTGCTACGCGGACACCTCTATCACTTATATCGATTCGCCCGAGGAGATGATGCAGCGTCTTTTCACGGTCGATATGGGGCCGCTGTGGTATGAGCGCGCGCTATCGCATCAAGTGATGTTCGCCAGCAATACGCCGCGCTTCCGTGCATTCAAACTCAAGCGGGCGCTCGATACCGTGCCCATGCGCGATGATGCGCGAGAAAGGCTCTACTGGGGTAATGCCCTGCGTTTTCTTGAAGGGGATGAGTGAACATGGTGACGCTCGAGACATTGAGCTATCTATCGACTGCTCCGGACCAGTTCATCGATATTACCGAGGACGTGCACGCTGCCATCGAACGCAGCTCGGTGACCAATGGCTTGGCGGCGATTATTTTGTCGCATACGACCTGCGGAATCGTGGTAAACGAGGGGCTGCCCTGCGTGGAGACGGATCTTATGGAGACGCTTGATCGCATCGCCCCACTCGATGCCCCCTATGCGCATGCACACTTCCTGCCGAGCTATGGAGCCACCGGTAACAACTCCTGTGGGCATATCAAGAGCATGATTTGTGGAAACAGTTGCTTCTTTCCCGTCCAAGATGGCCACATCGTGTGCGGAGGTGCCCAGAACATCTATCTTGCGGAGTTTGACGGTCCGCAGAAGCGAAAAGTGTACGTCGAGGTGCTGGGGGAGTAACGTCCCTGCAATAACCCTATGAAGGAGCACGTTATGTCGTTTCTAACCTCGATGTTCAAGACCGAAAAGCCGGTTATCGGAATGCTGCACCTGCGTCCTCTGCCGGGCGATCCACTGTATTACCCGGGCGGAAGCGTGTCACAGGTCGTGGAAGCCGCCAAGCGCGATCTCGAGGCGTTGCAGCAGGGCGGTGTCGATGGCATTTTGATTACCAATGAGCTCTCGATGCCCTATGAGCAGCATGTTTCTCCCTCAACCCTTGCATCGATGGGCTTTGTAATCGGGGCTCTATCCCATGATCTGTCGACTCCTTGGGGAGCTGAGGCTATTTACGATGGCGATGCCACAATCGAGCTGTGCGCTGCCGTCGACGCGCAGTTCACACGCTGTAATTTTTGCGGTGCCTGGGCCGGTGATCTCGGGCTGATTAACCGAGATTTCGCTCACACCATGCGTCGCAAGGCGGCGCTGCGCCTGGACGACCTCAAGCTTTTTCACTTCATCACGAGCGAGGGGGAGGTTTATCTCAACGACCGCACGACTGCGGACATTGCCGATTCACTTCTCTTTAATTGCCTACCGGATGCGATGGTCATCGGCGGTTCGGCTGCCGGTCGTGGCGCTTCGGGCGAGCTTGCCGATGAGGTCCGCGAGCGTGTTGACCAAGTACCTGTGGTATGTGGTACCGGTTGTCGCGAAAATACCGTGGCTGACGTATTTGCTCACTACGATGGCGCGTTTGTCGGCACGTGCTTAAAGCGCGACGGAAAGCTGGATGCCCCGGTCGATGTTGAGCGGGTAGCTCGTTTTATGGCTACCGCTCGTACGGCGCGAGGGGAGTAGGCACCTATGGCGCTCTATCTGGGTATTGATATTGGGACAAGCGCCTCTAAAGGCGTTTTAATCGATGATCGATGCAACATCGTTTGCCAGGCCTCTTGTGGACATGGGACGGACAACCCGCGTGATGGATGGTACCAGCATGATGCGGAGGCAGTTTGGTGGGGCGATTTTTGCCGCTTGTCGCGCGAGCTGGTGGTGCGATCGGGGGTTAACGCGGCGCAGATCGGATGCGTCGGCCTTTCCGCATTGGGTTGCGACTGCGTGCCGGTCGATACCGAGTGCAACGCGCTGGCGCCCGCGATTTTGTACGGAGTCGATGCACGTTCGAAGCCGCAGATTGACGAGCTTCTTTCCGAATATGGGTCAGATCGCGCACGCGAGCTTTTCGGACACGATCCCTGTTCGTCAGATATTGCTCCCAAGATCTTGTGGTTTAAGGAGAATATGCCCGAGGTGCACGAACGTGCCGCGAAGTTCCTGACGGCGTCATCGTTTCTGTGCGCAAAGTTGACGGGGCGTTTTACGGTGGACCGTTATTTGGCGGAGGATTTTCTTCCCCTATACGACCGCTACACCTGGAAGGTTGATGCTCGGGAATGTGCTCGTTTCTGCCGGCCTGACCAGATGGCTGAGGTAATGTCGGCTACCGATATTGCCGGGGTGATTACGCGGCGTGCGGCTGAGGCGACGGGGCTCGCGGCAGGGACACCTGTCTTAGTGGGAACGGGCGACTCTGGTGCCGAGGCTATTTCGACGGGTGTATTCCGTCCCGGCGATATGATGGTTCAGTTGGGGAGTACGGCGTATTTCATCTACCTGGCTGATCATATGATCGATGATGCCCGCCTGTGGCCAGGGACGTTTATCATTCCCGGAACTTATGGGATCTGCGCGGGGACCAATACGGCGGGCGCACTCACATCGTGGCTGCGCCAAGAGCTGTATCGCGACGCCGTAGAGGCCGAGGGCCACGGTGGCCCCGATGCCTATTCGGTTATGGCGCATGATGCCGCCGATGTGGCGCCGGGTGCCGATGGGCTCCTGTGTCTGCCGTACTTTGCGGGGGAGCGTACTCCGCTCAACGATCCCGAGGCGCGTGGCGTCTTCTTTGGCCTGACCGGAAGGCATACGCGAGCCCATATGGTTCGCGCCGCCTTGGAAGGCGTCGCGTATACCGTTGCATCCCATGTCGACATTATCGAGCGACAGCATGGACTGCCAATTGGGCGCATTATGCTTGTCGGAGGTGGAACCAAGAATCCAGTTTGGATGCAAGCTATCGCCGACGTATGCGGGCGCGAGGTCTCGGTTGCCAAGGTTACGGTGGGCGCATGCTTCGGTGATGCCATCATGGCAGCTCTCGCAGGTGGCGCCTATGCATCATGGGATGAACTCGCCCAAGTCCTTGGCGTTGCGCAAACAATCGTGCCCGATATGGCTGCCCACGAGTTATATGCGTCGCGCCGTCATATCTTTGACGAATTGTATGCACGCAACCGTGATCTCATGCACGAATTGGTGTAATGCTGCCGAATTGTACTGCCTTCCAATAGGGGCTGCGTTGTTCGATTCGCATGCCCCTTGGCATTTTTACCCACAGGGGTTAGCGAAGGTCAAAAACAGAGTGCGCATTTGCTAAAACTGCCGACTCGATGCGCTTTGCGTCACAGTTTTTGAGTGAGGCGATGCGCATCGAGGTCCTTGCGAGCGATTTGATGAGCGACTGTGCGCTTGTTTCTGTGTTTGGTTCGGCTGGCGCATCGGTCTCGAGCAGTAGACGGTCGAGTGGAATCTGTCGGGCATATTCGCGTCCACGTTTAGACGCAAGCATGCGTTCGTTGACGGAAAAATTACAGCCCGCATTACGCGCGCGGGCGAGTTCGTCCGAAGTGCCGCTAAACCAGTGGAAGATGATAGCGGGGGAGTCGGGGTTTGGGATGAGTAGTCCATGCGATTCGAGGACGTCCAGTACGGCCCCTGCCGAACGAACGGCGTGAATTGATATCACGCGTCCGGTAAGAGGATGCTGCACGAGTGTATCGCAGAGCCGGTCAAGTGCCTGTATTTGTAGCGGCTCACTTCCGGCAAAGCGCGCAGAAAAGTCGAGTCCCACCTCGCCGACGTAGCGCTCTTGGGTGGCAACTTCGCAAAGCAGATTGACTTCGGCAGGACCGCAGCGGCCGTCGGCGAGCCACCAGGGGTGAAGCCCGACGCCGGCGATGATGCCTGTTTGGCGACGGGCGCGCTCGTTTGCGCTAGCGAAGTCGCGTGGATCGACGCCGCAATCAAATAGACCCAAGCCCAGCGCCGTCGCCTCATCGGCAACGGCGTCCGGGTGAGCCATTAAATCAAGATGGCAGTGTGCATCAAATAACCGGGGCTCCATCTCGGCGCGCTCCGCTAGTCCAGACGTTGGCCATCGGAGCGTACGCGCTCGGTGCCGCGGCCACTGATCTGGCGGATAACCTCGCCGGCGATCATCTGACCCATGATGGGCGGCATAAAGCTGGCGGTGCCCAACTCGGTGCGCTCGTGGATATTGGAAGGGTCGCGGGGCTGTGTCTTAACCGATTCCTCGCAGCTAAACAGTACATGCAGACTCTTGATTCCGCGCTTCTTGCATTCTTTGCGCATGATGCGGCTCATGGGGTCACGTACCGTATCGAAAATGTCGGCAAAGCGGAGGCACTCGGGATGGAGCTTGTTGGCCCCGCCCATGGAGCTAACCAAACGAATGCCGTGGTCCTGAGCATATTTGGCAATGGTGAGCTTGGCCGAGATGGTGTCGATGGCGTCGACGACGTAGTCGAGCTTGCCGTCCGTCTGCTCCAAAACGCGCGCGAAAAATTCGTCGATATTGTCGCTCAACAGGTATTCGGTGCGCTTGATGACGGTAGCGGCTGGATTGATGTCGTGGATCATGGCTTCCATAACATCGACCTTGCGCTTGCCGATGGTGCTTTGAAAGGCGATGGCCTGGCGATTGATATTGCTGGGCGCGATGATGTCCTTATCCAGAATGACGAAATGACCAATGCCGCCGCGGGCAAGTGCCTCGCAGCAATTGGAGCCCACACCTCCGCAGCCGAGCACCAGCACCGTGGCGGCGGCGAGTTTGTCGAGTGCCTCGCGGCCCATGATGATCTTGAGCTTGGTATCGCGCGTCTCGACAAGAGCGGCAGCGGTTTCGGTCATAGACATCCTCCGATGGGGAAGCGAATTGTGTTTTAGCTATCGCCATTATAGGTATTATTACGATTCCATTTGAACCCTTGGGGTTTGTTGAAATGGGATCGGGATTCGCATAAGATCGAAGCAGATGGCGCCCGTTGCCGCGGGTTAGCCAACTCCAAAACACGTTTGTAGCGTGAGAAGTGGCCGTCTTCGCATTACGCGGGGGCGGCTATTTTTTGAGTGTAAGATTAGATAGTTAGACAAACGTCTAAATATCGAGTATAGTGTGCGCGTCGAACGAAATGCTGAGAGGAGGTCCTATGCCGGGAGAGGGTTTTAAGGCGCTGGCCGATCCTACACGGCGTCACATTTTGGAACTGCTGCGCGAGGGCAATCGCACGGCTGGGGAGCTTGCCGAGCATTTTGACATCAGCAAGCCGTCATTGAGCCATCATTTGGCGACGCTCAAAAACGTCGGGTTGGTGACCGACGAACGTCATGGCCAAAACATCGTTTACAGCTTAAACACCACCGTCATGCAGGACTTGATCGGTTGGTTTATGGGCTTTACAAACACGGAAGGTGATAAGGATGAATAACGAAAACAAGGGCATTCACGCCACGGGGGTATCGTCGCGCGCGTGGGCCATGCTTGTTGTGGTCTGCGCTATTAATGTTGCCGCGCATCTCTGGGTGATGCCGAGCTTGCCTGCGCAGATTCCCACGCACTGGGGCGCGAACGGCGCTGTCGACGGTTGGGGTCCTAGCTGGATGGCATCGGCGCTCGGCGCGTTGCCGCTGGCGCTTCTCGCAATGTTCCGCGTGGTGCCGCGCATCGATCCCAAAGGTGAGGCATATCGAACCTCGGGCAAGTTCTATCAGGGCTTCGTAATCGCCTTCACCTTGTTCATGTGCGCCATAAGCTGGTTGGGAGAGCTTACGGTCTGGGGCGTGGTGCCAGCGGTCGGTTCGGTCAACGTGCTGATTTCCGGCGCTGTTGGCCTGCTTTTTATTGGCGTAGGCAACTACTTGCCGCGTGTGAAGCAGAACTATACGCTCGGTATCAAGACGCCCTGGGCGCTTGCCGATCCCGAGAACTGGCGCCGTACGCAGCGCTTTGGCGGTGCCTGCTTTATGGTGCTGGGTGTTGGCCTGATTGCGATGGGCGTGGCAGGTGCGGTGCTTTCGAATGAAGTCGTCGCCGCGGTGATTGCGGTTCTGGCGTTTGGTTCGGTCGGAGCCGTCTACGTCTACTCGTATCTGCTGTGGCGCAAATCTCAGCGGGCTGTTCGTTAAGGTTGCGGAAAACTAGCGTACGCAGTTCATAGTATGTTCTGGGGGATTTTTCCCAGGTAGTATTAGGGGGTATGGGCAACCATGCCCCTTTTTCGTTACGTTTCAGAGCTAGTTTTCTCATTTCGTTTCCACTAAAGCGAATCAAGAATAGGGAAACAACAGGTAGAAAGGATAAAACAGACAAATGGCGGAGTTTATCTACCAGATGTATCAGGCTCGCAAGGCCCATGGCGACAAGGTAATCCTTGACGACGTGACCCTGAGCTTCTACCCCGGTGCCAAGATCGGCGTCGTGGGCCCCAACGGTATGGGCAAGTCGACCCTGCTCAAGATCATGGCCGGCATCGAGGAGGTCTCCAACGGCGATGCCAGGCTCACCCCCGGCTACACCGTGGGCATCCTGCAGCAGGAGCCGCCGCTCGACGACAACAAGACCGTCATCGAGAACGTGCGCATGGCGTTTGGCGACATGATCGCCAAGGTCGATCGCTTCAATAAGATTGGCGAGGAGATGTGCGATCCGGACTGCGACATGGACGCCCTCATGGCCGAGATGGGAAAGCTCCAGGACGAGATTGACGCCGCCGACGGCTGGGATATCGATTCCAAGCTCGGCCAGGCCATGGACGCCCTGCAGCTGCCCGATTCCGACATGCCGGTCAACGTGCTCTCTGGCGGCGAGCGCCGTCGCGTGGCCCTGTGCAAGCTGCTGCTCGAGGCTCCCGACCTGCTGCTGCTCGACGAGCCCACGAACCACCTGGACGCCGAGTCGATCCTGTGGCTCGAGCACTTCCTGCACAACTACCAGGGCGCGGTGCTTGCCGTCACACACGATCGCTACTTCCTGGATAACGTTGCCGAGTGGATCTGCGAGGTCGACCGCGGTCACCTTTATCCCTACAAGGGCAACTATTCAACGTATCTGGAGACCAAGGCCGCCCGTATCGAGGCACAGGGCAACCGCGACGCCAAGCTCGCCAAGCGCATGGAGGCCGAGCTCGAGTGGGTGCGCAGCTCGCCCAAGGCCCGCCAGGCCAAGAACAAGGCTCGTCTGGCTCGCTACGAGGAGATGGAGGCCGAGGCCCGCGCAAGCCAGAAGCTCGACTGGACCGATATCCGCATTCCCGTTGGACCGCGTTTGGGTAACAAGGTGCTCGAGGCCCATCACCTGCACAAGGAATTCGACGGTCGCGTGCTCATCGACGACCTTTCGTTCACCCTGCCGCGCAACGGCATCGTGGGCGTCATCGGCCCCAACGGTGTCGGTAAGACCACGCTGTTCAAGACCATCGTGGGCCTGGAGCCGCTGACTTCGGGCGAGCTCGAGGTGGGCGAGACCGTCAAGATCTCCTATGTCGATCAGAACCGTTCTGGCATCGACCCCGATAAGAACCTGTGGGAGGTCGTCTCGGACGGCCTGGACCACATGATGGTCGGCGAGACCGAGGTTCCGAGCCGTGCTTATGTGGCGAGCTTTGGCTTTAAGGGCCAGGACCAGCAGAAGCGCGCTGGCGTACTCTCCGGTGGCGAGCGCAACCGTCTGAACCTGGCGCTCACGCTCAAGCAGGGCGGCAACCTGCTGCTCCTCGACGAGCCCACGAACGATCTCGACGTCGAGACGCTGTCCTCACTCGAGGCGGCGCTGCTCGAGTTCCCGGGCTGCTCGGTGGTTATTAGCCACGATCGTATGTTCCTGGACCGCGTCGCCACGCACATTCTGGCGTGGGAGGGCACCGACGAGAATCCGGGCAACTGGTATTGGTTCGAGGGCAACTTCGAGGCCTATCAGGCCAACCGCATCGAGCGCCTGGGCGAGGACGCAGCCCAGCCGCATCGTATTCACCGCAAGCTGACGCGTGACTAGTAGCAAGTAGAAAGGCCGCCAGCAAGGGCGGCCTTTCTTGTAGCAATTGCACTGCAGCTATGCCCTGGCTGCTGGTTTGATTCATAATCAAAGTCATCTCTTTGGGATTAAAGCCCGTTTTTGCTATGAGTGATTTTCTAATTCCGTTTAAAACGTAAAGACGTATTGGGTTACAAGGACATAAGCAAATCGAATTGAAATATAACCAGTGCTGTAACGTTACAAAAAAGGTTATAGAATAGGAGTATCTTATAAGTCGCTCCTCTAGAAAGAAGAACATATGCTTTCGCGTCGTCGTTTTCTGCAACTTGTCGCGTCTTCAATTGTCGCCTTAGCCGCACGTCCGAAAGAGGTTTTTGCTTCGACGGGCAATATTGATGGTGAGCAGATACAATTTACTTCAGAAATTGCGCAAGAGCTTGCCGATAAATATATAAAGGGACTCCTCGGCTCTTCGTATACGCCTTCTGACCCTATTCCTTTTGTAGACGTTGATGGGTCCCCGCTTGGCTACATTGTTCCGGTTGTGACATTCAATAGAGCCGCGGGCTATTTGGTTTTAGATGCTTCAGATGATGAAATACTTACGGGATATCGTTTTGGAGACGGCTTAGTCAGCCCTATGGATCGGGGAGGAGATCTTGGTGTTGAGTCTTATTCTTTCAATAACCCAGTCGTAATGATCAATCCATTCGAATTCGGTGTGCAATCTTTGGACGGTTCAATAACAACAAATTGCGGAAGAACAATCCCGGCTGTTTCCATAGAAGGACGGCCTGTCGTTTTATCGAATAAACCTTCAAGCTGGAACGATGTCGTAATTTACGCAACTCAAATGCAGGATTACACAGTATCTGGGTTTCGTTCCATTTCTCAGTTTATGTCATATGATGAAAGCGAGATTAAGAGGCTTACTGCCCACTATGCTTGTATGGTGACAGCTTTTTCGAACGTTGCGGAACTGTATGGCATTGCCAATTTATATAACGACCCTTCGCAATATATGCAGATATGGAATTACACCAATACCCATGCTCTTTCCGATGAAGAACAGACTGTTCCCGGCGTTGTTTTGGGCGGAACGCCGATATCAACCTGTGCAACGGGGTTTACAAATTACTGCGCAAGCAGAGGAAGTACTCTTATCGCCCGCACTGTCTCCTCTCCGGCTATCGCGAGCATTCAAAATGAGATTAACTCTAATAGACCGAATGTTTTACATGCGAGTTTGTACAACGGATCAGCCCATTCTGTAACAGCGGAGGCTTACGCCACACTTACTGGTAAGAAAACTGGAGAGACAAGGCAGATGATTGGCATAGCGGACGGCTGGAATTCATCTTTATCCTTCCTGAAGTATGATCAGAGCTATTATGCGTGGACTTATGGAACGACTTTTTCGAAGTAGGACGATTCGTCTAGCTCTGTCTTTGGTGCTGATGGCTTCATTGGTGGGCTGTTCAACAAAGGAAGAGATATCGCGCGGAGGTTCCGGAGAAGTGACTGCGACAGACTCAGGTTCATTAGAAATAGCTGGCGGGCATGCCGATGTGATGTTACAAGGAAAAGGCGTGCTTAGGTCGATTGATGCTGAAGACGCTGTCTGCTCAATAGAGGATTTGAAGACAGGTGAAACTGCATCGTACCGAGTTTCAGATAATGCTGCGAATATGATTGAGTCGATACCGACTGGAGCGCAGGTTTCTTTTAGATACTTTGCTCCGCAACTTGAGGATGAGCTTGCTTCTCTGGTGTCTATATGCGCCGATGACAACTAAAAGGCCTGAATTCAAACGGCCTCGGATGGTCAATTGGCTATCCGAGGCCGTTTTTTACTCGACCGGGGCTTCGACCTTGTCGATGGCCCAGGTGGCTCCGAGGCCGCCGGTGGTGTTGCGGCGAATGCGTACGGTGACTTCGTGGCGTTTGCCGGCCTGTGTGTAGCGCAGGGGGAAGCTCGCGCGGTTACGGCCGGCCTCGATGGTACCGCGCTCGCGAGCGATCCAGTAGTACTCGCCGACGATGCCGAGGGTGTCGGCGCCGTAGGGGAGATAAGTCGACAGCTGGTGCAGCAGCGGGCTAGGGCAGAAGACCTCGGTCGCGAAATCGATGGGGAAGTCCCCGGGGATGGTTGGTGCTGCGGAAGCGGGGGCCGGTGCTGAATTGGGGACCGGAGTCGGTGCAGGTGTGGGAGCCTGGTCACAGGCGGGTGCGGATGCGGACTCAATGACAGGTGCAGACTCAGATGCCGCTTCTGGCTTAGCTATGGAATCTGTCGGTTCCACGGAGATGGACGTGTCTTCGGTCCCGGTTTTGGCATCGGCCTGCGGAGTGTCCTCTGCCTCGACGTTCGGCTTGGCCTCGACCGGCGTGGATACCATGGTGGTGATGCCGGCGTTGGCGTTCTCGGGGTCGTAGACAACCGTGAGCGAGATGGCAGGCTGGGGCGCCTCGGGCTCCGGTGTTGCCTCGGCAGCATCTTGATCCGCGAGCTCGTCGGACTGATTGTCCTCGGTGTTGTCGCCAAAGACATCGTGGTTCTGGAACACGGGCGCCTCGGGCTGGCCAGCCGCCTCTTCGGTTGTCGACTTGGATGCCTCGTTGAGCTCCGCAGTGGCTTCCTGCTCGGATATGACTTCGGGATCGGTCGTGGCGGCGATTTCGGTTTCGGCCTCTGCTGTTACTCCAATAGCGACTTCGATCTCTGTCTCGGGTTCGGGTTCCGGCACGGCTCCAACCATGGCTTCGGGCTCGGGACGCTTAACGTGCTTGGGGCGCACGGCCTTCAGGTCCTTCTTGCCGTGCTTCTTCTTTTTGTAGGACTGCTTGGCGCCCTTGGTAGCCTTGCGCTTGTCCTCGTCCTTGGCAAGGGCGGCATCCCATGCCTCGTTGGCGATGACGGTGGCATACAGGCGGCCGCCCTTAAAGACGGTCAGTTTAATGCAGTCGTCGAGTTCCTCGAGCAACTCGCGCGTGGACTCGAAGCCCAAGTCATAAGCGGCCATGTCGCCGGCGGCGAGCGCCTCCTCGACCTGCGTCATAAACGTTTGCTTACCGCACCCAATCGCGTCGCGCAGCAGGCGATACAGATAGATGTGGTTGCCCAGCGATAGCGTGGGCCTAACTATTGTCTTGCTCATGGCAAATCTCCTCTTTACACACGTAAAGCATCTTACCATCGCATAGCGTTCGCCATGGCGGCACCCAAGGCAAACGGGCGCGAACCGCTATCGATTCGCGCCCGTTGTACAGGTTGCCTATCTGGGGATGCAGTGCTTAGTTGCCCGATGCCGTGCCTTGGCTCGAGCTGTTAGATGTCGTGCCCAATGTGGTGTCACTCGAATTGCTGTTGCTGCTGCCTGCTGTGCCCGTTCCCGACGTGGTGTCGCTCGTCTGGCCGCCCGTGCTCGGTTGAGAGCCGTCAGTCGTTTGGCTTGAGTCAGTCGTGCCGGATTGCGTGCCGCTGTTGTTCGCAGAGGAATCGGTGCCCTGCGATTGGTTTTGGGTGTTCGAGGACGAATTGGCAGAGGTAGAACTGTCTTGCGTATCGTCCGTCTGTGCTTGCTGATCCTGCGACTGGGTGTTGCCATTTGCATCGCTCTCGGTCGTGCGCGACGACAGGATTGGCTCGGGACGCTCGCCCAGACCCTCACCGGCAGTGGTGATAAGGATGGCGCCGGCGCAGGCGATGACCGCGACGATGGCGATAGCGATCGAGAAGACGATGACCTTCTTTTGCGTCTGGCTGCGCTCAGCCGCCGCCTTGGCGCGCAGGCTGTTGGGAGCGACGCGCGCCGTGGTCGCGCGTCCCGCAACCTGGCGCATCTCCTGCGTGGTTGCGGCACCACCTAGGTGCTCCTCGACATTGGGCTCAACGGGCTCGTAGGCGCCGGTAGGGTAGTCGACAGCGGCATGCGTGCCCTTGATTGCTTCGGCGCTGGCGGAGATAAAGTGGCGATAGACCTGCGAGGACACAACAGTGATGACTGAGCTCACAGCGGCACCAATCACCGAGCCGGCAATGCCGATCTTTGAAGCAAGCGCCACGCTCGTGGCGGCAGCTGCGGCGCCGGCGATGATCTGGGGAATGGAAATGTCGTCGAACAGGCCCTTTTTGGGCGCAATGGCCATGGTCTGGCCGATGGAATGGTTCTCGTGAACGCCGTTGTTGAGTGCGGCCGGCGTCATGACACGCGTGCGCGGCGCGTCGGTGTACTTGGTTGTCATACGGGGTCCTCCCGATGTAAATCTGCTTCGTTTCGTGTAGCCATCAGGGTACCCACCAGATGTGAATCGTACGTGACATTTAACAGATACCATCAACTCATCAAGGGGGCCTGCTGTCTTTGGTGCAATAGCTTGATGCTAAACTGGATTTACTATTGCGAGGTGGTTTACGTGATGTACCCGTATATGACATTCGAAGATGGTACCGAGGTCATTCATTCTGACCTGATTACAGATGGCGATATCGAAAAGGTTATCGTGCATTTTGAGCGACCGACGGCAGAGGGCTTCGACTCCGCTCGTTGTGAGTTGCCTTCCTGTTCGTGGACTGACTGGGAAGGGCATTTTACTCAGAGTGAAAAACGAGCTTTCGAAGAGTGTCTGAGCAAATAATTTAGATTAGTTCGAGTTTAGTTCGAATAAAGAAGCTGAATGCGATGACCTAAAGCGTATGCATTTTTAGTATTAGATGCGTATGAAATGGAGGATGTGAATGGATGAGCTAATAGACTTTAAAAAACGATTTCTCAAGAATGGCGAGCTGGTTTCAATTCCAAAAAAGGAAAGCTATAAAAGAATCATGCTGCTATGGGCCGTCTCTTTCTTTGAATTAAATACAAGTTATACGGAGCTTCAGGTTAATCGTGTGCTGTCACAGCTCTATCCTGATTATGCCGTGTTGAGGCGGTACTTGGTTGATTATGGATTCCTATTAAGGGATGAACGAGGCCTGAAATACGAGGTTAATCGTGATGTTCACGGTATTGAGAGCTAGCCGTCCGGTTCGGGTCCTATATATTGCTAGAGGGATAAGCGAAATAGGCAATTGGTGTGCGAATATTGCTTTGCCAATGCTGATTTACGAGGTAACTCACGATGTTTCTGCAACTGCTTTGATGGTCTGCTGCAGATTTGCCCCCTCTCTGTTTTCAGTTGCGCTCGCGCGGCTGCCTCAGAAGATGGGTATCGGGACACTGCAGGCCATGAGATTGGCAGACTTAATTCGCGCGGGATTATTCGTTTGCTATATTTTTGTTGATAGTAAATGGAGTATGTTTGCTATTACGTGCGCGGTATCGCTTTGCCGAACGGTAGAAATGCCCTGCTTTTACTCGTTGTTAAGAGCCAATACGAATAGTATCAATCGCGACGTAATTAATAATTCGTTTGGGTTCCTGCAGAATTTGATGATGGTCCTGGGGCCAGTTGCCGGCGGTTTTGTTGTCGCTCAATTTGGGGCGGAGGCTGTTCTTGCATTAGACGCGCTTTCTTTTGCCGCGTCGTTCTGGTTGCTGCGAGATGTTCCGTCGGTTATCGAGGTTAATGATAAAGAGGGAATAAGCAAAAATGAAAAAAACAGGACTGCATTTAGTGATCTTAGCGCGAAGCACTTGGCAATTGGTTTCCTATTAATCGATATTTCTAGTGGCGTGGCATTCGGCTCTCTGAATTCTCTTTTGCCAGCTATAGCGCAATTGCAATTTGACTCGTCATCGATACAATATGGATTCCTTCAGAGTAGTCTTACAATCGGACTGTTGTTCGGAAATACAATATACGGTCGTTTAATCAGTGGTTCCGATTGCGTTAAATCATATTGTTTTGTGACGTATCTTGCGCTCGGTGCGTATCTGGCGTTTGGCTATCGCTATGCGTCTGGGATATCGTTTATTTTCCTTTTTATCGTCGGTGCCGGAAACGCCATTCAAGATGTGCTTCTCATAACATCGCTGCAGGATTTGGCGAGAGACGGATCTGAATCGATAAGCCTGTTTTCAATTAGGGAGTCTTTGCAATCGGTTGCTGTTGTTATTTCAACACTTCTTGTTTCCCTGTTCACGAGCATCGCGATGTTCTCAATTCTCGTTACAGGACTTGGTGTATTTTCAATTATGATGGTAGTTGTGTTTCAATTGAATTATTTGCGAAAGATGTGACGTTGATATGCCTAAAACGCTTTTAGTATTTCCCCCAGGATGGAGTCCAGTGGGGCCGTATCTTGCCTTGCCTGTTTTGAAGTCATATCTTCAAGAGGTTGAACAATACAAAGTTGACATTGTTGACTTAAACGTGGAATTTTACGATGACCTCCTATCTTTTAGACATGTCGAAGAGTGCTGTAAAAGGTATCGGGAATCAAAGGATTCGTTTAGTTCGAATGTTCAATTAACAATCGAGTTGATACAAAAGTCGGCACTTAATGTTGACGAGGCAAAAGATATTTTCAGATCGAAGAGATACTTTAATCTAAAAGAAAGACAATATGCTGAAAACATTTTTAGAAATGCACTCTATATCATAAATCACGTCTCATATGGAGTTAAATACACGTTCAACTCCATAGATCTGCCCTATGATTATTATTCGACACCAGAAATAATGAAATCGCTTGCGGATACCTTGCATAATCCGTTTATTTCCTTCTATGAAACTGCCTTTCTTAAGCGTATTCAGAGGGAAAAAATCGAGTTTATTGGGATTTCGGTGAGCGGCTGTTTCCAATTGATTTCTGCAGTTACGTTAGCGAAACTGAGGTTGATTTTCAATCTCAACGCAACAGCCTGGACGGGTCCCGCGTTTCCGCAGCT
>CAUBVH010000006.1 GCA_958439425.1 uncultured Collinsella sp.
GACTGCAGCAACGATACCGAGCTTAAACGCGCCGTCAACCTGCGAAGGCTTGTTGGCACCCTTGATGCCCGCAACGCCCGCGGCAAGATCGATGAGGCCCTTGGCGATAATCACAGCCGCCGCGAGCATGGCGTTCGATCCGTAGGTGGACTCGAACTTGCCGGTCGCGATGCCGGCGATTCCAATGACGAGACTGGCGATGCCCAGAACAAAATAAATCAGGGCAAGGATTTTGAGAGTCTTGCGAGTGAAGCTCATGGCTGGTCCTTTCGATACGAGTACGCCAACCTGGCGCACCCTATGTACTGCACATATGGTGAAGCACATTGTAGTTCAACGCGGCGATGCATGCGCCTGAAAGCGTCTCTTGCCTGCACGGTCCAACCTTTCAAAAAGGAAAGCTGGACGTAAGTCAAATCGATGGCAGCCCATGTGCGGCGCTGCAATGATGAGGGCGTAACAAGGAGTTGGTCTAAGGAGGAGCCATGATGTACGGAACAGGGCAAGCGCGCGAGCCGCGGTCGTTAGGAAAGCGCATGGGCGATTCTGTGATCGCTGCCGTGTGCACGGGATTGATGGCGGTGCTTTGCATTGGGATGCTGTGGGCCATGTCGCATGTGGGACAATAGTGGACGGTTGGGCGCCGACATCAACGGCGCTCACGTATCCGCTTTGCTTGCTAAGGAGTGTCCATGGGCGTCGTCGATCCCTTTTCTGTTGCTCGGGCTGCTGGGCTCGAGCTCGTGCGGACGTCCGAGGGCCTTACGCTCACCGACGGCACGATGGAGTTGCGTGCCGATTTTGGCCGCATACTTCCACGGCTCAAGCAGGGTCGTCTGCAGCAAGAGCTGTTGGTAAAGGCTGCGCGCACAAAAGGCATCGAACAACCATGGGCGATTGATGCCACAGCAGGCTTTGGCGAGGACTCGCTGCTGCTGGCGGCAGCGGGCTTTACCGTCGATCTGTATGAACAGGACTGCGTGATCGCGGCGCTCCTCAAGGATGCCTTGGGCCGCGCGGCGGATGATCCGGCGCTTGCGGCTGCCGTGGCGCGTATGCGCTTACATGCGGGCGAGGACAGCATTGCCGGCCTTTGCCATACGGCTGAGCTGGTCGAGCGCGGTGAGCTCGCGGCTCCCGACGTGGTGTATCTGGACCCCATGTTTCCCGAGCGCACCAAGAGCGCGGCGGTTAAAAAGAAGTTCCAGCTCTTGCACCATTTGGAGCAGCCGTGCGCCGATGAGGAGACGCTGGTCGAAGCTGCGCTTGCACCGCACCCGCGCAAGGTCGTTATCAAGCGGCCGGTGAAGGGGCCTCTGCTTGCCGGCGTTAAGCCGAGCTATCAGCTTGCGGGCAAGGCCGTTCGCTACGATGTTTTGGTGCCGCCGCGCCCGTAGCTTGCGTGCGATGGCCGGCGCTTCGCCAGCGCCGTGCCGATGCGGGGTCTATTTCCAGGGGTGCGACGTCAGATGCCATCCGCCGCAGTATTCGCATTTGTAGCAGGCAAGGCCGCGCCGCCCGCGGTTTTCGCAGTCGGCCATAACTGCCTCGGCCTCGGCGCGCGTGTCGTAACGGTTTTTGCGTTCGCACGACTTGTAGCGCCAGGCTTCATCGCGCTCGGCGTCTAGTGCGTCGCGGCGCTCGTCTTCGCGCGCAAACAGATCGCTCATATCGCCGCCGGTGGCAGCGCCCAAAAACTCGCTTTTGGCCTTTGACCAGGCGGCTCGCTTTTTGCTCCCCATCCGCTCCTTGCCCTTTCCAAACGCTGGTATCATTGCTCAATCAAAGTGATACCAATAAACGTGAGGTCGCCGCGTGATGATCAGAAAAACCCTCGATACCGACATTCCCGCCGTCATGGCTATCTATGATGCCGCCCGCGCCTTTATGCGCGCGCATGGCAACGCCACGCAGTGGCCCGAGGGCACGCCTTCGGCCGAGCAGCTGGCTGCCGATATCGCCGCCGGTGGCAGCTATGTGTGCGAAGTCGACGGTCGCGTGGTGGCGACGTTTGCCTTTTTGCCGGGCCCGGACGAGTGCTATGACGTCATCGAGGACGGTCAGTGGCGCAGCGACACTCCGTACGCCGTGCTGCACCGCGTGGCGTCCGACGGCACCGTGCACGGTATCGCGGCCGCGATGTTTGCCTTTGCCAAGGAGCGTGCCGACCATCTGCGTATCGATACGCACGCGGACAACCTGCCCATGCAGGGTGCGAGCCTCAAGGCAGGGTTCGAGCGCGCCGGCGTCGTGTATGTGTCCGACGGCACGCCGCGCGTTGCGTTCGACTGGCTGCGCGAGGCATAAGAGCGGGGGCACGCATCAACAATCCATGTACATGAAAATGGCCCCGGGCGGGGCCATTATTGATCGCTGCGCTGTTAAGGGGAGGTGCCGGCTTTCGCAAGGCGCGAACCCACGAAAATCGCCGCGCGGCAACGCGGGGCGATGAGCTCGGTCGGGGGATAGGGCCCGCTTCGCCCGCCGGCCCGTAAATTGTATCATCCAGTGTGGAACGAGAATGCCCGTTGCCGCGTGCGGTGGGCTTGCAATAAGAGGAGAGCCATGTCGAAGCAAGCGGTCGTTGGAATCTTGGCGCATGTCGATGCCGGCAAGACTACGCTGGCCGAGGCCATGCTGTTCAACGCAGGTCGCATTCGCAAGCGCGGCCGTGTGGACGACGGCGACTCGCACCTGGATACCAGCGCTATCGAACGCGAGCGCGGCATCACGATTTTCTCGTCGCAGGCCGTACTCGACCACGGAGATACCCACGTCATGCTTGTGGACGCCCCCGGTCACGTGGATTTTTCGGCCGAGGCAGAGCGCACATTGCGCGCTCTCGACTACGCGATTTTGGTTGTGGGCGCCAACGATGGCGTGCGGGGACACACCGAAACCCTGTGGCGCCTGCTTGCGCGCTATGACATCCCGACGTTCGTCTTTATCAACAAAATCGATCTGGAGAATCCCGGCCGCGATGTTTTGCTGGCACAACTTGGGCAGCGTCTTTCCGAGGGCTGCCTAGATGCCAGCGAACTACTGGCGGGTGGTGCCGTTCAGGAGGACGCTGCTGCGTTGGACGAGGCGGCGCTCGATGAGTTTCTTGAGACGGGCGAGCTTTCTGTCGCAACGCTGTCGCGCATGGTTGTCGAGCGCAAGCTCTTTCCCTGCTTTGCCGGCTCGGCGCTCAAGGACCAGGGCGTGGGCGAGCTGCTGGATGGCATGTGCACGCTGATGCGTGAACAGGCGTGGGCCCCGGAGTTCGCCGCGCGCGTCTATCGCGTCAGCCGAGGTGTTCGTGGCGAGCGCTTGGCTTGGGTTAAAGTGACCGGCGGCACACTGCATGCCAAACAGATGATTGACGGACGTTCCGGCGCCGAGGCATGGGAGCAGAAGGTCGATCAGGTGCGCATCTATAACGGAGAGAAGTACGAGCTTGCCCAGGAAGTTGCCGCTGGCGGTATTTGTGCCGTGACGGGTCTTGCGCACGTTCGCCCGGGGGATGCCTTGGGTGCGGAGCCCGGGTGCGATGCGCCCGTCATTGCGCCGGTCCTTACCTATACGGTGCTCCCGGGCGAACATGATGTCCATGCGGTGTTTAAAGCGCTGACTGAGTTGGCGGACGAAGATCCCATGCTCGGCGTAAGCTGGAATACGCATCTTGAGCAGATTCATTTGCAGCTGATGGGCGCCGTGCAACTCGAGGTCGTGCAGCGGGTGTTGGCCGATCGCTTTGGCTTTTCGATTGCGTTTGAGTCCGGCGGCATTCTCTATAAGGAGACGATCTCGCAGCCGGTCGAGGGCGTGGGCCACTTTGAGCCGCTGCGCCACTATGCCGAGGTACATCTGCGCCTGGAGCCGTTGCCAGCAGGTTCGGGCGTGCAGTTTGGCACCGTGACCTCGACCGACGAGCTCGATCTTAACTGGCAGCGTTTGGCACTCACCAACGCCATGGAGCGCGATCACCTGGGCGTGCTGACCGGCTCGCCCATCACCGATGTGCGCATTACGCTCACGGGCGGCCGCGCGCATGCCAAACACACCGAGGGCGGCGATTTTCGCCAGGCCACGTACCGCGCGATTCGCCAGGGTTTGATGCAGGCGCGCGAGGCCGGCGCAGACGTGTTGCTGGAGCCGTGGTACCACTTTGAGCTCGAGGTGCCGGGGGAGTGCGTGGGCCGGGCGCTCTCGGATGCCACGCGCATGGGTGCCGAGTACGAGCCGCCGGCAATGGCGGGCGAGAGGGCGAAGCTTGTGGGTCGCGTGCCGGCATCCGAGGTGCAGGATTATGCGCTGGAGGTAGCTGCCTACACGAGCGGTCGCGGGCATCTGTACCTGGAGTTCGCCGGTTATGCGGCTTGCCATGATGCCGAGCGCGTCATCGAGGCGGCCGCCTATGAGCCCGAGGCCGATCTGCCCAACACGCCCGACTCGGTCTTTTGCGCCCACGGCGCCGGCTACACGGTCAAATGGTACGACGTGCCCGCCGCGGCGCACGTAAAGGTCGATCCCGCCACCTTCCGCCCCTGGCGAGCAGCCGACGCCGAGTTTTTCGGCCACATGTGACAAAGGGGCAGTCCCTTTGTCACATGCTATTGGTATAACTCGGTACAAGTTGGTATAACTATTACCAGGGTTTGCCAATCCGAGGAGGCCGACATGAATCCAAATCCCTTTAAGCCAACGGCAGGCAATCGGCCTCCGATGCTCATCGGTCGCGAGTCGGTCGTCGAAGATTTCGAGGAAGGGCTCGATAACGGCGCCGGAGCGCCGGGCAGGCTCATGCTCATTACGGGAAACCGCGGCTGCGGCAAGACGGTTCTCCTGCGGGAGCTGCAACGTCTAGCCAATGAGCGCGGATGGGCGGTTGTCTCCGATTCTGCTTCGCTTGGCTTGTGCGATCGCCTGGCCGACGCGCTTCGCTCGAATAAACCCGTTGTGACGTCAATGGAGTTTGGGCTGTCGTTTGGTCGGATGTCGGTCGAGGCGGCTCGGGCAAAGGGCGAGACGCTACGGGGGCTGGTCAACGAGCGCCTCAAGAAGCTCGGTCCAGGCAAGGGCATCCTGTTTGCGATTGACGAGGCGCAATCTGCGTCAATCGAGGAACTGGCGGCTCTTGCCGTTCTCTATCAGCAGGTGCTCGGAGATCAGGATGCTACGGGCCTGTCCGATAGCGACCAGCGCGGTCTTGCGCTGGTATTTGCCGGCTTGCCCAGTATGGTTGACGACCTGCTCGAAGAGCCGAGCGTGACGTTTTTGCGCCGTGCTCAGCAGCGTGCGCTGGGGGCGATTTCTTTGCCCAAGGTGCGCGATTCATATGTCCAGACAGTCAAGGACGCCGGTCTTTACGTTGACGCGGAGACGGCGGACCTTGCGGCGCGCAAGAGTATGGGGCATCCCTACATGGTCCAGCTGCTGGGATATTACATGTGGCGCTCTGCTGTCCGGCGTGGCTCGCAGGTCATCGAAAAGCACGATGTCGAGGATGGCCATGCGGATGCCGTCTCCGAGTTCTACGAAGCGGTCGACGCGCCCCTGTATTATGGATTGCGCAGTCCGCAACGCCTCTTTATCGAGGCCATGGCTACTGACGAGGGTAAGCCGACGCGCATGGCGGATATCATTGAGCGCTGCGATCGCACTCAGAGCTGGGCGAGTAAATATCGCGCAAGCCTGATTCGCGAGCGCGTCATCGAGGCTGCCGGATACGGCCTGGTCCGGTTTACCGTGCCCATGCTGGGCGAGTACATCCGCGACCGCATTTTATGGCATGAGTAGGGTGATAAAGGTGACGGAACAGAAGATGAGCCCGCAAGCTATCGAGGTGCGCGGTGCGCGCGTACACAACCTTAAGGACATCAATATCGATATTCCGCTGGGAAAGCTCGTGGGTATTGCCGGCGTGTCGGGGTCGGGCAAGAGCTCGCTGGCGTTGGGAGTTCTTTATGCCGAGGGCTCGCGCCGTTACCTGGAGGCGCTCAGCACCTATACCCGTCGACGGCTCACCCAGGCCGAGCACGCTCAGGTGGATGAAGTGCTGCACGTGCCGGCGGCGCTCGCGTTGCATCAGCGCCCTAGTGTGCCAGGCGTACGCTCGACCTTTGGCACCATGACCGAGCTCAACAACAGTCTGCGTTTGCTCTTTAGCCGCTGTGCCCATCACGTGTGCCCACATTGCGGGGCGCGTGTGGAGCCGAGCCTTAACGTGGCCGCAGGCCTGTCGCTCACGTGTTCGACATGCGGCCGCGAGTTCTACGCGCCGAGTGCCGAGGATTTGGCTTTCAATAGCGGCGGTGCATGCCCCACCTGTGGCGGTACCGGTGTCATGCGCGAGGTGGACGAAGCGAGCCTGGTGCCCGACGAGTCCAAGACCATCAACGAAGGCGCGGTGCTTCCCTGGGGCACGCTCATGTGGGACTTGATGAAGCAGGTAGCCGGCGAGATGGGTGTGCGTACCGATGTGCCGTTTAACCAGCTCACACCTCAAGAGCGCGACATCGTGTTCCATGGTCCGGCGGTTAAGAAGCATATTCTCTACGTTCCCAAAAACGGCGAGGGCGCCACGCCGCTCGACTTTACCTATTACAACGCCGTCTATACGGTCGAGAATGCGCTCGCCAAGGTTAAGGACGATAAGGGACTAAAGCGCGTGGCTCGCTTTTTGCGCGAGGGTCCGTGCCGTGACTGCGGCGGCACGCGTCTCTCCGAGGTTGCGCGCCAGCCCCAGGTGCGCGGTATCAATCTGGCGCAGGCCGCGGCCATGACGTTGGGTGAGGCGATTGAGTGGGTGCGCGGGGTGCCCGCATCCTTGCCGGCCGAGATGCAGCCCATGGCAGTGGATATCTGCGATTCGTTTTTGAGCACGGCTCGTCGCCTGGTCGACCTGGGGCTCGATTACCTCTCGCTCGACCGCGCCGGTGCTACGCTCTCCACGGGTGAGCGCCAGCGTGTGCAGCTCGCCCGCGTGGTGCGCAACCGATCGACGGGCGTGCTTTATGTGCTGGACGAGCCTTCGATTGGCTTGCATCCTGCCAATGTCGACGGCTTGGTGGGCGTAATGCGCGATCTGGTGGATGACGGCAACACCGTGGTTGTTGTCGACCACGATACGCGCGTACTAGCGGAAGCCGACTATCTGGTTGAGATGGGCCCCGTTGCCGGAGCAGGCGGCGGTAATGTGATTGCCACTGGCACGGTGGACGAGGTCGAACAATCGCAGGGCAGCCGCATCGCCCCGTTTTTGCGCGCAGAGTCCAAGCGCTTGCGCCCGCAGGTGTCCGACGAGGAAATGTTCGACCGGGGCCATATCCGCATGGCGACCGATGCCATCCATACCGTCAAGCCGCTCGAAGTTGATATCCCGCGCGGTCGCTTGGTCGCGGTGACGGGCGTTTCGGGTTCGGGTAAGACGACGTTGGTACTCGAGACGCTCATTCCGGCACTCAAGGCGCAGGCAGCCGGCGAGCGCCTGCCGGGGCACGTGCGTTGGGTCGATGCCGAGGGCATTGCCCGTGCAAATCTGATTGACGCTACGCCTATCGGCGCCAACGTGCGCTCGACGGTGGCAACTTATGCTGACATCCATGATGAGCTACGTCGCGCCTTCGCCCGTACGCCCGAGGCCAAGGCAGCCGGCTACAAGGCGGGCGCATTTAGCTACAACACTGGCGCCTTGCGCTGCCCTACGTGCGATGGCACGGGCTCGATATCGCTCGACGTGCAGTTCTTGCCCGACGTCGAGATCGTCTGTCCGACATGTCGCGGCTCACGTTATGCAGACGCGGCTTCGCATATCCATCGCGAGGGCAAGGACGGGAGTCTGCTTACGTTGCCGCAGCTCATGGATATGAGTGTGGACGAGGCCCTCGACGCCACGGTGGGTCTCAAGAAAGTTCAGGCGCGCTTACAGACCTTACACGACTTGGGCTTGGGCTATCTCACGCTCGGTGAGCCCACGCCGGCGCTCTCGGGCGGCGAGGCGCAGCGTCTTAAGCTTGCGAGCGAGATGGGCCGCGTGCAGGATGATGCCGTATTCGTATTCGATGAGCCCACGATCGGCCTGCATCCGCTCGATGTTCAGGTGTTGCTGAGTGTATTTGACGGCCTCGTTGCCAAGGGCGCCACAGTTGTCGTGATCGAGCACGACCTCGACCTTATCCGTAATGCCGATTACGTAATCGACATGGGCCCGGGCGGTGGCGACGCGGGCGGGCAAATCGTGTGCGCCGGCACGCCGGCGGATATCGCTGCTTGCTCCAAGAGCATTACCGGTTGTTATCTATAGGCGATGCGACAAAGGGGCACCCCTTTGTCGCATTGACTTCTATTTCACGCATTGAGCCGCGAGATAGTCGCGGAAGAATGGCAATTCAAATGCGACGAGCCCTCGTCCTCGTTCCCCGATGATGCCGGCATCTATCATGCGGCGTCGGTAGCGGGAGACCTGCTGCGGCGAACGCTTAAGGCGCTCGACAAGGTCAGCGGTGGTGGACTCTTCCTCGTCATCGAGCATGGCGATGAGGAATCGCTTGTCCTCTGCGGTGAGTTCCCGATAGGTTGCCGCGAGGATTCGGTCGTCCATCTCGTCGCGCGCGATTTTGATTCCCAGGTCAAAGTCGCGTGACGAGATTTCCTTCGAATCGCTTGTGAGATCCCAGGCACGGTAGCCTACGAGTTGCAATAGGAAGGGAAAACCAGAGATCGAGCGAACGGCTCTATCGATTCCCTCAGCATCTGCCAGGCGATCGTTTTCCTGGATCGTGCGAATCAAGGCCTCGCGTACGTCATAGTCGGCAATGCGACCCAGATGATATTGTTGGGCGCGGCGAAGGAACGAGACCGTCTTGTGGTTCAGCAACGTCGAGACGTTGTTGGGAAGTCCCGCCATGAGCAGGGCGACGCGTTTCCCATCGGTCACAAAGTGCTGATACGTCGCTGCGAGCTGAATCATCTCGTCGAGTGTCGGGTCTACCTCGTCAACCGTGACGAGCAGACCGGTGCCCGCTTCGTTGAGCTGGTCGATGATGTCGCTCATGCGATAGCGCCAGGTTGAGGCATCATGAACGCGATTGACCTCGATGCTGCCGAATGGTGCAATTCCGAGACTGGTGACTTCGAAGCTGTTAGACGGGTCGATGAGATGGCCTGCAGCACGTTTCGCCCCGAACTCGATTTCCTCAAGCATTCCCGAGAGCGCGGTCGTCTTTACGGCTATCCAGCCGTGGGATTCTGCCCTTGTCGCGAGCGACGACATGAGAGCGGTTTTACCGGTTCCGCGCGCGCCTGAGAAGATCGAGGTCAATTCCGGGCGCCTGCGCTGGCTCAAGAAGGCACGGTCCAAATCCCGAATAATCTGTTGTCTGCCAGCGAGATGAGCAGGAACCTCACCAAAACTGGGGGTAAACGGGTTCTCGAGATATTCCACAAGGCTCTCCTTTCACACCTCCGTTTAACTTCATTTTATTCTAGTTAATTCTGATTAAAAGCGATGGTCCGTTATTTAGAGCATCAATTAGGCGTGTGTGTCATCGACATGGCGCTTGAATGTGACAAAGGGACTGTCCCTTTGTCACATTCCCGGAAAGCCTGTTTGGCGCAGAGCCTCGTAGAGGACGATGGCGGCGCTGTTGGAGAGGTTGAGTGCGCTGATGCGGTAGTCGTCCGGGTTGACGAAGTTGCCGCAGATATCTTGTTGAAGGATGGCCTCATGGCTGTCCTCGGTATGCCCGAGCGATTCCTCGTGGGCTTCCCAGGCCTCGGCATTATCGAGCGAATCACAATCGCGCAGCATGGGGATGCGCTCGCAGCGCTCGGGCGCCGCGGCAAGCAGCGGCTCGGGAACGCCCGAGCTCTCGCTGCCAAAGACCAAGTAGTCGCCGTCGCGGTAGGTGCTTTGCGCATAGGTGCGGCGTGCCTTTTTGGTCAGCAGAT
This sequence comes from uncultured Collinsella sp., assembly GCA_958439425.1. Classification (GTDB taxonomy): domain Bacteria; phylum Actinomycetota; class Coriobacteriia; order Coriobacteriales; family Coriobacteriaceae; genus Collinsella. Next base: position 9,934 of record CAUBVH010000006.1, read on the forward strand.
GTAGGCGCTCGTCGGCGGGGGAGAGGTCGTTGCGCGCAAGAAAATCCTCCCAGCCGGCATAGGTCGTCACATCCAAGTTTTGCCAGTAGCCCAGGCCGGCGCGACGTACCGTCTTGTCGTCGAGCGAAAAGCCCAGTGGCTCCACCAGATGCAGGCGGGCGCCGGTAACCACGCAGGTGCGGCCGATATTGCCCGTATTGGCCGGAATCTCGGGTGCATACAGCACAATGTTGAACATGAATCTCCTTGGCTCAGAACGAAAAACCACCACGAAGGGGACAGGCACCTTCGTGGTGGTTTGGCGGTTACGTAGGCAGAAAAATGCCCGCTTGGATAAACCTAGGCGCGGTGCCAGTCGGTCAGGCAGGCATCGAGGGAGGCGATGAGCGCATCCTTGTCCATGTGACGGCCGATGATGCACAGGCTCGTCATGCGGTCGCCCGTCTCGTCGTCCCAAATCTGCATGATCTCGGGGTTCTCGTCGATGATCTTCTGCTTCTCGCCCTCGGGCGCGGAGTCAACGAACAGACCGTTCTCCATCAGGCGCATCTGGTGGCCGGCCTGCTCAAACATGTAGCACATGTCCGGATCGCCGGTCTGCCACAGCGGGCCCTTGACGCGAATGACCTCGTCGGGCCACTCCTGCTCAACAAAATCGGTGAACTTCTGCAGGTCAAACGGCTTGCGGCGCGAGTACACAAAAGTCTCGATGTCGTACTCGAGCACCTCGGGGTCGTCGTGCTCCTCGGGATGTTCCATGGCCTCGATCCAGGCGGCGGAGTTGTAGGCGCGCATAAAGTCGAAGCGGTCGGTGTCGAGCAGCTCCTCCATGGGGACCTCGCCGTTTTGAGCCTCGACAATCACGGCGTCCTTCTGCAGGCTGCGCACGATGGCCTTGAGCTCGGCAATCTGCTCAGGCGTGACGGTATCGGTCTTGTTGAGGATCAGCGTGGAGCAAAACTCGATCTGCTGGATGAGCAGACTTTCGATGTCGTCCTCGTCGATATCCTCGGCTAGCAGATCGCGACCGCCGTTGAACTCGTCGTACATGCGGGCGCAGTCGACCACGGCCACGATGTTGTCGAGCGCGAGCTTGGGCTCGCCGCCCACCTTGGCCTCGTCGCAGAAGCTCGAGATGGTGTAGGCGATGGGGATGGGCTCGCAAATACCCGAGGCCTCGATGATGATGTAGTCGAACTTGCCCGAATCGGCGATGCCCTGCAGCTGGTTGGCCAGGTCGTCCGAAAGCGTGCAGCAGATGCAGCCGTTGGTGAGCGGGATGAGGTCGTCGGTCTCGGAAAGGCCGCCGTCGGCGATAAGGCTGGCGTCGACGTTGATCTCGCCGATATCGTTGACGATCACGGCGGCGCGGATGCCGCCGTCGTTAGCGAGGATGTGGTTGAGCAGCGTGGTCTTGCCGGCACCGAGGTATCCGGTAAGCATGATGATCTTCACGGGTTTGTTGGGCATGTGCCCTCCTTTGTTAGACAAGGCTTACAGTTGAATCTTATGCCAAACGCCTGCTCTTATACCCACGCACGGGCAAAAAACACAGGCTACTCCCAGGCTCCCCATACGTCGGGGCAATAGCCGACGGTGGCCTTTTTGCCGTTGCGCACAATGGGCTCGGCCAGAACCTGCTGGTTCTCGAGCAGCTTGTCGAAGCGCTGGCTGGGAGTGAGGTGCTGGATGAGCGCGAGCGTCTCCTCGTCCTTGGCTTTGGGGTTGAGCAGCTTGTCGATGCCGCCGACCGCCTGCATCACGCTCGTGAGCTCGCCCTTGCTCATCTCCTTTTCCTTAAGGTCGATAAACTGCACCTTAATGCGGCGCTCCTTAAAATAGCGCTGGGCCTTCTTGGTATCGAAGGACTTTTTGGTGCCGAAGATTTGCACGTTCATATTTATGTTCCGCCGTTCTACCGAATAAAGTTGGTTCGCTCGCGATCGGCCTCGGGGGCTTCGATGCCGGCGGCCTTTCCCGCCTCGATGCAACGCAGCAGCCAGGCCATGTTTTTACCGATGTTTCGCATGGTGGCAAGGCCCTCGGCGTCCTGGGCGGCCTCGCCCGGCATGGCACCGAAGACGTTGTTCCAGTAGGTGGATGCTACCACGGGCATCTGGTTGATGGTGAAGTACTTGTTGAGCACGTCGAAGGTGGTCGACGTGCCGCCGCGACGGGCAACGGCGACAGCGGCGCCCGGCTTGTGCGTAAAGGCCTTGCTGCCTGCATAGAATGCGCGGTCGAGTGCCGAGAGGATGCGTCCGCTGGGATGTGCGTAGTAGACGGGCGAGCCAAAGACAAAGCCGTCTGCCTGCTCGGCAGCGGCAATCAGCTCGTTGACCACATCGTCGTCAAAGGTGCAACGGCAATCGAGCTTGCCGCACTGGCCGCAACCAATGCAATCGCGAATGGGCTTGGCGCCCAGCTGAAACATCTCGGCCTCGATGCCTTCGGCGTTAAGCTGCTCGGCGACCTCGGCGAGTGCGCGGGCCGTGTTGCCGTTTGCCTTGGGGCTGCCATTGACCAAAAGAACCTTCATCACAAACTCCCTCTGCTGTCGGTGACTTCTGCAGAGGATTATCGCACGAGCGGGCAGATGGCGTGGGGCACGATGCCGGCCCCGAGGGCCCACGGCAGGCACGCTTACCAGGTACGAGCGGGATACGGTCCAGAGGATGTTGGAGTGCGGGGCCTCGTGCGAGCAGATTGTAAGGGGTCTGGGCGGGTCGCCCTCGATGGCGAGCTTTGAGGCCTTGGAAGGCGGGCTGCTGCGGCGGCTATGGTTTATACTAAGGCGGTTGCTATCGAGTAATTCATACTTGGTTTGATTCGATTGTGAATGCGTAACTAGGATGGAAAGCAAAGGAAACTCTATGGAAACAGAGGATGCTGTTTGCTTGATGACTTCGATTGCCTTGATTGTCCTTTCAATCCAATACCGAAGAGGAAGATGGCTCTGCTCAATTGCTGGATATGATGTCACAAAAAGGGAGAGCGAGATTGATATACGCCCTTACGCAAAGCTGATTTCTTCTGTGACGTTATGGATGGGGCTGCTGTTTTTCTTGTGGGCGGTAGAGGGCTGGGTACGCGATTGGAATACCAGCGTTTTTGAAGTTTTGGTTCTACTTCTGTTCAGCTTGGCCTCTTTGTCGTTCGTGCGGCTCGTTAGGTTTGTGTTTATGAGGCGATAGCCAGCGGAAGTGGCTGGACGACAAAATGGACCAATGCAGCCAATTGTCAATAGAATTTGATAGGCTTGGCTTAACAGATTTACTCGAGGGCATATCCGTGGCGGGGGATAGGTTCTATCTTGTTGAGCACTTATTTGCATCAGGCAAAGTAAACCAAGAGTATCGAAACGGTGCCCCCGGGCCCCGGGAGGGACTGAGGGGACGTTCGGCTAACTGCGGGTACGACCTATTTGCCCAATGTGTTCGGTTGAGATCGGAAATTAACCATCATGCGCCCCATAACGCTAGTCCAGCTTGGTGCCCGGTACCTGCGGCGCCTCTTTAATCAGCGCATTAAGTTCGTTCAAAATGGAAACGGGCTGTCGGTCGACGGCGTCCAGATGAAGCGTCGCCACGCGAAGGGGCGGCTGATATTCAAATGAGCCAAGGAGCACGGGCGATCCCAAGAACCGTTCGATTTCGTCTGCAACCGCGTCGGTCTCTTCGGGATCAAAGTCGTCGAAGAGCGCCACGAACATCGGTCCGGTCGAGCGGAACAGACGACCCTTGCCGCGCGAGCAATCCATGAGGCAGGCGGCGCTTTCTGCCAAAACGCGGTCGCCTGCATCAAAGCCAAAGCGGGCATTGACCTGTGCGATTTCGTCGATTTTAATGGCGATCAAGCCCGCGTTTCGTGCCACGCGACGCATCTCGCCAATGGCGTTGACCAGGGCGTGGATATCGCCCAGACCGGTCACGGAATCGGTCGTATCTGCCAAGCTTCGGTTGGTGACAATGCCCACATACATGTTGGGCTCGGTATCGGTGCCGTCCAGGCGGTAACCCGTGCAGTCGCAAAGCGCGTATTTTCCGGCGGTATTCATGACGCGATACTGCATGCAGTGGAAGTGCCACGTGCCGTTTACCACCATATCGAGCTCGGCACGTACGTTGTCGCGGTCCTCGGGGTGAACACGGGCAAGCCATATATCGAGCGAGTTGTAGGGATGCTGGGAGGGTAGGTCAAAATCGCGCACGGCATTAACCGACCATTGCGATTCGCCGGTGTCGAGGTTAATGATGAACGGATAGCGTGTCTCGGAGCTCATGGAGATCGCTTGAAACACTCGGTCGTTGCAGGGGGGGGGTTGTTCGGTGATCGGGCGTTGCAGCGCATCGCCTTCTTCCGGTTGTTGCACACGGTACATGAGCTTGTAGCGATACATTTTGCGGTCGGCGTCCTTTGTCATCTGGCGACGCGTATCGCCTGCAAGCGGGTCGACGCGCGAGCAGCCAAAGCTAAAGCTGGCGATCATGGGCGCCTTGCCGTCCGATGTTGCCTCGATAAGATTGGCACGCGTCCACTCCAGGCGCTGCTCGAGCTCGGCTTCGTTTGTCGTGGGGGATATAAGTACAAATTCGTCTCCACCGATACGGAACAGCAACTCATCGTGCTCCATTGTCTCGGTGAGTGCGCGGCAGATGCTCAGAATGTAGCGATTGCCCTCGGCGTGGCCAAACTTATCGTTGCAATGCTTGAGGCGATCGATGTCAATATAGGCACAGGTGAAGGGGGTGCCTTTGCGCCAGAGCTGATCGACATGGCGGTCGAGTCCGCCACGGTTGCCAAGATTGGTGAGCGAGTCGATATAGGCGCCGTGCTCAAGCAGCTCGCGTTCTTGTTGCAGGATGGCGAGCGTTTTCTGCAGTTGCTCACCAATGGCACGCAACTCCGGGGGCAGCGCGGCAACATCGAGCTCGGTGGTTGAGGCCCCGTTCGCAAGTCGCTGAAGATGAGCGATGATTGATTGCTCGCCCAGGCGATACGACTCGTTCATGATGGATGACCTCCTTGGATGGAACAATGGTTTGTATCTTACTCCCAATTCGGTTTAGATTGGGGTATTAGTTAGCTCATGGGGACAAACGTCCCCCTCGGTGCCCGCGTTTTGCGCGCGAGCGTACTAGTCGCTGTCGCCACCATCGAGCAATGCCTCAAAATCCTTTGCCGGCATGGGACGGTAGTAGAGAAAGCCCTGAGCGTAGCGGGCGCCCATGTGGCGTAGCATGCTTGCCTGCTCATTTGTCTCGATGCCTTCGACCACGACGGGCAGATGGAGCGACTGCGCCATCTCGAGCATCGATGAAATGATTTGCACACTGCGGCCTTGATCGCCGTCGACGGGCACAAACGTGCGGTCGAGCTTGATGACGTCGACGTTGACGTTCTTGAGCATCGCGAGTGTGGACTGGCCGGTGCCAAAATCGTCCATGTAGGTCGAGAAGCCACGGTTGTGCAGGTCGGCCGTCAGCTTATCCACAGCCTCGGACTCTCCCGTATAGGCTGTCTCGGTGATCTCGATGCGCATGAGCTCGGGCGGCAGATTGTATTGGTCGGCGAGCGCCCCCATATGCTCGGCAACGTCGCAGGCAAGGATATCCACGCGTGACACGTTGAGCGAGATCGGAACCACGCGAAGCCCTCGATCGATGCGCCCGCGCAGCCACGAGGCAACGCCCTGCCAAACGTATTTGTCGAGCGTCACCACAAAACCGCTTTCCTCGAGAGCGGGGATAAAGGTGACGGGTGAAATGAGGGAGCCGTCCTTGTCAATCCAGCGCGTGAGTGCCTCGGCGCCAATGATCTCGCCGGTTTCCATGTCGACCTGGGGCTGCAAGTAGTAGGTAATGCGGCCGTTTGAGAGCGCATACTGGAATTCGGTCAGCGTGCGGTGGAACGCGATTTCGTGCTCGTATTCCTCGGGGCGGAAAATGGCAATGCGCTCCTTAAAGTCGTTTTTTGCGCGCCGATTGGTAAACATTGCCTTGGCCTGCGCATCGATGGTGATTTCTTCGTTGGAGTCGATGGGGTAAACGCCCATGGACGGCCAGAAGCCCACGCCGTCATCGTGCTTGGCCACGGCTTCGCGAACACGGCTATAGATTTGATGGACGGCGACGTGCTCAAAGGGGATGAGTACGCAAAAATCGTCTTGGCCCCAGTACCCTGCGACGCCCATGTCGGCATTCTCGATGTCCTTGAGAACCGTGCCCACATCGGCGAGCATGCGGTCGCCCTCGGCCTGTCCGTGCCATTCGTTGAACAGCCGCATGTGTCCCATATCGACGGTGGCGATACACCAGGCGCCGTTGCGCCTTGTCTCAAGAAATTCGTTGGCGCGGCGCATAAACTCGCTGGGTCGATAGAGACCCGTGAGCGGATCGATGCGTTCGGCGATGGCGCTTTTGCGCTCCACCTCGGGTATGGGGAGGCTGTCGTTGGGAACAAGCCCGCCGGCCGTGCGAATGCGACGGTCGAGTTCGCCTAAAACGGCGGCCGTTTGATTGGTCAGGTGCTCGTAAAAGGCCGGAACGACAAGACAGACGGGGGTAATAGTGTCGCCCGCGATTCGAACGGGAGCGAAAACGGCCTCTTTGAGATGTTGGATCAGTTGCTCGAATGCTTCGTGATCCAAATTGTTGCTAAGCACGACGAACTGGGCGTTGCGTGAACGGAAGACGCGACTCCTGCCGCGAGTAATCGACAGCATGCGGCCTGCGTATTCGGCGAGCATGTTGTCGACGGCCTCGGCCCCGTAGAGCTCGTTGAGCTTTGCCGTGCCGCGAACGCGCACTGCTATAAGCCCCGTCTCGCAACGGTCGCGACGGCAGGCATCGATAGCGTTGATCAGCGTGCGCTGCGTTCCGAGACCCGTGGCGGCGTCGACGGTCTCGGCAAGCGAGTGGTTGACGAGCTCGCCGACGTAGAGCGAGGGGGTATTTCCGTCGCCGTCGATACGAAACCCGCGAGCGCGGCCGAGGATGTAGTCGCCGGCGGCATTGCGCACGCGGTACTGCATGACGTGACGATGTTTGGAGCCGTCATAGATTTGGTCGATGTCGTTGGTATAGGCCTCAAGGTCATCGGGATGGACACGCGTTTTCCAATAATCGTGACAGTTGTCTATATGCTCCGAAGGAAGACCAAGATCGCGCAAGGCGCCTTGTGACCAAAGGGTTCGATGTTTGTCCAAGTTCTCGATAAAGAAATATCGGCCTTCGTTGAGCATCGAAAGGGCGTCGAAAACGCGATCGCTTATTTCAAAGTCGTCGGTGTGGGCTTGTGCGATATTGCGTCGATCAAGGTGCACGGCATGGCGCAGCTTATAGTCGTACATGCGATGGTCGGCATCGTTCGTCAAGCGATTGGGGGCTTCGCCCAGGGCGGGGTCGGCGTGCGACACTCCGTAGCTAAACGAGTGAGGCATCTCGGCATCGTTGTTTTTGAGCAGGACCGTCCGGCAGTGTTCCAGACGCTCGGCGAGGTCGTCCTCGGTCGCGATCGTAGACAGGATGGCAAACTCGTCGCCTCCCAGGCGAAATGCCGCCTCGTCCACCTTCATATACAGCTTGAGATAGAGGCTCACCTGTAAGATATAGCGGTTGCCCTCGTCATGGCCAAAGATGTCGTTGCAGTGCTTAAGGTTATCGATGTCGATAAACGCCATGGTTACGGGCAATTCCTGTTCCCAGAGCTCCTCTAAGGAACGGGTGAAACCGCCGCGGTTGCCCAGTCCGGTGAGCTGGTCGGTAAAGGCAGTCCTGATCAGATCGTCCTGACGCTCGAGAAGGTCACGGATGGTCTTTTCGAGCGTCTCGGTGTAATTGCTGGCGATATCCATGCTGTAAGCGGCTTCCTGAGGTCGGGGTGTATTGCGTCGGGCGAGCTCGTTGTACACACGCGTTGCTGCTCAACGCTTTGCGTGTATCCAGGCCCCCGCCTTGCTGCGTCGCTGGTTTAATATGTCGGTCCGTGTTCGCTGCTGATAACTATTGAGTAGTATAAACAACAATAGAGGATTGTATATGGGTGCCCCTGCCGCGGGCGGCTATTATTCGCCAATCGGTAGCGTGACGATGCGATGCTCGATATAAATGCGACTGAGTCGATATATGTTGGCGGGTATACTTGTTCCGCTTTAAAACACGGGAACGGAGATGGTCGCATGGCACAGCCAGACACGACGCGCACGGTGGGGCTTGCGCTCGAGGGAGGCGGCTACCGCGGTATGTATACGGCGGGCGTGCTCGACGTATGGATGGAGCACGGCTTAACCTGCGACCATATGGTGGGTGTCTCGGCGGGCGCGGCGTTTGGCTACAACTTTAAATCGCGCCAGATCGGCCGCGCCATTCGCTACAACAAGGCCTATTGCGCCGACAAGCGCTATGCGAGCGTGACGAGCTGGTTGCGAACCGGCGATATGTTCAATGCCGAGTTTGCCTATCATGAGGTGCCTATCGAGCGCGATCCCATCGACTTGGAGGCGTATCGCGCCTGCCCCATGCGATTTACGTGCGTATGTACCGATCTTAAGACGGGTGAGGCCGTCTACCACGACCTGCCCTATGGCGACGAGCGGGATATCGAGTGGATCCGCGCCTCGTCGGCGATTCCCGTGGCTACGCGTCCTGTTGTCATTGGGGGCCGTAAGTACTTGGATGGCGGTGTTGCCGATTCCATTCCCAGCGCTTGGCTGTTTGAGCAAGGCTATGACCGCAACGTGGTGGTGCTGACGCAGCCGGCAGCCTTTGTAAAGCAGCCCAATAGCGTGATGCCTATGCTGCGTCGCGTGTATCGTTACTATCCGGAGTTTGTTGCGGCGCTTGAGCATCGGCACGAGGTCTACAATGCCACGCTCGATGACCTGGCACGTCGCGAGGCTGCCGGCGAGATCTTTGTGGTGCGGCCGAGCGAATCGGTGAAGGTGCCGTCGCTGTGTCGCGAGCCCGATGAACTTGAACGCATCTACCAGATTGGTCGCCGCGATGCGGAGGCGACCTTGCCGGCGTTGGAATCGTATCTGGCGGGGTAGGGCAAGCTGCCGTGGACTCGGCGGAAAGCGCGTCCCAGAATGAGCGCTCAGAACGGGTTACAGTTTCCCAAGCGGTGGGGTTTCGGAAAGTACGTCCCGGAATATGCGTTCAGACTGGGATGCGGTTTCCCGTTGAGCCTCTATATGGAAAGCGCATCCCGGAATGGAGGTCCAAACTGGGATGCGCTTTCCGCTATTGAAGATATGAGGCTGCGAATCAGCTGTTCGGCCTATGCCTATGCCTGCTGCCAGGTGTCGACGAGCTCCTTGGCCGCGGCGTAGGGATCATCGGCGCTGCAGACGGCGCTCACCACAAAGAAGCCGTCGACGCCGGTGGCCTTAAGCTGCGGCAGGTCGGCCGTCTTGACGCCGCCGCCCACCACGATGGGCACGGGGCTTGCCGCGTGGAGTGCGGCCAGGTCCTCAAAGCTTTTGGTGATGATAGAGCCATCGGCCGCGCGTCCGCAGTCGCGCTTGGTCTCGGTCTCGTGGAGCGGGCCGATGCCAAGGTAGTCGACCAAACTCATGTCGGCGGTCTTGACGTACTCGAGCATCTCCTCGCAACGGGCCGAAAGGCCCACGATGGCATCGGGGCCCAAAAGTTTGCGGCAGACCTCGACGGGAATATCGCTCTGGCCCACGTGCACGCCGTCGACAGCAATGCCCTGCTCGCGCGCGGCGAGTACGCAGTCCAGGCGGTCGTCGATCAGCAAAGCGACCTGACCGGTCTTGCCAGCCTGTGCGATTGCCTGCGCGGCGCCGCCGGTCAGCGCGATGATCTCGCGGGCGCTTGCCACCTTGGAGCGCACCTGGATGCAGGTAAAGCCGGCATCGAGTGCCTGGGCCACCACATCGCCCACGGGGCGCCCGAGCGTGTTTTCGGGGCCGAGTACCAGATAGGCCGAGATATCAAGGTTGTCGCGGATGCTCATCGTGCTTCCTCCTGCTTTTTGATCTGTGCTTCCATGCGCTCGAGTTTGCCGGTCATGGTGTCGGTAAATCCGGGTCGAATATCGGCTTTGAGTACGATTTCGGTACGGATGCCCTTGCTCGCCAACACAAAGGTTGCGTCGCGCACGACCCGCATGACCTCGTCCCAGTCGCCTTCGATCTCGGTGAACATCGAGGTGGTGCAGTTGGGAAGGCCGCTCTCGCGAATAACGCGCACGACCTCGGCGACCTCGGCAGATAGCTCATCTCCGGTGCCGCACGGGGCGATTGCCACGGCGACGAGTGTGTTCATGCCGGCATTGGTTGCGGGCTCGGACATGGCTTATGCCTCCTCGAGTTCGAGCTGGTTATCGGCAATGTCCTGGGCGGTCGCGCGGTAGAGCTCGTCGATAAAGGCGACCTTAAAGCTTGCCGGGGCATCGGCGACGGCGGCGGCACGCGTGCCGGCAACGTTGTAGACGGCGGTGCCGCAGACGGCTGCCGTAAACGGGTCGGCGGCGCAGGCGTACACGGCCAGCACGCCGCCCTGCGAGCAGCCGCAGCCGGTGATCTTGGACATGAGCGGGCTGCCGCCGTGGGACTTGACCACGGTCGTGCCGTCGGTGATCAGGTCGACCTCGCCCGAGACTACCACGGCGCCACCGGTGTAGCGGGCGAGCGCCACGGCGGCGCCGCGAGCGGCGTCGACCGTGTCGGTGGTATCGACGCCACGTACGCGGCTCAGGTCGGCCGCCTCGCCCTCAAGGCCCCACAGGCCGGCGAGCGCGATAATCTCGGAGGCGTTTCCGCGCACGATGGCGGGCTTGTACTGCTTGAGTTCGCTTACCAGCTGGGTGCGCAGACTGCCGATGCCCAGGCCCACCGGGTCGAGCACCCAGGGCTTGCCGGCATCGTGTGCCGCCTTGGCCGCGCGGGGAATCGTCTGCTCGTAGATGGGGAAGAACGTTCCCATGTTCAGATAGATGGCGCCGCCGCCGGCAACAAGTGCCTCGCCCTCGTCGGGCAGATAGACCATAGCGGCCGAACCGCCCACGGCGAGCTGTGCGTTGGCGACAAAGTCAATCGTCACCGTGTTGGTGATGGAGCCTGCCATCGGGTTGGTGGCGCGAATCTCGTCCACGGCCTTGACCACTTGTTGCTTAAGCTGTTCCGAATCGATCACTGCACATGCCTCCTTGGCATAGAAAAGGGGCGCTGTGCATAGACAGCGCCCCTAAAAAGGCGGCATGCTCCCTACGCCAGCATTAACTGACAGGTTCAAAGGATTGGGCCCCATGCCCTCTCAGCCTTGTGGTTTGCACCGCCGGCACTCCCGCATCGAATCTGTTGTTCCCTATACTAGCGCACCTGCCAAAAAGGGACAGGTTTATTTTGGCGGGTGCTAACAGGGGCGCTGCATGTTCCCAGATAAAACCTGCCAAAATAAACCTGTCCCTTATTGGCAGGTCGTTACAATGGTTACGGTGAAAATGACTGGGGGACTCTATGATTAAACTTGTGCTGACCGATATGGACGATACGCTGATTCCAGCCGGGCATGACGGCGCCAGCGACTACGCCATCGAGGGCATTCATGCCATGCAGGCGGCGGGTCTGCACTTTGGCCCGGTTTCGGGTCGCCAGCCGTCCGCGATGGGCTGGATGTTCAAAAATCGTTCCGAGTGCTTTTCGACCGGTGCGTTCTGCAACGGCCAGGTCATGTTTGTCGACGGTCAGGCGGTCGCCTCGCGCGCGACCGACAACGATGCCCTGATGCGTCTGGCCGATTACCTCGAGCAAGAGACCGACGATACCTATCTAAAGGTCTACAGCCTGGGTGACGACTTTTGGGATAACGATGCCTATTGCGTGACGAGCGACCCCGAGCGCGTGCGTCGCGCCATGGAGTCGGGCGGCAACGCATGGCTCAAAGGCGAAGAGGCTCCGTGCCGTCCTGTTGTCGATGATGCCCCGGTATACAAGGCGAATATCTGGAGCGCCCGCTCGCGCGAAGAGCTCGCTGAGCTGCGCGACCGCATTGCCGCCGAGGTGCCGGAGCTCTCGCTTGTGTTTCCCAACAACCGCGTGCGCCTATTCGATATTCTCCCGGCCGGTTGGGACAAGGGCTGCGCTGCGCTGGAGCTGGCGCGCGCTTTGGGCCTGACGCCCGATGAGGTGGCCGTATTTGGTGATTCCGATAACGATCTGCCCATGATCGATGCCGTTCCCAACTCCGTTGCAGTCGCCAATGCCAACGAGGCCGTCACGGCTGCCGCGCGCTGGCATATCGGCGCTGCGGCAGATGATGCGGTTGCCGGGGCTCTGCATCAGATTGCCGCCTGCGCCGCGACGGGGGAGATGCCGTCGTTTATGCGCCTGCCGGGTACTGCCGACGCGAATCTCACGAACAGCTAAGGAGACAGCCATGAAGCTCCAGCAGCTCAGATATGTCGTCAAAGTTGCCGAATGCGGCAGCATTACCGAGGCCTCGCGCCGGCTCTTTGTGTCGCAGCCTTCGATTACCGCATCGATTCGCGATCTCGAAAACGAGATGGGTGTGCATATCTTTGAGCGCACTAACAAGGGCGTCGTTGTGTCCGAGGAAGGCGAGACCTTCTTGGGCTATGCGCGCCAGGTGCTCGACCAGGCCGACCTGCTCGAGGGCAAGTACAAGGGCGCATCCGAGCAGGTGCCGCACTTTAGTGTGAGCTGCCAGCATTATTCCTTTGCCGTTAACGCGTTTGTCGACGTGATCCGCGAGTTCGATGCCACGCGTTACGACTTTACCCTGCGCGAGGAGCAGACTCACGAGATTATCGAGGATGTCGCGCATATGAAAAGCGAACTGGGCATCCTATACTTATCCGAGCATAACCGCGAGGTTATCGAGCGCATGCTTGCCGCCAACGAGCTCGTATTCGAGGGACTCTTCTGCGCCACGCCGCATGTCTTCGTGTGCGCAGACCATCCGCTGGCGGGCCGCTCGAGCGTGACGCTCGAGGACTTGGAAGACTACCCGTTCCTGTCCTACGAGCAGGGCAGCTATAACTCGTTTTACTATTCCGAGGAACTGACCTCGACCTTTGAGCGTCGCAAGAATATCCGCGTACGTGACCGTGCGACGTTGTTCAACCTGGCCATGGGCCTCAACGGCTACACGGTGTGTTCGGGCGTGATCAGCCACGAGCTCAACGGGCCGGGTATTATCTCCATTCCGCTCGATGTGGACGAGTACATGGAGATTGGCATCATCACGCGCAAGAACACGACGCTCACGCGCTACGGTCGGGCCTATATTGACGCGATTCGTCAGCACATCTAAGCTGCTGCGTTCTGCACGGATCAAATCTCTTTATGGCAGTCCTAGCTGATATAGGAAGCATCTATATCAAACTGTTATAAACATATATTTTACGATGGCCATATGAGCGCTCATACTCTGTCCCAGTAAAGCAACCAATGCAAAGGGAGATATCCATGAGCACTTCGATTCAACCGAACGCGCCGTTTCGCGCCGATATCGTCGGCAGCTTTCTTCGTCCGCAGGCCGTAAAGGACGCCCGCGCTGCCTATGCGGCAGGCACGCTTGATGCCGAGGGGCTTAAGGCCGTCGAGGACGATGCCATTCGCGATTTGGTGGCAAAGCAAAAGGCCGCTGGCCTGCAGGTGATTACCGATGGCGAGTTTCGTCGCAGTTACTGGCACCTCGACTTTATGTGGGGGCTCAACGGCATTGAACGCCGCACCTCGCGTACGGGCTATATGTTCCACGACGAGGAGACCACGGCTGACACCGCCGTGGTGACCGGCCCCATCAGCGGCGAGAACCACCCCTTCGTCGAGCACTTTAAGTTTGTCAAGGTGCTTGAGGGCGAGGGCCAGGTTGCGCGCCAGACCATTCCGGCGCCGATCCAGACGTTCTCCGAAGTCACGCTCGACCGCTGTGATGGCCAGCAGGAGAGTCTGCACGCTGTCTACAAGACCGACGAAGAGCTCGTCGACGCCATCGCGGCGGCATACCGCACGGTGATCGCCGACCTGTATGCCGCGGGCTGTCGCAACATCCAATTTGATGACTGCACCTGGGGGATCTATTGCGATACCGACTTTGTGGCAAAGACTGGTATGAGCCCGGTCGACCTGCAAAAGGTGTCCGAGCTGGGCGTGGCGCTCAACAACGCCGCCATCGCGGGCAAGCCCGACGACCTGGTCATCAACACGCATGTGTGCCGTGGTAATTACCACTCTACCTATGCCTTCGAGGGCGGCTACGACCCCATCGCGCCGTATCTGTTCGCACACGAGAACGTCGATGCGTTCTACCTTGAGTTCGATACACCGCGCGCCGGTGGCTTTGAGCCGCTGAAGTATGTTGCCCCCGGCAAGAAGGTCGTGTTGGGCCTAGTGACCACCAAGGCCGCTGAGCTTGAGGATGAGGATGCCATCGTTGAGCGTATTCACGAGGCTGCAAAGTATGTTCCGCTCGAGAACCTGTATCTGTCTCCGCAGTGTGGCTTTGCCAGCTGCGAGATTGGCAACAAGCTGACCGAGGACGAGCAGTGGGCGAAGATCGCGCTGGTCAGGCGCATCGCCGAACGCGTTTGGAAATAGCGCTAGCGTTTGCAGGTGGCGGCGCGTGCGAGGCACTGCGTATCGCGTACAATGGTTCGGATCGTATCGTTCGGGCAGGTTATCCAATATGCCCGATCGCCCTTCCATTCGAAAGGACATCCATGTCCCAGTCTTCGACGCCCGCCGTCGCCGATGCCATCTACGATGCGTCATCGCTCGGCCGCCCGCGCATGTTCCTACTCGGTCTGCAGCATCTATTTGCCATGTTTGGCGCCACGGTGTTGGTGCCCGTGCTCACCGGTCTCTCGGTGTCGGCAACGCTTTTGTTTGCCGGCTTGGGCACGCTGCTGTTCCACTTCCTGTCGCGCGGTAAGGTGCCGGCCTTCTTGGGCTCGTCGTTTGCCTTTATTGCCGGTTATGCCGCAATCGCGCCCAACGGCGAGGCCGAGCTTTTGCCCTACGCTTGCCTGGGCGTAGCTTGTGCCGGCCTGCTCTATCCGGTGCTGGCGGCCCTGTTCCGCGCGTTTGGCGCCAAGCGCGTCATGCGCTTCTTTCCGCCGGTGGTGACCGGCCCCATCGTCATTTCGATCGGCCTAATCTTGGCAAGCTCTGCCATCGCTAACTGCCAGACCAATTGGCTTGTTGCCGTTGTCGCTGTGGCTGTGATCGTCATCTGCAACATCTGGGGCCGCGGCATGGTCAATATCGTGCCGATTCTGCTGGGTGTTGTGGTGAGCTATGCCGTTGCCGCCGCGCTCGGCGAGGTTGATTTCTCGGGCGTTGCCGCCGCGCCGTGGGTCGGTCTTCCCATCGTGTGGGACAACACCGTGTTTGCGCTCTTTGGCCCGCAGTTCGATAGCGGTCTTGCCACGACGGCCATCATCACCATTATGCCGCTGGCCTTTGCGACTATGATCGAGCATATTGGTGATATCTCCGCTATCGGCTCGACTTGCGAGCGCAACTACATTGCCGATCCCGGCCTGCATCGCACCCTGCTTGGCGATGGCCTGGCGACCATTCTCGCATCGCTCTTTGGCGCTCCGGCTAACACCACCTATGGCGAGAACACCGGTGTGCTTGCCCTGACGCGTGTGTTTGACCCGCGCGTGATTCGCATTGCCGCGTGTTGCGCCATTGTGCTCTCGTTCTGCCCCAAGTTCGCGGCTGTCATTGCGGCCATGCCGGCGTGTGTGATCGGCGGCGTGTCACTCGTGCTCTATGGCATGATCAGTGCGGTAGGTGTGCGTAACCTCATCGAGAACCAGGTCGATTTCCAGAACAACCGCAACGTGCTGGTGGCCGCTCTGGTGCTGGTGCTTTCACTCGGCATTGCTTACAGCACTGCCGGTGCTATCGTGTTGGAGCTGGGCGGCGTGACCATTTCGCTTTCGGGTCTTGCCGTGGGTTCGCTGGTGGGCATTGTGCTCAATGCCATCCTACCGGGTAACGACTTTGAGTTTGATGTCTCCGAGCTTGAGGAGGCTGCTGAGTAACAACTGCGTCCAGCTGAATCAAAAAATGGCGCCCATGCGTACGCGCGGGCGTCATTTTTAATGCGTCAATATCCAGTGGATGCCACGTGCCATGCGCAGATCGGTTTGGGCAAAGTGATTGCCGGGGTTGAGCTCCAGCGTTGTTGGAATGCCGCGCGCGACGAGCAACGCTTCCATCGCGCGTGTGTCGTCGAGTACATGCCGCATCATGCGGTTGGGTGTCTTGGTCTCCTTTTTGCCGAGTGACAGATAGACGGCCTGCGGGTTGCCGGCAAAAGGGGCCGTGCTGGCGCGATCGACAAAGTCGGGAAACCACAACGACCCCGATGCGCTTGCGGCGCGGCTAAAGGCGTCGGTTTGCCAGAGGGACCAGAGCGCGAAGAGGCCCGCGAGCGAGTAGCCGGCAATGCCGCGCCAGGTGGGCGGCTGAGGAAGCGACGACTCGGCCTCTGGGATTATCCAGTTCAACAGCTCATCGAGAAATCCGGAAGCCTGACCGCCAAAGGGCTCGGCATCGCGCACGGTTCCGTCGCATCCCCAGGGGCTCAGCTCGCGATTCCAGTTGAGGCTGCCAATGCCGACAAGCGTGAAGGGCGGGCAGTTGAGCTCTCGGCAGCGTTCATAAACCTCCGCGCCGTCGCCCATGACCACGGGAAGATAGATGACTGGTGCGCTTTCGGCATGCTGTGCATGAACGGTTATCTGCTTTTGATGCGCTTCCATGACGGGCTTCTCTCGGCGTTGTGATATCGACGGCCCCCATTGTCGCACGCCGGCTCATGCAGGTTGGGCTAGACAAAAGACAATCTCGTGCATACCCTGCGGACGCATATGGAAAACGCCACCGCCGGAGGGGAGCTCGGCGGTGGCGTTGTTAAACGGTGCTGGGACTCGGGGCCTTCGCGGGAGCTGCCATGTGCGCAGAGGCGTCTACGAGCGTTTGCGGCTCGCCATGGTGCCTGCGGCGATAGCGGCTGTTCCCGCAAGGACGGTTGCCACGATGGCCGCACCCGAGGTGTCGCCGGTTGCCGCGAGCACGCCGGTGGCCTTGGCCTTCGTGGTTGCAACCGCAACGGTCTTGGTCGTCTTTGCGCCCTCGGGCTTGGGGTCCTGCTTGGACTCCGCGGGCTTGGTCTCGTCGGGCTTGGGGTCTTCCGGCTTGGCTACCTCGGGAGGTGCGATGACCATGCTCTTGGCGACAGCTTCGTTATAGGGGGAGTCGATCACAGCGTCGCCCGTGCCGATGGCTTGGCCTGCCTCGTAGATGCCGTTACGGAGCTTGCGATAGTCAATGACCTTGCCGCCTTCGGGCGTCTGGATGGCGGCGTTCTCAATCTTGATGGTGCCGATTGTCTTGCCGTCAGCGCTCATGGCACGGGCAAAGATTGCCGCTGTATCTCCTTCGGCCGTTACCTTGCTGCGGATGATCGAGATGGCTGCGGGTGTGACGCCCTCGCTGGTCTGGGCGATGATGCCGATGTTCTCGCCTTGGGGCTCGGGGCTCGTCTCACCATCTTGGTTTTCGCTGTAGGGGATGGGGCCGTCGCCGTTCTCGACATAGCGGGCTATGGCCTTGACAACGGAGTCGCTGATGTAGATGTGGCCACCCTCCTCGTTGGGTCGATCGTTTCTGGTGGAGAATGCAGCCGAAACCTCACCTTCCGCAAACGCGTCCACGGTGGAGCCGTTCTTGACGACGATGTCGTCCTGGTAGGTGAAGAGGGCGATGGCGCCACCGTATCTGCCTTTACCTGCACGGACCGTCACGTTTGCATGATCGAGGGTGATGCCCTTGTGGGCATAGACGCCATATTCAACACCGTTTACGTTGAGGGAGGCGTTTGTGGCTGCGAGGCTGCCCTTGGCCTCGACGGCAGCGTCTTTCTCGGAGCTTGCCTCGACCGTCCCGCCACCCTTGATGGTGAGGTCCTTGTCGGTTCCAATACCCTTGTCCTCGGTAGCCCTGGCGGTGACGGCTCCGCTGTCGTCAATCGTGATATTGCCGTTTGCCCTGATGCCATCCGATGCACCCGTGGCGTTGACGTTGCCCGAACCTTTGATAGCGAGATCACCCCCGGCATTGATGGCATCAAACCCAGTGCTCGTGGCGTTGACGGATCCGGCTCCGTCGATGTTGATATTACCCGTGGAGAGGATAGCGTCCTCAGTAGATGTCACGCTGAGCGTGCTGCCCGCGTCGCCTTGGATATTGAGCTCGGCATTCTCGTTAGTGCCATGAGAAACGTTGATGCTTTCGATCCATTCGGCAGTGACGATGTTGGTTCCCGAGTAATTCACGTTGAGCTTGCCTGCGGCCTGGATCTCGCCGCCGTTATAGTTGTTGAGCTTCAAGTCGTCGGCGCCGTCCCACGACCAGGTACCGGCCTCGTCGCTCGCCGCGGTGTTGTACTTGTTGCCGCCGACCTTGACCCATTCCGCTGCGAGCGAGACGCTCGGCATGAGCAGCGAGCTCACCGTGAGCGCGCACACGGCGCCCGCGACGATGCGGCGCGTCACGCGGCGCCAGCTGCCGTGCGCGAGTCCTATGCGACGGCGAACGTCGGGTTCGGCAACATGGGTTCCGGCGGTAGCGTCATTGCGTTTGGGGGTCGTGAACAAGGCTGCCATGGTTGCTCCCGTTCTCATAGGGCCTATACGGCTAGGTTCAGCGTATCTGCTGGATGTTGCCGGCGGTAGTGCCGTTTGGAGGGCAAAATGGCCAAAATGGGGGAGAAATAGGCCGCACGCCGGCGCAGGGACCGACGTTAAAAGAAAAGCGCGGGGCCGCATGGCGACTCCGCGCTTTATTGTTCAGCTTTTGCAGCCTTGCCCTTACGCTACGAAGAAGTAGACGGGGAAGGCAAGGGCTGCGACCCACCCGTCCTGTGCGAAAAAGTGTTTACGAGCGTTTGCGACTCGCCAGGGCGCCTGTGACGATAGCGGCCGTTCCTACAAGGGCGGTCGCTATGATGGCCGCGCTCGAGGTGTCGCCGGTTGCGGCGAGGATGCCGGTGGTTTTGGCTCCCGCGGTTGCAGCCGCAACGGTCTTGGTCGTCTTCGTGCCCTCGGACTTGGAACCCGGCTTGGTCTCGCCGGGCTTCTCCTCGGGTTTGATCTCCTCGGGAGGCACGATGGCCGTGCTCTTGGCGACAGCGGCGTCATAGGGGGAGTCGATCGTGGCGTCGCCCGTGCCGATGGTTTGACCTGCCTCGTAGGAGATGCTGGGGCCGCACTCTTCTTCGTAGCGATAGTTAATGATCTTGCCGCCTGCGGGCGTCTGGATGGGAGCGCCTTCGATCTCGATGGTGCCGACCGCCTTGCCATCCTCGCTTATGGCAAGAGCGAAGATTGCCGCCGTGTCTCCCTCGGCCGTGAGCTTGCTGCGGACGATCGAGATACTCGCGGGCGTGATGCCCTCGTAGGTCTGGGCGAAGATACCGATGTTCAGACCCCTAGGCTCAGGGATGACCTCGCCGCTTTGGTCGTTGCTGTAGTGATCGGGGCCATCGCCACCGGTCTCGACATAGCGGGCTATAGCCTTAACAACGGAGTCGCTGATGTAGATGTGGCCGCCAGCGACGTTTGGCTGGTGGTTTCTGGTAGAGATTGCAACCGAGAATTTGCCTTCTGCGAACGCGTCCACGATGGAACCATTCTTGATGACGATGTCGTCCCCGTCAGTGATGAGGGCGATGGCCTGGCCGCCGCTCGCGCTTGTGCGGACCGTCACGGTCGCGTGATCGAGCGTAACGCCCTTGTAGGCATAGACACCATATTCAACACCGCTTGCGTCAAGGGAGGCGTTCGTGACCGCGAGACTACCCTCAGCGTCGACGGCAAGATCTCCCTGGGAGCTTGCCTCGACCTGGCTGCCGCCCGAGATGTCGATGTTGCCGTCAGCCCAAATCGCCGCTTCTTCTATCGAGCTTGCTTCTACCTTGCCACCGCCTTTGATGATCAGGTCACTGCCCGCGGCGATGCCGTAACCTTCGCTTCCTTTAGCGATCACTGTGCCAGAGGAATCGATGGTGGTCTTGCCCTTGGATTGGATGCCTTCGGTACCGCCCGTTGCATTCACGGTGCCCGAGCCCGTGATAGAGAGATCGCCCTTTGCCTCAATTCCGTCGGAAGTAGTGCTTGTGGTGTTCACAGTGCCTGGGCCAGAAATGGAGAGGTCGCCTGTGGATTTAATTGCATCGGCCTCAGCTGTCACATTGAGCTCATCCGTGCTATTCGAGCTCGTTATGTTCAACTCTGCTTTCTGGCTAGTGCCATCCTGCGCCTTGATGGCGGCTCCGGTGTAATCGGGCTCGGTTTTCACGGTGTTCTTTCCCTCGTAGGCAATGTTGAGCTTGCCCGCAGCCTGGATCGCACCGCCGTCATAGCCGTTGAGCTTCATATCGTCGGCGCCGTCCCAGCTCCAGGTGCCGGCGGCGTCGCCCGCCGCGGTGCCGGCGTTGTACTGGGTGCCGCCGACGTTGACCCGCTCGGCCGCGAGCGAGACGCTCGGCATGAGCAGCGAGCTCACCGTAAGCGCGCATACGGCGCCTACAACGATGCGGCGCGTCACGCGGCGCCAGCTGCCGTGTGCGAGCAGCGTGCGACGGCGCACGTCGGGCTCGACAAAATGGGCTCCAGAGGTTTTGTCATTGCGCTTGGGGGTCGTGAACAAGGCGGCCATGGTTACTCCCATCCTCATAGGGCCTATGCGATTACGCCCAGCATATCTGCAGGATGTAGCCGGCGGTAGTGCCGTTTGGAGGGCAAAATGTCCAAAACTTGGGAAGCAATACATCGCGCGCCCGTGCTCTGCCCGTCTTTAAAAGAAAAGCGCGGAGCCGCTCGATGCGACTCCGCGCTTTGGTGTTCTGCTTTGGCAGCTTTGCCGTTACGCTACAAAGAAGTAGACGAGGAAGGCGAGGGCTGCGATCCACATGAGCGGCTTGATCTTGGAAGCCTCGCCCTTAAAGAGCGCGACGATCACGTAGGCGATAAAGCCCAGACCAATGCCGGCAGAGATGGAGTAGGTAAAGGGCACGCCGGCGACAATCATGAACGCCGGGAAACCCTGCGACACGTCGGACCAGTCGATCTCGGAGGCCTCGCTCATCATGAGGTAGCCGACGTAGACCAGAGCACCGCAGGTGGCGGCGCTGGAAACGATGGTGACGATGGGGGAGAAGAACGCGGCGAGAATGAACAGCACGCCGGTGGTGACGGAGGTGAGGCCCGTGCGGCCACCGTCGGCAGCGCCAGAGGTGGACTCGACAAAGGTGGTGATGGAGGAGACGCCCATAAAGCCGCCGGCAGCAGCGGCCACGGAGTCGACGACCAGGATGGGACGGATGTCCTCGACATTGCCGTCCTCGGTCAAGAACTCGCCCTGCTTGGCCACGGCCATCGCGGTGCCCATGGTGTCGAAGAAGTCACTCATGAGCAGCGAGAACGAGATGACGAGGAGCGCGGGGTCGGTAAGGACCTTGACGATGGCGGGCACGCCGCCGGCGTCGGCGATGGGGCCGCCGATGCTCGAGAAGTCGAGCGGGGCGATGATACCGGTCGGAGCCTGGGTCACACCCAGGGGGATACCGGCGATAACGGCGACGATAATGCCGATGAGCAGCGAGCCCGGCACGTTGCGGGAGGCCAGGGCAACCGTCACGACGATGGAGATGATGCCGACGATAAAGGTGGGGGAGGTGATGTCGCCGAGGCCGACAAGCGTGCCAGCACCGGCGGTGATGATGCCGGCGTCGCACAGGCCGATCATGGCGATAAACAGGCCCAGACCCACCGAGATGGCGTGACGCAGGACAACCGGGATAGCGTCCATGATGGCCTCGCGCAGGCCGCACAGGACGAGCAGCAAGATGACGATACCCTCAAGGAAGATGACGCTCATGGCCACGTGCCAGTCACCGCCGCAGACGGTGGTGGTGATTCCAGCGATCATCGCGTTGACGCCTAAGCCCGACGCGCAGGCGAGCGGGCGGTTGGCGAAGATGCCCATGCAGATGGTCATGATGCCGGCGCCCAGGCAGGTGGCGCAGGCGAGCGCTCCCGCATCGATGCCAGCGCCCGAGAGCACCGCGGGGTTGACGGCGATGATGTAGGCCATCGCCAGGAATGTTGTCAGTCCAGCGCGAAGTTCGGTCCCGATTGTGGACTTGCGCTCACTGACGTGAAAAAGTTCGTCCATGCATACCCTTTCCTTGTTCGGCCCCGAGTTTAGGCCGATTGACACGAACGCTCCCACTATAGCCCCTTTACGACGCTGTTGTTCCTCGCATGTTGATGTTCGGCGCTTTGTGGCAGACGGACGGTATTTTTCGCATGAAAATGTGTGGGTACCGTATACTTAAGCGGTTACAACGACCCCTATGGAGGAACGTATGATTAAAGAGCTCTGCCGCGACGAGGCTATCCTGTCCCAGCGTTGCGAGGTTGCGACTGTCGAGGACGAGTCGGTTGCTCAGGACCTGATCGATACTATCAAGTCGCTCGACGATGCCGGCTGCCTTGCCGCTAACCAGATTGGCGTTACCAAGAAGGTCTGCGTCTATCTGGACGATGCCGGCGAGCCCCATGTGCTCTACAACCCCCGTCTGGTGTTTGGCCTGGGCGCCAGCAAGATGGAAGAGAGCTGCCTGACGCACGAGGAGGTCACCAAGTCCACGCGCTATATCAAGTGCAAGGTCGCTTATGACGTGATCGTCGACGGCAAGATGCGCGAGCGCAAGCAGGACTTCGTGGGCTTCGAGGCTCAAATGATTCAGCATATGATTGACCACTGTCTAGGAAAGTTGGTCTAAGGGGACCAAAGCACCGCACTTCGTCTTTTTTGGTCCGGGCGTGACATTGTTGTCATGTCCGGGCTTTTGTGTTTAGCGCCTTTTTGTTTGGTGACAATAACCTTAGCAGGAACGTAAAGCAAGGAGGCGCTATGTGTACGAGCATTCGATTTACCGATAATTCTGGCCACATGTATCTAGGCCGCAACCTCGACTGGAGCTTTGACTACGGTCAACAGGTTCGCGTGATGCCGCGCGGGTTCCACATTCCGTATTCGTTTATCGACGACGCGACAGCGGCACACGCGGTGATCGGTATGTGCATCGATTACAAGAACTATCCCATGTTTTTCGATTGCGGTAACGATGCGGGTCTGGCTGTGGCGGGGCTCAACTTTCCCGGCTATGCCGAGTATGCCGAGGATCCTGTCGACGGCAAGAACAATATCGCGGCCTATGAGTTTCCCCTGTGGGTGGCAGCGACGTTCTCGACGGTCGATGAGGTCGAGGCCGCGCTGCGCGACACGGTGATTGTCGCCAAATCTGCCGGAGAGGGGCTGGGCGTGTCGCTGCTCCATTGGATTATCGGCGACAGCCAGCGCAGCATCGTGGTCGAGATGATGGCTGACGGCCTGCATGTATACGACAATCCGGTCGACACCCTTGCCAATCAGCCGACTTTCCCGTGGCACATGGAAAACCTGCGCACCTATATCACGGCCACAAGCGATTTTCCGCAGACGGCGACATGGCGTGGCGCCAAGCTTAAGCCCTATGGAGCCGGTGCCGGCATGCGCGGCATTCCGGGCGATTGCTATTCGCCGAGCCGTTTTGTAAAGGCGGCGTACCTCAATGCCAATTACCCACAAAAGGAGAGCGAGACCGAAAACGTCGTTCGCATGTTCCGCTCGCTCGAGGGCGTGGTGATGATCGAGGGAGCGTCCAGGATGGGCGATGGCAAGTTCGAGAAGACTATCTACACCGGATGCTTTAGCGCGCGCACGGGCAATTATTACTACGCGATGTATGGGGATCCGTCGATTCGCTACGTGAGCCTGATGGATGCCGAGGGCGCGAGCCCCGATAGGCTCGTGGTTCCCGAGCCGCGTCGTTCGTAGCCGTTAGCTTTACCGCAATGCAAAGCGGCCCTGCGTCTCTCGTGAGGTGCAGGGCCGCTGTCGTTGATTTGTGGCGTCGCTAGAAGTTGGCGTCGTTGAGTTGTTCGTTCTCGAGGCCGTCGAGCTGTTGCTGTTCGGGCGTATCGGCGACGCTCTCGAGCAGCTCGGTGGGATCGACATTCATGTCCCTACCGGCTTCGTTGCCGTTGACCAAGTCGTCCGAGAAGATGTCGACTTCCATTTCCTCGGCCTCTTCGATCTGAACCTCGAGCGGCACCTGGGTGCGCACGAGCTTAACGGCCGGACGCATGCGGGCAAACAGCGGCACGTACTCGATGATGATGGCCGAGTTCTCAAGACCGTACCAGCGTGCCGGGCTTCCGCAGGCGCGGCGGACGGCGTACTTGATGGCCATCACGCGGTGGTCATTGCGGTTGATGTCCGTTTCGGGGGCAAGCATCTTGCGCAGCATGCAAAAGCGGAAGTCGCCCACGTTGCCGCGTGTCTCGTAGATGGAGTAGGTGTGATGTTGCGGCGGCAGCTCGCCCGATGCCATCAAGTCGCCGACGATCTGACGCAGGTAGGCATTAACGCGCTGGTTGACCTTAAAGCCCAGGTCTAGGCGTACGCGGAACAAAAAGTCCGTGCCAAAGGTCTCGACGGAATACTCGTGCGTATAGGGCTCATCGGTGACATGCACGTTAATGAACCAATATGCCTTGGCGCGCTTGGGATGTTTGTCCAGGATGGAATAGAGCACGTCGCGGTCGAGTGTGAGCGGATCGGGGCTGTTGGTGAGGAACACCAGGTTGTCGGCGAGCACGGGGTAGGTCTCGTCGTTGCGCAGGCGGTTGAGCTGATCGATGTACTTGGAGACGGGCAGCAGAATCGTCTGCGTGCGCTCGATGGCGGTGCCACGGCGCCACACGTACATAAGGCCAAACAGCAGTGCGGCCAGGAAGATCATGACGTAGCCGCCGTCAAAGAACATGGTGAGGCACGAGGCGAAGAAGCACAGCTCAATGGCACCAAAGAGCAGGGCGAAGACGCAGGCACCCAGCTTGTGCTTGAGGATGCCAGCGATGTAGCTCGTCAAAAGCGTCGTGGTCATGAGCATGGTCACGGTAATGGCGAGGCCGTAGGCGCTCTCCATGCGCTCGGAGTTTTGGAACAGCAGCACGATGAAGATGCAGCCGACCCACATGATGTTGTTGACGAGCGGAATATAGAGCTGCCCCTTGGTGTCGCTGGGGTAGTGGATGCGCAGATGCGGCATAAGGTTGAGACGCGTGGCCTCGGATACCAGCGAGAACGAGCCGGTGATGAGCGCCTGCGAGGCAATGATGGCCGCCACGGTCGAAAGCACGATGGCAAAGGGGCGTAGGGGCTCGGGGAGCATCATATAGAACGGGTTGACGATATCCATCGCGAGCATCTGGGGGTTGGAGTTATTGGCGAGTAGCCAAGCTCCCTGACCCAGATAGTTGAGGATAAGGGCCGCCTTAACAAATGGCCAGGATGCATAGATGTTTGCCTTGCCCACGTGGCCCATGTCCGAGTAGAGTGCCTCGGCACCGGTTGTCGACAGGAAGACAAAGCCGAGCACCATAATGCCCGAATGGTTGATGGGCGAGAACAGGAACATAATGCCGCGGATGGGGTTGAGCGCGCGCAAGATGGACAGGTTGCCGAGCATGTTGAACAGACCGGCGCCTGCCAGGAACAGGAACCACAGCGTCATGAGCGGGCCGAAGAGCTTGCCGATTGACGAGGTGCCGGCGCGCTGCATGGCAAATAGGCCGCAGATAATGATGATGGTGATGATGATGACGTTGGTCTGGCCGTCGCCCAGCAGCGCATGGCCCCATTCGATGGTGCGCAGACCCTCGATGGCTGTGGTGACCGTGACGGCGGGGGTGAGGATGCCGTCGGCGAGCAGCGCCGCGCCGCCGATCATGGCGGGCAGAATCAGCCATGGTGCCACCTTGCGTACGAGGCTGAACAGGGCGAAGATGCCGCCTTCGTTGTGGTTGTCGGCCTTCATGGCGATTACCACGTACTTGACCGTGGTCACGAGCGTCATGGTCCAGATGACGAGCGAAAGCGCGCCCAGGATCATGTCCTCGCTGACGGTACCGATGCCGCCGTTGTTGGCGACGATTGATTTCATGGTGTACATGGGGCTCGTGCCGATGTCGCCATAGACGACGCCGAGCGTTACGAGCAGCATGCCAGCGGAGAGGGGGATGGCTCCGTGCCCGCCTTGCCCGCGCTGGTCTTGGAGGTTTGCCTCCAGTTTGTTGTGTGCCACGAGGACTCCCTTAGACATCCGGTTATCTGTCTAGGACAAAAAACTTTATGCCGTCTTTATACATACAAGAGCAGTTTGGCACATCGGGTTATTTTAGACAATAATCCTCAGCTGGGGATTATTTATCTACGCAGGTAGCATTTCAAAGCAGGGGCTTTTAAGCACGTGCTGTCTGGGCGATGCCAGCCTTGGCGTTTGCGCGTTTGCCGGCGAGTTCGCAAAAAATCGCGCCGCCGATGATAAGCGCGGCGCCCATCAGGCGGACCGGTGTTATGGCTTCACCCAAAAGGGCGGCCGAGAACACGACCGCCGAAAGCGGCTCGAGGTAGCCGACGACGGCGACGGTCTGGACGGGCAGCTTGGCGACGGCGCTAAAGTAGAGCAGGCAACCAATGCCGGTGTTGACGACGCCGAGCATAGCGACGGCGCGCCAATCAATGCTGGCGGCGACGCCGGCGGACAGGAACGAGGGAGCGCCCTGCGTGATGAGCGTGAGGGCCAGTGCGGTCACAAAGGCGGCGCTCACTTGGAGTGCGGAGTTCTCGAGGCCCTCGATGTGCGGCGCACCCTTGCTGGCGATGACCATCAATGCATAGCAGAAGGCCGAGGCGATTCCACAGACGATGCCCGCAATGGGCATATTGCCGCCTAGACCTTGCGCTGCAATGAGAAAAGCACCGCAGGCGACGGCGACAAAGCCAGCGATTTTGCCGCCGGTCAGCTTTTCGCCAAAAATGAGCGGGGAGAGGGCCATAACGATGATGGGGCCACAGTAATACAACAGCGAGGAGATGCCAACGCCGATCGTCTGATAGGCGCGGAACAGGAAAATCCAGCTGGCGCCCAGCGCGGCGCCCGAGACGATGAGCGCTGCGGCCTCGCGGGGGCGAGACGGAGCCTGCAGGTTATGGCGCTTGGTTATGAAGAGGATGGCGGCAAGGGTGAGAGCGCCCAAAAACGTGCGCAACAGTACGATATCGGAGCTCGGCAGCGCGATGGCAGCGGCGATGATGCCGTTGGAGCCAAACAATAGCAATGCTGCTAAGTACGTAAACAATCCGTTGTTCATGTGCTGACATCCCCTCTATATCCGAGCATGTTCACTATGGGTGAACTGGCTTTAGAAGAAAAGCGAATATAATGCATGGATAACATGACAAAAACTCATGTAAAGGTGGAGGGGTGCCGTGGAAACGAATATTCAAAAGATGCAGGTGCTGCTCGAGACCGTGCGGGCCGGCAGTTTTACGCGCGCCGCCGAGCGGCTGAGCTATTCGCAGTCGGGCGTGAGCCGCATGGTGGGCGACCTTGAGACCGATTGGGGTTTTAAGGTGCTCGACCGCAGCCGCGAGGGTGTGGTGCTTTCTGCCGATGGGCGGCAGATCATGCCGGCGGTTGAGGCGCTCTGCGAGGAGTTTGGCCGCCTGCAGCGACACGTGGACGAGATGCGTGGGCTCATGCGCGGCAAGATCTGCATTGGTACGTTTTCGAGTGTGGCGACCCATGTACTGCCGCCGGTGATTGCGCGCTTTCGCGCCGATCATCCGGATGTCGATTACGAGCTGCTGATGGGTGATTACTCCGAGATTGAGCAATGGGTGGCGGAAGGCCGCTGCGACCTGGGCTTTATTCCGCGCGAGCCACGCGGCGCCGGCATGGCGTCGCGACCGTTGGTGCAAGACGAGTTGATGGCCGTGGTGCCAGCGGACTCCTCGCTTGCCACGGCGGAGGTCGTTTCTCTTGCCGATTTAGCCAACGAGCAGTTTATTCTGCTAGAACGCGGCACTGATGACGAGATTACGCCGCTATTCCGTCGGGCGGGGCTGGCGGTGCGCTCAAAACTGTCGACTTGGGATGACTATGCGATTATGGCTATGGTCGAGGATGGCCTGGGCGTGAGCATTCTTCCCGCGCTCATCTTGCGTCGCTGCCAGTTCGATGTTGCTGTGCGTCCGCTCGAAGGGCATCCCCATCGGCAGATCAACGCCATATATCGAACGGCCGATGTTTCGCTTGCCGCCGCTCGTTTCCTCGAATACCTCTAAATGCGTGCACGTCGTTATCGCCTTGGGATAAATCTCGAGGTCTTGCTCATTTTATTTTTGAAATTGAACTTTTCGAAATAGCACGGCGCTATACTGCTGCCTAAATTGAACTCAGGTTCAATTCGTGTCCTATAAATTGAACTTTGCCAGCAAGGAGGTTCCTGTGGCCCAAGAGACGTTTAGCGATCGCCTGCGACAGACTATGTCCGATCGCGACGTTCGCCAGTCGGACGTGATCCGCGCATCGGAGATGCTCGGCAAAAAACTCGGCAAGAGTCAGATGAGCCAATATGTGAGCGGCAAGACGATTCCGCGGCGTGATGTGGCAGAGCTGCTCGCCCGTATTTTGGAGGTCGATGTTACCTGGCTGCTCGCCGGTGACGCCGATCAAGGCGAGACGTCCTCGTCCCATAACGTTGCCAAATTCGAACCTAGTCCTTCAGCTCAAATTCCAAGGAGCACCACCATGCGTACTTTTTCTAAATCCACCAAGCTCGATAACGTCCTGTATGACGTGCGCGGTCCCGTCGTCGACGAGGCTGCCCGTATGGAGGACGAGGGCGAGCGCATCCTCAAGCTCAACATCGGTAATCCGGCGCCCTTTGGTTTCCGCACGCCCGATGAGGTCATTAAGGACATGCGCCAGCAGCTGCCCGACTGCGAAGGCTATTCCAACTCGCGCGGCCTGTTCTCCGCGCGCAAGGCGATCATGCAGTACTCGCAGATCAAGGGCCTGCCCAATGTTCAGATGGAGCACATCTACACGGGCAACGGCGTGTCCGAGCTCATCCAGCTTTCGATGAACGCGCTGCTCGACAATGGCGACGAGATTCTGATCCCCAGCCCCGACTATCCGCTCTGGACGGCGTGCGCAACCCTTGCCGGCGGTCATCCCGTGCACTATCTGTGCGATGAGCAGGCGGATTGGTATCCCGACCTGGAGGATATGGAGTCCAAGATCACGAGCGCGACCAAAGCCCTCGTCATCATCAACCCCAACAACCCCACGGGTTCCGTCTATCCGCGCGAGGTGCTCGAGGGCATCGTCGAGGTTGCACGCAGGCATCAGCTGATGATCTTTGCTGATGAGATCTACGACCGCCTGTGCATGGACGGCTACGAGCACGTCTCGATTGCCTCGCTCGCTCCCGATCTGCCCTGCGTCACCTTTAGCGGTCTGTCCAAGTCGCACATGATCGCGGGCTATCGTATTGGCTGGATGGTGCTTTCGGGCAACCAGCGCTGCATGAGCGACTTCATCATGGGCATCAACATGCTCTCCAACATGCGCCTGTGCTCCAACGTGCCGGCTCAGTCGATCGTTCAGACGGCACTCGGTGGTCATCAGTCCGTTAACGACTACATCCGTCCCGGCGGCCGTGTCTACGAGCAGCGCAACTTTGTGTATGAGGCGCTCAACAAGATTGACGGCATCTCGGTGGTTAAGCCGCGTGCGGCGTTCTACATCTTCCCCAAGATGGATGTGAAGAAGTTCAACATTACCGATGACGAGCAGTTCGCCCTTGACCTGCTGCACGAGAAGAAGATTCTGATCACGCGCGGCGGCGGCTTCAACTGGGCTGAGCCCGACCACTTCCGTATCGTGTACCTGCCGCGCATGGAAGTGCTCAAAGAGTCCCTCGAAGATCTCGCCGACTTCTTCGATCATTACCGCCAGTCGTAACGACAAAGGTAGCCTGTACTAAAACGGCCGGCCCGCAACGGATGCGGGCCGGCCGTTTTCTGTCTAAGCCCGTGCTGCTAACGCTTTGTCTCTTTGAGCGAGCAAGGTTCGCGTGTGAGCGGTAAGTTCTATTCCAAAATGGAATACAGTAGGCTTAAGCTGGAATTGATGCCCGGGTACCCGCTTTTCTAGAATGTTCTCAACAAGATGAAAGGCGGTTCCAACCAATGATTATCGATGCAAATTCCTACTGGTTCGACGAGCGCATCTTTCATGACGAGACGCTCTGCGAACAGTTTTTGGCCGAGGTGCCCCGCGCCTACGACACCGAAGGCTATCTGACCGTGAATTCCGTCGGCAAGCGACAGATCGTGATCGAGATGCCCGCCGGTTCTCCGGGCCTTAATTACATCGAGGGCGACTACACCCTCGAGAAGCGCTTGGCCGATATGGATGAGGCGGGGGTCGACAAGGCGATCCTCAAGCTCCCCGGCTGCCACGAGTGGATGTCGCTCGAGATGTGTCGGCGCTTCAACGACGGTATGGCCGCTGACGCGAAGGCGTCAAATGGCCGCCTGATTCCGCTTGTCGCTGTGCCACCCTTTGGCACCAAGGCAAATTTAGAGGAGCTCGACCGCAGGCTCGACGATGGTTTTGCGGGTGTGCAGCTCTGCGCTCACTACGGCAAGCGCTATCTCGACGACCGGGTTTTCTCGAGCTTCTTCGAACACCTGAACGAGCGCAACGTCACCGTTTACGTCCACCATGTTCCCGTACCGGTCGAGAACGAGTCGCTTCTCGCGTACGACAACCTTCGCCGCTCTTATGGTCGCTGCGTCGACCAAACTACGGCGATCGGCCGCGAGATCTTTGGTGATTTCTTCGAGCGCTATCCTAATATCAAGATGGTCCACTCCATGCTCGGTGGCGCATACTTTGCGTTCAAGGAGATGCTGCTGCCTCACGGCCCCAAGCGCCCTGATGCCTCTGGACGTTTTCAGGTCGATACCGAGACCGTTTCCAAGCGCCTCGAGAACAACATCTATTTCGACATGTCCCATGCCCAGCCTTGGGGCAAGACACTCCTCGCCTGCGCGGTTAACGTGTTGGGTGCAGACCATATTGTTTTTGGCACGAGCTATCCGGTTAAACGCGAGTGGCTCACCGAGGGTGTCGCCTGCGTTCGTGCCGCGAGCCTGAGCAATGCAGACACAGATCTTGTGCTTGGCGGCACGGCGCAGCGACTGTACGGTGTCGAGTGAGCGGCAATCAGAGGGGGTGTCTGCCATGGACAAAGGAGAGATGAGGGCTGGGGCCGCCCGTGCGGCCATCGATCTTGGGGGCGTATTGCCGTTTGACGGTTTCGACGAACTCCGCCATGAGGTCTTTGCCCGTGCTCTTGTCATCGAGGGGGCGGGGCGACGCTCCTGCATTCTTTCGCTTGAGGTCACATCGATTGCTCCGGCTCTGCTCGCCGATCTGCGTGAGGTCGTCGAGGATGCCGCCGGCTGCAGTGGCGCTTACTCTTGGGTGGTTCCTACCCACACGTTTTCCATGCCTCACGTTCGCACTCCCGGGCATCTTGCCGATGCTGCTGCCCGCGATCGCAACGAGCGCTATCGCGCAGCGCTCATCGCCGCCGCCCGCACGGCTGTCGAGCGGGCTGTTGCGGGCATTCGCTCCGTCACACTCGCCACGGCGGAGGGCGACTGCCCCGTGAACGTTAATCGCGACATCGAGACGCCGGCCGGCTGGTGGTTGGGCTCGAATCCCGAGGGGTTTGCCGACCACGCGATGCCCGTGCTCGCCATGAGGGATGCCGGGGGCGAGTACGTTGCCGTACTTGCGGCGGCGGACGTCCAGTCCTCCGTGCTCGACGGGTCGCGCGACTCCGAGGGGAGACGCGTGGCGAGCGGAGATCTCTTTGGTTTTGCCGCCATGTCACTCGAGCGTGAGCTGGGCGGCGTTGCCCTGTTGCTGCCGGGCGCCGCGGGCGACCAAGGTCCGGCGGAGCGCGCCATGAACGTCACGTTCGATGCCGCCGGCGTGAAGCGGACGGTCGATGCCCATGAGGACGGATACCGCATGCTGCACCAGCAGGGGCAGGTCTTGGGCGATGCTTTGATTGAGGCCGCTCGCATGGCACGTGAGGATAGCGCTGCCGGCATCGATGCTCGCACGGTCGACGTCCTCCTGCCCGCTCAGACACGCGCCGATTTTTACTCTTTGGCTCCGCATCGAACGTATGAGTTTCATGCTGCCGGTGAGCAGCACACGAGGGTCTATCTGCTTCGGCTGGGAAACGTCGAGCTTGTCGGCGTGCAGCCCGAGGTCTCGAGTACATTCGGCGCCACCGTGCGCGTCGCCCGGTCCGGCTCTGTGCTCTTTGCCACGCTCGTCAACGGCGGACAGAAATACCTACCGGCCCCCGACGCGTACGAAAAGATCACCTATGAGGCCATGAACTCCGGTTTTGCCGCCGGCTCCCATGAGCGCCTCGTCGATATCATCATTGCCGCCTTGAATGCGGCGTAACACAGAAGGAGAACGTGCATGAACATTGGACACGCGCGCCGCAAAATCACCCCACAGGGCGACATCTACCTGATTGGCTATCGCAATCTTCCCAACCGCCTGGAGCCTGCGACGGGCATCCATGACGACGTCTACGCCAACGCCATTCTCTTCCAGCAAGGCGAACGCGAGGTGTTTCTCTTTAATGCCGATGTCCTCGAGTTCGAGGAAAGCATGGCCGAGGAAGTCAAGACAATGCTCGCCGAGCGCTACGGCATTGACCGTGATTGCGTCCTGCTCTCGGCGACGCACGACCATACTTCAATCGTCGCTTACCACCGCAGCTGGTGGACGGGAAAATTCGACGAGAACTACTATCGCTGGCTCCTCGATACCATTTGCCAATGCTTTGAGGAGTGCCGCGCCAATGCACAGCCCGCGATTTGCCGCCTGGGCAAGCAGGTCGTCACCGGTTTCTATGACAACCGCATCATCCCAGGCGAACTCGCCGACAATGAGGTCATTGTCGTTTCGTTCTTCGATACCGAAGGCAAGCCATTTGCGGGCTTTGTGAACTGGGCGGTGCATTCCGCTTGCGTCGGGCCCGATTGTACGGAGCTCACGAGTGAGCTTGCCGGCCTTACCGGTAAAAAGCTCGCCCCGAGCCTCGGGTACTATCCTGCCATGGTCGTGGGCGCTGCTGGCGACTGCAGCGATCGCAATTTTCGCCAAGGTCGTGGCATCCCCGAGGTCGAGCGCGTGTCGACCGGTCTTGCCGAGGCGATTTCCCAAATCAAGCTCGATCGCGAGGTTAAACTCGACCGTATCGAGCCCCAGACGTTCTATCACACCGTCGCCCATGACGATTTTTCGCTCACGCTCAAGTGCGCCGTTATCAGCTTGGGTGGTATGCACCTCTTTGTGTTTCCGAGCGAGCTCGGCAGCGACCTTGGCGTTCGCATGAAGCGCGAATGTCCGGTTGAGGGGATTGTCTGCGGTTATACCAACGGCTATTACGAGTACTTCCTTCCGGCGCGTGAATACGGCCTCTCCTTTGAGACCGAACGTACCCAGATTCCCCAAGGCGAACCGGAGCGCCTATGCGATAAGTTCTGTCAAACCGCGCGCCTTCTCGGCGCGCCAGATTCGCGCCTGTAGTTTTGCCGCCACGGCATGGGACCCATGAGGGTCGCGGCCGTGTGATCGGCGTTCTTATTTCCCTTGTTATCTCCCATCCCGGACGTATATGCGCCCGCGGATTTTAAAGGGGAGGCGGGTTCTGTGGCTCCCCACGTCGACTACGGGGGTCTGGAATCAATGCCATGCCCCGCTCAGAAAAAGGAGGAATACCATGAAATACCAGCAGCTTTGCGATGGAATCATCGCAAAGGTCGGTGGCCGAGACAATGTGCTGGACGTGAGTCACTGCATTACGCGTCTCCGCTTTCACCTCAAGGACGAATCGCTCGCCCAGACCGATGAGCTCAAGGCCATGAAGGGTGTCGTTGACGTCATCCAGGCCGGTGGACAGTATCAGGTCGTAATCGGTGCCACCGTCGAGTCCGTCTACAATGAACTCGTTCAGATCGGCGGGTTCGACGCCAAGCCCGCGCTTGATATCGATGAGGGCGACAATGTCAAGAAGGGCGATCCGTTCTCGCGCCTACTCGCCATCATTTCCGAGATCCTGCAACCGGTTCTTGGCGTGCTTATGGCCGGTGGCTTCATCAAGTCGATGCTCGCCCTCTGCACGGTTGCCGGTTGGCTCGCCAAGGACAGCAATACCTATGTGACGCTCTCGGCAATCGGAGATTCGGTCTTCTATTACTTCCCGCTTATCATCGGCTGGACGGCTGCCAAGAAGTTCGGACTTAAGCCCGTTATGGGTATGGCCCTCGGCGGCATCCTCGTCTACCCGACGCTCGTTGTCCTTATGGGTGGAGACCCGCTTTACACGCTCGGCACCGGTACGGTCCTTGAGTCCAATGTCTACGGTGATATCTTTGGCATCCCGTTGATTATGCAGAACTATTCATCGACGATTCTGCCTGCGATTTTCATCGTCTGGATCGCCTCGAAGGTGCACAAATTCCTTTCTGGCGCACTGCCCGCGCTTGTGAGCTCGTTCTTCTCCAACATTTTGACGCTTCTCATTTGCGGCATCCTGGGCCTGCTTGTGGTCGGTCCGGTCATGACGGTCCTCTCCAACATCGTTGCCCAAATCATCCTGGCGCTCATCAACTTCCAGCCCGCCATCGCCGGTTTTGTCATCGGCACGTTCTGGAGCCTGCTCGTCATGTTCGGTCTGCACTGGGGCGTCATTCCGCTGTGGTTCATCGATGTCGCAACCTACGGCTATGACCTCATCAACCCTCTCGTATACGCAGGTGGGTGCGCCATCGCCGGTGCCGTGCTCGGCATGATCATTCGAACCAAGGATTCCGAGGAAAACGCTGTCATCAACATCCCTGCTCTCGTCTCGTCGATCTTCGGCGTCAACGAGCCCGCGCTTTACGCCATCCTGCTGCCGCGTAAGCGTCTCATGTGGGCGACCTTCATTTCCGCCGGTGTCGGCGGCGCCATTGCCGGCCTTATGGGTGCCAAGCTCTATGCCTTCGGTGCCTCCGGTCCGCTCGGCTTCCCGAGCTTTATCAACCCCGCTGGCATCGATTCGGGCTTTATCGGTCTTGTCATCTCCGGTCTGGTCGCCTTTATTTTGGCGCTTATCGCCGCTATGGTGATCGGCACCAAGAAGGACGAGGGCGGTCAGACCCTCAACATCTCGGTGGACTAGTCCATCTACCCGCTTTGATTTAAAAGGCCTCGGACGGCAGCTGTGCTGTCCGGGGCCTTTTGCGTTTTGTACCGTTGCCGGTTGGTTTGTGGGGCATCTCAAAAGTGGCGGTGTGTGCTGGGATTACGACGACTGCGGCGCTTCGGAGGTCATGCGGCCGCCCTGTAGAAGCTGGCGATAGGGGAGAAAGCCGATAAACGAGACGACGGCTTGCGAGTACGCAGCGCTCCGTTTGAGGTAGAGCCTGACCTCGGAGGTCGTTGCAGGCTCGAGCGGCACGAGGGCCACCTTGCCGCCGGCGAGTGATTCGGCAGGCTTGCGCATGAGCAGCGAGACGCCGGCATCGCGCGCGACAAGCGAGATGATGTTTTCTGCCCGTTTGCCGGTAAACGTGACACGTGGGCTGAATCCTGCCTTGCGGCAAAGGGAGAGGGTGAGTTCGCTCACGAACGAGCCTTGGGGAAGCATAAGGAAATTCTCATCGATAAGGTCGTCGATCTCGATGGCGTTGCGCTTGGCGAGTGGATGGTCGAGCGGGATAACGGCCACGAGCCGGTCGGTTGTAAAGGGGATTTTTTTAAACTCCGGCTCGATGACGCCGCCGTCGCGGATGAAGGCGAGGTCGATGTCCTCGCGCAAGAGCATCTGCTTGAGTGCGCTGCCTTCGCCCTCGATGAGCTCAACGGAATACGAGGGGTTCGCCTGCTGGAAATCGATGACGGCGTCCGTGATTCCATAGGGAGCCATGATGGGGATGGAGCCCACGGTGATGCGTTCGAGTGGTTCATCTGCGGCTATCTGGATGGCAGCGAGATAGCGATGCTGGAGCGTCGCTATCTTTTGTGCATAGGGGAGGAGCGCTTCGCCTTGCGCGGTGAGCGTAACGTGGCGTTGACTCCGATCGATGAGATTACAGCCGAGCTCGCGCTCCATTGCCATAATGTGCTTGGAGAGAGTCGACTGCGACATGAAGAGCAGCTCCGCCGCATCGAGAAACGTACGCGACTGCGCCAAGATGGCGAACTCACCAAAACGGCTGATATCCATAGGGTAGCCTCCGGTTCCCTCATGTCGGCAAGTAACCTAGATCACGATTCCTTGGCAGTGGTCGATTTCGTGTTGGATGATTTCGGCGGTGTAGCCCGAGAAGTTTTTGATGAGGTGGACGAAATTCTCGTCCAAATACTCAACCTTAATGCGGCGATAGCGAGTACAGGGGCGCTCGCCGGAAAGCGAGAGACATCCTTCGCTCGTCTGATAGGAATTGACCTGCTCAAGAATTTGAGGGTTGTACATCAGCAGCGCCCTGTTGCCGTCCTTTACGCAGATGATGCGTTTGCGCACGCCAATCATGTTGGCGGCAAGGCCCACGCACTCGTGCTCATGCTCATGGAGCGTATCCAGGAGGTCCTGCCCGGTCGCGGCATCGTCGGGTCCCGCGTCTTCGGAAGGCAGGCGCAAAAAGAACTCGGATTTCATGATGGGCTTAATCATGGCGGGCTCCTCATGTCTCGTGCTTTCGTGAACTTTTAATAATAGCGCGGAAGGAAAGCTGCGCGTCAGCGTTACAATCTTTCAACGTTGGACCATGTTGTCGGATCCGTCGCGTGCGGCGTCTGACGTAAGTCTAGGGCTCATGCTCGCCCTGGACTGTTCCTCTGGGGCGATGCGACTGTCGTTCCAAGAGGAAGGAAATGCATGGGGGGCAAATCTCAGCAACAAGTTCAAGCAACGCCATCGGCCACTTCGGCGTTTCTCGTCGTAATGTATATTGCAGCCTTTGTCGCCGCGTTTAACGAGAACATCATTAACGTGGCACTGCACGATATCATGGCGGCCTTTTCGGTGAGTGCCACCACGGCGCAGTGGCTAGTTTCGGGATACATGATCGTGACGTCGATCTTTACGGCCATCATGGCCTTTCTGTCCGGTCGTTTCTCGACGCGCAAGCTGCTGTTTTTCGCATGCGGATGCATGGTCGCCGGAGAAGTCCTGTGCCTGGTCGCCCCGTCGTTTACCGTTTTGCTGCCAAGTCGTATTTTGCAGGCTGCGGGATCGGGCATCTTGTTTCCGCTCATGATGAATGTGGTGCTATCTTGTGCTCCGCGCGAGAAGCTCGGTCTGTATCTGAGCCTGGGCGGTGCCTGCATTACGCTAGGGCCGGCGTTTGGGCCCGTGATTAGTGGTCTTATGTGCACGTTGTTTTGCTGGAGGGCGGTGTTCGTAGTGCCGCTGGTGGGCGGTGTCGTGGTCGCCGCGGCGGCAGCAAAGCTCGTTCGGAATGTCGGAGAGTGTTCGAACGCCACGCTCGATATTCCGTCGGTTGTTTTGCTCGCCGCCGGCATTACGGCGTTCGTGTATTCCGTAGGCGAGTTCTCGACCAATGTGATGGCCGGTATCGTGACGCTTTTCGCCGCTGTTGTGGTGCTCGGCCTGTTTGCGGTTCGTCAGCTCAAGCTCGAGCATCCGGTGCTTAACGTGCGTCCCATGGCGAGCGTTCGTTTTTGGCCTGCATGCCTGCTTGTGGTGGTGTCGATGATGACGACGTTCTCGATGAGCGTTTTGTTGCCGCTCTATTTTGAGGGCGCATACGGCATGACCGCACTTGTCGCGGGTTTGCTCATTTTGCCGGCGATCGCCTGCAACGCCGTGACCTCGATTGTGGGCGGACGCGTGATGGATGCCCGTGGTGCGTGGCCGCTGCTGCCGGTCGGCTTTGCCCTGATCGCTGTGGGGCAGACGGCAATCTCGATGACCGCGGCAAGCATGAACATCGGCGTTGTCGTGCTGCTGACCGTTGTGGTGTATGCCGGCGTCGGTTTGGTGCTGAGCCCCTCGCAGACCGCCGGTTTGGAGACGCTTCCCGCCGCTGAGCATCCTCACGGAACGGCATTGCTTAACACGTGGAACATGATTGCCGCGTCGTTTGGTCCGTCGCTGTTTATCGGCCTGCTTTCGAGTTCTGCGGTGGCTGCTGGCGCCGCGGGCGTTGCGTTGGACGTTGCCCAGGCGATAGGATTTGCAGCCGCCGTGCGCGTGGCGGCCGTGATTGCCGTTGTCGGGTTCGCGGTGTCGCTGGTGTACGCTCGCCGCGAGTCGCACATGTCGCATTAATGTGTGCACATAGATTCTGCAGCTAGATTGGATGGCGACACCATAAACTAATGGACGTTTTGCCGAGAGGCATGAATGTTTAAAGCGCAAAGAGTGCGCGACGGGCCCCGCGAATGGGGCGATGATGCCCGAGAGGGCCAAGAAGGAGTCTCATGTCCGAGAACGAAGAGATCATGAACGAGACCGAGAACGAGACCATGGCTGCCGAGGTCGAGGCAGTCGAGACCGTGGAGACCGAAGCTGCTGAGGTTGAGGCTGCTGACGAGGTTCCCGCCGAGGAGGCCGAGGTTGTCGAGGCCGCCGCTGATTACGATGACGAAGAGCTGATGGACAAGATGCAGAAGGCCGCCCGCCTGCTGCGCAGCCGTCGCTTTGCTATTTCCAAGGAGGAGGAGGCCAAGGCCGAGCGCATGGCGAACATCGAGCGCGCCATCAAGCTTCTTGACCTCAAGCCCAAGATGGAGCAGAAGGAAATGTCCGACCTGCTGGGCATGCGCCTTCGTGAGCTCGATGGCCTGATGGCCGAGGCCGAGGCTGCCGATCTGGTCGGCCGCATCGACGACGCCGAGGGCGATATGCGCAAGATCGGTGTCTTCGCTGCCGAGGATGCCGCTGAGGGCCTGACCGAGCTTGCCAACAAGAAGGAGAAGCTCCTGCCCGAGCTTTCTTACGAGGAGGCCACCGAGCTG
The DNA here is from genome assembly GCA_958439425.1 of uncultured Collinsella sp. Classification (GTDB taxonomy): domain Bacteria; phylum Actinomycetota; class Coriobacteriia; order Coriobacteriales; family Coriobacteriaceae; genus Collinsella. The sequence goes on from CAUBVH010000006.1 coordinate 49,041, forward strand.
ATGGCCGCTCTCGATAAGGTTATCGCTCCGCTCGTCGCCATGGGCTTGGACGAGGACCGCGGTCCTCGCGGCGGCCGTGACGATCGCGGTGGCCGTGGCGGTGACCGCGGCGGTCGCGGCGGCTTTGGCGATCGCGGTGGCCGTGGCGGTGACCGCGGCGGCCGCGGTGGCGATCGCGGTGGCCGTGGCGGCTTTGGCGACCGTGGCGGTCGCGGCGGCTTTGGTGGCAACCGTGGTGGCTATGGCGATCGCGGTGGCAACCGTGGCGGCTTCGGCGGCAACCGTGGTAACGACCGCGGCGGTCGCGGTGGCGACCGTGGCGGCCGCAACGGTGGCGGCTTCCGCGGCAACCGTTTCTAGTTGGGTTACGCGGTTTTGCCAAACCGCGTAACGGCTTGACGCTGCAAACCCGCCAGAGCGGCAATCTGCCTTTCAACTTCGGCGGCATGACCAAAAGGTCAATGCCGCCTCGTTTCAAGGCACCTTGCTCGCTCTGGCGGGTTTTCGCTGTCGGTACCAAAACATCGGCGTTGCCTTGATCCAAACCTGCCAAAAAGGGACAGGTTTATTTTGGTCGGTTTTATCTGGGCAAACGTGGTCGTCTATCGCAATGTAGTCGTTGGGGACGTTCTTGTTTGACTAGTCGTTTAAGAACGTCCCCAACGACTACATGGGATGAGAGTGGATAATCTCCCGGTTTGAGCCTGCATTCAAGCTCAAAGTGGGAGATTATCCACTCTCATTTGTTGTATGTCCGAAAATCCACGCTCGTTTAAATTCTGCCTACATTTGCAGGAACAGTTCGTGGAGGCGGGTGTCTTCGTCGAGCTCGGGGTGGAAAGTGACGCCGAGCTGGTTGCCTTGGCGGGCGGCGACGATGCGACCGTCGACTTCGGCTAGGGCCTCAGTGTCGCCGTGCACTTCGACGATGCGGGGCGCGCGGATAAACGTCAGCGGCACCTCACCGTCGATACCGCCTACCTGCCCCTTGGTGCGAAAGCTGCCGAGCTGTCTGCCGTAAGCATTGCGCTCAACGAGCACATCCATGGTTGCCAAGCGCGGCGTCCCCTTATCGTCGTGGGCGGCAAGATCGCGCGCCAATAGAATCAAGCCGGCGCAGGTGCCCAGGACGGGCATGCCCTCAACAATGCGGGTGCGAAGCTCATCGAGCATACCAAGCTCGGCAAGTAGCTTGCCCTGAACGGTGGACTCGCCGCCGGGGAGGACCAGGCGGTCAAAGTTCTGCTGCAAATCGGCCGCCTGCCTCAGCTCGATACAACGTGCGCCCAGCTCGGACAGTCTTGCCTCGTGCTCGGCAAAAGCGCCCTGGACCGCCAGCACGGCGACCGTTTGGTCTGCATAATCGCTCATGTGCGATCCTTTCTGCTGGACTAGCGCCCGCGCTCCTCCATGATGATCTCGATTTCGTCGGCGTTGATGCCCACCATGGCCTCGCCCAGGTCCTCCGAAAGCTCGGCGATGAGCTTGGCGTCGGTGAAGTTTGCCACGGCCTTGACGATGGCGGCGGCGCGCTTGGCGGGGTCGCCGCTCTTAAAGATGCCCGAGCCAACAAAGACGCCCTCGGCGCCCAGCTGCATCATCAGCGCGGCGTCGGCGGGGGTCGCGACTCCGCCGGCGGCAAAGTTTACGACGGGGAGCTTACCCGTGGCATGGACCTCGCGCACCAGCTCGACCGGAACCTGCAGCTGCTTGGCTGCCTCAAAGAGCTCGTCATCGCGCAGAGCAACAACGTCGCGGATCTGCTTTTGGATCTTGCGCATATGGCGCACGGCCTGAACGACGTCGCCCGTGCCCGGCTCGCCCTTGGTACGAATCATCGTGGCGCCCTCGGCAACACGGCGCAACGCCTCGCCCAGATCGCGGGCGCCGCAGACAAACGGCACGTCAAACTGGGTCTTGTCGATGTGATAGACATCATCGGCGGGGGAGAGGACCTCGGATTCGTCGATGTAGTCGATTTCGATGGCCTGCAGGATCTGCGCCTCGACAATGTGGCCGATGCGGCACTTGGCCATAACGGGGATGGAGACAGCTTTTTGGATGCCCTTGATCATCTTGGGATCACTCATGCGCGAGACGCCGCCTGCGGCGCGGATGTCGGCCGGGATGCGCTCGAGCGCCATGACGGCGCAGGCGCCCGCCTCCTCGGCGATGCGTGCCTGCTCGGGCGTGGTGACGTCCATGATGACGCCGCCCTTGAGCATCTGCGCGAGCTCGCGATTGAGTTTGACGCGATCGGCCTTGCTGGTCTGTTCTGCCATGGTTGCTCCCTTGGTTGGCATGTGCATTGCTTGACGGAACATCCTATCGGGGAGCTGGGTATGGCGAAATACTCAGTTTTCGAGATAATAACAAGGTCAGACTAATACCAGATTGAATGACTTAATAAGGTCAGGTGATATGCTCATGCTTGACTACAATTTGGAAAAACGCGGCGAAGCATCGCTCTATGAGTATGTTTACCAGCAAATTCGAGATGATATCGTAGCGGGACGCATTGCGGCGGGGGAGCATCTTCCGTCTAAGCGCGCCTTTGCCAGTCATCTGGGAATCAGTGTTATTACCATCGAGAATGCATATAGCCAGTTACTTGCCGAGGGCTATATTTGTTCAATGCCGCGGCGTGGCTACTACGCTTGTGAGCTTCCGGATGCACCGGTTTTGCCTTTGGCTACGGGGGAAATCGACCGAGATGCCGTCTCTGTGGGCCTCAGCGAGTATGATGCCGATGGACGGACCGAGCGATTCGATACACTTTCTCCTTCCGCTTTGGAGGCGGCGCGGCTTTGGCAAAGCGCGCTGCGGGCGACGCTGACATCCGAAGACGAACGTGAAATCTTTTCGCCCGCGCCGGCGCAGGGCACCGCTCGGCTACGACGTGCGATTGCGCACCATCTACGCGGGACGAGGGGTATGAATGTCGACCTCAACAACATTGTTATCGGTGCGGGCGCCCAGTTGCTCGATACCATGTTGGTTCAGCTGCTTGGCACGGACAAGATATATGCCGTTGAGGATCCGGGCTATTTGCGCCTGACGCGCATCTATCAGGCTATGGGTTGCGAAGTGCGTCATATTCCGTTGGATGATGAGGGCGTGGACTTGAGCGCTTTGCAGAAAACCGGGACCGATGTCCTTCACCTGATGCCGTCCCATCAGTATCCGACCGGCCTTGTGACGAGCATTGCGCGTCGCTATGCCCTGCTGAGCTGGGCCGCCGAGCAGCCGGACCGGTATCTCATCGAAGATGACTTTGATTGTGAGTTTCGCCTTGCCGGCAAGCCGATTCCCGCGCTCGCGTCGATCGATGCCGCTCAGTCGGTTATCTACACCAACACGTTTTCAAAGAGCCTGTCATCGGCGTTGCGTCTAGCGTACATGGTGCTGCCCGATGAGCTGATGGAACGGTTTAGGCGCAACCTTGGTTTTTACGCCTCGTCGGTGAGTTCTGTTGGCCAGGTCGCTTTGGCTCGTTTGCTGGAATCGGGTGATTACGAGCGACATGTGAACCGCGTGCGCGTTCGTGCTCGCGGGGCGCGTGATGGCCTGGCGGCGCTTGTACGGAAAGCATTTTCGGCAGGGGAGGTCTCGATCGGGCATGCAGACGCGGGCCTTTACTGTACCGTGGTTGCGGAGCGTGGAACGGGCGGAAGCTCTTTTGCGCAGGCTCTCACGCGCTCGAGCATCCCTTTTGTCGATATCAGTGACTGTTATTGGTGTGCTGATGGCGCATCTGTCCCTGAAAACTCAACTCAAATTCTTGTCCAGTATGACGATCTGAGTCCAAAAGTGCTTAACACCTTGGAAGTACAGCTCATGGGAGCACTCTGCAATCTAAGTGAGTAGACTTTTGGAACTTTGGCGACCAGGCCGTTTTTGCATCAAGTCATTTACCTGCGACTTTATAAAGCAATATGGATGGTCTGCGCGACAAGTTCGAAAAAGTCTACTCACTTGCCGCGCAAAGCTTCTGCATGAGAAAAAATGGGGTTTTCAACAGGGCTTCGTCCAGCTCGCGGCAAGCTTTTGGCCAGTTGGGGAGGGCTGTTGAAAACTTAACAGTCCGTTCGGTGTCATTTTTGGTGCGTTCACGCCAATGGGAGACCGACTGGGTTGAAATCCGTGTTTTCCTGTGCCTATGAAGGATCTACTTTGTGACATATCGGCTTTTAGGTACTGGCGTTTGCCTCCTCAAGTCCGCGCTTTGTGTCCGCCGCTTCCACGACCGGAAGAAGACCGGCAGCGATATGATCTCGCCCGCAACCCGACGGCTGCGGTCGCGCTCGGTTTTCCGTTGTATACATTGGTTCGGACGAGAAACAAGCGGACATGCTCTGTCAGCATTAGGCAGCGGCTGTTTCTTGGTGAGCTCCCCAGGGAATCCGTGCTGGAAACGGAGCATGGATTTTTGGTTACGTCTCCTCTACTGACGGCATTCATCATGTCGCGGCATCTGACGGATCTTCAGCTTCTTTTGGTATTGGCGGAGATGTGTGGCTTGTTTGCGGTGTGCGCTCTGCCGGCGGCACTCGAGGCGGAGCTTTCGCGTGCAATTGATTCGGGCGCGATTTCGACAACGTTCGGTTGGGTGCGCTGTCCGTCCGAGGACGGCACCGCCTCAAATTTATGGCGTCGAGACGCTTTGGTTTTGGGCGGAGACCTTGACCGTTTTTGTTCAGATGTTTGCGGGATGCGTTATGGCAATAGATTTATGGCGGTATCGCAACTCGTTCCATTGGGTGCCGCGTCGCCTTTTGAGGTCGAGGCGTATTTGTTGCTTGGACTGCCGCGAGCCCTGGGAGGCGAAGGGTTTTGCAGCATAGAGCTCAATGTCGAAGTGACGTTAAACACAAGTGCTCGAGCGATTGTAGGAAAGTCCCGTGTATATATCGACCTACTTCTGTCTTCGTCGGACGGGAGGCGACAGGTGGCCATTGAGTGTCAGGGAAAGGCCTCGCACGGGCGCGCGGGGGATGGCTTGCGTGACGCAGACCGCATGACGGCCCTTCAAGCCATGGGCTACGATGTACTACTCCTGACACACAGACAAATATCCGATGAGGATAGATTCCGCGCGATCGTTAAGACCGTATGTAGGATACTCGATGCTGAATATCTTGATAAAAGCTCAGATGAGCAAAGGGCTGAGACATTACTCCGGTCTGAACTATTCGTTGACTGGACAAAATTGGGAGTAATCGACCGAAAGATGCCCGTTAGACACAAAACAGCTCGATCGTGGACGGCTGCGGTTCTAAGTGAGTAGGCTTCTGGCACTTTGGCGACCAGGCCGTTTTGCAACAAGTCATTTACCCGCGGCTTTATAAAGCAATATGGATGGTGTGCTCGGCAAGTTCCAAAAAGTCTACTCACTTAGTTTTTGACGAGAATCCGATGCCTAAGGTGGTCCTATTTCAGGGAGTTAACAAGTTCGTGAGGCACGAAAAAGGCCCGAACCATGCGGTCCGGGCCTTATCGAGCTAGAGGTTATCTCTCAGGCGGTTGGCTTAGCCGAAGTAGCGCTTGAGCAGGCCGGCGAAAGCCTTGCCATGGCGGGCCTCGTCGCGAGCCATCTCGTGCACGGTGTCGTGGATGGCATCGAGACCAGCGGCCTTGGCGCGCTTGGCGAGATCGGTCTTGCCGGCGGTGGCGCCGTTCTCGGCCTCAACGCGCATCTCGAGGTTCTTCTTGGTGGAGTCGGTCACGACCTCGCCCAGGAGCTCAGCGAACTTGGCGGCATGCTCTGCCTCCTCGTGGGCAGCCTTCTCCCAGTACAGGCCGATCTCGGGATAGCCCTCGCGATGAGCGACGCGAGCCATGGCCAGGTACATACCGACCTCGGAGCACTCGCCCTCAAAGTTGGCGCGCAGGTCAGCAACGATGTCCTCAGAGACGCCCTCCATCTTGGCGACGCCTACGACGTGCTCGGCAGCCCACTCGAGCTGGCCCTCCTCCTGCTTCAGGAAGCGAGAACCGGGAACGCCGCACTGGGGGCACTTAAAATCCTCGGGCAGCTGGTCGCCGTCGAACTCTTCCACATAACCGCAAACGGGGCAAACAAACTTCATGATTCGATCCTTTCGATCGATGGCGATGGCGCGCTCGTCCGGTCCCGTAAGGGCCCTCTCCGGACGTGCGTCTTGACGGGTTCTATTATCCATAAATGCAACCAAATGTGAAGCCTATTAGGAATGATTTTTAATAAAACAATTTAAGCATGTGAAGATGTTGATTGATTAACGATTGGCAAGCCATATGCGGACGCCGATGAGTACAATCGGTCGAGCAAATGTTGACCCATCAACAAATGAGGGAGCTTCCTTTATGCATCTAGCCCGTCGTGCCTGGTGCCGAACGTATCAAACGGTTTTTCGCATCGCATTGCCGGTGCTGCCCTATACCGAGCCACGCATTCTGGAGCACGCCGAGGATGTGCCCGCAGTGCTTCAAAAGCGTTCAATACAGCATGTTCTTATCGTGACGGATCCCGGCATTGCCCGTCTGGGTCTCACGGCACCGCTCGAGACGGCGCTCGCGTCCAAGGGAATTAGCGCTGCGATCTATGCCAAAACATCAGCGAACCCCACGGTCTCAAACGTGGAGGAAGCGGCGTCTCTGTATCGAGCGCGCGCCTGCCAGGCCATTATCGGCTTTGGCGGCGGTTCGGCCATGGATTGCGCCAAGGGCGTGGGTGCGCGCATCGCGCAACCCAACAAACCCATCAACAAGATGCGCGGCCTGCTGCGTGTCCATCGTCGCCTGCCGCTGCTCATCGCCGTTCCCACCACGGCAGGCACGGGAAGCGAGGTCACGCTTGCGGCGGTAATTACCGATGACGAGACGCACTACAAGTACCCCATTAACGACTTTGTACTCATCCCACGTTTTGCGGTCCACGACCCCGAGTTTACGCGCGGGTTGCCGGCGTCCATTACGGGGCAGACGGGTATGGATGCCCTGACGCATGCTGTCGAGGCCTTTATCGGGCGAAGCACCACATCCTACACGCGCAAGATGGCGCGTCAGGCGGTTCAGCTCATCCACGGCAATTTGCTGGAGGCCTATGAGCATGGCGGCAACATGCGTGCGCGCCGCAATATGCTTTCGGCGGCGTATAAGGCGGGTGTTGCCTTTACGCGCTCCTATGTTGGATATGTGCATGCCATCGCACACAGCTTGGGCGGGCGTTACGGGATTCCGCACGGCTTGGCCAACGCTATCATCCTGCCGCATATGCTTCGCGCCTATGGCGAAGCTGCTGCTCCTAAACTCGCCGATCTCGCCCGCATGGCCGGTATCGCGCCGGCTAACGCGCAGGACAGCCTGGCGGCCGAGGCCTTTATCGATTGGGTCGACCGCATGAACGAGGCCCTGGGAATCCCCAAATATGTCTCGGGTATTCGCCGCTCCGATATTCCGCAAATGGCGACGCATGCCGATGCCGAGGCCAATCCGCTGTACCCCGTTCCGCTATTAATGGACCGCTTGGAGCTCGAGCATATGTATGAAGTCGTTGCAGGTGGTATGTTTGAGGGCGAGAACTAGGAGGGTCCATGAACACCGAGGAAATTGCGCGCATCGTCGGCGATCAGCGCGCCTACTTTAAGACGCACGCCACGTTTGATGTCGATGCTCGACGTCGTGCGCTCGTGAGTTTACGCGACGCGGTGCGGGCTCACGAGGCCGATATTGCCCATGCGCTCAAGACCGATTTGGGAAAGTCGCATGACGAGGCGTATATGTGCGAGATCGGCACCTCGCTTTCCGAGATTCGTTATCAGATTGCGCATGTGGCTCGATGGAGTCGCTCGCGTCTGCGTCCGTGTGACCTCGCCAACGCCGTGAGTGTGTGCAAGACGCAGTCCGTGCCCTATGGCGTCACGCTCATCATGGCTCCGTGGAACTATCCGTTTTTGCTGACGCTCGAGCCGCTCGCTGGCGCCCTTGCCGCGGGCAATACCGTGGTCATCAAGCCGAGCGCCTATGCTCCGGCATCGAGCGCGGTGCTCAAGCAAATCAGTGAAGAGACATTTGATCCGCGCTTGGTGACGGTTGTCGAGGGCGGGCGTGCCGAGAATGAAGCGCTGCTCGACGAGTGCTGGGACAAGATCTTCTTTACCGGTAGCGTTCCGGTCGGCAAACTCGTCATGGAGCGTGCAAGTAAAAATCTTACGCCCGTGACGCTTGAGCTGGGCGGAAAGAGCTCCTGCATCGTGGATGCGACGGCAAACTTGAAGGCCGCGGCACGGCGTATCGCCTTTGGTAAATGGCTCAATGTGGGGCAGACCTGCGTGGCGCCCGACTACCTGCTGGTCGACACGCGCGTGCACGACGAGCTGCTGGGTCTCATCAAGGAAGAGACCCGCCGTATGTTTGGCGAGCATCCGCTCGATAACGAAGATTACGGGCATATCGTCAACGCCAAGCATTTTGCGCGCGTGCGCGGGCTGATCGATCCCGATAAGGTCGTGCTTGGAGGTACCGCGCGCGAGACTTCGCTCAAGATCGAGCCGACGATTTTGGACGGCGTGTCCCCCGATGACGCCGTGATGCAGGAGGAGATTTTCGGCCCCATCTTGCCGGTGCTGACGTTTGAGAGCCTAGACGAGGCCGAGACGTTTATTACGGATCGTCCGACGCCGCTGGCCCTGTATATCTTTAGCCAGGACCGTGAGGTTCAGCGGCGCTTTGTGCGTTACGTGCCCTTTGGTGGTGGCTGTGTTAATGACACCATTATGCATTTGGCCACGAGCCATATGGGCTTTGGCGGCATGGGGGCGAGCGGTATGGGACAGTACCATGGACACGAGAGCTTCGATACGTTTAGCCACAAGAAGAGCATCGTGAACAAGGCAACGTGGCTGGACGTGCCGTTCCGCTATGCCCCTTACGCAAGCTGGAAGCACAAGTTCGTGCGCATGTTTGTGCATTAGAATCAGATGACATAGGGATAAACAAAGTGGCCGTCCCCGCGTAAGCGAAGACGGCCACTTCTCACGATGAAAACGTGTATCGGAGTTGGCAAGACCCGCTGCCACGGGTGCCATTCGTGTTCCTATCTTATCTGCAAGCGTTCCGTCGCGCAAGCGTTGCGGCAAACGATTGAAAGACGCAGACAGGATGAATTTGTGTCCGCACGGGCCCGTAGACTTCTCAACTATGTTGTGGATGCTCGCTAATCGGTAATGGAGGCGCACGTGTTTGATGACGATGACCTGTTCGATCTGACAGACGATTCGTTTGAGTGGGATATGCTACTCGATGACGATGAGTTGGAGCAGGACCGTAAAAAGCGGCAGGGCAAGAAGGCTCAGGATGACGTTTCGAAAAAGCAAGACAAGCGCCGCCGAGGTCTGTTGGACGGGCTCTTTGGGTAACTGTCGCATCGCTGCGTCTGTATACTAAACAAGTCTTGTACGCGCTGCGAAATGAGGGCATAGACGATGATGTGGTTTACCGCCGATCTGCACCTGGGCGATACGAATATCTTGCACGACGTGGATCGACCGTTTGATTCGGTCGAGGAGATGAACCGCAAGGTCATCGATGCCATCAATGAGTGCGTGGCTGTGGACGACCGCCTCTATATCCTGGGAGACTTTACGTATCGTTTGCCCATGGCGGAGGCAGTGCGCCTGCGCGAGCGCATCGAATGCCAGAACGTGACGCTCATCCGTGGTAACCATGATGGCGATTGGGGAGATCCGGACGCGCCGCACATTTGGGATGAGGTGCGCGATTATCTGGAGGTCGCCCCCGGTTACGCTAAGGGCCATCGCCTGGTAATGAGCCATTACCCCATGCTCAGCTGGAATGGCAAGGCGCGCGGCGCCATCATGCTGCACGGGCACATTCACAGCAGGGGAGACCGCACCAACGTGCGCAATCGCGATCGCGAGCGCCCTATCTTTCGCTACGACGTTGGCCTCGATGCCAACAACTACAAGCCCGTAAGCCGCGACCAGATTCTCGGCTTCTTTGGACTGTAGCCCTCAAACCACCACAAAGGGGACAGGCACCTTTGTGGTGGTCCTTGCATAGATTGGAGTCGCTATGAAGCAATTGCTCATTCGTGCCGACGATATCGGTTATTCGTATGCCGTTAACCTGGGGATTGCCCGCAGCATCAATGAGGGTCTGGTGCGCTCGGCGGGCTTGATGCCCAATATGCCCGAGGCTGAGCGCGGCTGGTCGCTCGTGGCGGATGCCGGCATTGCGGTGGGCCAGCATACCAACGTGTGTCTGGGCAAGCCGTGTGCCGACCCGGAGCTCATTCCGAGTATGCTCAACGAGAGCGGCGAGTTCCATAGCAGCCGTACCTTCCGCGAGCATTTTAAGCGCGGCGAAGAACTGATCGACTTTGATGAGGCCTGCATCGAGATCCGCGCGCAGCATGACCGCTTTGTAGAGATTGTGGGCCGCGAACCCGATTACTTTGAGGCCCATGCCGTCATGAGCAAAAACCTTAACCGAGCGATCTCGGCGGTTGCTCAGGAACTGGGCCTTAAGGAACAGAAGGCGAGCTTCGACCCCACGGCGGTTGTGCGATGCGGTGCCACCGACCTGCGCATGGTGATGCACTCGATGGAGCCAGGCTACGAACCCAAGGACTCGATTATGCGGACGGTTCGCGAGATGGCGGACGGCGAGACGGTCGTCTTTGTGTGCCATCCGGGCTATCTCGATCGTTTTATCTTGGAGAACAGCTCGCTTACGACCGATCGCACCAAGGAAGTCGATGCGCTGATCGACCCCGAGCTTCGCGCTTGGCTTGAGTCTCAATCCGATCTTCGCCTGATCGACTACCGCGACCTGTAAGGACCCAAGCCACCACAAAGGGGATAGGCACCCTCGCGGTGGATCTGGCGCCGTTGCCATTATGGCTGCGGCGCCTTTTTTGTCCGCGTGGCGCGGTAGAGTGTAGAAGGTTGAAATTTGCGTCCATCGAGGAGCTGCTATGAACGAGATCAAGTGCCCGCATTGCGGCGAAGTTTTTAAGGTCGATGCGTCCGGTTATGCGGATATCGTCAAGCAGGTGCGCGATGCCGAGTTCTCGCGCGATCTTGATGAGCGTGTAAAGGCCGTCCAGCGTGAGGGGGAGCAGGCGTTGGAGCTTGAGCGCTCTCGTTCGACGGCCGCCCTGCAGGAGGTGGAGTCTCAGCGTAGCGCTCAACTTGCCGAGCAGAAAAACGCCGCGGCTCAGGAGCTGGCACAAGAGGTTGCCAAGCGTGATGCCGAGCTTGCCGAATTGCGTGCCAAGCTCGAGGGCGCTGCCGCAGAGCGCGAGAGTGCAAGCCAGCGCGCGGCGGTTGAGGCCCGTGCCGACGCTCAAAAGGAGAACGCCGAGCTCCAGCGCGAAATCGACAACTTGCGTGCGCAGCTGGGGCGCAAGGATGACGAAGCCAAGCTTGCCGAGTCGGCGGCGCGCAATGCTGCTCAAAACGATGTAGCTGCACGAGATGCCCAGATTGCCGAGCTGCAGGCCAAGCTTGCTGCGGCGGACAAGGCCCAGGAGATGGCGCTTGCCGCTGCCGCGGCAGAGTCGCAGCGTGAACTCGATGCCGCTCGTAGCGAGGCCGAACGCATACTCACAGACTACCGCGCGAAGGTGCAGGAGAAGTTTTCCGCCGCAAAGGCTCAGTCTGAGCAGGAGGCCGAGGGCCTGCGCGCCCAGCTGCGCGAGCAGGAGCTGATGGCAAAAATGAACCTGTCGGAGGCGGTTGCCGCGGCGGAGCGAGAGCGCGATGAGGCGCGTGCCAAACTGACGAGCGAGCTGGCGGTGCGCGATTCGCGCGAAGAGCAGGCCAAGGCAGCACATGAGCTCGAGCTTGCGCAGGCCAAGCGCGCGAGCGATGACCTGATTCGCTACAAGGATGAAGAGATCGAGCGCCTTAAGGATATGAAGGTCCGCCTGTCCACCAAGATGGTGGGCGAGTCGCTCGAGCAGCACTGCGAAACCGAGTTTAACCGTCTGCGTATGACGGCGTTTCCTAACGCGTACTTCGAGAAAGATAACGATGCGTCCGAGGGCACCAAGGGCGACTTTATCTTCCGCGAGTGCGATGCGAGCGGCAACGAGGTCATTTCGATTATGTTCGAGATGAAAAACGAGAACGACGAAACCGCGACCAAACACAAGAACGAGGATTTCTTTAAGAAGCTCGATCACGATCGTCGCCAGAAAGGCTGCGAGTATGCGGTGCTCTGCACGCTGCTCGAGCCCGAGAGCGAGCTTTACAACGCGGGAATCGTGGACGTGAGCTATCGCTACGAGAAGATGTATGTGATCCGCCCGCAGTTCTTCATTCCCATCATTACGCTGCTGCGCAATGCTGCCATGGGTTCGCTTCGCTATAAGCAGGAACTGGCGGAGTACAAGCAGCAGAATATCGATGTCACGAACTTCGAAGCCAAGATGGAGAAGTTCAAGAACGATTTCGGCCGCAACTACGAGATCGCGAGTCGCAAGTTCCAAACGGCGATCGATGAAATCGACAAGACGATTAGCCATCTGCAGAAAACCAAGGAGGCGTTGCTGTCCTCCGAGAACAATCTGCGCCTAGCTAACAAGAAGGCCGATGATCTTACCATTCGCAAGCTCACGTGGGGTAACAAGACCATGAAGGCGGCGTTTGACGAGGCGCGCGGGGCTGTGCCAGAGACAAACGATGAGCCAGCCGAGGCGGATTCGTATGAGGTCGAGGATGCCGAATAGGGTATAGCGGATAGTGCAAAAGCGGGGCCGCTGGCGATGTTGCCAGCGGCCCCGCTTCGTTTCGTCCCATTCTGTTCGGCTAGTCCTCGAGCAGGTCCTCGATAAAGCCGGCACGGTAGTTTTTGAAGATGACCTCGCCCCCGTCTTGCGTGGCGTCAAGATCGACATCGCCCATGATGCCAAAGTCGTGGTCGCCATCCTCGTCGGCAAAAATCTGGTGCACGTGCCACACGTGCTGCGTCTTCTCGTCGCTCTCGTCGATGGTAAACATCGCGGCGCTGCGGGCGTCGCCGTCGGTGAGGATTTCCTCGTGCTGCTCGTGGTAAGCGTCGAGTGCTTTTTGCCAGCGGATCTCGCTCATGCCCCAGTCGTCGTCGAGTTCGCCCAGGTCGCGAACGTGCTCGCGAGCGGCAAGGGTCACGCGGCGGAAGAGCGCATTGCGCACCAGCAGCGTGCAGCCGCGGCGGTCCGCCACGACCTCGTCGATGCCCTGCGGCGGCGCGGCGTCGAGTGCAGCCGGGTTGCCGGCGTTCTCCCACTCGTCCACCAGGCTCGAGTCGACCGAGCGCACCACAAAGCCCAGCCATGAGATAATGTCGCGAAGGCGCTCGTCGCGCTTTTCGATGGGCACGGTACGGTCGAGAGAACGGTAGGCCTCTGCCAGGTAGCGCAGCAAAATGCCTTCGGAGCGGGCGATGCCGAGCTTTTGAATGTAACCCTTAAAGTCGCTCGCGCTCTCCAGCATGTCGCGCAGGACGCTCTTGGGCGAGAGCTGGTAGTCGTTGGCCCAGGGTACTTCCTGGCAGTACTTGTCGAAGGCGGCATCGAGCAAGTCCTCGAGCGGCTTTTCGTAGGTGACATCCTGGATGCGCTCCAGGCGTTCCTCATAGTCGACGCCGTCGGCCTTCATCTCGGCCATAGCGCGATCGCGTGCGGCGCGCTCCTGTGCGCGCAGCACCTGCTTGGGATCCTCGAGCGTAGCCTCGACCATCGAGATGAGATCCATGGTATAGGTCTCGCTCTCGGGATCGAGCAACTCCAGCGCGGCAAGCAAAAACGGCGAGAGCGGCTGGTCGAGCGCAAAGTCCTCGGGCAGGTCGACCGTCAGTGCGTAGTCGATGTCCGGCGCGGCGTCAGCCGGAGCGTCGGGTGCGGGCGGCACCTCGGTGCGCACGACGACGCCGGAGTCGATGAGCGTGGCGAAGATCTCGTCGGCACGAACCTCGAGCTTTGCCTTTTCCTCGGGAGTCTGCAGGCTCGTCTCGATGAGGTCGTGCACACGGGCGCGAGCGTCGCCGCCCTGCTCGACCACGCTAATCACCATGGAGTGCGTGATGCGCAGGCGCGGCTTGAGCGTCTCGGGCTGCGTCTCGATCAGGCGCTCAAAGGTCTGCTTGTTCCAGGTGACAAAACCCTCGGGGGCCTTCTTCTTTTTAATCTTGCGGAGCTTCTTGGGGTCGTCGCCTGCCTTGGCCATGAGCTTGGCGTTCTCGATCTCGTGCTCCGGGGCCTCGGCGATGACCATACCCTCGGTGTCAAAGCCCGAGCGACCGGCGCGACCAGCGATCTGATGGAACTCACGGGCGCGCAGGCGACGCATCTTGTAGCCGTCGAACTTGGTGAGCGCGGTGAGCACCACGGTGTGGATGGGTACGTTGATGCCGACGCCGAGCGTATCGGTACCGCAGATGACGGGCAGCAGGCCCTGCTGCGCCAAACGCTCGACCAGCAGGCGATAGCGCGGCAGCATGCCAGCATGGTGCACGCCGACGCCGCAGCCGAGCAAGCGCTTGAGGATCTTGCCGAAGGCCGTTGAGAAGCTCGTCCCCTTTGCCGCGTCTTTGATGGCTTCGCGCTGCTCCTTGCTGGCGATGCCAAAATTGGCGAGCGACTGTGCCGTCGCAAGGGCGGCATCCTGGCTAAAGTGCACGATATAGAGCGGGGCCTCGCCGCGGCGCATGGCGAGCTCGACCGTGCCCTCGAGGGAGGTCGTCACATAGTCGTAGCTCAGCGGAACAGGACGCGGGGCGTCGACAACCAGGTCGCATGTGGCACCGGTGTGTTCCTCGAGCGAGGCGGCGATCACGGTGACATCGCCGAGCGTGGCACTCATGAGCATGAATTGCGTGTGAGGTAGGGTGAGCAGCGGCACCTGCCAGGCCCAACCGCGATCGGGGTCGGCAAAGTAGTGGAACTCGTCCATGGCCACGCAGCCCACATCGGCGTCCTCACCCTCGCGCAGCGCGTCGTTGGCAAGGATCTCTGCTGTGCAGCAGATGACGGGCGCCTTGGTGTTGATATGCGTATCGCCGGTGATCATGCCGACGTTATCGCGGCCGAGCACCTGCACAAGGTCGAAAAACTTTTCGCTGACCAGAGCCTTGATGGGGGCCGTGTAATAACAGCGCTTGCCTTGTGCCATGCCCATAAAGAGCATGCCCAGCGCGACAAGCGACTTGCCCGATCCGGTCGGTGTTCCCAAAATGACGTGATCGCCGGCAGCCAGGTCCATGAGGGCCTCTTCTTGGTGGTCCCACAGCTCAATACCGCGATTGCTCGTCCATTCAAAGAAGCGCTCGAAGGCCTGGTCGGGCGTGAGCCACGGTTCGGGCTCGCTGCCGTCCTCGGGCTCCCACCAGGTGGGGGAGAGCGCACCGAGTGAGCCGAATTCGGCTTCGGTTCCCGTGCCGCCCGAGAATGAGCTGGCGGCGCCGGCACCGGAGACGGTGCTGGCGGCGGTATCTGTCGTGGTCTGTGCCATGTGGTTGCTTTCTCTCGCCGTTTGTCCGCCAACTATTATGGCGTAGCGTCGCATCGATGCGTTCGCAGGCAAGAAAATGCAGGAAATGGGCGCGCGGTACTAGCGTTCCTGAGGCAGGCGCTTCTTGCCTTTGCGGGCGCGGTTTTTAAAGTTCTCAACGGCCTCTTCCATGCCCAGAGGCACATAGGCGAGCTCATCGAGGTTTTCGGGCAGGTAACAGGCAAGGCTTTGCTCCTGCGCGCGGCCCGCCGCGAGCTGTTCATCGCTGGGCTGCGCGCCGGGTGTGGCGCAAATGCCATAGACGACGGCACCCATCTCGCGCGTGCGGCACTCGTACTCGGTCTCGGGATGCTCGGGATGGTCGCGGCGGACGTCGTCACTTACCCAAAGCGTGTTGTAGCCGGCCGCGGCAAACTGCCCCGGGGCGTAGTCGCGCAATGGCTTGCTGTCGGTTCGCAGCGTGACGGTGGCGCCGGCTGCAAAGAGCGGGCGGTAGAGCATCAGATGGTCGACATGGACGAGTCGTTTTTTGGCGTACTTGGCCTTGGGCTGCGGCGTGGGAAAGTTGATGGTGATGGCATCGAGCTCGCCTGCGGCAAACAACTGCGGCAGCGATGCAGCGCCTCGGGGCAGGACGAGTGCGTTTGATAGTTCCTGCTCGCAGATTTTCTGCGCGGCATAGGCGATGCAGATGGGCTCCTGGTCCATGCCGATAAAGAGGGTGTTTGGCTCGTGGACCGCGCGCTCTACAAGGTACGTTCCCTTGCCACAGCCAAGATCCAGGTGAAGGTGTTCGAAGGGCTTGCTGCCAACTGGCACGCAAGCCTCGCGCCAATCTCCGGCATAGGCCTCGGGGTTCGTTTCAATCGCATTGGCGTAGCGCTCCAGGCGCTCCTCGAGCACAAAGTTCTTAGGCGTGCGAACGTGGACGGCTCCCATGAGGCTCCTTGTTTATAAGTATGGAACGCATGACCGCGCGTTCCGTCAATGGGTTGAAAAAGGGTGGGCATAGCTTGCCCGAAAATTGCGGCGCGGCTCGGCGGCGAGTTGTCGGTGCCTACAGACGCTTGAGAATCACATAGCGGTTGAGCTCGCCGCTGCGACCGTCGGCATGGAAGCGCTCAAGCTCGCGCACGGGGACCTCGCCACTCTTGTAGAACGTACGCACGCCGCGCACCAGGTCGGTGATCTGCTGATCGTCAAAGTGATGGCAATAGCGGTAGGCGTGGCGGTCGTTTTGCCAGCCAATGAGGTGGTCGCCGGCTTCAAACTGCGCGGAATCGTAGCCCTCAAACGGTGGGGTGAGCTCGGCGCGAGCCTCGGCACGAACGGCCTTGCGCGCCATGCGCTCGTCGTTCATAAACTCCCAAAAGCTGATGGCGATGATGCCACCCGGGCGCGTCTGGCGCACCAGGGCGTCGAGCACGCGTACGCGGTACTCGCACGACGGCACGTGGTGCATAAAGCCAAAGCAGACCGAGATGTCGGCGAGCGGGGCATCGAAAAGCACGTCGGGCGTCTCGGCGGGATTGAGCTTCATGAGGGCATCGAGCACATCGAGCTCCTGGAAGTGCAGGTTGGGGATGCGCAGGGCGTGGCCGCGTGCATCGATAGCCAAATCCTGGCACGAGTCGACGCCATAGAACTCAAACGGGCAGCTGGCATCTGCCGCGGGGTTTGCGCCGTCGACACCCTTGGCTGCAAGTGCGCCGCCGGCGGCAAAGTTCTCGAATCGCATGTTGCCGCAGGCGAGATCGAAGACGCGGACGGGATGCTCGATCGTGGCGACGTCGAGCTGTTCGAGCGCGATGTCCATGGTGCGCACCCAGCCGGGCCACGGGGCCTGGCGCGTATCGGAAAAGGAGGCGGAGTGCTCGCGATAGAACGTGTTGTTGAGCTGGATGAGCGATGAGGCGAAATCGCGGTTCACGGCGCGGAACTCCCTCCGTTGGCGGTGCGGAATAAACAGTACGACCATACTACCGTTAACGCCGCAACGGGGACAACCAAGCTACGGGTCATTGCTTTGTTTGGACACATTTCCGCAGCTCATATGCACCCGCAACCGCCGGTTGTCAAAAATCTCACTAGAATAGGTGGCATGCTTTTGGCGGTGGCGGATAGATTTTTAACTGTGCAAGGCGCCTTAAGAACAAAAACGGTCCGGCGGCACGGCTGGCATCACATAGGAGGAACCATGAATGTAGAAACTGCGCAGCGGCTCGCCGACCTTCGTCGCAGCAAGGGCTTTAGCCAAGAAGGGCTGGCGCGAAAGCTGGGGCTGTCGCGCCAGGCGGTCAGTAAATGGGAGCGTGCGGAGAGCTCGCCCGATACCGAGAACCTGATCTCGCTTGCAAAACTCTATGGCGTGAGTTTGGACGAGCTCCTCAATCAGAGCGATGAGATCGAGGACGATATCGAGTTTGAGAACGAGGACCGCGCCCGTCAGCGCGAGGCCGAGGCGGCGGAGCGTGCCCGCACCCATGAGGCGGCGGCACGAGCTACCGAGGCGGCAACGCAGGCGAGTGATGCGGCTGCCAAGGCGGCGCAAGCGGCAAGTTGGAGCGCGCAGGCAGCTAATGCGGCGACGGCTCAGGTGACGGGTGGCGGCGCAGTTGGCTCGACTCCGGTGAAGGGCCCGTTCCAGTCGTTCCCGTATTGGGCCGTGTGCTGGCTGCTGTTCTTTTTGCTGATGTTCCCGTTTGGCGCCGGCCCCTTTGCCGCGCTGATTTTCTTTACGATCCCCATCTATCACTGGGTGGCACGTGCGCTCGATGGCGATTGGGCGCGCGGGGATATTCAGGTTGGTCCGGCGCCGGCGGTCGCTAGGACTAAGGGGGAGGACGTTTCCACTGCGGTTGACGCTGACATGGCTGCCGCGGCCACCGCTGAGCCGAGTGCCAAAGAAGGTGGTGAATGATGAAGCTCTCGCATGAGTCTAAGAGGCGCTTGGGCGTCGGCATCGGAGCGTTTGTGCTTATCATCGGACTTGTCTTCGGCACTTCGTGGACTTTGATTCATTTTGATGGACCGTGGGATTTCGACGATGTTGTATCCGGCTTGTCTGGTATGGGCGATGCGTTTGACGAGGACGATTCCTTGAATAGCGGTAACTATTCCGCTCGGCCTCAACAGCTTTCGAAGGAAACGTTTGATGCCGACGCGTTCACATCCCTTGACTTGGATGTGACGTCGGGTACGGTTGAGATCAAATGCGTTTCCGACGGGCCGGTACGTGTCATCGAGAGTGGCCGCGTCGCAAAAGGAGTAGCTGCTTACGATGCGGCAACCCAGAATCTGGCCGAGGTTAAGGGTTCTACGCTCAAGCTTCGCCAGTTCGATTGCGATGACGAGCGCGCCATTGACCGCACGGTAACCGTCGAACTGCCGCGCGAAGTTGCCGATAACATGGTGGGCATTACAGCGAATGTAGAATCGGGAGACCTGACGGTCACGGACATTGCGTGCCATGACCTCAACCTGACGTTGGACTCGGGAGACGTTGAGTTTGCGGGCACTGTAACCGACGCCCTGAATGCCAAGGTAGGTTCGGGCGATGCGACGTTCGAGCTCTACCAGGCCCCCGCGAAGTCGATGGACGTAAGCGTGGACTCGGGCGATGTGGAGATGACGGTTCCGAACTCGACGGGCTTTAAGGCGAGCCTCACCTTGGGAAGCGGCGACTTCGAGAGCGATTTCCTTCCGCTTGGCTACGACGGCGAGACCATATTGAATCTTGAATTCGACAACGGTGATAAGTCTGCCACGTATCGTTTTAAGGTCGGTTCGGGCGACATGTCGTTTGATCCGGAGTGACGTGTGGTTTTCGGAGACCGGTGCATATAGGCGTGCTCTTTGATGGAGGCGTCGGGGCCGAGGTTGGCTCCGGCGCCTTTGCCTTTACAATGGGGACATGGAACAGATTATCTTGAACATACTCGAGGTCCTGCGTCGTGGCGAGGCCGTGGACGACAAGACCCTCGTCAAACTGATACATGCCGAGGCGCGCCGCGAGGGTGCCGATAAGCGCGACTTGGCAAAGCGCCGCCTGCTGCCGTTTTACCAGCGGGTGAAACGCGAGGAGCCGGCTCGTTGGACGGCATGGAATGTCGACGTCGAGCTAGAGCGTCAACTGCTGCAGGTGCTACGCATGAAGCCTCGTCGCACGGCTTCGGGCGTGGCGACCATTACCGTCATCACCAAGCCCTGGCCGTGTTCGGGCGATTGCCTGTTTTGCCCCAACGACCTGCGCATGCCCAAAAGCTATTTACATGCTGAGCCGGCGTGTGCCCGTGCGGAGCAAAACTGCTTCGATCCGTATCTGCAGGTGAGTGCCCGTTTGACAGCGCTTTCGCAGATGGGTCATGCGACCGATAAGATCGAGCTCATCGTGCTTGGCGGTACCTGGAGCGACTATCCGGAAGGTTATCAGACATGGTTTATGTCGGAGCTCTTCCGTGCGCTCAATGACGATGCCGTCGCCGGCGTGGCGGCCAACCCCATGCTGGCGCGTCCGGGCATCAGTCGTGCCGAGGCAGGGCGCCTGCTCGATGACGCTCCCGCCGATGCCCTGCCGCCGGTGGTAGCGGAGCGTCGCGAGCGCTATCGGGCCGCAGGCATTGCGACAGACGAGGCCGAGCTCGCTGCCGGCGTTGCCGACGAGCAAGGGCGTGTGGATGCTGCCGTTGGTGGCTATAACCGTGCGGTGCGAAAGCTCTATGGCCCCGGCACGCCGTGGGGCGAGGCCGCCGAGTGGCAGACGGCAACGATGGAGGAGCTTGAGCGCCAGCAGCACATCAACGAGACGGCGAAGCATCGCGTGGTGGGGCTCGTTATCGAGACGCGCCCCGATGCCGTAACGCCGCAGGCGCTCACGCTCATCCGCCGCCTGGGCTGCACCAAGATCCAGATGGGCATCCAAAGCCTTGACCAGCATCTACTCGATATCAACGAGCGCCGCATTTCGGTGGCGCAGATCGAGCGGGCGTTTTCGCTTGCGCGCCTGTTTGGCTTTAAGATCCACGCGCACTTTATGCTCAACCTGCTGGGCGCCACACCCGAGGGGGACAAGCGAGACTACGAGCGCTTTATGACCGAGGGCGCTTTTATGCCCGACGAGGTCAAGGTTTACCCGTGTGCGCTCATCGAGGGCTCGCGTCTGGTGGGCTGCTATGAGCACGGTGAGTGGCGTCCCTATACCGAGGAAGAGCTGCTCGATGTGCTGGCCGACGACATCGTTGTGACGCCGGCGTTCTGCCGCATTAGCCGTATGATTCGCGACTTTAGCTCTGACGACATTATGGTGGGCAACAAGAAGCCCAACCTGCGTCAGCTCGTCGAGAACCGCTTGGCGGCTCGTGGAGAAGGCGCGGCGGTGCGCGAGATTCGCTATCGCGAGATCAGCACGGCGGGGGCCGACCTGGACGAGTTGGCCCTTGACGAGAAAGTGGCGTACGAGACGCCGGTGACTTACGAGCACTTTTTGCAGTGGGTGACGCCGCGGGGCAAGATCGCGGGTTTTTTGCGGCTGTCGCTTCCCGATCGCGCTTTTGTTGCCGCACATGCGGACGAGTTGCCGACGACGCCGGAGGAGGCGATGATTCGCGAGGTGCACGTGTATGGCATGGCGGCACGTGTGGGCGACCAGGGTCAGGCGGCGCAGCATCACGGGTTGGGGCGTCTGCTCGTGGAGCGTGCGTGCGAGATTGCCCGTGATGCGGGTTATGCGCGTATTAACGTGATTAGCGCGATCGGTACGCGCGAGTACTATCGCCATTTGGGTTTCTACGACCACGGACTCTATCTGCAAAAGGAGCTCTAGATGAACAAGCCGAGTGTTTCTGCTGGCGTCGTTGCCGGCGTTGCTCTGGGGGCCGCGGCGCTTGGTGCGGCCGCCGTCGCTGTTCGTGCTGCCTGTCTGCAGGTTGCGCGAACTCGCAATGGGTTGGCGCGTGTGAAACGCGTGCACGATGAGGGCGGCGACGAAGTCCGCGTATTGGTGCAAGGCGGCGTCTACCAAAGCGCGAGTTACGTTGGCGAGCGTTGGGCGGAACCCGTCTTTGCGTACTATCGTGCGTTTGACGACGTGTTTGAGGCCGAGGACGCAATGCGTGACGCCTATGGTCACGGTATCGACTGCATGCTTATGCTGGGCGGCGGCGGGTTTGCCTATCCCAAGTTCGCGCTGATGTCACACGAGGGCTTGCGCATGGACGTCATCGAGTATGACGGAGAGATTACGCGTCTGGCCCGCCGCTGGTTCTACCTAGACGAGCTGGAGCGCACGGCGGGCGATCGCCTGCGGGTGATTACCGCCGAGGCGCGTTCGTACCTGGGCGTGACAAGCGTGGGGCATCGTCGCTACGACGTGGTCGTGAGCGATTGCTTTGGCGGTGCCGAGCCCGTACGCGAGCTGGCGACGGTTGAGGCGTTGCGTTTGGTGCGAGGCAGCCTGAACCCCGGGGGCATCTACGTTGCCAATATCGTGAGCGCAAACGAGGGGAGCGCCGTGACGTTCCTGCGCGACTGCGCTGCCACGGCGCTCGAGGTGTTCGCCTATGCCTGGGTGGTCCCGTGTGGCGATGCGGAGTTCGGCGGCGAGGAAAACTACCTGCTCATCGCCAGCGACGGCGACTATGTCTTTGCCGAAACTGTGCCCTTCGACACCGACTTCCTCGGTACTACCCTTCACGACAAGTAAGTTTCCCCGTCCCAAAAAGACTGGTCTTAGGCGTGGCCGCGCCAGCCGAGAACGCGCTGCTTCATGCCTTCGATGTCGAGCACGCCTTCGGCAAAGCCTTTGCGCACGAGCTCCTCGGGAACGAATTCGTCGTAGCGATCAAAGTAAGGCACCTCGCCGGGATAGACGAGTTCGATGGGGTCGAAGTCCTTCTCGGCCTCGGCGGCGAGCACCTCAAAGAACGTCTCCTCGTCGGCCTTCATCTTAAACTGCATAAAGTACGGGCGCGACGGATCGAGCCCTCGAAGGCCCAGCTCGGCGGCACATTTAATCTTGAGCATGCGCTCGAGCGCCAAAAAGGCGTAGCTGCCCAGCCAGGGGAAGAGCACCCAAGTGTCGCCGCCCAGGTTGATGAGCGGCTTGGTTCCCGCCCCCGAAATCTCGGCGGTATGACGAGCCTGCGCCAAGCGGGCCCGTGCGTTACCCATAAGGTACGGATATGTCGCGTGCTCGTTGAGCGCCTTGCGCATGCGCTCGAGCACATGCGTGTTAATGTCGCCGGGGCAGTCGCCAAAGTAGGCCGGCACCCGGCCCTTGACCTGCGTGGCAAAGACAGTGTGGCGCTTCCAGTCCACTTCCTCGACAATCCAACAGTGTCCGGCGATGGCGATGCGCTCACCGGGCGGGGGCGGATTAACGATCGTGCCCAGCTCGGCCGATTCGCTCCGGACGGTAAACTCCTCGTTTTCCTGGAACACGGCGTAGAATTTAAAGTTGTTGATGATGCGCTCGCCCGCGAGACCCACGATGAGCCCGCCACCTTCGGTGACCTGGATATGGTCGATCTTAATGAGGTGACGTATCAGCACGCGGTAATCGTCTGCCGAGACACGGTGGAAATAGCTGAGCGTGAGCACGCGCTGGGCAAGTTCGGCCGGCGTGAGCTCGCCGGTGCTGGCGAGGGTCGACATAGTCTGGTGATAGAGCAGGCTGTAGGGGAGACGATCGAGCTCGGGTGGCTCGACCCACTTTTCCTCGCGATAGAGTTGTACGAGCGCGATACCCTGCAGGAGCTTCCAGGGAATGGTTTCGGGCATCATCGTGCGCGGCTCGGGCTCTTCCTCGCGCATGACAAACCACATCTCGGGCGGAAGATCGCGACGGCCCGTGCGCCCCATGCGCTGCAAAAAGGAGCTGACGGTAAACGGCGCGTCAATCTGGAAGGCGCGCTCCAGGCGGCCGATATCGATACCGAGCTCCAACGTAGAGGTGGTGACGGTTGTCTGCGTCTGCTCCTCGTCGCGCATGAGCTCCTCGGCCGTCTCGCGTAGCGATGCCGAAAGATTGCCGTGATGGATGAGAAAACGGTCGGGCTCGTGCCGGCTCTCGCAGTAGCTGCGCAGCATGGAGCACACGGCCTCTGCCTCCTCGCGCGAGTTGGCAAAGACCAGGCACTTGCGGCCGCGCGTATGCTCAAAGATATAGCCCATACCGGGGTCGACGTTGTCGGGTGCCGTGTCGGTGGGGTTGAGAAGCGCCTGCTCGGTCGCACGTGGGATGTCGACTTCGCCCTCGGGGGCCGAGGAAGTGCGACGGTCTTTGGGAGCGGCCTTGCCCCGCGCCTGCTCACGACGTTGACGGTGTTCTTCCTGTGTAAGCTGTCCGCTGTGGCACATGTCTTGTCCGGATGCGGGCAGCGCCGCGGGCGCCGCCGTCTCAATACGCTCGCAAGCAAGCACTTCGGCTTCTTGTGGACCTGTGCCTACGAATCCTCGTTGCTGAGCCTGGGGGCCCGAGTTGTAGAAGTGCTCCATGGAGATGCGCCACACGCGGCGCGGTTCCTCAAAGCGGGGGATAACGCAGTCGCGCCCCGTTCCCTTCGAGAGAAAAGCGCCCGTGCGCTCGGGGTCGCCGATGGTGGCCGAAAGGCCAATGCGTCGGGGCTGTACGCCGGCCATGCGCGAGAGTCGCTCGATAAGGCAGAGCGTCTGCCCGCCACGGTCGCCGCGCATGAGCGAGTGGACCTCATCGATGACCACATAGCGTAGGTCGCAGAACATGCGCGGGATCGCCATGTGCTTATGGATTAAGAGCGCCTCGAGCGACTCGGGCGTAATCTGCAAGATGCCGCTTGGCTTTTTGATGAGCTTGGCCTTGTGCGACTGCGAGACATCGCCATGCCAGTGCCAGACGGGGATGTCGGCTTCTTCGCACAGGTCATTGAGACGGACGAACTGATCATTGATGAGCGCTTTGAGGGGGCCGATGTAGAGGGCGCCCACGCTCGCGGGCGGGTTCTCCCAAAATTCGGTCAGGATGGGAAAGAAGGCTGCCTCGGTTTTGCCGGAAGCCGTGGATGCCGTCAGGAGCACATTATCTTGCGTGTTAAAGATGGCATCAGCTGCCGCAACCTGGATAGAGCGCAAGCTCTCCCAATCGTGGGAGTAGATGAAGTCTTGGATAAACGGGGCGTAGCGGTCAAAGGCGTTCACGGGGCCTCCTTTCAAAAGCGAATCTCTCAACGCGGCGGGCAGTGGCTTGCTGCATTACTGTTTCAACGTTTGCCCAGATAGAGCCTGCCAAAATAAACCTGTCCCTTTTTGGCAGGTTAGATGGTGAATTCGGCGAAGTTACGGTCGCCGCCTGCGGTATCGGTGTCGCCTGTTGCGGCTGCCGGCGCCAGCGCGTCGCCGCCGACGCTTTGCAGCAGCTCGGCCACGTTGGCGTCGGGGTTTTGGCATAGGATGTCGAGCAACTCGATAAAGTCACGAATGACTTCACGCGGCGTCAGATGCGTGTCGGCTCCCACACGACCGAACTCGATCTTGAGGAAGTCCACCAAGTCGTTCTCGGTAAGCGTGGGCGTCCAGCCAAAGTAGCCGGCGTGAATTTGCATGAGTTTTTCGATGAGCACCAGTAGCTCCTCGTAGGTGAGCGGCTGCAGGCGGATGATGGGTGCGAGCATGTCCTTAAGGTCCTCACGCGCAAAGCGACCCTGAGCGAGTCGGCTGCGCAGAGCCTCGTAGGAGAACACGCCGCGGCGGCGGTCTTCGATGGAGGTTGGCGTGCCGCCCATGATCATGCCCAGGTACTGCGCCTTGCCCTGAAGTGTGTCGTTGTACATGGTCAGGATCTTCTCGTAGTTGTACTGGCGCGTGATGGCATTGGGAATCTTATACAGATTCACGAGCTCGTCGATGAGCACCAGCATGCCCTTGTAGCCGCTGCAAACCAAAAAACGCGCGATGAGTTTGACGTAGTCGTACCAATCGTCGTCGCTGATGATGGTCGAGGAGCCCAGCTCGACGCGCGCCTCGCTCTTGGTGCGGTATTCGCCGCGGATCCATTTGGTCACGCGGCTCATGGCCTCTTCGTCGCCCTCGGATACGGCCATGCGGTAGCGGCGGAGCATACGGGTGAAGTCGAAGCCGTGGACCATCTCCTCGAGCGGGGCCAGTTGGGCATTGACGACCGACTCGTCGACGTCGGCACATGAGGCGACCCAGCGATCCAGAATAAGGTTGAGCGCACCGCCCTCGGGGCGCGTCTTGGTCGATATATTGCGGATGAGCTCGCGGTAGGTGGCAAGGCCCTGTCCCTGACCGCCCTGCAGGCGGCGCTCGGGCGACAGGTCGGCATCAGCGACGACGAATCCCTCGCCCATGGCGTGCGTGCGGATGGTCTGGAGCAAAAAGCTCTTGCCGGCGCCGTAACGACCGACCAGAAAGCGGAAGCTCGCGCCACCGTCGGCGATGAGGCTCAGATCGGTGAGCAGGGCGCGGATCTCGACCTCGCGGCCTACGGTGATGTAAGGAAGGCCGATGCGCGGGACCACGCCGCCCTTGAGCGAGTTGAGAATGACGGCAGCGACGCGCTTGGGCACGCGAGGTGCTGCGGATGCGGTATCACTCATGGTCTAGGTATCCTCTCACGTCTGCTTCGTAGTCCTCGATAATCTGCGGCCCTGCCGCGCTAAATTCAATTACGGTGTCGCCCACCAGGTCAAAGAGCGCCTCGTTGATGGTATCGACGAGCATGTCCTCGCTCTGCTCCGATTGCGCTACCGCCGATTCCGCCTGTACTGCGTTGTGCTCGAGCAGCGCGCGGAGATAGGCGTCTGCGGCGGGCACGAGTTCGTTTGTGGCGTCAGCGGGCGTAGCAGCTGCGAACGCGGGCGTCGGCGCGAGAAGCGGTGCCACGACACCAAACTGTTCGGTGGATATGGTCGGCTCGTCGGACTCGTCCTGCCCTGCAGCCGCCGCGACCGCCTCGACCATCGCGTCGGCTACGGGCTCGGCTTCCGGTTGCCCTGAGTCCGCTGCCTCGGCTTCTGCGGACGCGCCGTCCTCGCGTTCCTCGTCAATCAAAAGCGCCTCGCGCGTTTGTGCGGCGGCGCTCCGAATATGCCCCAGCTGACTCAGATCGATATCGATCTTGACGGGCTGGTGTGCGGCGTCCCACGAAAGCCATGCCACAATCTCGTCATCGATAATCTTGGCCAGATATTTGGGGACCTTTTCTTCCTTAAGGGGGTGGGCAGGGTCCAGCGCCAGGCGCAGGCGTTGGTCGCAGGCGCGCATCATTTCACCGAGCTTGCTGCTCTTTTGCCTACTACCGTGGATACGCATGCATTCCCAAAAGCCGTTTTGGCAACGGTAGATATGGATGGGGTCCAGACGGTATTCGCAGTCCTCGTGGCGCTCGGGCGCAAAGAATACGGCCGAGGCAAACATGGTGTAGGGCATGGCCGTCTCCTCCCCAAATAAACTTGCCACGATGCCGGTCTTTCGGTGCGTGTCATAGTAGCGCGCCATGCGGACATACACGGCGCACGCCACGTGGCGCAGATCGCGGTGGTGGCTGCGGTCGAGCCGCGAGTTACTTAGGTTGTACGTGGAGAGGGCATTGATGGCGGCTATGAGTCGTTCCTCGCACGCCTCGTCGGACGGAAGGGGGAGCGTGGGCTCGGAGGCCTTGCGACGCTTGGGCGCCTGGTCCGACGGTGCCGGTGCTGGTACAAGGTCTCGTGCCGCGCGCCGCAGCTCGATAAGGGCGTTATCGAACATGACGGTTTTAGAGTCACGAAGCAGCTTGGGGTCGAGTCCGTGGAACACGGCGTAATCTTGCAGCCACACGCGCGCAAACCGGTCGATGCCGGGGTCGAAGGCGCGATAGACATCCCAAAAAGCCTTGATCAGGTTAAAACCATCGAGCGGATTATCTACGCCAATGCCGCAGATCAGCTCGTAGAGATACAAGAAGGCAAACGAGGTCGATGTCTCCTCGATATTCCCGCGGCGCACTTGGGCACGCCAGGTAAAGTAGCCGCGCAACTGCCGGTCGCTCATGGCGTTGTAGGTGGGAAAGTACGACTTAAAGGTGCCGTTGTAGGGACAGTCGTCCTCAAAGTCGGCCATCAGCAGGCCTTGGCGGTAGAAAAGTTCGGCTTCCGAAAGCCAACGGCCCGCGCCGCCCTTTGGGTCTTCTTGCCAACGCGATATCTCACGCATCTTGCAGTATTGGTCGGGGAGGAAGTTCTGCATCTGTCGGCCGGTCTTGAGAATCGGCTCGTCTGCGTAGATTTCGTTTGAGAAGCGGGCGGACTGATGGGTCCGAGCCTCGGCCATAATGCGCTCGATGAGCATCTTGATGTCCTGGTCGGCCACCGCTCCTCCTCTCGAACGCAGCTACGGTGACCTCATATCATAGCACAGCATCAAACAGATGTTCGAGATACCGCTACGTAGATAGATTTAGAACAGGAGGGCGTAGATGACGGCGATGATGACGGAGGGAAGCATATTGGCAGTGCGGAAGGTCTGAGGACGGATAAGGTTGACGCCGACGCAGAAGATGAGCATGGAGCCTACGAGCGAAAGGCTGTCGAGGGCTACCGTGGTCATGATGGGGGAGAGTGCACCGGCAAACAGCGTGATCGTCCCCTGGAACACGGCGACGGGCAGGGCGGAAAAGATGCAGCCGCGGCCGAGCGAAGCCGTCATGGTGCAGACGATGATGCAGTCCAGTGCGCCCTTGAGGGCAAGCGTTGACCAGTCGCCGAGCAGGCCGTCCTGAATCGATCCCACAATGGCCATGGCGCCGATACACACGGTGAGTGAAGTCGAGACAAAAGCGTTGGTGAACTCGTTATCGCCCTCGCTGCCGGTTTTGCGCTTGAGCCATTCGCCAAGGTTCTCAATGGCGGCTTCCAAGTTGACGGCCTCGCCGATGAGCGAACCGAGCGCAAATGAGACGATGAGCATGGTGGTACCGGTGGTCGACAGCGCCTTTCCATCGATAAGGAGCATCTTTTGCATGGTGCCGCCAAGGCCGATAAACAGGACGCACAGCCCCGACGCTTTCATGAGCGTGTCTTGGATACGCGGTGTGATAAAGCGACCGCCCGCTAATCCCAAAAGACCGCCCGCAACTAAAAGGACAACGTTGATGATTGTTCCCAAGCCCGGCATGAGCCCTCCTGTATTGAAGCCAACGTGGCAATCGTAGCAGAATGGAATGCGAGACACATCGCGACTCATCTAATACGTTATATAAGTGGTATTAGCAACGACGCGCAGTATTTAAGCCTCAGGTGGTTGTCGGGACATAGGGATAGTAGTCAAAGCGCAGTGTCATAAGCCGCTGTGGGGATTCAATAGCCGCGGCGATGATATTGGCATCGCGGGTACGATCAAACCCTTCGAGTTCGATCTGATACGAGACGTCTTGCATAATGTCCAGACGTCGCCAGGCTAGGAGTGTGTCGCCATCGAATTCCAAGGTCTTGCCTCCGTCTGGGGCAACGGCGTATAGGCGCAATTTAGCGGTGGTTGCAGGGTCGACAACCGTGACCTTTTTAATTTCGTTTCGAGTATTCTTGGCGCCCAACAAGGTGAGCAGTGTTGGGGCCACGACCTCGCCCGATGGCAAAAAGACGACTTCGATGGATTCAGGAAATGCGATGATGGCCGACTTGCGGACGGGCTGATTGGCGGCGGCAACTTCGATGCTTGCAGCGTCGATGACCTCCGTGTGGTCGAGCGCGGCAAATACGCAGCAGTTACCTTCATCGATTTCTTGAGGATCAGCAAGCCCCAGACTGTCCGCGAGCTCGGGATCGTTTTGATCGGTAGCGGGCTCATTCGGTGCTTCGAAAGAAGCTGGGACGCTGTTTGTCGGCGATGACGTGTCGCCCGCACCCGCTTCCTTGTCCGCGCTCTCTTCTTGTATGGTTGCGTTGATGGGTTCGTCGTTTGAGGGGAGCGTCTTGGCGTCAAGCGCGGAGGGGAGAATTCCGATGGCTCCGGATCCGTTCCACTCCATTTCGAGAAGCGCCGGGTCAGCAAGAATGCGTTGCCTGCTTTGCGCGTGGGCGTCGATTTCAATAGGGCCTGCCTCAATCCCTCGTGTGAGGCTGAGTGATCCGGCTGGCTTCTCGAAATGAGCGTCTGTATCTTTGGTGCTGGCGGCGTAGAACAGCAGGGACGTTTCTCCCGCCGCGATGGCATCGGTGCCGGCTTTGGCCAGCCGCAACGATGCCGTGAATGAGAGGGTGGGCTGCGTGTCGTCTGCATTCGCGGCGGCGCAGCCCAGGCATATGCCGCCTCCTTTCTCGAAAAACGCACCGTCAAAGGCGACCTTCGCTCCGTTCGCCGAGTCATCGACCGAAGCGATGTCGATGCGCAGCTCTAAATTACATGGATCGCCATCTGCATCGAGCACAACCGAGCGCCACGTGCAGACGGCGCACCCCGCCTGGGAGCCGTTTGCCTTGTTCGAACGATTGATATCCACGACTATCGAGCCGTCCGTATTACGACGAAGGCATCCCGAGGTTGAGATCGCGGCCTGTGCGATCGAAAAACGCTTGCACGCAATGGCGCTCGACGGATTTGGGGCGGAACTTAGGGCTGCTGGTAAGGAGTCTGCCATGACGGGAGTCGCCCAAGCGGCGACAGGCGTTCCGGTTGCGAGCGCGCCGCAGAGTGCGACGACGGGCAAAAGGTTCTTCGATGCCATGGGATCTCCTTAGCTAATTTAGTGCGGCCTATCCGTGTTTTGTTTCTGGCTGTGTTTGATGTGCAGACCGAGGCCGGCGGTCCCCGCGCCTGCTGCTGTGGCACCTACTGCCAAGAGCCATCGTCTGTCGCCTGTCTGCGCCAACGGTTCCTCGCGGTCGCCGCGGTCGAGCTCCGAGAGATCGACCGTCACTTGCGTGGCGGCCTGTGCCTGTTCTTGCTGGGCAAAGGCCATGGCTGGCCCAAACGCTAGGATGCTGACGGTGGCGGCCAGGGCGATAGCCTTATGCCGTGTGCGCACCGGGCTCGACCGTCCAGGTGATCGTTGCAACCTGATCGCCTTCGCCGGTTACGCGGAAGATGTCGCGCGTGACGCGGGCGACGTTTCCGCTTGTCTTGAGCTTAATTTTGTCCGTGCCGCCGGCAATGCCCTGGTAGCCCATGTCGAAGGCTGCGTTCTTGGAAAGATCGAGGCCCGTCTCCTGCATTGCGGCGCTGGCGTTCTGGAGTGCGCCGTCGGGGCCGACCTTAAAGTCGATGGAGTTCTGTGCGGTTCCGGCCTTGGCGTCGGCAGCAATGGTCCAGGTGTTCATGGCGTCGATCTTCATGTTGGTGACATGGATGCCGTAGGCCGAATGATTGTCGATGGTGGTCGCGTCTTCCGAGGGGCCCTGAAGCGTGCCGTCGGCCTTGGCGACGAAGGGAATAACCGTCGGAACTTTGAACTCAACGTTGTCGATCTCGGTCCTGACCATTACTTTCGTGGTTCCAACGCGCCCGGCTGCCATAGCTGGCGTCGGGGCGGCGCCCATTGCGAGCGCGAGCGTGAGCCCTGCGCCCACGACGAGCGCTCTGGCTCCGCTCATGTTCCTGGTGATGTCCATGGTCGTTCCTTTCTATTCGCCGCGGGCCGTCCCCGCGATGATTGGACGAATGCTGGTGAATTGCGTGCGGTGCCGCGTCGGCCGGAAAAGCTAGTTCTCGGTTTGCTCAACCCGCACCTTGACGCGTGTCGGGTTGCCGTTGCTGTCATAGGTCTTGGCGTCAAGCGCCTGGATCTCGATGTATGCTTCGCCTTCTTTGATGTTGCCGGCGGGGCACGTCTCGATTGTCTTGCCGGTCTCGACCACACCGGATTCGTACATGGTCTCGTCGTTTTGGATGACGCGGAATCGCTGGGGAAATTTATTGTCTTGGACGTTTTGCACGTTGACGCGCAGCTTGCCGTTCTCCTGCAGCTGAGCGACCGGCGCGACCGAGATCGTCATCATGTTGTCGCGGACGATGGCATCGAGCTCATCTTGGATTTCTTGTCGCGATTTACCCTCTGCCGTCGTGACTGAGGCACCCGCTTCGGGCACGGGCTGCGACTGCCAGTCGTATAGCCCTACGGCGATGAGGGCGCAGACGATAGCCAGGCAGACAACGACGAGTTTCTTGCGACGCCCCAGTCCTGCGAGGCGGGGCGGCTTCTTCGCACTCATGCGGCATCCTTGGTGGTGTAGACACGTGCGAACGTGGACGGGTCCGCTCCAAAGAGCATGTGAAGCATCAGGCGGCGCGAGTAGATGAGCTCGTCGAAGTCGTGAGGGAGCTCGATGTCGTGGATACGAGCGATGTGGTGGGCGAGCGCCGAGAACGACTCGGGGTCGCAGATAACATCGGTGGTGACATGGTAGACCGCCGTATCGGGGAACGCCTCTTCGTCGAAAGGCAGGAGATAGGGATCGTCGTCGACCTCGATGGCGACGCCGTACTGGGGCCAGTAATATGCCATGGGAACCTCCCTGCTCTTGGGCCAAACCTTCTCTTGGCTTTGGCTGTCGACGCCGACCCTATCAGTCGCAACTTGACCAATTTCTGACCAAATGCTTGACGGATTGGTGTCTCCGCAGGTAAAAGGCAGCAAAAATTACTTCAACTTTTTTCGAGCGACAATCGAGCGATCGGCGACGGCGTGACCATATGTGTTAAAAGCTTCGTCTGCCGAGGAAGACTTGCCGTTCGCCGAATTGCACGAACGTAAAAAACGCCAATTATGGAGACGGTCTCGAACACGTCGACGAAACGATGCGGTAACATCTCCCTGCAAATACTGTAGTTAGCTAAAGGGGGAGTTCGCGTGTCTGCAACCATCAAACCCTTCACCGACGAGTTCGAAGAGTATGGCCGCGATGAGTCTCGCACATCGGGCGAGGCCTCAAGCATCTCGTTTCCGACAACGGAGAACGAGGTCCGCGCCATTTTGAAAAAGCTCCATGCCGAGCGTGTCCCGGTGACGGTTCAGGGCGCCCGGACCGGTCTTGCCGCCGGCGCCGTGCCTCATGGCGGTCACATTCTCAATACTTCCCGCATGAATCGCTACTTGGGCCTTCGCCGCGATGAACAAGGCCGCTTTCTGCTGCGCGTGGAGCCGGGCGTTGTGCTTTCGGAACTGCGCAAGCAGCTGGGCAAGAAGGTACTGCCGGCCGCTGGCTGGGACCAGGCATCGCTTAAGGCCTACGATGAGTTTCAAGAGGCTCGCGAGCAGTTCTTTCCCACCGATCCCACCGAGGCATCTGCCTGTCTGGGCGGCATGGCGGCATGCAACGCCTCCGGCGCCCGCAGCTACGCTTACGGCCCCATGCGCCCGCATATCACGGGACTCCACGTCGCGCTGGCTGATGGCGGTTTGCTTGAGCTTCACCGCGGCGAGGCTTTTGCCCGGGGCCGTCACCTGTCGCTCGTGACGGCAGAGGGCCACACACTCGAGCTCGATCTTCCTGGCTACACCGTGCCCAAGACCAAAAATGCCTCGGGTTATTTTGTTGCGGACGATATGGACGCCATCGACCTCTTTATCGGCGCTTGTGGCACGCTCGGCGTTATCACTGAGCTCGAGATTGCCCTGCAAGCGGCACCTGCGGTCGTTTGGGGTGTGAGCTGCTTTTTCGATAGCGAAGACAAGGCCGTGTCCTTTACCGATTCCGTGCGCCCCGTCCTGTCCCATGCGGCCGCCATCGAGTACTTCGATGCTGGCGCCCTGGATATTCTACGTCGCCAGCGCGAGCAGTCGACGGCGTTTGCCTCGCTGCCGGCGCTCGACAAAGAGGCGAAGGTCTGTGTTTATGTGGAACTCGACTGCGATGACGAGGCCCAGGCGACCGAGGAGCTGTACCGCCTGGGATGGGTGCTGGAGCTTGCGGGCGGCCGCGACGATGCGACATGGGTCGCGCGCACCGAGGTCGATCGCGAGTGTCAGCGGTTCTTCCGCCACGCGGTGCCCGAGAGCGTCAACATGCTTATCGACGAGCGTCGCCGCACGGATCCCACCATCACCAAACTGGGTTCGGACATGTCGGTGCCCAATGCACGCCTTGCCGATGTCATCGCCCTTTATCGTCGTACGTTGGCCGAAAGCGGGCTTGAATCTGCCGCCTGGGGTCACATCGGCAACAACCATCTGCATGTGAACATCCTTCCGCGCGATGCGCAAGACTACCGTCGTGGTGGAGAACTCTTTGCCCAGTGGGCTTCCGAGGTCACGGCCATGCGCGGTGCCGTTTCTGCCGAGCATGGCGTCGGCAAGATCAAGGCGGGCTTCTTGGAGACGATGTACGGCCACGAGGCCATGGTCGAGTCGGCGCGTCTCAAACTCCAGCTCGATCCTGCCGGCCAGCTTGGTCGCGGCAACCTGTTTGCGGAGAAGCTCTTGGATGAGCTCGTCCAGAAAGGGGGCGCGTGAAGATGAGCGATTTCCATATGGTGGTGTGCGTCAAGGCCGTGCCCGGAAGCACCGAGGTCAAGATGGACCCCAAGACCAATACCATCGTACGCGATGGCAAGCAGGCGGTCATTAATCCCTTTGATGCGAGCGCTTTGGAATGCGCGCTGGCGCTGAAAGACGACTTTATCGGCTTTGGCATGGACGTGCGCGTAACGGTGGTGTCGATGGGCATTCCCGCGACCGAATCGCTGCTGCGCGACTGCATCGCCCGCGGTGCCGACGACGCGCTGCTGCTGACCGACCGAGCCTTTGCGGGCGCCGATACCCTAGCCACCACCTATGCCCTCAAATGCGGCATCGAGGCACTCGATGAGGACTTTGACCTGCTCATCTGCGGCAAGATGGCAGTGGACGGCGATACGGCCCAGATCGGCCCCGAGCTGGCCGGCGCCTTTGGGGTCCCCTGCGTGACCGACGTGAGCTGTGTGCAGAGCGCGGGATTTACGACGTGTGGCTCGCTGGCGCTCGTCCACGGCTGCGATGCCGGCGAGGAGACGGTGTACCTGGAGATGCCGTGTGCGATGACGACCGCCAAGGAGATTGGCCAGCTGCGCATGCCGAGTATTGCCGGTATTCGCGCGGCCGAGGATGCAGACGTGCGTGTGGCCAGCGCTGCCGACGTAAACGCCGATCCCTCGCGTTGCGGCCTTGCCGGATCACCGACGCAGGTCGTGCGCTCGTTTGTGCCCGACCGTGACCAAACGTGCGAGGCCGTTGAGGGAACGGCGTCCGAGCAGGCGGTAAAACTTGCCAAGATTATCGAGGGGATGGCATAGATGAGCGGGCTGATTATCGATGGCGAAGCCTGTATCGGCTGCGGTCGCTGCGTTCGCGCCTGCGCCTCGGGCGGCATTGTGGTGGAGGGTGAGCGCCCCAATCGCTGTGCCCGCGTAACCGACGGCTGTATCCTGTGCGGTGGGTGCGTCGACGCCTGCCCCGTCAACGCCATCTCGATTGAGCGCGACGAGGCCGCCGGCGCGGCAGACCTTGACGCATATCGAGACATCTGGATCTTCGTGCAGACTGACGAGCACGATGCCGTTGCATCCGTGGCCTTCGAGCTCATGGGCAAGGGGCGCGAGCTTGCCGATGCCCGCGGCTGCCGTCTGGTGGCACTGGTCGGCATGAGCCCCGAGGGCTCACTCGGGGACCTGGAGCATCTGATTTGCGCCGGTGCGGACGAAGTTCTGGTCTGTCGTGACGAGCGCCTGCGTCAGAACGACGCGGAGGTCTACGCCCGCTTGATCTGCGATTTGGTAGCCGAGCGCAAGCCCGAGGCCATTCTGTACGGCGCGACCGCCTTTGGTCGCGAGCTGGCGCCCGGTGTGGCCGTGCGCTTGCAGACGGGCCTTACGGCCGATTGCACGGTGCTTTCGATGGATACGGAGACGGGTCTGCTGCAGCAGACGCGCCCGGCGTTTGGCGGCAACCTGATGGCCACCATTATCTGCCCCAACCACCGTCCTCAGATGGCAACGGTGCGCCCCGGCATCATTAAGGCGCCCGAGTTTGACTATAGCCGCTCCGGCACGATTGCCCAGGTAGTGCTAGCGGATGACGTTAAGGCCCGTGTCGAGATCTCGATTCCCGCCGAGGAGTGGGGACAGCAGGCCTCAATTGCCGATGCCGAGCGTCTAGTCGTGGTGGGCCGCGGCATCGGCTCCAAGAAAAACCTACCGCTGATGCGAAAGCTTGCCGAGGCTCTGGGTGCCGAGCTTGGCTGCACGCGCCCCGTGGTGGAGGCCGGCTGGCTGGAGTATCGCCACCAAATTGGCCAGACGGGTGTATCGGTCTCGCCCAAGCTCCTCGTGAGCATCGGTGTCTCGGGCGCTATCCAGCATCTCGCCGGCATCGGTGGGGCGGAGTGCATTGTCGCCATCAATGAGGACCCGGATGCCCCCATCTTCGGTGCCGCCCAGTACAAGGTCGTCGGCGATGCCGTTGAGATCGTTGAGGAACTGCTGGCTCAGCTCGAGTGCTAAGCGCTTGCCAGCCAGCGGCGCAGCTCGTCCTTAAGGCGGCTCCAGGTTGCCTGCGCGGCGGGGTCGGTAAAGGGTCGCGTAATGCCAAAGGGCGCGTCGAGCAGGCGATAGATATCGCCTTGCTCGCGCGCCAGTGCACGGCTTGCCGGATGGACGAGCTCAAACATAAAGCAGATGAGCCCCACCAGGTAGTCCGCCGGCTCGTTGCGCTCGTCACGCGCGACGCAGCGATGCTCGTCAAAGGCGGTAAGCGCCGGTGTCGAGAAGTGGCTGGCGAGAAACGTGTCCTCATCCACCTTGAGGATGGTGTCGACGGTGCTGTCGGCGATGGTGCGCATAATGTCGATCTTGTCACCATCGCGCACGATATCGCAGAAGCTCCGCGTGCGCTCGTCGAGCTGCGAGGGTAGACGGAAATCGCTGTGATAGGCAATGCTCGCTCGGATGAGCTCATCTTCTGCCGGGTCATCGATAAAGTCGCGGATACTCGTTACGGCGGGTGCATCGGCGGGATTCTCGCCAAAGAGGACCTCGATGCCCAGCGCCGCATGGCTCATGCTCTCGGCGTCCTTAAAGGTGTCCCAGCGCCGCAGCTGCTCAAAGCGGCCCATATCGTGTAGCAGGCCGCAAAGCCATGCCAGGTCAATATCTTCTGACGACCAGCCCTGCTCGCGCGCTATGGCATCGCATGCCTCGGCCACGTGGTACGTATGCTCGATTTTGAGCGCGATGCGTGGATTGGTGGCGTCGTAGGCATCGGTGTAGCTTTTGAAGGCCGCGCGCGCCCGGTCTCGATCGATAGCTGTCATAATGACTTCCTAAAAAGTTGTGTCTTTCGATCCGGTGGCAATTGTAGGTGAACTCGGTTGCTGTCGGATGATGATTCTGCCGTGTCGCTACATGCGGCTCGGAGACCTTGTCAGGATGAGAAGCGTATGGTGCTCAAAATCGTTAGAACCGTCTGGCCGGTGATGCTTACCTATGTTGCGATAGGCGCGCCGTGCGGAATGATCATGGGGCAGACGGGAATGGAGCCCTGGATGGTCTTTGCTCTGAGCAGCACGTTTGTGACGGGCAGCGGCCAGTTTATGATCTGCAATCTTTGGCTGGCGGGCGTACCGGCACCTTCGATTATCGCGAGCGTCGCCGCCATCTCATCGCGCTTTGCACTTTATTCGGCATCGATCGCACCCCATCTGGCGGGCGCCTCGAAGCGTCAGACGCTGGCTGTTGCCGCGACGCTCACCGAGGAGGCATACGGCATCTCGCTTGCCAAGCTGGTTGAGGGGGAGGATTGGGGCCCGCGCGAATCCTTCGTGCTCAACGTGATCCTCATCGCGACATGGGGCGCTTCGTGCACGATGGGTGCCATCGCCGGTGCCGTTGCCGATGTTCCCACCGCTATTGCGAGTTTCGTCTGCACCTCGCTCTTTATCTGCCTGCTCTTTTCGCAGCGGCTGTCGCGCGGCAACGTTGTCGCGGCGGTTTCGGGCGCGGTGTCCGTCGCCGTATGCAAGTTCTTGGGCCTCGTGAATATTGCCGTGCCGGCAAGCGTCGTGGTCGGCATTACCATTGCGCTGGCGTGCGATGCTGTATTTGACGGAAGAGGTGCCCGCGATGCCCGTTAACGAGTTCTTGGTTCTGTGGCTGTCGTCGTGGGCTGCTATCGCGTTCTTTCGCATCGCGCCGGCGTTCGCTTTGCGCGGGCGGACCCTGTCGCCCCGCATTACCGAGGCCCTGGGCTATATCCCGCCCGCCGCCTTTGCCGCGCTGGTCGCCAACGACTTGGTGAGTCCCGGCGCGTTCGACGCGGGGCTCTGGCCTGCCTTGGTTCCCTGGATTGCGGCCGCCGGCGTCGTGGTCGTGGCGGTCAAGACAAAATCGATGCTGTGGTGCTGCGTCTCGGGCATCGTACTCTATATCGTCTTGAGCCTTATATAGGGGTGGCGTCGCGGGCGCCGAATCTCGTTCCATCCCAGCTTGTCGAATTTTTCACCGAGCTGGTCTATTTCTTCTGGTACCATGGTCAAACTTTACTGTAGCAAAGCGTGACGTGGGCTTTTGTACCCCGTCAGCGGAAATGGGGGTTTCATGGCACAGGAAGCGAACGCCAACGAGCAAAAGAAATTCAAGGTCCCGCGCATCCCGGGCGACATCATGATCTATCCGATGATCGTCGGTCTTTTGCTCAACACCTTCTGCCCGCAGGTTTTTGAGATCGGCGGCTTCTTTACGGCTGCCTGCCGCGGTGGCTCCAATACCATCGTCGCCGCGATCCTGCTGTTTGTGGGCGCCGGCATCAGCTTTAAGTCCACGCCGGGTGCCATCAAGACCGGCATCGTCGTGCTGATCCCCAAGCTGGTCGTCGCAGCGGCTCTCGGCCTGGGCGTGGCATATTTCTTTAACGACAACTTCCTGGGTCTGAGTTCCGTGTCTATCATCGGCGGCATCACGTTTTGCAACATGGCGCTCTATACGGGCATCATGGGCGAGTTTGGCGATGAGTCCGAGCAGGGCGCCGTCGGTATCCTGTTCTTTACGGCCGGCCCTGCCGTCACGATGATCATCCTCGGTGTTTCCGGCCTCGCCAACATTCCCATTGGCACCATTATCGGCTCCATCTTGCCACTCGTTATTGGCATGGTTCTGGGCAACCTGTTCCCGTTTATCAAGAACCTGCTGGTCCCCGGCGCCAATCCCGCGATCGCTGTCATCGGTTTTCAGCTCGGTGCGTCCATGAGCCTGTCGAGCTTTATCACCGGCGGTATTTCCGGCATCTTGCTGGGCCTTGTCACGCTGTTTGTCGTCGGTCCCATCACCTTTGCGTTCGAGCGTCTGTGCGGCGGCAATGGCAAGGCCGCTGTGGCTTGCTCCACCATTGCCGGCACGGCTATGACCACACCGGTTGCCCTCGCCGAGGTCGCACCGCGTTACGCCGAGCTTGCGCCCACCGCGTACGCTCAGATCGCCACCGCCGTTATCATCACGGCGATCATGGCTCCGATTCTGACTGGCTGGGTCGACAAGAAGTTCTGCCAAGGCAAGGAGGATCTGTCGCCTGTCGGTGTCGAGGCCATCGAGGAGGCCGTCGCGACTGACATCGATGGCGAGTAGCAATCGATACCCATCAATGATGCCGGCGTGTGCAATTCGCGCCGTATGGGCGCCCGAACAGAAACTGTTTTGCAGTGATGTTCGGGCGCTCTGCTATTATTCCCTTTACCCCTGCGGAGTAAAGGGGTGTTTATTGCCCTGATTCGAATTGGGCGATTCTGACCACTTGGGTATTGAAGGGATGGCGCTAGTGGTTAAGGCACTCAAGATTGAGATATTCGTGCTATGCATGATTGTTCTTATCGGGCTTGCCGTGCGAAGTCGTCGCTCCTTGTTCTCGAGCACCCAGCAGCTATTGTTTAGCATGCTTGGCTACACCTCTGCCGCGTACATATTATTCGATATGATCTGGACGCTTTCGGACGGTGTGGACGGCACGTTGGGCATTGCTGCCAACTGGATTTCCAACGCGGTTTCGTTTTCGCTCTTTGCTATCGCGTGTCTCATTTGGTTTATCTATTCCGAGACGGTGCAGGGTTCTCGCCTTTTGACCTCGCGCTATAGGGTGGTGCTTGTAGCGTTGCCTACGGCTCTGGTGGTCGTGCTGGCGTTTACCAGTTACTGGACGCACGCCCTGTTCTATATCGATTCGCAGGGCGTGTATCGTCGCGGCTTTGCCTATATGATCCAGCCCATCGTCAGCTACTGTTACGTTATACATACGTCCCTGCATGCGTTTGTGCAATCTCGCAGGGTCGAGAGCCTGCAGACGAAGGCCATCTATCGAACCTTGGCATTTTTCGCCATTCCGGCCCTGGTGGGCGGTACCTTTCAGGTCGTATACTCGGTGCCCGGCCTTTGTGTCGGCATAATGATTAGCATGTTGCTGCTTTACATCATCTACCAGGAGCAGCTCATCTCGACCGACCCGTTGACTGGACTTAACAATCGCAACCGTTTTGAGACCTATATGCTGTCGCTCTTCTCAAATGTGGATCAGGCCGAAGATGTATATCTGCTTATGATGGACGCCGACGGCTTTAAGCAGATTAACGATCGCTATGGGCATGTGGAGGGCGACCACGCTCTTCAGGTCATATCCGCTGCGCTCAAAGAAGTCTGCTCGGCGTCTGGCGGCTTTATCGCACGTTATGGCGGCGATGAGTTCGTGGTGCTCCAAAAGGCGACGGCGGAGCAGGACATCATAAGCCTGTGTGCGGCAATCAACGATGAGCTCGCACGTGCCGACGTGCCGTATCTGTTGCGGATGTCCATCGGCTATGCACGGGTCGGTGATGGTGTCGATACCTGGCAAGATTTGCTTCGCGCCGCCGACGCGGAGCTCTACCGCGTAAAGTACGAGAAGAAGAAAGCTGGCGTCCAGATACGCTAGAAATAGGGGCGCACGCTTGCGTGCATGGTGGCCCTCGGCTCTCCGATGTATTCCATTAAACTAAAGTATGTGAATCCCCTCTGCTAAATAAGGGCAGTTCGCTAGGCCTTTTTAGGCCTGTTGACGATGATGATGCCGCCGCAGACCAACAGCAGGGCAACTATAACGGTAACGGGGCTCGTGCCGGCGCCCTCGCCGAGCAGCAGCGCACTCAACAGCACACCAAAGACGGGGTTCATAAACCCAAAGACCGAGACGCGGCTGACGGGGTTGACGGCAAGCAGGCGCGACCATAGCGAGTACGCGATGGCGGAGATGAGTGCCATATAGATAATGAGCGCGATGGCGGGGATGATCGCGGTGGGGGAGAGCGCGCCGCCCATCAAAAACCCGATGGCGGTGAGGACCAGGCCGCCGACCTAGAACTGCCACCCGGCAAGCAAGACACCGTCGTGCTCGCGCGAGAAGATGCCGATCAGACAGGTCGACAGGGCACCCGCGACGGTGGAGGCCAGGATAAAGCCCTCGCCGTCGAGCGTAAAGCCAAAGGTGCCGTCCGCGCCCGAAAGGTTGACGAGCGCGACGCCGGCAAAGCCCAGTACACAGCCGAGCACCTTGGCCGCATCGAGCTTTTCGGTGCGAAACGCCAGGGCGGCAAAGAGGATTGCGAGGAAGTTGGCGCTGGCCTCGATGATGGAGCTCGACATGGCACTGGCGCGCGAGAGTCCCAGGTAGAAAAAGAAGTACTGCCCGATAGTCTGGAAGAGTGACAGGATGCAGATGGGCTTGATATCGCGTACCTGTGGGACGAGCGGGCGGCGCTGAGCTGTGCTCATACCGACGATAACCAGGATGCCGGCAAGCGTGAAGCGCAAACCTGCAAAGAGTAGCTGCGAGGCGCTATCGTGCGCCGGGATCCCAAAGAGTGCGTAGCCGATCTTGATGCAGGGAAAGGCCGATCCCCAGAGTGCACAGCAAACAAGACAGCCCAGGATGAGTCCGGGCAGGGTGGCGAGATACGGCTTGCGGCTTTCCATGATGTCCTTCCTACATGCGCGAAGCAAAAAAGAACCCGCCACCGGATGTGTCGGTGGCGGGTGTTGTTACCCGAGGGGATTGTACCCGATGGGAAAGGCTTAGGCGAAGTAGGCTACGCCGCTCTCAAAGATCGGCATGAACTTGTCGCCGGGGACATGCTCGGGCACGTTGCGGTACAGGTTGTCGCCGCGACGCTCGGCATGGCCCATCTTGCCCAGGACGCGGCCGTCGGGGCTCGTGATGCCCTCGATGGCGAGTGCGGAGCCGTTGGGGTTGACGGAAAGGTCCATGCTGGGCTTGCCGTCCTCGCCCACGTACTGCGTGGCGACCTGGCCGTTGGCGATCAGCTGGGCGAGCACCTCGTCGTTGGCGACAAAGCGGCCCTCGCCGTGGCTGATGGCGACGGTGTAGGGGTCGTCGAGGCTGCACTGCGACAGCCACGGGGACAGGTTGGACGAGATGCGGGTGCGCACCAGGCGGCTCTGATGGCGACCGATGGTGTTGAACGTCAGCGTGGGCGCATCGGGCGTGGCGTCGACGATGTCGCCGTAGGGTACCAGGCCGAGCTTGATCAGGGCCTGGAAGCCGTTGCAGATGCCCAGCATCAGGCCGTCGCGGGCCTTGAGCAGGTCGCGAACTGCCTCGGTGACCTCGGGAGCGCGGAAGAACGCCGTGATGAACTTGGCGGAGCCGTCGGGCTCGTCGCCGCCCGAGAAGCCGCCGGGGATCATGACGATCTGGCTTTGGCGGATGCGACGGGCAAGCTCGTGGGTGCTCTCGGCGACGGCCTCGGGCGTGAGGTTGTTGATCACGAAGGTGTCGGCCTCGGCACCGGCGGCGCGGAAGGCGCGGGCGCTGTCGTACTCGCAGTTGTTGCCGGGGAAGACGGGGATAATCACGCGCGGGCGGGCGATCTTGGCGCCGCCGTACACGTGGATATCCTTGGCGCGATAGTCGACGGTCTCGACCTCGGGCTGCTCGCCGGTGCTGCGGTAGGCAAAGACGCCCTCGATGCCGCTCTCCCAGGCCTCTTGGAGCTCGGAGAGCTCGATGACCTCGGAGCCGGTGTCGATGACATAGCCCTCGACGGTGGTGCCCAGTGGCTCGACGACAACGCCGTCGGCGACCTCGGGCAGCTCGGCATCCTCTGCGAGCTCGACGATAAAGCTGCCGTAGAGCGGGGTGAAGAGGCTCTCCACGTCCACGTCCTCGGCAAGCTCGATGCCGATCTGGTTACCGACGCACATCTTAAAGAGGCTCTCGGCGCCGCAGCCGTAGCCGGGCGTGGAGACGGCCAGGGCGTCGCCGGTAGCAGTGAGCGCCTCGACGGCGTCAAACGCGGCGAGCAGCTGCTGAGCGTCGGGGCGGTAGTCCTCGCCGTAGGTGGCGGGGGCGATGCGGACGACGCGGTGCGTCAGGCCCTTGAACTCGGGCGAGACGGCGCGGGCGGCCTTGCCCACGGCCACGGCGAAGCTGATGAGGGTCGGCGGAACGTTGAGCTCGCCGGCCTCGTCCTCAAAGGAGCCGCTCATGGAATCCTTGCCGCCGATGGCGCCGGCGCCCAGGTCGACCTGGGCCATAAGGGCGCCCAGGACGGCTGCCATGGGCTTGCCCCAGCGCTCGGCCTCGGTGCGCAGGCGCTCAAAGTATTCCTGGAAGGAGAGATAGGCGCGCTTGTGCTCAAAGCCGGTGGCCACGAGCTTGGCGATTGACTCAACCACGGACAGGTAGGCGCCCGCAAACTGGTCTGCCTCCATCAGGTAGGGGTTGAAGCCCCATGCCATGGCGCTCGCCGTGGTGGTCTCGCCGTCCACGGGGAACTTGGCGACCATGGCAGAGCTCGGGGTGAGCTGCGTCTTGCCGCCAAAGGGCATGAGCACGGTGGCGGCGCCGATGGTGGAGTCGAAGCGCTCGGAAAGGCCCTTGTTGGAGGCGAC
Source organism: uncultured Collinsella sp. (assembly GCA_958439425.1). Taxonomy (GTDB): domain Bacteria; phylum Actinomycetota; class Coriobacteriia; order Coriobacteriales; family Coriobacteriaceae; genus Collinsella. The sequence continues at coordinate 92,405 of CAUBVH010000006.1, forward strand.
GTTAAGATCGGTGACGAGCGAGGTCATGCGCTCGGCAAGCGTGGTGCCGGCCCAGCTGGGCTGCCACACGCTGCGGGCGCAGACGTGGGCGACCTGGTGCTTGGGCGCGCCGTTGGAGTTGAGGAACTCGCGGGACAGGTCGACGATGGCCACACCATTCCAGGCCA
>CAUBVH010000007.1 GCA_958439425.1 uncultured Collinsella sp.
GTGGGCGAGGGCGACCGCATTGGTATTGTCGGTAAAAACGGCGACGGCAAGTCGACGCTGCTGAGCGTGCTCGCCGGCACGCTGGAGCCCGATGACGGACGCGTGACGCACCGCCGCGGCACCACGATCGGTCTACTCGGCCAAAAGGATCAGCTTGTCGACACCGATACCGTGCATCATGCCGTTGTGGGCGACACGCCCGAGTACGAGTGGGCGTCGAGCCCCCGTACGCGCCAGATCCTCGCCGGCCTCATTAGCGATGTGCCCTGGGAGGGCATGGTAGGCGAGCTCTCGGGCGGTCAGCGCCGCCGCGTGGACCTCGCGCGCCTGCTGATCGGCGACTATGACGTGCTCATGCTCGATGAGCCCACCAACCACCTGGACATGCGCACCATCAACTGGCTTGCGCGTCACTTAAAGGCCCGCTGGCAGCGCGGCCAGGGCGCCATGCTCGTGGTCACGCACGACCGCTGGTTCTTGGACGAGGTCTGCACCAGCATGTGGGAGGTCCACGACGGCCAGGTCGATCCCTTCGAGGGCGGCTACTCGGCATATATCCTGCAGCGCGTGGAGCGCGACCGCATGGCCGCCGTTACCGAGGAGCGCCGTCGCAACATGGCGCGCAAGGAGCTCGCGTGGCTGAGCCGCGGCGCCCAGGCGCGTTCCACCAAGCCCAAGTTTCGCGTTGAGGCTGCTCGCGAGCTGATCGCCGACGTACCGCCCGTGCGTGACGAGCTGGAGCTCAAGCGCCTTGCCGTGAGCCGCCTAGGCAAGCGGGTCATCGATGTCATCGACGTGGATGCCGGCTATGCGGATACCGATGGTGCGCCCAAGCAGGTGCTCACCGATGTGACCTGGCTCATCGGCGCGGGCGACCGCTATGGTCTTTTGGGCGAGAACGGCGCCGGCAAGTCGACCTTGCTCGACGTGATCCAGGGCAAGATTGAGCCCACGCGCGGCCGTGTGAAGATTGGCCAGACGGTGCGCTTTGGCGTTCTGTCGCAGCAGCTCGAGGAACTCGAGCCCTACATGGGTGACACGATCCGCGAGGTGCTCGGCAACTATAAGAAGTACTACGTCATCGACGGCAAGGAGACTTCGCCCGAGAAACTTTGCGAGCGCCTGGGCTTTACGACACAGCAGCTCTGGAGCCGCATCGGCGATCTTTCGGGCGGTCAGCGCCGCCGCCTGTCGCTGCTACTGACAATCCTGGACGAGCCCAACGTGCTCATCCTGGACGAGCCCGGCAACGACCTGGATACCGACATGCTGGCGATTGTCGAGGACTTGCTGGACGGCTGGCCGGGCACGCTGATCCTGGTGACGCACGACCGCTTCTTGATGGAGCGCGTGACCGACCAGCAGTGGGCGCTGCTCGACGGCCACCTGACGCATATGCCCGGCGGCGTGGACCAGTACCTGCGCCTGTGCAACGCTACTGCCGAGGGCGAGCCCGTGGGCGCACCGAGTGCCAAGACCGGCACGTTCGACACCGGCGCCGCAGCGGTTGCGGCCGAAAAGCCCAAGACGAGCGGGCAGCCCAACGGTCTTTCCAACGCCGAGCGCCAGAAGCTCCGCCGCGAGGTGAGCTCGCTCGAGCGCAAGATGGAGACGCAGCGCGCTCGCGTGGAGGAGGCCGAGGCTGCGATGGCTCAGGTCGATCCCACCAACTACACGGCGCTGGGCGAGCAGCAGGCAAAGATCGACGAGGCCCACGCCGCCATGGACGAGCTGGAGATGGCATGGCTCGAGGCGAGCGAAAAGCTCGAGGGCGAGGAGTAGACGAGGATGATCAAAGCCGCGTTTTTCGATATCGACGGCACGCTGCTGAGCTTTAAGACGCACCGGATTCCGGCGTCGGCGCAGCGGGTGCTCGATAGCTTTCACGAGCAGGGGATCGCATGCGTGATTGCTACGGGTCGCCCGACCTACCAGATGCCCGATTGGCTGTTCGACTTGGGTTGGGATGCGTACATTACGCTTTCGGGCCAGCGCTGCTTTGATGCCGAGGGGGTTTACCGCAGCTGTCCGATTGACCCGGACGACGTTGCGGTGATCGTGGGCCAGGTGGCCGAGGGGCGCTACGACTCGCTGTGCATGCAGGGCGAGAATTCGTTTGTGAACCGCCTGTCCGAGCGCGTGGTGACGGCTGGCAGTAACGCGGGGATTGTCTACCATGAGGAGCCGTTTGAGCACGCCTTTGACGCGCCGGTCTACCAGTTTTGCGCCTTTGTTGATCCGGCCGACGAGCATATCGTGACCGATTCCGTGTCGCATTCGCTCACTACGCGCTGGTGCGATCTGTTCTGCGATATTATTCCCGCTAACGGCGGCAAGGACCTGGGCGTGGCGGCGACGCTGGAGCGCTTGGGCATCGACGCGAGCGAGGCGATCGCCTTTGGCGACGGCGAGAACGACCTGTCGATGTTCTCGGCCGTGGGCACAAGTGTGGCCATGGGCAACGCGCAGGATACCGTGAAGGCCGCGGCGACCTACGTTACGACCGCCGTAGACGACGACGGCATTTACAACGCCGCCAAGCACTTTGGGCTACTGTAGCTGCGGCCGGCACTTAGGGACGTTCCTTTTCTGCCGGCAGCTGGGGACACTCCTTGCGGGGCGTCCCCATTTTGTTTTCGTCCCGCATGTTTTGTGAAACACGGCTAACTTTTAGGCAAAGTAGTAAGACATGGGCAACTTTTGCGGTAAAGTAAATCAAGCAAAAGTATCCAAAGGCTAACTAGAAGCCATCGCGAAAGGCGGCCCATGGCCCTGCGTGAATCCGGAGAAGACTATCTCGAATCGATCTACGTTCTATCGGAACGTCAGGGCATCGTGCGCTCGATCGACGTTGCGGAGTACCTCGGCGTAACCAAGGCGAGCGTTTCCAAGGCCATGGCGACGTTGGAAAGCAACGGCTATGTCGAAATGGGCAAGCGCGACGTTCATCTGACGGAGCGTGGTCTGGAGGTCGCTCGCCAAATGTGGGAGCGTCACTGCTTTTTCGTGGGGCTGCTGGAGGATGCGGGTGTTTCGGCTGAGGTCGCGTCGCAAGAGGGCTGCCACATGGAGCACTGCCTGAGCGAGGAAAGCTTTGAGAAGCTGCGGGCGATGTTGGGCCGGGAAGATGTAGCGGGTTCAACAACAGAAGCCTAACTGACTCACAGTAGCGCGGAGTTCACGCAAAGCGCGAACCAGCGACTGGGACCAGCGGCCCTTTCGGCCAAGTCTATTTCAGCAAAGGAACCTCGCCAGCAAGCGATGCCCAAGAACCGCCAGCGATGTTACCGCAGGCCGGGGCCGGGCTTGGTTTCGAAAACATTCCGCAGACCAGAAGTGCCCCCGTTCGTAGCTCCGAAGGAGCAGAACGGGGGCACTTCATTGGTCGAGGACGTTTTCAAAACCAAGCTCGGTCCCGGCCGGACAGCCCACGAACGCTACAGGTTCTTGACACCCATCGCGCGCATGGCGTTCAGGATGGCGATGATCGCCACGCCCACGTCGCCAAAGACGGCGAGCCACATGTTGGCAATGCCGAGCGCTGCGAGCACCAGAATCAGCAGCTTAATGCCCAGCGCAAAGATGATGTTTTGCCAAACAATCGACATGGTCTTGCGCGCCACGCGGATCGCGCGGGAGATGTTGGACGGCTTGTCGTCCATCAGCACTACGTCGGCCGCCTCGATTGCGGCGTCGGAACCCATGGCGCCCATGGCAATGCCAACGTCTGCGCGGGTGAGCACGGGCGCATCGTTGATGCCGTCGCCGACAAAGGCGAGCTTGCCCTTGCCGCTTTCGGCCGCGAGTAGCGCTTCAACACGCTCGACCTTGTCGCCCGGCAGCAGCTGCGCGTGGAACTCGTCGAGGCCGAGCTGCTTGGCCGCAGCAGCAGCCACTTCCTCGCGGTCGCCCGTGAGCATGACGGTGCGCTTAACACCGGCGGCGTGCAGGTCGCGAATTGTTTGCTCCGCATCGGCCTTGACGGTGTCGGCAATAACAATGTGGCCGGCATAGATGCCATCGACTAGTACGTGGAGGATGGTGCCGACGACCTCGCAATTGGGCGCTTCGATGCCGGACGCGGCGAGCATCTTGGCATTGCCGACGATGACGTGCTTGCCGTCGATATTCGCCGTCACGCCATGGCCCGCGTCGTTGGTGGAGTCGCTTACGCGCTTGGGGTCGAGTTCGCCCTGGAAGGCGGCGCGCACCGACTGCGCGATGGGATGGTCGGAGAATGACTCGGCAAGGGCCGCGACTTCGAGCAGCGACTGCTCGGTATAGCCGGCCTCGGGGTGTACCGCCACGACCGAAAACGTGCCGTTGGTGAGCGTGCCAGTCTTGTCAAAGACGACGGCGTCCACATCGGCGAGCGTCTCGAGGTAGTTGGAGCCCTTGATGAGGACGCCCAACTTGGATGCGCCGCCGATGCCGCCAAAGAAGCTCAGCGGCACGCTAATCACGAGTGCGCACGGGCAGCTGACGACCAGGAAGGTCAGGCCGCGCAGGATCCAATCGGACCAGGCGCCGGTGACCAAACCGCCGCCGAGCGCGAGTACCGCGGCCGCGCCGGTGACGGCGGGCGTGTAGACGCGGGCGAAGCGCGTGATGAAGTTCTCGGTGCGCGCCTTCTTTTCGCTGGCGTTTTCTACGAGCTCCAGGACGCGCGCGACGGTGGACTCGCCAAATGGCTTGGTGGTGCGCACGTGGATGAGACCCGTCATGTTGATGCAGCCGCTGATGATATCGTCTCCGGTTTTGGCCGGGCGGGGGACTGACTCGCCCGTGAGCGCGGCGGTATCGAGCTGTGTCTCGCCTTCGACGATGACGCCGTCGATAGGCACGCGCTCGCCGGGCTTGACGACGATGACGGTGCCCACGGCGATGTCATCGGGGAAGACCTGCTCGAGTGTGCCGTCGGGTTGCTCGACGTTGGCGTAGTCGGGCGCGATGTCCATCATGGCGCTGATCGACTTGCGGCTCTTGCCCACGGCGTATGCCTGGAACATCTCGCCGACCTGGTAGAACAGCATGACGGCGGCGCCTTCGGCCATGTGCGGGTCGGTGTCGGGGAAGAGCACCATGGCAAACGCGCCGATGGTCGCGACGGCCATGAGGAAGCTCTCGTCGAACGCCTTGCCGCGGCGGATGTTGTTGTATGCCTTTTGGAGCACGTCGTAGCCGGCAATCAAAAAAGGCACGAGGAACAGTGCGAAGCTGGCGTAGATGTCGCCCGGGGTGCCGAATGCGGCAGTGAGGGTGCCGAGCTCATCGAGGGCGTACACCACGGCAAAAATGCCCAGCGCTACCAGGATGCGGTTGCGCTTATGCTCGAGCGACTCTTTTTTCTTGCGCTTCTTCTTTTTCTTCTTGGGGTCGGCGGTGGCCATGACTCGTATCCTCCCATTTGAATGTATGAACACTCGCTCATATAATTTCGCGAGCAAAGGCCGCGGCAAGCGCGGCCTTGCGGGTTGGCGTAAACCTGGGCTAGAGAATGATCTCGCAGTCCGGCTCGGCGTCGGCGGTGAACTCCACAACGCGGTCGAGGACCTCGTCGAACTCGGCGTCATCGGCCTCGAGCGTCAACTTCTGGGTCATAAAGTTGACCGAAACGGACTTGACGCCATCGAGCTTGGCCAGCTCGTCCTGAAGCTCACGCGCGCAGTTGGCGCAGTCGATCTCGTCGAGTTTAAACTGCTTTTTCATGGTGGATTCCTTTCCCCGTATTTGCGGCTTGGGTGCAGGCCGCGCTGGTACCGTGGTTGGTCGCTATTCGCAGATGTGGCTCATGCCCTGGTTGAGCATGGTGTAGACGTGGTCGTCGGCGAGCGAGTATAGGATATTGCGCCCGTCGCGCCGGAATTTAACCAGGTGCGACTGCTTGAGTGTGCGCAGCTGGTGCGACACCGCGGACTGCGAGGTTTCGGTCGCTTCGGCGATGTCCGCCACGCAGAGCTCGCGGCCCATGAGGGCATAGAGGATTTTGATGCGCGTGGTGTCGCTGAAGACCTTGAACAGGTCGGCGAGGTCGTAGAGAAGCTCCTCGTCGGGAAGGTCCTCGGGCGAGCAGGTGGTGGGAATCGCGGGTTCGGTGGCCTCGATGTCGGGTTTCGTTTCATCAACGCGGATGCTCATTGCAATATCCTTTCATATGAACATGCGCTCATATAACTTGCTTCCGATTATATGAGTGTATGTTCATATGTCAATGACGTTCAGGTAATTCGTTGCACAAAATGATGGGGAATAGTGGACGAGATCCCGGAGTGAGCGGTTTTGATAGCCGATGCCGGGGTGGGTGCCCCTGAGCCGTGCAAAAATTGGAGTATTCTGCAACGATAGGGGGTCCGTTAATTTATTGCAGACCATATAATGCAGTTCAAGAGTTATCTTAGGGTGTTAATCCGATGAGTTCTTCCTCAAATGTTGCCTAACGCTCTCACGCAAGAGTGATTTCGCTTCACATTTGGATCCACTCGAGGGTGATAGACACCCGGCTCTGCTGAATACTCGCAATTTTGCACGTCGCTAAGGTGCCCACCTTGTTAGCCGGTCTAGCTTCCGGCCCCGAAGATCCTGCCCTCGGGCGCGAAGCTGCTTGTTTGGTTGAGTGATGGGCTGTCGGGTTCGACAGTCTGCATGTCATCGATTGCCGGAACTTCATTAATTGTCGGGTCATCCAGCATGATGCCTTCGAGTGTTGCTTTTTCGAGGTCGATTCGTTGACGCTCTTCGGAATCTTGGCGAAGCTGCTTCTGAATTCGCTTTTTCTCTTCAATAAACCTTCTGAGCACAAACTGCCTCAGGTCCTCTTGCATGATTTGAAAGTCTTTTGGCAGACGCGAGGGGCGTACGCCCTCTTTCCGTTGGATCGCCTCCATGACCCTAACGAAAGCGCTGGCATGCATAAAGGAATAACGACTGACGGTGATGATTCCGTATCCCATGGACGCAAGCGCATTCTTGCGCTCCTCATCGATGGCGCGGTCTTCTTCCGCGTCATGATAAAAACCGTTGTATTCAATGTCTGTGCGAGATTTCTTTAGATATGCATCCATAAAGAACTTTTTGCGTCTCGTGAGATTCTTTGCGGCAGCGGTGACCTGCACCTCGTAATCGGTCTCAATTCCCTTAATACCAAGTCCTCCTTCGCTTTTAGGCAGCGTTAGCATCATGACAAAGGCCGTTTCCATAGGAGACCGGCATCCGTCGCGTACGCATTGGATCGCCTTTCGGGCAAGGGCCAGACCGTCGCATCTGGTAATGGAATTAAAGAACTGTTTTAACCTCTTGGTCGAGGTGAGCGCGAAACGCTCGGTACAGGAGGTGGAAGAGTCGGTTCCAAGGGAATAAGCGCCGCACAGTTCAAAGTAGTACTCCACTAGTTCGCGAAAAGAAAGATAGGTGGCGGCCTGAAGTGCGCAAAGCTCAACGCCAACAACGAAGATGCCATCTTTGAGCTCTATAAAGCGTGAGTTCGAGAATCGTTTTGAAGAAACGTGGCATTGACAGTTCATTGCATAGCGCGCATTCCTGCGATCAAACACCATCACCTCGAGGGAACCATTTGCGTCGAGGGAAACATCATGTTTGGTGAGCCATTCTGCGGCTGCGTCAAGGAGCGTTCCGGTGGGACATGATCCGTAAATCGCGGCAGGGTTACAGGACTCGATGCCTTTCGCAGACACCGAATGCGCGGCCTGGTAGACCGTTTTCGCCGTGGTATGTGACAATACGATACTCATGGTATATATCGTGTCAGCTAATGCCGTGTTGATGGCGCTGAGTGGAAAAGTCGTTTTAGAGGTCTAACCAAATGCTGTCCAAAAGCTTGACGCAATTATGAGTTGGTATGCCCTAAATAAAAGTTTTCGCAGCTTAGCTATAGCATATAAATACTCAATTGCCGCACATTTGATAGTGATGCATCACCATCCGACAACGAATTACGTGTCGGGAATTGGCCGAAATCGTTCAAAATGAGGGTTTAGAATTTGTGATGGCTGATCTATCTGTGGAACGTAGGGCGGCCCTGCTGCGGGGTTTTCCGCTGCGAGGCCGCTCGTGATCTACGCCGGGGTTTGTCGCAGGCGTTTCTACTTGGCAAACAGGTTCTTGAGGTTGAACTCGGCTTGGACGGTGCGGAGCATGAGGTCGGTGTCGTCCAAGCCCAGATGCTGCTCGTTGGCGTCGGCGGCGAGGGTGCCACGGCGGCGCGCCCAGTTCTCGAGCGCGGCGGGCGCGGACTCGCGGGGGAGCGAGCGGACGTCGGCATCCAGACTGCGGCAAATCTGGCGCGAGTCGATGACGATGATCTTGCCGGCGCGGCGTGCCTCGGCGTAACCGTCCAGGTGGATCTTGAACCAGCTGTCCTCAAACGCGGCGTTGTGTGCCATGTACGGGTACTTCTTCATGAGCTTGAGCAGCTGCTTCTGCAGCTCCTTGTTCTCGCGGAACGGCTTCTTGCCGTCGATGTCGTCCCAGGTGATGTGGTGGATATTCGACAGCGGTACATCCTCGCCGCGGTAGATGTCGGGCAGGCCGCAATAGTGTGCCTCGGCGTCATGCGGGACGGCGTCGCTGGTGAGCTCCATGATCTCCCAGCCCACGTTGATGATATAGCCGCGCTCGGGTGCACGGCCGGTGGTCTCGATGTCGATACCGAGCACGGTGCCCTGGATGGGCTTGCGGGCGTAGGCCACGCCGAGCGCGTCGCGGTCGCCGCGGATTTCGCGCATAACGGACGCGGCGGTGCGCTTTTGCATCTTGCCGATGGCGGCGCAGGTGTCGGCGTCGGACAGACCGCGCGAAAGCGTCGCGGGCGTCACGTTGCGCAGGCGCGCCTCGCCAATCTGGTCGCACAGGTCGCGGTTGCGGTCGGCCAGGTCGCGCACGGTGGCAAAGTCGAAGCCGGGGTCATCCTCGGCGGTAAAGTACTCGGTCTCGAGCACCTTAAGGGCCTCCTCGCCCTTCTGGCGCTCGGACTCCATGGCGCCGTGATCGCCATAGATAAACATGGGAATAAACGGCTGGCGCTCGTATTCGAGTGCTTGTGAAACGTTCATATAACTGCTCCTTGGATGGGCCGCGTCGTGCGGCTCAGGGTCATTAAGATGTGGCGAGATGATAGTTTACCATGGGCAACTATTGGCATCGCGCCTAGGACAACTACAATACCCTAGTTGACCGCTAGGACTTTTACAATGCTGCCGAAAGACACGAAAGGTTCCATCCGTCATGGATTTACTGATTGATATTCTGCTCGACGCCGGCAAGGACACGCTGTCGCTGGTGCCGTTTTTGTTGGTGACGTATCTTGCTCTCGAGACACTTGAGCACGTTGCGGGCGACCGCGTCAACGGCGCTATCAAGCGCGCCGGCGCTGCGGGTCCCGTGGTTGGCTCGCTGCTGGGCATTGTGCCGCAGTGCGGATTTTCGGCCATGGCAGCAACGCTGTACGCCGGCCGTGTCGTGACCTTGGGCACGTTGGTGGCGGTGTTCCTTTCGACCTCCGACGAGATGCTGCCGCTGCTACTTGCCGAGCAGGTTCCCGTGCAGACTATGGCGATGCTTTTGGCTTCTAAAGCGCTGATCGCACTGGTCACGGGTTTTATCGTGGACGCTGCCATTCGCGGCCTGCGCCGTAACGCCCGCGCGCACGCGGCGATTCGCCGTACCGTGCTGGGAACCGCGGCCAACCCGGCCCACGTGAACTGCGCGCACGACGACCACAGCGGTGGTGACATCATCGACGAGGTGGCCGAGGCAGGCGTGAGCGCCGACCACATCCACGAGCTGTGCGAGCGCGACCATTGCGGTTGTGATGATGAAGATGAACACGAGCACGACCACGGACACAGCCATGATCACGGTCACACGGGCGAGCATGAGCACCACCACGGCCACAGCCACGACCACTCCCACGAGGGCGTGCCCGTTCTGTCGATTATCCGCAGCGCGATCTCGCACACTGTGCAGGTTTCGGTTTTTATTTTCCTGGTGACGCTGGTCCTGGTCGCCGTGCTCGAGACCTTCGGCGAGTCCGCGATCGAGCAGTTCCTGTGTGGCAACGAGACGCTCGCCGTCTTGGGTTCGGCGCTTGTCGGGCTGATTCCCAATTGCTCGGCGAGCGTGGTCATTACGCAACTATATCTGGAAGGCGCGCTGCAACTGGCGCCGATGCTCGCCGGCACGCTCATTTCCGCCGGCGTGGGTTATCTGGTGCTGTTCCGCACCAACCGCAGCGCCCGCGAAAATGCCGTGTTCCTGATCATGATGTACGTCATCGGCGCTGGCTGGGGCCTCATCCTCTCCGCCGTTGGCCTTTAAGTAGATTATTGGGACACGTCTTACGATCTACCCCTGTGACCAGGGAATTTCCCGCTGCCAAAACAAAAAGGTAGATTTTTAGGCATGTCCTAAAAATCTACCTTGGTTAGTGCAGCAACTCGGTGAGGTTGCGTTTAAAGCGAGCGCGGTCTTCGCTGGTAAATGCTGCCGGACCGCGAGTGCGTCCGCCGGCACGGCGTACCTTCTTTTCCTCGTGGCGAATAAACAGCTGCATGTCGATAGTCGCCTTGTCGTACACGCGCCCGCGCACACCGATGGCGGCGGCATCGCGCCCGAGCACCATGCTCGCCAAGCCAATGTCCTGCGTCACGACCACGTCGCCCGCCTGCAGGCGTTCGACAATGGCAAAGTCGGCGCTGTCGGCGCCCACGCTCACATCGAGCGTCGTGACCCAAAAGCCGCGTCGCGCGTGTTCGGCATCGCGCGGGTCATCGCGGCGAATGTGCCGTTCCAGGTTTTGTGTGCTGTTGCCGACGATAACAACGGCGACGCCCGCCCGCCGCGCGCAGTCAATCGACTCGCGCGTGACCGGGCAGGCGTCTGCATCAATAAAGAGCGTTCGTGGCATCTAGTGCACCAGTTTGCCAAATTGAATAGCGCGAACAATCAGCGTTACGCCAAACACCAGCAGCGCGGCGCCGCTAAAGATGACGAGCATCTTTGCCGACCACAGCGGATAGATAAACACGAACATGCCGGCGATGATGGAAAGTGCGCCGCTCAGGATGGCGAGGGCGCGGTTGGACGAAAGCTCGGACTCCAGAATGGACATGACACCTTCGACAATCCAGCCAAAACCGGCCACGATAACCACCATCGTGGTGAGCGTCGCGGTCGAGAAGGCCTGGTTGCGCAGGATTATGACGCCGCCCAAGATAATGAGTAGGTTGGAGATGATGCTCGTCACGCGCCAGCCGGTGGGCAGCAGTGGCTCAAAAATGGCAGTGAACAGCCTGATGGCTGCCGTAATCACAAAGTAGAAGCCCAGGACGGTCGTCAAAAAGACGAGGGACTTGGCGGGTGCAAAAAGCAGCGCGATACCAGCAATGAGCGCTAAGACGCCCGTGATGGCGTAGATCCAGCGTACGGCCTTGACGGCTTTGCCCGCCATGCTTTTCTCGTCAAATCCAAACTGGCTCGATTTTTGGTCATCGTTCTTAAAGATGCCCATAATGTCTCCTTTCCGTGCGGCGTAAGCCTTGATCGTTACAACCAGTATCGCTTAAAGGCGCTGGCGTATGGGTCGGGGAGGGCGAAACGTAACCCAAAGGCCCCGAATTGTTTCCGTTGTTCCCCACGTCGCGATTTTCTATTCAACAGGTGTAGAACATTGCAGCCCTGTTCGTTATTGCCTACGTTTTAGGTTAGATTTTCCTAAGGACAATTGGCTTGTATTGGGGGTCCCTATGAACGAAGCAGTTTCCGAGGCGCCGGTAAGCGCTGAGTCGATGGCAAAGCAGGGTTGCGAAAAGCTCGGCTTGGACGCGTTTGATGCGTTGGTTCGCCGCGCCCGCACGTGCCGTCGCTTTGACGAGTCTATGCGCGTGCCGCGCGAGTTTTTGCTTGAGCTGGCGGAGCTGGCGCACCTGACCCCGTGTGGTGCCAATGCTCAGCGTCTTCGTTTTCATGTGGTGAGCGGTGCCGAGGATTGCGTGCGTGTATTTGATGAGCTTGCATGGGCCGGCGCGCTTAAGGACTGGCCGGGTCCCGCCGAGGGCGAGCGCCCGACCGGCTACATCGCGATTCTTGCTGAGCGCGCCGTTCCGGGCAAGCCCGCCGCTCCCATTACCGAGGTCGACACGGGCATTGCCGCGCAGACGATGATGCTCGCCGCCCGCAGCGCCACGCCCGAGGTGGCAGCCTGCATGTTCAAGGCCTTTACGCCCCACGCGATCGATGCCATGGGGCTCGATAACGACAAGTATGAGCTCAAGCTGATCATGGCGTTTGGCGTTCCGGCCGAGACACAGGTGATCGATGCGATCGATTCCAACCCCGACGGCTCCATCAATTATTGGCGCGACGAGGCGCAGGTGCACCACGTACCCAAGCGTCCGCTTGCCGACGTGCTGCTGTAGTTGTGCGTCGTTGCGGTGCAATCCGGCGGCACAATCACCACAAAGGCTCCTGTCCCCTTTGTGGTGGTACGAGGGGAGGGTGTGTGGCAGATCTGTATTTGGTGCGGCATGGGCAGACTGAGCTCAATGTGCAGAGCATTTTGCAGGGCTGGCACGATTCGCCGCTTACGGCGCGCGGGCGCGAGCAGGCGCTGACGGCGCGTACGGCGTTTGCGGCGCGTGGCGTGGCCTTTGATCATGTGTATTCCTCGCCGTTAGGCCGGGCGCGGCATACGGCCGAGCTTATCGTTGGCGAGGGCCGTTCCATTGAGCTGGTCGATGACCTGCGTGAGTGGCATTTTGGCTCGCTGGAGGGCACATCAAATCGCGAGATGCCGCCGCAGCCCTGGGGCGATTATCCGGTGGCCTTTGGCGGCGAGTCGGAAGTGCAGCTTCAGTCGCGCATGGTCGCAGCGCTGTCCTGCATCATGGCCAGGCCGCAGCACGATTGCGTGCTGGCGGTTTCCCACGGCTCAGCCTGCCAGGAGTTTCTTGAGTATGTGACTGGCGGGGGAGAGCTACCCGACAACGGTGCCGTGCTTCATTTTGGCTATTGCGACGGGGCGTTTTCGCTCTTGGGTTGGTAACGAACGAAAGGACCCCTATGAATAAAGATCTGTATCTGGTCCGTCATGGACAGACGATATTCAACCTTAAGCGCATTATTCAGGGCTGGAGTGACTCGCCGCTTACGCAGTTGGGTTGCGACCAGGCGGCGCGCGCCGGCATGTTTTTACGTGCGCGCGGCATTGAGCCCGACCACGTCTACACCTCTACGCTTCATCGCACCGAGCAGACTATCGCCAACTTGTGGCCGGGCTTGGCGTACGAGCGCCTGGACGGCCTGCGTGAGTGGTTCTTTGGCGACTTTGAGGCCGAGCGCGTGATGCTTATGCCCGAGCGCCCGTGGCACGATTTCTATCGTCAATTTGGCGGCGAGGGCCAGATCCAGGTGCGCGAGCGCATGGTGGCGACGTTGACCGATCTTATGCGTCGCCCGGACCACGAGTGCGTGCTCGCGGTGAGCCACGGCTCGGCCATCAAGGAGTTCATGGACCATACCAAGGGCGCGGCGGCCGATGAACGCGATCGCGTTCCGGGCAACTGCTCGGTGCTGCATTTCGTGTTTGACGACGAGGCCGGTACGTTTGAGCTGATTGAGATTTTTACGCAGGAAGACTACGCGCACGAGCTGGGGCTTGAGCCGCTCGTGGCGGCAGCGGGCCCGCAGCGGGGGTAGCGTTAGAACCGTGCGATCTGGTGGGTGAACAAACCCGTCGGAACCTGCGGTGCGCCGCTGACCTGCGCGGCGGGGAAGAGCACGGCAACGGTAAAGTTGAACGGCTCCTTGCCGGTGTACGTTCCGGCGGCACGGGCCTCATCGGCCAGCAGCTGCGACGCCCCGGTCAGAGCGGCGGCGTAGGCGGGGTCGTCGGCCAGTGCCGGCTCCGGTGCTTGGTCGAGCATAGCGCGGATGGCCCCGACGGCGTCCTCGCGCTTGACCTCCCACGCGCGGTGCGTAATGCCCGCGGGGTCGGTGACGGCGTAGAGCGACGCGCCCTCTTTGGCGGCGCCCAGGATGATATCCATGACGGGCGAGGCCTCGTAGGCGAGCGACACGGGGCGCGGCTGCACCTTGAGCTCGGCGATCGCGCGCGCGGCGGCGGCCACGTCGGCGCTGGCATCGCCCTTGCCGCCCGCAAGTACACTCGTCGGGCAGATCGCCACGACACCCGTCACACGTCCCGGCTCGCCCGAGCATTCGTACACGTAATACGCCGCACCCGGGTCCTTGAGCATCAGACCATCGGCAATGGCTCCGCGCAGAGCATCGTTGCCGCTCAGGATGCTGCCCATTGCAGGCAGCACCTCGAGCACGCGGTCCTGAGCTGGGCGGATGCAGGGAAACGGAAGTGCTTTCATGGGCGGTCCTAACGCACGAGTCGGTTTGTTCGCGGCTTATTATGCCCCAACTTGGCCGCTCGCGTCCCAGAGCACGTTATCGGCGAGCGCGATTAGCACCTGCTGACAACGAACGATATCGGCGTGGGGCACATATTCGTTGGGCTTGTGCGCGAGCGCGAGCGACCCGGGACCGTAGCTCATGCAATTGCGGTTACCTGTCTTGCCGGCAATGACGGCGGTGTCGGTGTAGCCGGTAAAGAAGCCGACGGTCGTGTCCGCGTCCGTCACGTCATCGGCGGCACGCTTGAGCACTGCTAGAAGGGGAGAGTTCGGGTCGCGCTCGATGGCGGGGCGGTCGCCCGTCACGGTGTAGCTGCCATGGCAACCGGGAACGGCGGCTTCGGCGACGGCGATGGCCTGCTCTACCATGCGCGTCGCGGCGGCCGTATCGGTCGGCGGGGTCAGACGCATGTCGACCCAGACTTTGGCGCGGTCGGGCACGACATAGGGGCGATATCCGCCCTCGATTTGGCCAAACGTGATGGTCGAAGGCCCCAGCTCATCGTGCGCGGGCAGCGCCACAAACGCGCGACGGAGCGAACACACGACCTCGGCCATGGCGGCGACGGCATCCGCGCCCTTCCACGGCTGGCTCGCATGCGCCGTTACGCCAGCCATTTCAATCTCGAACCACGTGCGCCCCTTGTGCGCCACCTGGATCTGTCCGTCGGTGGGTTCGGTGTCCAGCACCCATTCACGCGAGCCGACCCAGCCGGCATCGATCGCGGCCTCTGAGCCGCGCATAAAGTCCTCCTCGTCGACCGAGCAGATGAGCGAAAAGCCGCGGCGGGGCAGCGCGCCATCCGCCACCACGCGCTCGAGCGTATGGACCAGTGCGGCAATGGCGCAAGCCAGGCCGCCCTTCATGTCGCAGGCGCCCCGGCCATAGAGTTTATCGTTGCGCACGATCGCTCCGATCGGCGGAATGTCCTCGTCCCAGCCGTCGCCCAAGGTGACGGTATCCATGTGGCAGATATAGACCAGCCGCGGCTCGTCGCTTTGGCCCGGCACGGTGACTTTAAGGTTGCGGCGCCCGGGCAGCACTTCGAGCTCCTCAATCTGCACGGCATCGAGCGCAGAACTATCAAGTTGTGCCAGCTGCTGCTCAATGAGCCTCTTAATGAAGCGCTCAATTTCATCCTCATACGCGCCCGGGTCTGAGCTGTCGATCCGCACGAGTCCTTGCGTAAGCCGCCAGGCAAAGTCCTCATCAACCATATGCAACCTCACAATCAGTTTGCTTTCCAAACCGATTGTAAGCCTCCTGAGAGATCCGCGACGTGGGCGTGGCAGTATTTACCGTTCGCAGGCCGAGCCAGCGCGTTTGCCGTCCGAGCGGGTTTACAAGCGACGCAGCGGGTACGTACCCTTCATGGACGACATGCTGTGCGACATATCTGCCTTTCGGTATCACCGGATACCTCCACAGGTCTTGGCAATAATGCCGGACCTGCCCGATTCTGCGGACGATCCGCGCAGGGAGCACCTATGTGAGCATCCGCTCGTCACGCATTTCCTGGGCACCCCGTTACACGTGTTGGCGCAGGGCAGCTGCGGACGTAAGGGCGATCGCATTGTCAGGCATGTTTGGAACGGGGAGAGGCCGTTTGATTCCGTGCGGCAGACGGAGTTTGGCCTCGATGTTGCGTCCCCACTCTTTACCCTGCTGACCCTGGCTTCCTCGGTCTCAAACGAGCGTCTAATCATGTGCATGTATGAGATGTGCGGCACCTTTGCCGTGTGCAAGATTGCACCTCAGGTAAAGTCGGCACTTGAGCAGGCATACGGGGGCCGGTGGGGTGACGCACGGTCGGGCTGGGAAAACGTAAAGGATGTCTCGGGGAATCCAACGGACTTGTGGAAACGACCTCCCTTGATCGAGCTCTCTGAGCTTACAGAGTTCGTCGATAAGGTCCGGGGGCTCCGCGGCGCTAAATCGTTCATACGAGCCGCGAAATGCATTACGGGGGTGGCAGCATCGCCGCTCGAGGTCCAGGCTTCGATGCTGTTTGGCCTTACGAGGTTGCGCGGCGGCGAAGGGCTGAGCCTTACCAATAACGTTGAGATTCGTATGACGCGCAGCGCCCGCCTGATTTCGGGGCTTGATAGGCGCTATGCCGATATCCTGCTGGCAAATAAGGACGGCAGCAGAGAGTGTCTGGTTAAATGCCAAGGTAAAGCCATTCACGGATCCATAGAATCCAAGATTTCGGACTCCGATCGAACGACGGCGCTGCAAGCGATGGGATATCCCGTCATTCTGATGACCTATGGTCAGCTGGCCGACTCCGATGCCTTCCGCGTGGTGATGGAGCTCATCATGGCCTATCTCGATGTGCCGCTGAAAGACAAGACGCCGCGACAGCAGGAGCTCGAACGGCGGCTTCGTGAGGAGATTTTTATCGATTGGGCAGGAATGTAGCCGCGCGGGTGGAAAACGGTCGCGCGGACTAGAGTTTTATGTCACAAAAAGACTTATATTTCGCCTTGGAGGGGCCTTAAAAATGCTATCTAGAATAAGTTGTTTCGGAAAATGGACAGTCAACTTACATTCGGCACATAGAGATCGATTTTTACCTACTAAAGTCCCTGATAAAGCTGTTTATCAAAGCGGGTGTGCTTAGCGACTTGAGCCTCACTATCGATTATCTGAAAAAACTTATTCTGGGTATCATTTTAAAGTCGTCCGGAGCAACAAAATCGGCCCCCGTTTCGTGAAAACGGGGGCCGAATGGGCTTCATGGCCTGCCTGGCAGGCTTGGCACCGGCGCTATTTGATCACACGCACGCGATACATCGACGGAATCTGCTTGAGAGCCTCGATGGTGCTGCTGTCCAGGTGCTCGTCGGTGTCGAACATAGTGTAGGCGTTCTCGCCAGCGGACTCGTTGGTCATGCGCTGCACGTTGGCGTTGTCCTTGGCGAGAATGGCCGTGATCTGGCCGATCATGTTGGGCACGTTGGCATGCAGGCAGGCAATGCGGCTTGCGGCGCGCGCCTTGCCCATGCTGCAGGCGGGGTAGTTGACGCTGTGCGCGATGTTGCCGTTTTCCAGGTAATCCTTGAGCTCGCTGATGGCCATGTCGGCGCAGTTGGCCTCGGCCTCGCCGGTGCCGGCGCCCGAATGCGTGGTGATAAACGTGTTGGGCATCTTGACGGTCTTGGGCGTGGCAAAGTCGCAGCTAAACCAGCTGAGCTTGCCCTCGCGCAGGGCAGCGTCGACGGCGTCCTCGTCAATGATGGTTTCGCGCGCGTAGTTGATGAGCACGGCGTCGGGCGCCAGCAGGTCGATCTGCTCGGTGCTGATCATGCCGATGGTATCGGCCTTGCTGGGCACGTGCACGGTGAGGTAGTCGCAGCCGCGGCAGAGGTCCTCGAGCGTGCCCACGCGCTGCACCTCGCGACTCAGCACCCATGCGTGCTCGACGGAAATGAACGGGTCGTAGCCGTAGACGTCCATGCCCAGGTCGACACAGGCGTTGGCGACCTTGGAGCCCACGTTGCCCAGGCCGATGACGCCGATGCGCTTGCCCTTGAGCTCGCGGCCCACAAAGGCCTTCTTGGCCTTTTCGGCATCGACCTGAATCTCGGGGTCGTCAGCGTTGTCACGCACCCAGTTCATCGATTGCACCACGCCGCGGCTCGAGAGCACCAACATGCCCAGGACGAGCTCCTTGACGGCGTTGCTGTTGGCGCCGGGGGAGTTAAAGACGACGACGCCCTTCTTGGCATACTCCTCGACGGGGATATTGTTGACGCCGGCACCGCAGCGGGCGATGGCGCGAATGCCCTCGGGCAGTTCGTAGCCGTGCAGGTCGGTCGAGCGCATCAGGATGGCGTCGGCCTCCTCGGCGGTGCTTACAAACTCGTAGCCCTCGCCAAACTCGACTTTGCCGTCTTTGGTGATGTCGTCGATGGTTTTGATCTTGCGCATGGAAAACTCCTTAGCAGGTTTTGATCTATACAGGGTGGTCTGAGATGGCTGGTCGGCCCGCGCGTTGCGGGCTAGTTAGATCGCGGACTCAAACTATGCTGCGCTTCGAAGTCCTTCATGTACGAGGCCAGTGCCTGCACGTCTTCCATGGTTACGGCGTTGTAAACGCTGGCGCGCATGCCGCCCACCAAGCGATGGCCCTTGACGTTTTGAATCTGGTGCTCGGCCGCGCCTGCGACAAAGGCCGCGTCGAGTTCGGCGTCGCCGGCGCGGAAGGTGACGTTGGCGATGGAGCGGCTGTCGGCCTGTGTGGTGCCATGGAACAGCACACTGTGCTCGAGCAGGTCGTAGAGCAGGTTGGCCTTGGCCCAGTTGCGCTCGGCCATGGCGGCAAGTCCGCCGGTCTGCTCCACCCAATGGAACACCTTGCCGCACACGTAGATGCCAAAGGTGTTGGGCGTGTTGAGCATGGAGCCCTTGGCGGCCTGGGTCTTAAGGTCCATGTACTGCGGCGTCTGCGCATAGGCCGGGCCTTCGGCGATAAGGTCGTCGCGCACGATGACCACGGTCACGCCCGCGGCGCCGGCGTTTTTCTGCGCGCCGGCGTAGATGAGCCCGTAGCGCTCAACGTCGAGCGGCTGCGACAGAAAGCAGCTCGAGACATCGGCGACCAGCGGCGCATCGCCGCAGTTGGGCAGCTCGTGGTACATGGTGCCAAAGATGGTGTTGTTCTGGCAGATGTAGACGTAGTCGAGCCCGTCGCCCGCGGCCTCGGCGGCAATGCGTGCGTTGACGTCGGCCATGTAGGGAATGCGGTCGAAGTTGGTGTCCTCGGAGCTCGCGAGCAGCACGGCCTCACCGTACTTGGCGGCCTCTTTGTACGCCTTGTTGGCAAAGTTGCCGGTCACGATGTAGCCGGCGCGGCCGCGGCGCATAAGGTTCATGGGGATGCCCGCAAACTGCAGCGTGGCGCCGCCCTGCAAAAACAGGACGCGGTAGTTGTCGGGGATGCTCAGCAGGCGACGCAGGGTTGCCTCGGCGTCGTCGATGATCTGCTGGTACATGCTAGATCGATGGCTCATTTCGAGCACGGACATGCCGCAACCGCGGTAGTCCATCATCTCGTCGGCGATCTCGGCGAGCACGCTTGTAGGCAGTGCGGCCGGGCCTGCTGAGAAGTTGTGCACACGTGCCATCTTCTAGGTCCCCTCGTAGTCGTTTGAACGTTCGGGATACTTTAGCACAGTGGAGCGCCAGGCGCGACCGCATCATGGTAAAACTCGACTGCGCCGCTATGATTTACAGGATGGTTACATGGGGGAGGGATCATCTCGAGGCTCGCATCCGATCCGCCTCGGCCTTCGCCTGTTTCCAGGGGCGAATGCGACCGTTGGTGAGGTCGTCGTAGCCACGAGCGATGGCACGTTGAATGTGATCTTCGCGTTCCTGAATGGTAGTTAGTGCGCGCGTCTGATCAGAAATAGGCTTTACGACAGGCATACGAAACTCCTTACATAGAAGCATATGTATAACTCTATGTTGAATATAGCGGAGGGTGATGTTGGGCGTGTACGTGCCTGCATTCGTAAGCGCGGTTGTCTGGCAAGTGTGATTTGGGGCGACCTCGTCAAGGCTTCTGAGCTGCGAAAATGACCGTTAACCGGATTTAATTTTGTTGCTCAACATTTGACACTCTGGGCGTGGTAACTTTTTTACCAACAGGTATGATTATTGTCATGTGAGCCGCGCCTGCCTGCTGGGTTGCGGCGCACTTGTGACAGCCTTTGACACCCTTGGAGCGTGTACTGTGGATGTAACCACAAAAAGCGTTCGGGGGGGGGGTGCTCACCCGCGAGCAATTCCTCCCGCATGAGATGCGCATCGTCGCTGCCCTGCGTATGCAGGGCACAAGCGACGAGCAGGTCATTGTACGCGTAAAGAGCGAGAACCTCTTTCAATATCCCACGGAGCGCATGGTCGCCAACCGCGCAACCGTGTGCCTTCGCCGCCTCGACGCCATGGTGCCCACGGACGCCGTATGCGCCGCGCGCGGCATCGACCCCAAAACCGCCGTCGAGGCTGCGTCATCCCTAACCAGGCTCATGGGCTCCGGCACTCCCACGCAGGCGGACCAGGCCATCTTCTACAGCATGATCTGCCGCTACGATATCGTGCGCGAGCTCGTGCTCGTCGAGGTTGGGGAGCGCCTACAAAACTTCGATTATGTCTTTACGGCGGCTGATCTCAACGCCTTTATGACGCGTTTTACCACGGAGTATCCGGACGCGGCTTGCTGGACCGAGGCCACGGTCAAGCGCATTAAGGGCTCGCTCCGTCAGACGCTCCGCCATGCCGCCCTTATCGGCGAGGGCCATGGCCCGGAGTCTGAGCGCCTGTCACCACTCTTCCTCGATTCCGATGTCGAGCGAGCCTTGGTCCAGCTGGGCGAGCAGTCGCTTATCGCGGCCCTTACCGGCAGGTCGGTGATGTAGCGTGGCTCCCGTCAACAGCGCCGTCGACCCTGCTATTACCCCGGCGACCGATCTCACCACCAATATCGGCATCCATTCCCGTAAGAGCGTCGTGGCGGCGCATGTCCGCTCCGAGCACGCCCGTCAGGAATTTGAGCGACGCGCGCGGCTTCTGCGCGAGTGCCTGTGCAGCGAGGACTTTTTGGCCAACAAGGGCATAGGCAATGAGATCGGCTTCCACACCTTTTGCTATGACCCCGAGCTGGAGTTTGAAGCGCGTGCATTATTTGACGCCCCTTCACGCGATGCCGAGGCCGACAAGCTTCCGTGCACGCTCAAGGTCGTGAACCTCTACGACGCCGTGCTGGCAATTCTCGAAAAGCGCCGTGTCCTTAAGGCCATCCCACGCCAAGAGGAGCGCCGCGGTACCCAGCGCGTGCTCGAGGACGTGGCCAAGTTCGCCTCGCCCGAGAAAGTCGCTGCGTACATCCTTGAGCAGACCGACCCGCACGCGCCTGGAGACGTCGTTCTCCTCACCGGCGCGGGCGAGGTTTTCCCGTTCTTTCGCATACACACGCTTCTCCACTGCATGCTTGCGGATTTTGATGAGGTGCCTGTGATCGCTGCCTATCCGGGCAGCTTCAACGGCTCTTCTTTCCAACTCTTTAACCGTCTGCCGGCCGATAACTACTACCGCGCCATCGATATCTCGTAAGCATGGCCCCCGCAGATAAGGCCCTGCCACCGGTAATAACCCTTTGCCATAACGTTCCCAAACCCAAAGGAGCACCCATGGACAACACGATCATTCGCGACCTCTTTGCAAAAGACATTAACCGCTCCATCAACGGCGTGGTCAAGGTCCAGGATTCAAAAGATGGGTCCATCCGCCGGGAGCTTGACGAGTACGTGGTGACGCGCGAGTTGCAGAGGCACTTTGCCACGTTCTTCAAGGCCTACGGCGATGCCATCGATGAGTCCACCGACAAGATCGGCGTGTGGATCAGTGGCTTCTTCGGTTCCGGTAAATCGCACTTCCTCAAGATGCTGAGCTACCTGCTCGAGAATCGCCAGATCGGTGGTAAGAGCGCCATCCGCTACTTTGACGGCAAAATCGTCGACCCCATGGTCGCGGCTGCCATGGAGCGCGCGTGCTCGGTGCCCACGCAGGCCATCCTCTTTAACATCGATAGCAAGGCGGGCCAGTGGAAGCAGGGTGATACGGCTCCCACGGCGCTGCTTCGCGGCCTTGAGCGCATGTTCTACGAGGCGCGCGGCTTCTACGGCGAGGACCTCAAGCTTGCAAAGCTCGAGGAACACATCGATTCCCTGGGCAAGACCCAGGAGTTCCGCGAGGCCTTTGAGCGCGTCAACGGCGAGTCCTGGCTCCAGACCCGCGACACCTACAGCTACTTTGAGGACGACGTCGTCGAGGTGCTGCAGAGCGTGCTCGGCATGAGCGAAAAGGCCGCATGGAACTGGCTCGAGGGTTCTGAGGACGAGGTTTTGGCCCCCGATGTCTTTGCCAAAAAGGTCAAGGACTACGTAGGCGCTCAGGCAGCGGCCCACGGCGGCAACTACCGTTTGCTCTTTATGGTCGACGAGGTGGGTCAGTTTATTACAAACGACCGGGATCCAAGCCTTATGCTGAGCCTTCAGACCATCGTCGAGGAGCTGGGTGCCGCCTGCGGTGGCCGCGTGTGGGTGATGGTTACGAGCCAGGAGGCCATCGACAACCTGAGTCTGCCCGTGGGCAACGACTTTTCAAAGATCCAAGGCCGCTTCAATACCCGCCTTTCGCTTTCCAGCTCCAGCGTGGACGAGGTCATCCAGCGCCGTGTGCTCGAGAAGACCGCGCCGGCGGCCGATATGCTTGCACGGGTCTACGAGCAAGATACCGCCGTGCTCAAAAACAACTTTACCTTTGAGGGTGGCTCGCGCTCCGACCTTGCCGGCTACGCCAACTCCAAGGATTTTGTGGCCAGCTACCCGTTTGTGGGCTATCAGTTTAAGCTCCTGCCCGACGTGATGACCGAGGTGCGTAAGCACGGTGTCAAGGCCAAGCACATGTCCACGGGCGAGCGCTCCATGCTGAGCGCATTCCAGGAGAGCGCTCAGGTCATCCAGCATGACCAGACCGGTGCGCTCGTGCCGTTCTGGCGCTTCTTCGACACTATCTCCAAAGATCTTGAGCACGGCATTAGCCTGGTGGTCGACCGCGCGGTCCGTGCGGCCGAGAACGCGGAGGGCCTTGAACCCTACGACGTTCAGGTGCTTAAGCTCCTGTACTTGATCCGCTACATCGGCTACGTCAAGGCCACGGTCGAGAACATCTCCATCCTTATGATCGATAGCCTGGACGTGGACAAGCGCGCCCTTAAGGACCGCGTCAAGGAATCTCTCGCCCGCTTGGAGCGCGAGAGCTACGTGGCACGCCAGGGCGATACCTATAGCTTCCTCACCGACGAGGAGCAGGAGATAGCGCAGGAGATCGCACGCACCCCGATCGACAACGCGAAGGTGATTGAGTACATCAAGAAGCGCCTGTTCGAAAGCATCTACACTGCGCGCAAACTCAACCGCGGGACCAACGACTTCCCCTTTGACCGCTACGTGGATGGCTCGATTCATGGATCCAACATGGGCGGCATGGAACTATCCGTGGTGACCATGGCCAGCGATCTGGGCCGTGCGGACGATGCCGAGCTGGCATTGAAATCCGTGGATAAGGCCATCGTGGCCTTGAGCGACGAGGTGGATTATTGGGCCCCACTCGTCAACGCCGCTAAGATTCGCATGTACGCCCAGACGCGCAACCTGCAGGAGCTACCGCCGAGTACCCGCCAGATCGTCGAGGCCAAAATGCGCGAGAAGGACTTTAACGAGAAAGAGGCTGACGCCCTTTTGGCTGAGGCGGTGCTCCATGCACGATGCGCCGTCAACGGGCGCATGATTGAGATCCGTGCTGCCAAACCCGCCCAGGTCTTTGAGCAGGTGCTGGCGCAGCTGTGCGATGTGGTCTTTGAAAAGGCCGGTTATATCGGCGCGCCGGTCACGAGCGATTCCGATATCCGCTCCACTCTGGCGGGCAACGTTCAAGCGGGGCTCGCTGGCATGAACGCGGGTAACACGCGTGCGCTCAAGGAGGTTGAGGACTACCTCAAAGTGCAGCACCAGCGCCATCTGGATACCGCTATGGGCGATATCCAGCGCCAGTACCAGCAAAGGCCCTTTGGCTGGCGCGAGGTCGACATCGCAAATGTGGTGGCGCAGCTTGTGGTGGAGCAGCGCGCGCAGGTGCTGTTTGGCGGCCAGACGGTTCAAGCTAACGATAGCCGCATGGTGGCGCTCCTGCGCAAGGATGCCGATAAGGCCCAGGTGCGCTTGCGCGTGCGCATGAGCGACCGGTTGCTGCGCGCCACGGGCGAGCTCATGCGTGATCTGTTTGATCTCAAGACCGTGCCCTCCAACGAGGATAAGCTCGTGGCCGAGCTCAAAGAGCGCCTTGAGGGCTTGCGCGAGGCGTGCCTCGCCATGGCACGCGACTACTACACGGGCATCAAGCCGGCCTACCCGTATCCCGGTGAGGACGAGTGCGAGAAGATGCGCTCGGAGGTGGTCGACGTCCTTAAGGACCAGAACGAGGCCGAGGCGTTCTTGACCACGTTCACCAAGCATGAGGAGCGCTTGCTCGATGCCAAGGAAGACTTTGACAAGGTGGTTGAATTCTTCGAGTCCAACCAGCGTACAGCGTTTGACCACGCCAGGGATTTCTTGAACCGCACCGAGGGTATCGAGTATGCCTCCGATGACATTCCCGGCGCGGTGGAGAATGTGGCAAAGGTGCGTGAGGTTCTCAAAGATCCCAAGCCCTACGGCCGCATTAAAGACCTGCAGCCGCTTATGGATCCCGTCGAGGACGACATGAAAAAGCTGCTGGGTATCCGCCGCAATGAGTTTTTGTGTCGCATCGAGAGCGACCTGCAAGACCTGCGGGCGCAGGCCGAGAGTCAAAAGGGCTTTGTCAACCAGGCCAAGGATGCCATAGCGAGCGCCGGCACCAAATACGAGTCGTTCAAAAACCGTGCCCACAGCGCTCAAAGTCTCAACGAACTGAGCGTTGTTGCAACTAACTGGGGCGACTGGCTCAGTGCGGCGGCCAACGAGATGTACGACGCTGTGGATGAGGCCCGCGTGCGTATGGACAACGAGCGCCGCACCACCGAGGTCATGAGTACGGGTGAGGTGGTCAAGAAGGTCTCCAACAAGGGCGCCGCATCGTCTGCTCCCGTGCCCGCGCCCAAGCCCCAGCGCAAGATCAAGACTGTGCGCCGCGCCGATCTGGCCAAGCCGAGTCGTCTCTTGTCCGCAGAGGATGTGGAGCGCTACGTGGACGACTTGCGCTCCCGCCTTATGCAGGCGCTCGCTGCAAACGACGAGATCCGTATCAACTAACCCGCGGAGCCACCGGTGCCAAAGCGCGCACCGGTGGCTTATGGCGTTTAGAAAGGCTCATCAACCATGAACGATTCTGCTCTTAAGAGCTTCTGCACCTGGGCCCGTACGGAGCTCATCAAAGGCGTGGAGGCGCAGATGGTGCGCTACGGCATCACCGAACCTGCACCCGCGCCCGTTGGGTCCGAGACCGTTAGCGGCCTGCCCCTAAGTCCGGCTGAGATTGAGCAACGCGACGAACTGCTGCGCATGCAGGCAGAGGTGGGTCACGAGGCGCTGCGCGACCGTGCGGCCTACACCTGGTTCAACCGCATCGTGGCCATTCGCTTCATGGATGCACGCGGATGGCTTCCCGGCCGCATGCGCATGCTAAGTCGTGCGGACGGCAGCCATGGCAGCGAGGCCGTGGAGAACGCACTGGACGTAGAGATAGCGACGGCCGATACCGATCGCATAGCCGAGCTCAAGATGGCGGGCTTGGATGAACCGCTGTGGCGCTATCTGTTTGTTGCTCAGTGCGAGGAGCTTGCCGATTGCCTGCCGGGCGTCTTTGAGCGCGTGGGCGGAGCCATGGAGCTGCTGTTGCCCCAGGGCCTCATGATGTCCGACGGCGTGGTGGGCAAACTCAACACCATTCTTGCTGACGAGGACTGGCGCAAGGGCGTGACCGTTCTGGGCTGGATGTATCAGTATTACAACGCTGACGTCAAAGACGAGTTCTTCAAGGCAAAACGCAAAGCAGCGGCGGCGGACATCGCGCCCGCCACGCAGCTCTTCACCCCCGAGTGGATCGTGCGCTATATGGTCGAGAACTCGCTCGGCCGTCTGTGGATGCTCAACAATCCGGGGAGTTCGCTACGCGAGCGCATGGAGTATTACATCGAGCCCGATGCTGAGCACGAGGACTTCATCCGCATTTCGAGTCCCGAGGAGATAACCCTCTGCGACCCCGCATGCGGCTCGGGCCATATCTTGGTCTATGCGTTTGAGCTGCTCTTCCATATGTACGAGGAGCGCGGCTATCGTGAGCGCGAGATTCCCGAGCTCATTCTTACTAAAAACCTTGCAGGTATGGAAATCGATTCCCGCGCGGCACAGATCGCGGAGCTGGCGCTTGCCATGTGCGCCCGCGAGCACGACCGTCGCTTCTTTAGGCGTGGTGTTCGCGCCGACGTTACCGTGCTCTCGAGCATCCCGCTAGGGGAGGACGAGCTGCCGGGTAACAAGAAGCTCGCCGAGGAGCTGAGTCATTTGGGCGAGATCGGTTCGCTGCTCAATCCTTCAGAGGACGAGATCGACGAGCTCAAGGCTGCCGCCGCGAGTTGTTCCGATGACCTTTTTGCCGCTACGGCCAAAACTAAGCTCGAAAGCGCTGCCGCCATCTGCGAGAAGCTGTCCCGTCGTTTTATCTGCGTCGTGGCGAATCCTCCGTATATGGGCAGTAGCAGCTTTAACCCCTTCATGAGCAAGTGGGTCAAGAAGAACTACCCCGACGTGAAGAGCGACCTGTGCACGTGCTTCATTGAGCGCGGCTTCAGCCTTGCCGGGGACCGCGGCTACGCGGCCATGGTCACCATGCAGAGCTGGATGTTTCTGGGCAGTTTCGAGAAGATGCGCTCCTCGATCATCGAGGGCAAGACGATCGTTTCGATGGCGCATCTCGGCCCCCGCGCATTCGATGCCATCGGCGGCGAGGTCGTCAACGTAACCGCTGACGTCATCTACAACGGCCGCGCGGCATGCGAGGGCGCCTACGTGCGCCTCGTCGACACCAACGGCAGCGAGGCGAAGCGCCTCAAGCTGCTCGAGGCGATCAAAAACCCCGACTGCGGCTGGTTCTTCCGTCGCGACGCCCACACCTTCAAGCAAATCCCCGGCACCCCCATAGCCTACTGGGCCAGCGACGGGCTGATGGATTCTTTTGTTCTTATGAAGGCTCTTGCGACTTATGGGAGGGCTTCGAAAGGAATCATTACTGGCGACAATGACTATTCGTTGCGCTTGTGGTGGGAATGTGCTGATTCTAAGATCGATTTTAAATCGTCGTCCTTGTCTGATGCGATGACGGGAGGTAAGGAGTGGTTTCCTTGCAACAAGGGCGGGACTTTCCGAAAGTGGTACGGAAATCATGACTACGTTATCAATTGGATTAATAACGGTTTAAATGTTTTCCAACACGCCAAAGACACGGGACACCATTCTCAGGATTACGACGATGCATTGAAATTTAAACCCAATATCACTTGGTCAATCATAGGCTCAGGAGCCCCGTCTTTCCGGTACAGAGAAAAAGAATTGTCTGAACAAAGTGGCACATCTTTTTACCCGAGCAGTGCGTCTGGCTTATTTGTTTTGGCTTGCCTGAACTCTTCTTCTGCGCTTGGTTTTCTTAATCTGCTGTGCCCGACCATGAACATGACTATCGGGGATGTCCTAAAAGTTCCCATTGCAAATTCTGACAATATTGATGTTCAGGAGACTGAGCATGTCTCCGATATATGCGTTAAGTGTTCAAAACGCGACTGGGACTCGTTTGAAACCTCCTGGGATTTCAAGCGCCATCCGCTGCTGTAGGTGAACATTGTGGCCAAATCCTACAAACTCGTCGAAGGGACGAAACGAACTACAGCGGAGTGTGCTGAAAAGTGGAACGCCGATAAACGAGATGTTTCCGCCTGGTGTAGGGCTGATTTGATTTCTGGTGCGGTAAAAGAAACCTCCTTCCCATTCAGGTGGATCATCCCCTGTGATGCGAAGCGTCCTATAGATGCATACATCATTAGGGAGCTGCTGTGGCAGATTATCGAGCTTGAAAACGAGCGTATTTCCGAAATCGACGTTTCTGCTTGGGGTATTCCGGCAGTCGATGTTGCTGGGTGCATTCAGTCGTTAAAAGATGCCGATTATTTGGCGTTTTCACAAGAAAGCGTTGGCTTACAAATAACGAAAAAGGGCCTTGCTTTGATTGGCCGCGGTCGGCATGACAAGGCTTTAAAAGAGACGCCTACGGCGCTGAAGTGGACTGCCGATGCCGTGGGTATTATTGCCGGAAGTGCAATAGATCAAATTATCCAAAGATAAGCTGCTTCCGCAAGGAGGCTGTAGTTTCGAAAGGTAATAACCATGTCTAATTGTTGTATTTATGAACCTCAAAATTACGACCGACAGGCGGTTGATCGTTTTCTGCGAGGTGAGACTAGGGAAATATGCATTGAGCTGAAGTGCGTTGAGCAGGAAAGGTCAGAGGACTCTGCGATAGCGGATGCGGTTTTGCAGCTCGATTTAATAATGTGCGGGGAGCCGCACGTGTGCAATGTATCCGCTCATAATACCCCTTATTTTGATCCATCTGGTTTAGCGACGCTTTCATTTTTGATTACCGAGAAGACAGTCGGTTCGCAAGATTACCATGCGATTTGTCGCTGTGGGAACGCTCGCGATCTGTTGGGGGGATCTCGATTGCTCCTTGTAATTTCGGGAGGGAGCGAATCTCGAGAATGCGCATTTGAGTTTAGTCCAGTTTTGGGAATGTTTGGCAAACACGTGTGGCATGAAGTCGATTTGCAAGCTTCCATTGGATAGGAGAGCGATTTCATATCGCGCAACTAAGACGAATCAGCTGCTTTCGAGCGAGAGATGCACCGGCATCGCGCGGTGCATGGGGCTGAGCTTCGAGCCTGATTCCTTCACGGCGACCGATTAATTGAAAGACCATGGGAAACGGAAGGCGGCACAATGACAACGCTTTTGGCCGATAAATACGAGGCTCGCAAGGCCGAGGTTAATGCTCGCTTTGAGCAGCTTCGCGCTAACGAGGAAGAGCTCAACCGAATCTTTGCCAAGATCTACAACATGGAGGGCGAAGTGCCCATCGAGGTCGAGGATAAGTACGTTTCGGTGGCGCGCATTTTCGACACCGCCGATGAGATTCCCGAGAGCTACAAGGGCAATAAATACGTGCGCACCAAGCGCGACGAGATCACCTCGCTCGTAAGCTACGCCGTGGGCTGCATGTTTGGCCGCTATTCGCTGGACGTGGATGGCTTGGTCCTGGCCGATCAGGGTGCCACGGTCGACGACTATCGGGCCAAGATACCCGATCCCGATCACGTGACCTTTATGCCCGATAGCGACAACGTGCTGCCCATTACCGATGACGAGTACTTTGACGACGACATCGTGCGTTACTTTATCGACTTTGTGCGCACCGTGTACGGCGAGGAGACGCTCGAGCAGAACCTGGCCTTTATTGCCGAGGCGATCGGCGGCAAGGGTACCTCGCGGGAGGTAATCCGCGCCTATTTTTTGAAGGACTTCTTTAAGGACCACTGCCAGACCTATAAGAAACGCCCCATCTACTGGCTGTTCGACAGTGGCAAAAAGAACGGCTTCAAGTGCCTTGTTTATATGCATCGCTATCAGCCCGACCTGTTGGCTCGCATCCGCACCGACTATGTGCATGAGCAGCAGGAGCGCTATCGCTCGCAGATCGGCTATGCCAATGACGCCCTTGCCAGTGCCGAGCGCGGCGAGCGCGTGCGCTTGGATAAGCGCGTAAAAAAGCTCAACGACCAGCTCAAAGAGACCATTGCCTTCGAGGAGAAGCTGCACCACTTGGCAGACCAGATGATTAAGATCGACCTGGATGACGGAGTCAAGGTCAACTACGCCAAGTTTCAGGATGTGCTGGCAAAGATCAAGTAACTGCAGATACGGTAAGGATATCCATGCCCAAGATCAATGTAGAAGAACAGCTCAAACTGCGGTTTTTGCAACCGTTGCCCGCATGCATGCCCCGCCGTGTGGTGGTTTGGCACGATGCGGACGGCGAGTTTGCCCCTGAGTTTGAGCGATTGGCCGCCGAGGGTTTCGACGGCGCGGGGGCCGATGGCGGCGTTATGCCTGCTCACGGGGACTTTGAGCGTCCGGTGCGGTTTGTTGAGGCTTGCGAGGGCCGCATGTTTGCGGTCAAGAAGCTCATCAACCGCGATGACCTTGCGGGCGATATCTTGCTGTATCGCCGTTGCCCGCGCGGCAGGCTTGAGGGCGATTGGCTTGCCGATGTCGAGCTGTATGCCGATCAGTTCCAGGCTGACTATCTTTCGCTTTTGGCCGATCAGTTGGGTATCGAGAATATCGATGCCGTGCGCGAGAGTCTGCGCGAGCACAAGACGTTCTTTGATGCCAAGACCCGCTGCGCTAAGTTTGCCGCGTGTGTTCCGCATGCCGCGGGCGTATCCGATATCGAACTCGGCATTCTTACGGTGATATTTGGCGGTAAAGAGCTTGGCGACGCGCGACCCGCGTTTGTGCTGCGCGGCTGTATGACCACGCTGCTGCGCGAGGGTCCCGGAGCGCTGGCCGAGTTGGCGGACAAGTACTGCGTGCGCGATGTCCTCTCTGCCTTCATCGTGCGTTGCTATGGGTTTGAGGGGCCGCTGTACGAGCGCGACTCATTGCTTATGCTTTCATCCCATGTGCTCCTTACAGCGGCATCCACCGCGCTTCCCGAGGGAGCGCTCAAGGGACTCGAAAGCTATGTGGCTCCCGCCTACGGCCCCTATTGCCTTGAGGCGGTGCGCACGTGGGACCAGACCGCCGATACCCAGGCATCGAGCGAGGATCTATTTGAGATTTGCCGTTTGGTTGAGGACGCCCGCGGACTCTTTGCACGGTTCGAGACCTTGCCGATCGATGTGCTGGCCTCGCTTGATGTGTTTCCGTGCGTCAATGAGGCCGTGCTCTCGCAGCTGTTCTGCTCGTTTGCCCAGGGCGCGGACCGTGTTGAGGATGCGCGCGCATTTGCTGCGCGTCGCTGCGACCTAAGCTGGTACCGTCGTGTCGAGAGCTACTTTGACCTGCTTGCCGCTGTGGCCGATATATGCGCGTTTAGGCAGGCGCACGCGGGCGGCTTCCATCTGGCGCAGCCCCAGCAGGTGTGGGATGCCTATACGTCCGATTGGTATTCCATGGATGCTGCCTATCGCCATATGTGCACCGCGTATTTGCGGGCGCGCTCCGTCGAGTGCGATACGCTCGAGGAGCCTGCCCGCGCTGTGGCGGACTGGGCGGAGAATCTCTACAGCAACTGGTTCTTGGCCGACGCCAATGCCTGCTGGGCGACCGCTGCGCAAGGGGAGTGGGCCGATTGCGGCTACATCGAGGGTCCCGAACGGCAGGATGAGTTCTACTGGCATGTGCTGCCCACCTTTGTGGGCTCTGCCAAAACGACGGTCGTTATCGTGAGCGATGCGCTGCGCTATGAGGTGGCCTGCGACGTTGCGGCTCTGCTCGAGCGCGAGCGCGGCGGCAACGTTAAGGTCTCTAGCATGCAGGCGGTCTTTCCCTCCATTACCGAGGTAGGCATGCCCGCGCTGCTGCCGCATCAGGCGCTTGAGCTTGCAGCGGATGGTTCGTTTGTGCTGGTTGACGGCATGCCAACTGCGACGACTCCGCAGCGCGAGGCCGTACTTACCCACGTTGAGCCCACGGCCCGCGCTTTGCGCTCGAGCGCATACCTCAACATGGCAGGAACCGAGCGCAAAGCGCTGCTCAAAGATTCCAAGCTCGTTTATCTCTACCACAACAAGATCGATGCCACGGGCGAGAAGGCAGCTACGCAGGATGACGTTTTCGATGCCTGCGCGGACACCGTGGAGGAACTTGCCGCGTTGGCGCGCCGCGTGTGCACCGACGCCCCGGGCGCGCGTGTTGTTATAACGGCGGACCACGGCTTTATCTACACACGTCGTGAGCTCAACGAGTGCCAGATGCTCGGCAAGCCAGACCTTCCCTTCCTTGACGCTCCTGTCGTGCACGGCAAGCGTCATCTGGTGGTGCCCAACGAGGCCGTGGCCAAGCTTTCGGAAGAGGCGTACGAGGTGTTTGTTAATGTTGACATGGGACGTTTGGGTGCCGGTTTTGAGGGGTTTGCCCCGCGCGAGAACGTGCACTTCAAGCGTCCCGGCGGCACTAACAACTACGTCCACGGCGGCATGAGCCTGCAGGAGCTCTGCGTGCCCGTTATCGGTTTTTGGCGTGCGCGCTCGGGTTCCAAGGACTTTGTCGACACGCGCGCGGCGACGCTGCGCGTACTAAGTGAGGGACGCCGAGTGACCAACTCGCTCTTCTCGGTCAACTTGATCCAGGAAGAACCCGCCCAAGGCAAGGTTTTGCCGTGTGAGTACGAGCTGGTGTTTACCGACGCAAGCGGCAACGAGGTGAGCGATACGGTCAAGGCGCATGCCAACAAGACTTCTGCTAACTCGCAGGAGCGCGTGGTGCATGCCAAGTTTGCGCTGCGTGCAGCGGATGGATTCTCGGCCAAGGGTCCGTACTATCTGGTCTGCCGCGAGCGCGAAACGGGCAAGATCGTTTGGCGCGAGACGTACACCATCGCTGTTTCGTTTACCCCTGTTGCTGACTTTGGTTTTTAGGAGTGTGCCCTATGTTTGATAGCAATGACGACGATCTGTGGGAAGTTCCCTCGATTGATGTGAATGCGCCGGTGCAGGCTGCGGTGTCTGCGGAGGAGGCCATGCCCGCCCCGGAGGCTGAGACTGCTGCAGAGGCCGTGGCTGCCGCGCCTGCCCCGGAGCCGACGGTGGCCGCGGTACCCGATGAGGTTGCGGCGCCCGCCGAGGACGAGTCCTCGACCGATGGCTATGCCCAGGCCGTGGCCGACGCTCCCGAGGACGACGGTTACGACATGGATGTACTGGACGGTAAGCTGCTCGAGCACTTTGGCGGCAAGATCGTGCGCAAGGACCTCACGGCCCTTATGAAGCGTGGCGCCAACGTGCCTACCTTTGTGCTGGAGTACCTGCTGGGCATGTACTGCTCAACCGACGACGAGGACGCCGTGGCGGAGGGCCTGGGGCGCATCCGCAAGATTCTCACCGATAACTACGTGCGCCCCGACGAGTCCGAGCGCATTAAGTCCAAGATTCGCGAGCTGGGCCGCTTTACCATCATCGATAAGGTGACGGCCAAGCTCGACGAATACAAAGACATCTACGTGGCGTCGTTTGCCAACCTGACCATTGAGCCGTTTGTGATGCCGGCCGAGTACGTGCGCGACTATTCCAAGATTCTCCAGGGAGGTATTTGGTGCATTATGAGCATCGAGTATCGTCGTCCCATGGAAGAGGAAGACGAGTTTGGCATGGAGGTCTTTGGCGACGATGCGCCGCGCCGCTCCAAGGCCAAGCGCAAAAAGCGCGGGCCCGAGGACTCTCCGTTTAGCGTGGCGTCGCTCACGCCCATTCAGATGCCCAACCTGGACCTGGATGCCATGATCGAGGAGCGTCAATATTTCTCGCGCGACGAGTGGCTTAACATGCTGCTGCGCTCTGCCGGCTATGAGCCCAGCGAGCTTTCGGAGAAGGAGCGCCTGCACTTTATCGAGCGTATGGTGCCGCTGATCGAGCGCAACTACAACCTGTGCGAGCTTGGTCCCCGCGGCACCGGCAAGAGCCACATCTACAAAGAGGTCTCGCCCTACGCCATTTTGCTTTCGGGCGGGCAGACCACCACGGCTAACCTGTTCGGCCGTATGAACTCCATGCGCGCCGATCGCGTGGGCTTGGTGGGCCATTGGGATTGCGTGACGTTCGACGAGGTCGCCGGCATGCGCTTTAAGGACACCAACGCCGTGCAGATCATGAAGGACTATATGGCGAGTGGCAGCTACGCGCGCGGCCGCGACCAGATTAACGCTGATGCCTCCATGGTCTTTGAGGGCAACATCAACGACACCGTGCAAAACGTCCTTAAGACCACGCACCTGTTTGATCCGTTCCCGCCGGAGTTTAACAACGATTCGGCCTTTTTCGACCGTATCCACTATTACCTGCCGGGCTGGGAGATTCCCAAGATGCGCTCGAGCCTGCTGACCGGGCACTACGGCTTAATCACCGACTGCCTGTCGGAGTTTTGCAAGGAGATGCGCCGCAAGGACTTTACGCATCATATCGACCGTTACTTCCGCTTTAACAGCGACTTTAACAAGCGCGACGAGATTGCCGTGCGCAAGTCCTTTAGCGGCCTGGCCAAGCTGCTGTTCCCCGATGAGGCTATGGACAAGGACGACGTCCGCTGGCTGCTGGACTACGCCATCGAGGGCCGTCGTCGCGTAAAGGAGCAGCTCAAGATTATGGCGGGCGTCGAGTTTATCGATGTCAACCTGGGCTATATGGATGCCGACAATCCGCAGGACGTGCACGTGGTGCGCGTGCCGGAGCAGTCCGAGGATACGTTGATTCCCGATGGCCCGCTGCTGTCCGGTCACGTGTTTGGCGTGGGCAGGTCGCAGGGCGGCGAGGTTGCCGTGTACAAGCTGGAGAACAAGGCTGTCGCCGGCGAGTGCAAGTTTAAGCACGAGGGCGTTGCCTTTAACAAGCCGGTGCGCGATACGCTGGAGGCCGCGTTCGACAACTTTGTGAACCTGGCGAACCGTGTGGCGCCGGGCATGCACATTGGCTCCAAGGACTATCTGCTGTTCTATAACGACCTGCAGAGCAAGGGCCTGTCCGAAGAGGTCTCTCTTGCCGAGTTTGTGGGCCTGTGCTCCGCGGCGTGCAACCGCCCGGTGATGTCCGCGCTGGCGGTTCCGGGAATCTTGCGCATGTCGGGCTCTATGGACGAGATCCGCGGGCTCGAGGACATTATGCGCGTGGCCAAAAACGCCGGCGCCAAGCGCGTGATATTGCCGCTGAGCGCCATCGCGGGCTTGCAGAGCGTGTCGTCCGAGATTATCTCGGGGTTGAGCCCGGTGTTCTACATGGATGGCGACCCGGTCGATGCCGCGAAGAAGGCGTTGGATCTGTAGGGGTGCGAGCGTGCGGGCTTGCGTGCGCGAGGCGTTTGATGCGCACGTGAGCCCGCGAGCATGTTGGCGTGCTGCGCGTGAGGAGGCCTTGCCATGGCGGAAGAACGTTCTGTTGGCGAGCTGCTCGATGAGCTCTTTGGCTTTGAGTCGGTAGCCAAGCGTCAGACGGCGCTTGAGCAGTACGATCGCGGGGAGTTATTGCGCAAGGCGCGCTCCCGCGAGCTACTGGCCGTGATCGGGGGCGTCGAGGCTGCCGAGCGTGCTGCGCGTGAGTCTGCCGTGCGGGCCGTTGACGGGTATGTACGCCGCGTTGAATTTGATTCTCTTGCGCGCGCTCGCAAGCAGGTAGGCGTTGTGGGCCCGTTGCAGATGGAGCGGCGCTACGCTGCCTTTTTGCGTATGGAGGACAAGGCCGAGCTGTTGGCCCGCTTGGAGCAGACGCTTGCGTTTATCGAGGTAAAGCTGCTTGCCAATACGGCGGACAGGGTTCGTGCGGCATACGATGCTGCGGGGGCTTTGGTGTTGCAGGGCGCGGCGCGTCTGAGCGACGTGCGCGTTGTGGATGCCGCACCCTTGGATGCCAATCTGCTATGCACGCAGTTGGAGCAACTGCGTTGTGCCGCCGACGCAACGGACCTTGCCGGCATGATCACGGCGACGTTTGAGTCCGAGCTGAGTGCGACCGGCCCGCAGGGTGTTGACGCGTTTGCGAGCGATGTGGCTGGCGATGTGGCGCTGGAGCGCGAGCTTACTAATGTGCGCGGTGCTGCGCAGCGAGCGCACTTGGCAGCCCAAGCGTATCGGGCCGAACGCGCTGCCCGCGTTGCAGGGAGCACGGTGGAGCCGGTATCGTTGCCGAAGTCTGCTTGCGTCGCGTGCGAGACGGGGTGCGATGCCGGAGAGCTTTCCGAGTTGCTCTCTCAGGTTAAGAAGTCGTTTGAGACTTATAGGTGCGTTGTTGCCGATGGCGGGTTGTTCCGTGCCTTTGGCACCGGTTCGCTGCATGGGATTTGCCGGGGTAGCAGTTATTTCGACTACGATGATCGGTTTGACGAAGACGTGTTGGTGGGCGAGTACGACGGTGCTACCAGGCACAATGTCCGGCGCGAGGTTGCGATTCCCGAGCTTGTGGACGAGGCTTCGGCCGACGGCGGCGACTCGCTCGAGGTTGCCGTGGCGCGCATGCGTGAGTTTAACGGACGGCGCTACGATGGGGTGCTGGATGAGGATCCTGCGCGCCATGTGAATGCGTTTTGGTATGGACTCAAAAAGCTCAGCCAGTACTGCGAGGCCGCCGTGCGTGTGGACGAGCGTGCTTGGGATTGCTTTATCGATAAGGTGCAGTTTGCTTACGACGAGCCCGTGGGGCGTTTAGCCACGCAGATGGATGACAAGCAGGTTGCGGCTTTTGTTGCCGCTGTGAATGCGCTCGGCGCTGCTGAGTAGGGGCCTGATCCGGTAGGGAGTTTCACCATGAAGATCGATGTTGATGTTGACCAGCTGCGCGAGAGTTTGCTCGACCGTGCGGGGAGTGCAGCCGGCGTGGGCTTTCCGGCCGCCATGCTCGACGTGGTGGATATCGAGGACGAGTCACCTCAAGAGCTCCTAGCCCGAGCCGAACGCGAAGGCCTCGACCTCCGCGACTTTGCCGTCGACGATGACTGAGAATGTGACAAAGGGACTGTCCCTTTGTCACATGGGGGACGGGGGCGTCTGTGCCCGCGGCCGCGCGAAAATGCACGATAAACCGTCG
The DNA here is from genome assembly GCA_958439425.1 of uncultured Collinsella sp. Taxonomy (GTDB): domain Bacteria; phylum Actinomycetota; class Coriobacteriia; order Coriobacteriales; family Coriobacteriaceae; genus Collinsella. The sequence continues at coordinate 36,878 of CAUBVH010000007.1, forward strand.
CAACGGAGCCCAACGACGTCGCGACGCATCCATTTTGACCGCCCGCTGGTTAAGTGAGTAGACTTTTTTGGAAATGCTGAGCACCCGACGAATTTTCTTCAACAAAATCGCAGATCACAGACCTGTGCTTTGGCGATGTGGTTGGCGATTCGGCAAAAGCCTACTCACTTAGTTTTGCGCGACGCAAATTGCTCGCAACGAGACCCCAGTCGGGACGACCAATACTCAAATGTAGTTAATTTGGGATAGGGCTTTTTAGCTAGCCGTATCTTCCTAGAGGCTAAGTAGGAGTTGCGGCGACGTTACGCATAAAAAATGCCGGGGGTAAAACCCCGGCTCTTGGAGGCCCCTCTCTTGGAGGGTACCGATATTTTTATAACAGAAGCCACGTGCCGGGTCTACAAGAGACGTTTAGCGCGAATCTTTCTAAGATGATTTTTCTTGAAATCACGATAGTTTCCAAAGAAGATCTGCTCGGTATTTGTTTGCTCGGAGCGTCCATATTTAATTTGCGCCAGTTCGATTTCGCAGATGTAGTCAGCAATTTGCTGAAGCCTAAAGTGCTTCGGGTCACATTCTTTATAAATGACCGCCTGCCTTCCGAGAACGTATTCGAATGCAGCGTGAAGGATGGCCGTTACCTCGTTTTGCCCGTCGTCGTAATAGATTTTGACAGCGTCATAGCTTTGGAAACGCTGAAGTCTGTCGAACAAAAAGAGGATCAAGTCACGACGCATTCTTGCGAACATAGCCGCATCGCTTTTGAATTTGTTTCTTTGGTAGCTGAACGTCATGTATGTGACGGGGCATTTGTTGGCAAATGTTGCAAAACTCGACAAAAGGCGATTCCGCAAGTGGGTGTCCATGCCCCTGTAGGATTCATTGCCATGCATAAGGGGATTCATGTGCAGGGGGATATCGGGAAGCCCGCGCGATCTAAGCGCGTGTTCGTAGCGATAAATAATCTCAGCAACTGACGCTGACTGGTCATGGAAAACAAGCGTAACGAGATAGTACTTAGCGCTTTGTCCTCCGTAGTTGCCGGATTCGTCGACGAAGACGGAAAGCTCCCTCATGATGCAGTCTCCCTAAAAACAAAAATGCCGGGGGGATCCCCCGGCCCTTGACTGCCCTCCATAAAGGAACGCAACCATTTTATACCACGAGACGAGGAGTCTATTCAAGTAGAAATTATAATAACCAAACACATGTTCGTCAATCTACCTGCGGGTATGGGAATGTGACAAAAAGTTGGGTAGCTAAAAAGCCCCCGTCCCAAATTAGCTACCCCTGGCCGCTACGACGCGAGCGTGGCGATGACGGCTTCGTCGCCGGCGTATATGAGGGTGTCGCCGTCGGGGATGATCGTTTGGCCTTCGCGCTTGAGCATCACCACGATAAACGGGTGCTTGCCCTGCGGCACGTCGCGCAGGCGCTGACCGGCCAGGCGACCGTGGGGCGTCACGGTGACCTCGCGCAGCGTAACCTCGGCACGCTCTTCGAACGTTGGGGCTGCCATCACCAGAAGGTCGCCTTCCTCGATGACGGTATCGCCGTTGGGCAGTACCGGGTGCGCCCCGTCGCGCAGCACCAAGACCACGAGCATGTCCGTCGCGCTGCCAATATCGGCGAGCGAGCGCCCGGCAAACGGATGGCCAGCGCCCACCTTGAGCTTTACAAACGACATGCCGTCCTCGTCGCGGTAGTCGTTAAAGGTGCGGCGCACGTCGCCGGCCGCATCGATCATATCGAGTTTCTTCGCCACCGCCGGCAGTAGCGAACCCTGCACCACAATGCTCGATACGGCAATCACAAACACCAGGTCAAATAGGCCGTGTCCGCCGGGAACGCCGGCCACCACAGCAAAGAGGCTAAAGACGACCGAAGCCGCGCCGCGCAAGCCCGCCCAGCTTACGAGCGCAACCTGGCGAGGGCTCGTCTTAAAGGGCGCCAGCAGCAGACCGACGGCGATGGGGCGGCTCGCAAAGAGCATAAACGCCATGAGCGCCAGGCCGGGTAGCAGCATTTGCGGCAGGCGCGCGGGCGTGACGAGCAGGCCGAGCAAGAAGAAGATCGTCATCTCGGCCATCTCGGTAAGGGTGTCAAAGAAGTGCGCCATCTCGACCTTGCCGGTGATGTCGCTCGCGCCCAGCACAATGCCTGCCAGGTATACGGCCAAAAAGCCGTTGCCGCCCAGGTAGCTCGGCAGTGCGTAGGCGACGATCGCCACGGCGAACAAAAAGATAGTCTGCGCGCCCTCGGCCGTTGCGTGTGCGCGCTCAATCAGGCGGCTGGATATCCAGCCGATGGCAAGGCCCAGCCCCACGCCCAGGATGATCTGCTTGGCCAGCAGCACGGGAATGTCGATATTGCCGCCCGCCGCGAGGGTCGCGAGCACGGCGGTGAGCATGTAGGCGACGGGGTCGTTGGAGCCCGATTCGACCTCGAGCAGCGAGTCGGTGCCGCCCCTCAGCGAAAGGCTGTGCTCGCGCAGAACGCTAAAGACGCTGGCCGCGTCGGTCGACGCCACGACCGATCCCAGCAGCAGGCCGCCGATCCAGTCGAAGCCCAGCACAAAGTGGGCGAACACGCCGGTGATGCCTGCGGTGATGACGACGCCGAGCGTGCTCAGCAGCACCGCCGGCGCGGCGACGGGCTTGGCGCGGTCTATGTTGGTGTTAAAGCCGCCGTAGAACATGATGAACAATAGCGCCGTGCTGCAGACGGTTTCGGTGAGTGCGTAGTCGCTAAAGTCGATATGCGCCGGGCCGTTGACGCCCAACAGCATGCCGAGCGCGATAAAGATAAGCAGGGTGGGGAAGGGGAGCTTTTTGCCGACGGGTTTGATGGTCAGGCACAAAATGATGACGAGGCCGATAAAAAGAAGGATCTGGTTCATGGATGGTGTCCGCTCCTGGGTGGTTGGCGTGGCACGGTTAGTTGTCTGCGGTTATTTGTACCCAAAGATGGTGGGTTTATGGGGTTGGATTGCGGGCGTGCGCGATATCGTCATAGACGGCTGCCGTCTTTGCCTCTGCTCGGAAACCCTTTCCAGCTTTATTGCAACGGAGTACAATGGGTAACGTTTAAGTTCAACTTGAAGTTTTAGTTGCGGCGCCGGGCTTTGGCCGCAATGCAAGGAGAGGCGTACCATGGCGATCTATGTGACATCTGATGCTCACGGGCACGTGCGTGCGCTTGACGAGGCCCTGTCTAAGATTTCGCTGGCGTCCGACGACACGCTGTACGTGCTGGGCGACATGATCGATCGCGGGCCCGATCCGGTCGGCGTTATTAAGCTCGTGCGCTCGCTGCCCAACGCCCGCGTGCTCAAGGGCAATCACGAGCAGATCATGCTCGATGCCATCATTGGCCAGGATCCGCTCGATGCCGAGACCTGGGATATCAACGGTGGCTGGACGACGCGCGAGCAGCTCAACGACATGGAATTTGACGCATACGAGGAGCTCGTGCGATGGATGGCCGCGCTGCCGCTCTACGCGGTGGCCGAGACCGAGGAGCGCCCGTATCTGCTGGTACATGCTGGAATCGAGATGAAGGCGGCGCGCGCGTTTTTGCTTGAGCATGGCGTCGATTGTGCCGATGGCGTTGGAGCGGTGGGTGCCGATCGCGAGCTGCTGCAGCAGATGCTCGCGGTGCAGTCGGCCGATGACCTGCTGTGGATTCGTCACGGCTATTGGGATGCGCCGACCGGGCTGCTTTCTGCCGAGGGCAAGGGCCCGGTCGTGGTTAGCGGTCACACGCCCACGGTATCGCTTGGGCGCTATTGCGAGGTCGGTGGTCTGGCGGGGCTCGATGAGGAGTCGGGTCGCGGGCAGATTGTGCGCCTGGGCGGCGAGGATACCGCCGGTGTGCCCGATCGCATCGATATCGACTGCGCCGCCGCCACCGGCTCCGAGTTCGGTCGCGTGGGCATCCTGCGCCTGGACGACGGGGCGGAGTTCTACGCGAACATCAACCCGGGCGAATAATCGGTGCAAGGGGTAGCTAATTTGGGAAGGGTTTTTGACCACTTTTGCCCTTCTGCCCGCTAATTGATTTCTCTGGGACGGGGATTTTAAAATCATTTGGCTGCCCGCTGGCTAAGTGAGTAGGCTTTTTTGGAAATGCCGAGCAGCCGGCAAATTTGCCTCAACAAAACCGCAGGTCATTGACTTGTGTTTTGCCGGTGTGGTCAGGGATTCGGCAAAAGTCTACTCACTTAGTTTTGCGTGATGCATATTGTCCGCAACGAGACCCCAGCCGGGGTGATTCCATCGCAAATTCCGGTGACCGGGGGCAGCTAATTAGGCGCCGTATGGGTTGCGGTCGCGTTCGATGCGTTGGCGGATGTGGGCGTACTCGATTATCAGCAGCACCAGGAGTAGGGCCATGATGGCTAGGTAGCTCACCACGGCGCCCATCAGACCCAGCAGCTTAATCAGGTTCACCGGCAGCACCACGCTTACGGCGAAGCAGATCAGGTAGATCTTGGTGACGTCTCCAGCGTGGCGCAGCACCGTGATGATGGCGTAGATAAAGTCGATGGCCGCGGTGACGCCGCCGGCGACGACCATCAGCAGCGCCAGCGTACGGTAGCGTTCAAAGCTGAGGCCGTACATAAAGCTCATGAGGGGAATACCGGGACCTGCCATAAATGCGGCGCACACGCCGGTGATGACCACGATCAGCGCCATAACGGCAACAATAATCAGGTCAAAGCGACGACGCTTGCGAGGATTAGCCCAAATGCTCGACAAGCGCAGGAGCTGCGGTTTATAGATAAATCCAATGCTCAGCAAAATAGCCTGCGCCGGAAAGAACAGGGCATTAAAGTACAGCTGATATTTGTATGCCAGCGTGCCTTCCATCACAAACTTGGGCATGCTCTCGATGAGGTTGAACAGGAACAGTGCGCCAAAGAGCGGAGCGCACTGGACAAACAGGTGACCGACCTCGCGTAGGCTCACGCGGCGCGATTTCTCGGTCTCGAGCAGGGCGAGCGGCGCGGTGACCAGCACGAGCGAGGCGATGGCGGTGACACCCATGGCCATGGCCGTGATGGGCATGCTGCGCGTAAGGAACAGCGCCGCGCTAAACACCACGATGACGCCGACGGAGCGTAGCGTTTGGCTCATGCCAGCCAGGTAGAGTTTATCGGCCTGCTGCAGGCGGCCCTCGTATACGTCCGCCACGCCGTCGATCACCTTATACAGGTAGACGCCCAGGCCGATCGTCGCCATCTGCGCGTCGTAGCCGCGGACGCTGCTGTACATGAGACCGCAGCCTAGGGCGATCGCTCCGCAAAGCCAGCGGTTGAGCTGATAAGAGGCAAAGGACGTCGTTTCGTCGATATCCGAGACTTGGAAATTACGCACGCCGTAGTTGCACGCGATCATGATGAGCGTGCCGGTGACAAAGGCGATGGAGAATTTGCCTGCTTCTTCGGCGCCCACGAGCTGCGTAGACACGATGGTGAGCAGCGGAAATGCCAAGCCCCACACGGCGGTGCCGAGGGTGTTCCAAAGATAGTCGCGACTGGTGGCGTGCTCCTCGTATTCCGCTTCCTGCATGGAGAAGCCGCCGCCGTAGACGGCACCGAGCAGACGGTTCCACCAGGCGTTGACCATGCGGCGGACGGGGCCGGGCTCCCGATCGCGTTCGCGCCGGCGACGGCGCGTGGCCTGGCTGCTGTCGGGGCCGCCGGCGTTGCGCTGGCTCAGCTCCTGGATGCGCGCGAGCTCTTCGGCCGTGTGGGAGGCGGGGAACAGGCCATTCTCGATGCGTCCGCCCTGGGCCCTTGCGGTGCCGCTGCCCGCTACGGCGGGGTCGGCGACGCCATTGCGGCGGGCGATGGCGCGGCGAATGCTATCGAGGGGCGTGATGCTCAAAGCGGGGTCCTTTCTATTGCTGCGCTCTAGTATAGACGCGACGGTGTTCGCTCGTGTTTTTGAACGGATTGTTCAATATTTTCGGCAGGCGGCTGTAATTTGTCGGTAAGTGTGCGGTATCCTGTTGAAGTTTTGTGACACCTCCCCGATGCCGCCCACGCGGCACCAAGGAGCTTCTACCTATGGACGTCGCCGCATTCTTACTGGCTCTTGTGCCGATTATTTGGCTGGTCGTGATGCTGCTGTGCTTTAAATGGCCAGCTTGGAAGGCCGCTATCGGATCGTTTGTCCTTTCGTGCGTGCTTGCCTTCGCATGGTGGCACCTGCCGGCAGCGCAGATCGCGACCGCCTCGCTTGAAGGCTTTTTGATGGCTCTGTGGCCCATCGTCCTGGTGATCATCGCCGCGGTATTCACGTATAACCTGTGCGTTCGCACGGGCGCCATGGACGTGATCGGCAGCATGATCACCTCCATCAGCAGCGACCGCCGTCTGCTGGCGCTGCTCGTGGCCTGGTGCTTCGGTGGTTTTATGGAGGGCATGGCCGGTTTTGGCACTGCCGTCGCCATTCCTGCCGGCATGCTCGCGGGCCTGGGTTTTGAGGCCGTGCCCGCCGTGCTCATCTGCCTGCTGGCCAACGGCGTACCCACACCCTACGGCTCCATCGGCATCCCCACGGTGTCCGTTGCCGACTTGGTGGGTCTGGATTCCCTGCACCTGGCGACCGTTCAGCTGGTGCAGTTGGCGCCTTTCTTTGTGATGATGCCGCTGTTTATCGTACTGGTTGCTGGTCGTGTTGCCGAGGACCAGGGCAACGTTGCAGGCGTTGCCGAGCGCCTACGTGGCGCGGCGGGCATCGCCGTGCTCTCCGGCGTGTCCTTTGCCGGTGCGGCTCTGGTCGTTGCTAGGTTTGTGGGTCCCGAGCTTGCCGTCGTCGTCGGTTCTATCGTTTCGCTCGGGCTGACAGCTGCGCTTGCTATGCGTGCCGAGAAGTCGGGGCATCTGGACGCACGCTTTCACATGAATATCGAGGCCGGCGAACAGCTCACCGTTAAGTCGGCGCTTTCTGCCTGGTCGTGCTTCATCCTGATTTTTGTTCTGCTGCTGGGTACGTCCAACCTGGTGCCCGTTGTACATGCCGCGCTCGCGCCGTTTGCGAGTCACGTGCAGGTATATTGCGGCGAGAACCCCGGTACGCTTACGTTTTCGTGGATCAACACGCCGGGTGTTTGGATTTTCCTGGCTGCGTTTGTCGGCGGTGCCATTCAGGGCGCTTCGCCGCGCTTGATGGGCGAGGTGCTGGCCGCGACTGTCAAGCAGATGATGCCGACGGTCATTACCATGCTTTCGGTGCTGGGCTGCGCCAAGGTGATGGGCTATGCGGGCATGATCTCGTCGATCAGCGCGTTCTGTATCGCTGTCGCCGGTAGTTTGTACCCGATTCTGGCCCCGTGGATCGGTGCCGTCGGTGCGTTCGTGACCGGTTCGGGCACGTCGTCGGGCATGCTGTTCGGTCCCATCCAGAGCCAGGCGGCTACGGCGCTGGGCGTGAGTGACTACTGGATGGTCGCGCTGAACGCCCTGGGTGTCGCCGCCGGCAAGATGATCTCGCCGCAGACGCTCGCCATTGGTCTTGCCGCCGTACGCGTGCGCGGCAAGGACGCCGAACTCCTGAGCGCCGTGCTGCCCTACGCCGCCGGCATGCTGGTCCTCATGAGCGCCATCGCCATGCTCGGACAAGGCCTGCCACTATAGTCGGCACTTAGGGACGTTCCTTATGTGCCGGCACTTTGGGAACGTCCCTAAGTGCCGGCATTCGGGGACACTCCTTGAATGTTGCCTGTTCAAGAACGTCTCCAATGACTAGGCCGCTTGCGTGCGATTTTTGACCGTTGGGCGGGCGCTTCGCCGTTGCCGCAAAAACGTTTTTGCATATCGGGTACAACGGGCTTTACGTGAGTAAAGTGCGCGCCTCGTCCACGTGTCGCGCTTTTAAAGGAGGCCCCATGCCAGGTGTTACCCCTGCAGAAGTTCTGTCCAACTTTGGCATTACGCTGGTCGAAGATCCTGCCGAGAACCAGCCCCGCCTGCTGGTCGACCTGCCGGCAGCCGAGCTCGTCGAGCACGCCATCCGTCGCAACGAAGGTCGTATGGCCTCCAACGGCGCGCTGGTGATCGAGACGGGGGAGCGCACTGGCCGCTCGCCTAATGACCGCTTTATCGTTGACACCCCCGATGTTCACGACAAGATTGCCTGGGGTGCCGTCAACCGCCCGCTGTCTGTCGAGAGCTACGAGGCCATCAAGGCCGGCATCGTCGACTATCTCAACGAGCGCGACGTGTTCGTCACTCGCGGTATGGCCGGTGCCGACCGCAACCATACGCGTCGTCTGCTTGTCGCCTGCGAGCGTGCCAGCCAGGCGCTCTTTATTAAGCAGATGCTCGCCCGCCCGCTTGCCCGTGAAATCGCACGCACCGGCGAGCCGGACTTCTGCGTGCTCGCCGCGCCGGGCTACCAGTGCGATCCCGCCATCAAGGGCCTCAACTCCAGCGCCGCCGTGGTCATTAACTTCCAGGAGCGCGTGATTCTGGTCGCCGGCACCGGCTACTCCGGCGAGATCAAAAAGTCCATTTTCAGCGTCATGAATTACCTGCTGCCCGTCGAGGACGACGTGCTGCCCATGCATTGCTCGGCCAGTATGGACCCCGTCACGCATGAGACCGCCGTGTTCTTTGGCCTCTCCGGCACCGGCAAGACCACGCTTTCGGCCAACCCCACGCGCCTGCTGATCGGCGACGACGAACACGGTTGGTCCGACATGGGCATCTTCAACATCGAGGGTGGCTGCTACGCCAAATGCGAGGGCCTGGACGCGTTCCACGAGCCTGAGATCTTCAACGCCGTCCGCTTTGGCGCGATCTGCGAAAACGTGGTGCTCGACGAGAACCGCAAGCCCAACTACGACGACATCTCGATCACGCACAACACGCGCGTGGCCTATCCCGTCGAGCACATTCCCAACGCGTGGACCAAGGGCATGGGCACCACTCCAAGCGTCGTGCTGTTCCTGACCTGCGACGCCTTTGGCGTGTTGCCGCCCATCTCACGCCTGACGGCCGATGCCGCCATGTACCACTTCGTGACGGGCTTTACGGCCAAGATCCCCGGCACCGAGGTCGGCGTCACCGAGCCCACGCCCACGTTCTCTTCGCTGTTTGGCGAGCCGTTTATGCCGCTCGACCCCATGGTCTATGCCAAGATGCTCGGTGAGCGCATCGCCGACGGCCGCACGCGTGTGTACCTGGTCAACACCGGCTGGATTGGCGGCGGCTACGGCGTGGGCCATCGCATCGAGCTTGCCTACACGCGCGCCCTGGTGGCCCGCGCCCTCGACGGTGCCATCGAGGACAGCGAATTCGTGCATGACGATATCTTTAACGTCGACATTCCCACCACGTGCCACGGCGTGCCCGACGGCATCCTGGTGCCGCGCCAGTACTGGCAGAGCACCGCGCGCTACGACGAGGCCGCGCACAACTTGGCCGTGATGTTCGAGGAGAACTTCGAGAAGAAGTACTCGCACCTGCCCGAGTCCGTGAAGGCCGCCGGTCCGCACGCTCTGGTGCACGCCGACGCCCGTCATCGCGGCCGCGGCCTGCTGGGACTCCGACACTAGCGTCGCCTCAGACCCAAAACCACCATAAAGGGGACAGGCACCTTTGTGGTGGTTTTACTCGCGCGGATGACTCGGGTTACAATACGCCTGACATATCGCTCCCTTCTCCGGATGGGGGCAGCGTAAGCGCTCTTGTGGCGGCACCGTAGGACTTTGAAGGTGGCCGTCGTAAGGGCGCTTTTTGTTTAGGCACCCGGGCTCGGGCGCATGCTATGAAGGGAGAGCACATGAAGAGCTTTATTGCCGAGGATTCGTTTTGGGAGCTGTTTCCGCAGGCGGCTGTCGGTGTTGTGGTCGTAAAGGGCATGAAGCCCGCGGCTCAGATTCCTCAAGAGGACGTGGACGCGATTGCGGCGTTGCTCGACCGCGCCAATATCGACGCGGAGCGTCATCTGACCAGCGATACTATCAGCGAGAACGCACCGGTCAAGGCATGGCGCGAGGCTTATCGGCTGTTCAAGACCAAAAAGGGCGCGCGTTGCTCAATTGAGAGCCTGCTCAAGCGCGTGCTCAAGGGCAAACCGGTGGGCCACATTACGCCCGCGGTGGACATCTACAACACGGTGTCGCTGACCTACGCGCTGCCCGTTGGCGGCGAGGACCTGCATGCGATTGAGGGGGATCTTCGCTTGAAGGTGACTGACGGCGGCGATGCGTTCCTGCCACTTGGCGAGGAAACGGATGACCCGACGCTGCCCGGCGAGCTCGCCTACATCGATGATGCGGGCGCCGTATGCCGCTGCTGGAACTGGCGCGATGGCGTTCGCACGGCGCTGTCCGACGATTCGGCCGATGCATTCCTGGCGATTGAGTGCGTGGAGCCCGAGCGGATGGGGGATTGCCAGGCTGCCGTTGATCGTCTCGCCGAGTTGCTCGAGCGCTATCTGGGAGCGACGGTTGTCGTTAAGACGCTTGTGACCCGCGACAATCCCTGCGTGGAACTGTAGCGACGCCTGCGGATCATGTTCGCCGGTCAAAACCACTACAAAGGTGCCTGTCCCCTTTGTGGTGGTTTTTATGTTGATGGGTTAACAAATGGGATATTTGGGTATGGGTGTTGCCTCGTGCGGCTAAGATGTTTACCCGTTAGCATCATGTAAGCGAAAGGCGGTCGTCTCCCATGCAGCAGAACGACGAGACACGTTTCGAGGACTTTGTCGGACTGATCAGCGGGCTCTACAAGGAGATCCAGCGCATTAAGACATCCGAGGGCGCAAGGCTGGGCCTCAAGGGCTCCGACGTTATGTGCCTGTACTATCTTGAGCGCAGCAAGGACGGCCTGACTGGCGCTGACCTGGCTCGCATGGCAGGCGTGACCCGTGCCGCCGTCTCGCGCACGCTCGCGCATCTGGAGGAGGGCGGCTACGTCGAGGTCGACGACTCGGGTGATGCGGCCGTTAAGTATCGTGCCCCGGTGCGCCTGACCGCTCTGGGCGGCGAGAGCATGAGCGAGGCGGACCGCATCATTCGCGAGGTGCTCGACACCACCGGTAAGGCTATGGGTGTGGAGCAGCGCGAGCAGATGTATGCGTCGCTGCGTACGATTCTCAACACCCTGCGTGAGATCTAAGGCCGCCAAGGCATTTGCTTCCCATTAAAAACTGCATCGTCCCGTTTGAGCGCGTATGCCGTGCCGGGACATTGCTGTCAAAATTCCCTGCGCGAGACCTGCGCAAGAAAGGATTCGCTATGTCCGTCCGCATTATTACCGATTCCGCCAGCGATATGTCGCCGGCGGAGCACCCGGCGCTGTCCGTCTTGCCGCTGTCCGTTACCTTTGGCACCGATGTGTATATGGATGGCGTCGACATCGATCACCAGCGCTTTTACGAGATGCTCGTGGAGCGCGACGAGCTGCCCAAGACCGGTCAGGTCAACCCGTACGCCTTTTCGCAGGCGATTGCCGAAGCACGTGAGGCCGGCGACGAGGCGGTGATTATTACCGTGGGTGCCAAACTTTCGGGGACCAATCAGAGCGCCCGTACCGCACTTGCCGAGGCGCCGGGCGGCGACGTGTATGTGGTTGATAGCAATAACGTTACCCTGGGTGAGCGCGTGCTGGTCGAGTATGCCCTGCGCCTAGTGGACGAGGGCCAGGGCGCGGCCCAGATCGCGGCGGCTGTCGAGGCCGTCCGTGACCGCGTGGTGGTTATTGGTCTGCTCGAGACGCTGGAGTACCTGGTGCGCGGCGGTCGCCTGTCTGCTGCTGCCGGTGCCGTGGGTACGCTGCTCAACGTAAAGCCTGTTGTGGCTGCCGAGGACGGTCTGATCGTGCAGCTGGGCAAGGCGCGCGGTTCCAAGAACGGACGTAACCTGCTCAACCAGAAGGTCGAAAAGGCAGGCGGCATCGACTTTTCCATGCCGCTGGCGCTCGGCTATACGGGCCTTTCGGATGCGGTGCTCAAGAAGTATATCGAGGACAGCGCGGCACTGTGGGCTGGCCACACCGAGGGCGAACTGCCCGTTCACACCATCGGCGCCACCATCGGCACCCATGTAGGCCCCGGCGCCGTAGCCGTAGCCTTCTTCCAGCCCGTTAACTAGCCCACCTGCCAAAACCACCACAAAGGGGACAGGCACCTTTGTGGTGGTTTATGCTATTCCGGGTGGAAGGGAGCGAGCAATGGCGTCTGAGGGCTTTTTTGAGCGGGTGTACGAGGTGGTCGAGCAGATTCCCGAGGGGATGGTCGCCACGTATGGTCAGGTGGCGCTGCTTGCTGGACGTCCACGAAGTGCGCGGTACGTGGGGTATGCCCTGCATGGCAATCCGCGCCCCGGCGAGATTCCCTGTCACCGCGTGGTGTTTGCCGATGGCCGCATATGCGATGGTTTTGCTTTTGGCGGTCCCGATGCTCAACGTGAGCTTTTGCTAGGGGAGGGTGTGGCGTTTAAGGACGACATGCACGTCGACTTGGCCGCCTGTCGCTGGCCTGCAGGGCTCTAGCGGCTCTGCCGTGGTTAAAACCACCACAAAGGTGCCTGTCCCCTTTGTGGTGGTTCTAGTTTACCTGAGCTAACTTATGGAGAAGCTATGGGGGAACATATTGACGCTACAAAGTAAACCACGGTGAACTATATTGTATTCAGCAACGGAGCAGGCAATAGGCGATGAAAAAGCCTGCCCTGTTGAGTTTGATTCGCATTCCTCCCCTCTGTGCGATTCAACGGTGTACTTCGGGAACAGGCCCGCTGGCAACTAACTGCCAGCGGGCCTGTTCCTGTTTTTCGGGGGAGTGCAATGGGCAGAGCCGAACCGGTCGGGCACCAAAAAAGGCGGACGCACTAGCGCCCGCCCTATAGCAATCGAAAGTTCTAGCCAGCAGATCGATCTAGTACACCATGCCCATGGCGTCCTGAACCTCGGCCAGGGTCTGCTCGGCAATCTCGTTGGCGCGACGGTTGCCCTCGTGCAGCACGTCCTTCACATAGTCCAGGTCGTTTTCGTAGCGCTGACGACGCTCGCGGATCGGCGCGAAGTACTCGTTGACGGCCTCGGTCACGTACTTCTTGAGCTGGCCGGAGCCTCCCATGCCAATCTCCTCGGCAATTTCGACCTCGGAACGGCCGGTGCAGATGGCGGCCGTCGAAAGCAGGCCAGACACGCCGGGGCGGTTCTCGGGGTCGAACGTGATCATGCGCTCGGAGTCGGTCTGGCTCTTCTTGATGCGCTTGGCCGTCTCCTCGGCGGTCATCGAGATGTTGATGGCGTTGCCGTAGCTCTTGCTCATCTTGCGACCGTCCAGGCCGGGCAGCAACGGGGTCTCGGACAGCAGCGCGTCGACCTCGGGGAACACCTTGCCGTAGCGGTTGTTAAAGCGGCGGGCGATGGTGCGGGTGAGCTCGATGTGCGGCAGCTGGTCGCGACCGACGGGCACCACGTTGCCCTTGCAGAACAGGATGTCGCAGGCCTGATGCACCGGGTAGGTGAGCAGAAGGCCGGTGAGCTCGTGGCCCGAGGCCTCCATCTCGGCCTTGACGGTGGGGTTGCGCGCCAGCTCGGCCTCGGACACCAGCGACAGGAACGGCAGCATGAGCTGGTTGGCGGCGGGCACGGCGGAGTGCGCGTAGATCATGGTCTTGTCGGGGTCAATGCCGCAGGCAAGGTAGTCCATGACCATGTTGTACACGTTGTCCTGGATGTGCTCGGTCGTGTCGCGGTCAGTGATGACCTGGTAGTCGGCGATGAGCACGTTGGTCTTGGCGCCCATGTTCTGCAGCTCAACACGGCCCTTGAGGGTACCGAAGTAGTGGCCCAGGTGCAGACGGCCGGTGGGGCGGTCGCCGGTGAGCATGGTGAACTTCTCGGGCGTTTTGGTCAGGCCCTCGCGAATGGCGTTGCTCTTTTGCAGCGCGACTTCGTAGCTGTTCTCGTTTGGCATGATTGCTCCTAACGTATGTTCATGGGTCAAGATGATAACGCGTTTATTGGAGGGGCGGTGCGTAAGTAGGCGAGGGGCGGGAGAGGGACGCGCGTGGTGCGGCTTGTGCGATGGGTACGGCGCGGCTGAGCTTGGCCAGCGGCGCCTGGGCGCATCCTCGGCAGCTTGCCCTAGAGCTTGTGGTGGCGCTCTTCCTTACGCTCTTCTGCTGCCTGCTCCTCCTGCTTAAAGGCGGGGTCGTCGGGGGTGACGAGCTCGTCCTCGTGCGTGCGCTTGTTGTAATGGTGGCGCAGCACGGGCTCAAACAGGTGCAGGTGCTTGGCGAAGGCCGCCGAGCCAATGGCGAGCACGGTAAAGATGAGCACGCGCATGGGCACCTCGACCTGGTTAATCGCGGCGGCGCCGGCCGAAAGCATGATGCACCAGGCATAGATGAGCAGCACGGCCTGTTTTTGGTTGTAGCCTTCTTGGATCAGGCGGTGGTGGATGTGGCCCTTGTCGGCCTGCCCAATGCTAATGTGGGCGCGCCTGCGGCGCACGATGGCGCTAAACGTGTCGATGATGGGCACGCCGGCAACGATGAGCGGGATGATAAGCGAGGTGAGTGCGGCGGTGCGGCTCACGTTGAGCAGCGAGATGGAGCCCAGCGCAAAGCCCAGAAGCAGCGACCCCGAGTCGCCCAAGAAGATGCTTGCGGGGTTGAAGTTGTAGCGCAAAAAGGCCAGACAGGCGCCAAAGAGCGCAATGGAGAGCGCGGCGGCGTCGATGCGGCCCGAGAGAACGGCCATCGAAAACATGGTGAACGACGCGATGCCGCAGATGCCCGTGGCCAAGCCGTCGAGGCCGTCGATGAGGTTAATGATGTTGGTGAATGCCACCAGATAGATCACGGTGATGGGGTAGGCGAGCCATCCGAGCATGATCTCACCGGGGGCAAACGGGTTGACGATGACGTCGATCCGCAGGCCGCCGATACAGGCGATGAGCGCGGCGAGGACCTGTCCGGCCAGCTTTTGCTTGGGCTTGAGCTGGAAGACGTCGTCGATAGCGCCGGTCGCAAAGATGACGGTAAAGGAGAGCGCCAGCATGGGATAGCTAATGTGAAGGCGCGGGTGCGGCACCAGGACGGGTGGCCAGCCTAGGTGCCAGGTGCCTAGGATTTGCACAATGCAGGCAACGACCAGGCCCAAAAACACCGCCGTTCCGCCCAAGCGCGGGATGGGCTTGGTGTTGATGCGGCGCTTAGAAGGATAGTCGACGGCATCGAGCTTAATTGCCAAGCGCTTGACCAGGGGCACCGCGAGGAAGGTCGTGATAAAGGCCGCCGCTGCCACGCATAGGTACGGTATGTAGCTCGGGGATGAAGCCATGAATCTAAAAACCGCCAAGCGTCGAAGGAAAAGGTCAGAAGAACGCCATGCGCAAAGGGCATAGCCGAACCATAATACTCGACCAAGGGGGGTGCATGTAATTGCACGCAGCGATAATCACGCGCTTACCAGATATTGGGATGTTGTCGATGGCTTGTCGGGATGCCGGCGGGAATCCATATGGACCGTAATGGTGATTTTCGGCAAAAGAAAACCACCCCCCACGTTACGAAAATGAACCCACCTAAAACAGGTGGGTGCCCTCATCGACTGTTCCAGCGTCCTTAACAACGAAGGATACCTGTACTAGGTACGACTGTGTGGGCTCCCTAAATAAACACGACGGTTCACCCAGTTGCTCCGCGGGGGGCGGAATACCTACATCATAAAGCGGCACTTTGTGGATTCCAGTCTTGACATTACAAAAATCGTGTCGGACGATTACGGCGCCTTAGGGACGGAGCCGTCTGCGCGGTCCGGGCCTTTACATTTGAGCTGCTGAATTGTTGTTTTGGAGCATGTTTTTATGCCGACGTCGTTGACCGATCTTTTTTCGCCCGCCTGCCATTTGTGTCCGCGCCGTTGCGGTGCGGCGCGCGATGAGGGCGCGCACGGCGTATGCGGTGCTAACGACACGCTCAAGGTGGCCCGCGCGGCGCTTCATATGTGGGAGGAGCCGCCTATCTCGGGCGAGGCCGGTTCGGGCACGATCTTCTTTAGCGGCTGTTCGCTTAAATGCGTCTACTGCCAAAACCACGAGATCTCGACCGGCAATTTTGGCCTTGAGATTTCGCCTGAGCGCCTGGTCGAGATTATGCTGGAACTGCAGGACCAGGGCGCCAACAACATCAATTTGGTGACGGCGACGCACTATGCGCACCTGTTGCCTGCCGCGATTGCCGCGGCACGGGCGCGCGGGCTGGTCATTCCGATCGTCTACAACACGAGTGGTTACGAGCGCGCGAGTGCCGTGGCGGCGCTGGGCGACCTGGTCGATGTGTGGCTCACCGACTTTAAATATGCCGATGCCGGGCTTGCGCAGTCGCTTTCTCATATTAAGGATTACCCGCGCGTGGCCGTGTCGGGCCTGGCACAGATGGCGTGCGAGATCGAGCGCCGCGGGGGAGAGCTGGTGGACGAGGACGGGCTCATGAAGCGCGGCATCATCGTGCGCCACCTGGTGCTGCCGGGGCATGCGGATGATTCATGCCGCGTGCTGGACCTGGTGTGGCAGACGGTGGGCGACGTGCCGATCTCGGTCATGAACCAGTACACGCCCAATGCGCTCATGCGCGAGCAGGGCGGCGACCTGGCACGCGCCGTGACGCGCGAGGAGTACGAGCAAGTGCTCGACCATGCCGACGACCTGGGCTTTACGACGATGTTCTGGCAAGAGGGCGGCGCGGTAGACGAGAGCTTCACCCCGGCCTTCGACACCACCGGTGTTCTTACCAGCGCAAAGTAGTGCGTTCGTCGATGATTTTTTCTGGGACGGGGATTAAAAAATCATCGGGCGAATGGTAGTCAAAAAAGCTCCGCCCCAAAAAGACTGGTTATTGGGCGTTGACAGTTGGCGAGCCGTAGGTAAAATATCAACTTATCCTGGGGACGTAGCTCAGTTGGGAGAGCGCTGCCGTCGCATGGCAGAGGCCGAGGGTTCGACTCCCTTCGTCTCCACCCTTGGATTTGATAAGCCGCTGACATTGTGTCGGCGGCTTTTTTTAAAAGAAAGGGCTGTACCATGGCCGAGCTTGAGTCCCAACCATTGTCCGAAGAGGAGCGCGCTGAGTTGGAAGAGCTCCGCGCCGAGAAGGCCCGCCGCGAGGCTCGGGAAGAGGCCCGTCGCGAGCGTGAGGAGCTGGCTGCCCTGCGTGCTGAGCGTGCGAAGGCCGAGGAGGCCGCTGCGAACGCCGCATCCGCATCCGCGCCGGCGCCCGCACCCAAGCCCGCTGCCGCGAAGCCTGCACCTGCCGCGCCCAAACTTCAGCCTAAAAAGGCCGTTCGTCCCAAGTCCGTCGAGCCCAAGCCGAGCCGTGACGAGATGACCTTTGCCCAGCGCATGGTTACCTCCAAGGAGCCTACGGGCGAGAACGAGATCCCTGGCATGGCGCCGGCTCAAAAAATCATCATTGTCCTTGCCCTCATCGCGTTTGTCATCTTTATGAGCTACACGATTCTGACCAGCATGGGCCTGCTCTAACCGATTTGCATCGGCCGTCATGTCCGCATCCTCTGCTCTCGTCCAACCCTCAAATTCTGCACCACACATCCGAAAGGTCGCCCCATGGCTTTGACCGACATCTCGCATCCCACCGACATTGCAATGCTCACCGATCTGTACGAGCTCACTATGGCCCAGGGCCTGTGGGAGAGCGGCAAGGCCAATGAGCAGGGTTGTTTTACCGCGTTTTACCGCGACCATCCTTTTGGCAGCGCCTATGCCGTCATGTGCGGCACCGCCGAACTGCCCGAGCTGGTCGAGAATCTGCGCTTTACGCCCGAGGACATCGACTACCTCGCCTCGCTCCAGGCCCCTGCCGGCGGCGCGATGTTCAAGCCTGGATTCCTCGACTACCTGCGCGATTTTCGTGCGCATGTAAACATCGACGCCGTGCCCGAGGGCGAGCTCGTCTTTCCGCGCGAGCCCATGGTGCGCGTCACCGGCCCCGCGCTGGAGTGCCAGCTGCTCGAGACGGCGCTGCTCAACATCGTCGGGTTCCAGACGCTTGTCGCCACCAAGACGGCGCGCGTGGTGCTCGCCGCCGACGGTCGCCCCGTGGCGGAGTTTGGCCTGCGCCGAGCCCAGGGTCCCGATGGCGGCCTGGCCGTTGCGCGCGCGAGCTACGTTGCCGGCTGCTCCTCTACGTCCAATGTGCTCGCCGGCCGCCGCTACGGTATTCCCGTCTTTGGCACACATGCGCACAGCTGGGTGATGAGCTTCGATTCCGAGCTCGAGGCCTTCCGTGCCTTTGCCAAGTCGAGCCCCAAGAACTGTACGCTGCTCATCGACACCTATGACGTGCGCGAGGGCTGCGAGCATGCCATTACGGTTGCCAAGGAGATGGAGGCGGTGGGCGAGCGTCTATCGGCTATTCGCATCGACTCCGGCGACCTCGCCAAGCTCTCCAAGTATGTGCGCGGTCGTTTTGATGCCGAGGGCCTGCCTTATGTGGGGATCTCGGTTTCTAACGATCTGGATGAGTACACGATTCAGTCGCTGCTCGACCAGGGCGCGCCCATCGACAGCTTTGGCGTGGGTACCAAGCTCGCGACCTGCTATGACCAGCCGGCGCTGGGCGGCGTGTACAAGCTTTCCGCCCGCCGTGCGAGCGAGGCAGATCCATGGACGCCGGTGGTCAAGCTCTCCGAGCAGCCCTACAAGCGCACGATCCCGGGCGTGCAACGCGTGCGCCGTTATTACGACGGCTTTGGCGGCCCGGTCTGCGACATGATCTACGACGAGGACCATCTGGCGGGGGAGGGCGCCGCGCGCGGCAATACCCTCGTGGCCGTGAATGATGCCGCCCTGGTGACCGACGTGTCCGAACTTGAGTATCGCGAGCTGCTGGTGCCGATCGTGCGCGATGGCAGTGCGGTGGCTCCGCGTGAGAGCATCCAGGACGCGCGCGAGCGCTGTGCTTGGGCGCTCGATCATCTGGACGCAGCTTTCAAGCGCTTCCTGTACCCGCAGACCTATGTGGTGGGCATGGAGCAGGGCCTGGCTCA
Source organism: uncultured Collinsella sp. (assembly GCA_958439425.1). GTDB lineage: Bacteria > Actinomycetota > Coriobacteriia > Coriobacteriales > Coriobacteriaceae > Collinsella. The sequence goes on from CAUBVH010000007.1 coordinate 55,920, forward strand.
GGTGCGCGACGAGCTCGTACGCAAGAACATGGCCGCGGCCTCTGCTTTTCCCTGGGCTCACTAATTCCTTGGGCGGTAGGGGCGAGTCACGCTCCCTTGGCCGCCAGCTCGGCCGTTCGCTGAACAGTTGATTGGTTTGACGTATGACGACTTCTTATAAAACGATGGTGGTAAAGATCGGTTCGTCCACGGTGGTGGGTGCCGATGGCAAGGTCAACCGCGCCTTTATCGGCGGACTTGCCGATCAGGCCGCAGCGCTGCGCAAGCTCGGCTGGCGTCTGGTCGTGGTGAGCTCGGGCGCTATCGCCTGTGGCTATCCCGTGCTGGGCTTCGAACGCAAGCCGGTCGGTGACCTGCCGAGCTTACAGGCTTGCGCCTCGGCCGGTCAGTGCATCATCTCGTCGGCCTACGACGAGGAGTTTCATGCGCGCGACCTGCTCACCTCGCTCGTGCTGCTCACGCGCCACGATACGGCCCGCCGCACGTCCTACCTGCACGCGCGCGACGCCCTGCTGCGTCTGGTGGAGCTTGGCGTAGTGCCGGTCGTCAACGAGAACGACACCGTTACCGTCGATGAGATCAAGTTTGGCGACAACGACACGCTGGCGGCACTCGTGAGCTGCCTGGTTTCTGCCGATCTGTGCGTGACGCTCTCGGACATCGATGGCCTCTATACCGCCAATCCGCACGAGGACCCCATGGCCGAGTTTGTCCCGGTCGTGCATAAGATCGATGCCAAGATCATCGCCTCGGCGGGCGATTCTTCCACATCGGTGGGTACGGGCGGCATGATTACCAAGATTCGTGCGAGCCGCATTTTGATGACGGCCGGCATTCAGAGCGTGATTTGCTCGGGCGAGGAACCCGATGCGCTCGTGCGCCTGGCCCGCGGCGAGAGCGTGGGTACGCTGTTCGATCCGCCGGCGGAGCGCCTGGACATTGCGCCCCGCAAGCTGTGGATCGCGCTGGGTGACAAAGCGCATGGCTCGGTGACGGTCGATGACGGCGCCGCGAAGGCGCTGGTCAGCCGTGGTTCTTCCTTGCTTGCGGTGGGTATTCGCGAGGTCGATGGTGCGTTTGCTGAGGGCGATGTGCTCGACGTATGCGACCCGAGCGGCATGGTTGTCGCCCGCGGTATCGCCGAGGCCGATTCGGACGTGCTGGAACTTGCGGCAGGACGCCGCCAGGACCAGATTGCCAGCAACCGCCTGCTGGCAGATCTGGCCGAGAAGCCTGCGATCCATCGAGATAATCTAATCGTCTTCGCCTAACGGGTCGACGCTGCGCGCCGCCCAGAGCGACAATTTGTCATTCAAAAGGCGAGGCATGACCATCAGGTCTATGCCTCGCCTTTTTCATGCCAACTTGCTCGCTCTGGGCGGCGCTCGCTTCTTTTGTTCGACCTACGATTTAAAGCCACTCGCTTAGAGGCGTTTTCGCTTTCTGCCCTCTACCTGTGGCATTGTCGTTGCCAGCACTTGGGGACGTTCCTTTTGTGCCGGCAGTTGGGGACACTCCTTTGCTAGAAGATTCGGCGCAGGTCTCCGCGGTTGAGGGCTTCGTCGAAGAGGTGCTTGAACACCACGCTGCCGTGCAGGCCATCATGCTCAAACTCGTTGGTCACCCAGGCATGCGAGTTGCCCACGCGGCTGAGCGTGTCGATCTGCATGCCCGAGTCCACGTACATGTCGTCGAAGTACACCGCGGCCTGGAGTGGCACCTCGTTGCACGCTAGGCGCTGCGGGTCGTAGATCTTGTCCCAGCTGGTGTCCTCCATCAGCAGGTCCATCGCGGGCTTAAAGGGCTTGAGCTCGGGCATCTGCTCAAACATCCACGGGAACATGGCCTCGCCGGTAAACATGAACGGGCGCGCGAGAGTGTCGAACTCGGCGCGGTGTGCCTTCTCTTCTGCCGCGGCCCAGCGGATGGGCATGGTGTCGCCGTCGGCGTAAATGAACTCCTGCAGCGTCCAGTACAGCGGGTTTGTACGCGTGTTGGTGCGCTCGAAGGCGCGCATTAAAAAGCTGTCGGATACCGAGGAACCGCAGCTCAGCGTACCGTCGCCATCTACAAACGCGTGGTCGATAATCCAGTGCATGCGCTCAAAGCTCGGCTTCATGCCAAAGTCGCTGCCCATGAGCTGCAGACGTTCGACCGTCATCGGCGAGCCGTCGGGCAACGCGGGCTTTTGCTCCTCAATCGCATCGGCCAGCGCCGCCACGCGCTCAACGTCGGCGGGGTAGCGGTCGTAATACTGCTGGGTCTTGGCCGCCATGCGCGGGAAGGTGTGCGCGTAGACCTCGCTGGCGCTCGCCGGCACGTGCGGAATGCCGCCGCAGGTAAAGCATGCCGCCACACCCTCGGGGAAAAGCGATAGATAGCTCAACGTCAAAAAGCCGCCGTAGCTCTGCCCGAGTGTGACCCAGGGCTTGCCGCCAAAGCCCACCAGGCGCAGGTATTCAAAATCGCGCACGATGGAGCTGGCGAGGTGGCGCTTGAGGAAGTCCGCCTGCGAGCGGGCCGCATCGGAGCCGACCGCCTCGGCGCGATCGCCCAAGGCGGTAATCGTGCGCCCGTCAACACAGCTGCTGCGCCCGGTACCGCGCTGGTCGGGCAGCACGACGCGGAAATGCTTGACGGCCTCCTCGATCCAGCCATCGCTTGTGGGCGACAGCGGACGCGGGCTCTCGCCGCCGGGGCCGCCCTGCAAAAAGAGGAGGAGCGGCAAGTCGTCGTTAATGCGGTCGGGCGCGCAAACCACGCGGTAGAAGAGCTTGATGCTCTCGGGCGCACCGGCGATGGGCGCCGGCATGGCGCCGCGGCGCATGGTGCTGCCGACGGCCAAAAGCATGGGCTCCAGGCCGCGCCAATCCAAGGGGACGTCGATGCTGTGGTCCTCGACATAGAGGCCGGGGACGTGGTACGAAGTGATGAGGGCCATGCGTTACTTCCGTTCGTTGAGGTGTTTCGGGTTGACCAATTCTACCGCCGCGCGCGAGGGCATGCACAAATCGGCTACCATGGTGGGCAAACAACTAAGAGAAAGGGCCGCCCATGTCGGTCGATATAGCCACGTATGTTCACGATCTTGCTGTTGCCGCCAAGGCCGCTTCGGGCGTGCTTGCCACGGCGAGCGATGTCCAGCGCCAGGAGGCCGTGCGCGCCATGGCCGCGGCGTTGCGCGACGGCGTCGATTCCATCGTTGCCGCCAACGAGCTCGATATGTCCGCCGCGCGCGATGCGGGCACCTCGGCGGGGCTCCTCGACCGCTTACTGCTGACACCCGAGCGCGTCGAGGGCATGGCCGCCGGCCTGGAGAAGCTCGCCGAGCTGCCCGATCCTGTCGGCCGCGTGCTCGACCACCGCGTGCTTGCAAGCGGCGTGGACCTCACCCGCGTGAGCGTACCGCTGGGCCTGGTCGCCATGGTCTATGAGGCGCGCCCCAACGTGACGGCCGATGCCGCGGGCATCTGCATCCGCACCGGCAACGCCTGCATTCTGCGCGGCGGTTCGCTGGCTTATCACTCGTGCGCCATGATTTCCGAGTTGCTGGCCGATGCGCTTGAGGCCCAGGGTTTCCCGCGCGAGGCTATCTCGATGATCGAGTCCACCGACCGCGAGGCCACCGGCGAGCTCATGAAGCTCCGCGGTATCGTCGACGTGCTCATTCCGCGTGGCGGTGCGGGCCTGATTCAGCGCTGCGTGCGCGAGTCGCTTGTGCCGGTGATCGAGACGGGCACGGGCAACTGCCATATCTACGTGCATGAATCCGCCGACTTTGACAAGGCGCTCAATATTATCGTCAATGCCAAGACCCAGCGCGTGGGCGTGTGCAATGCCGCCGAGTCGCTGCTGGTCGACCGTGCCGTTGCTGATCGCTTCTTGCCCGCAGTCGTTGCCGTGCTGCACGATCACGGCGTGCTGATTCACGGCGACGAGGCCACGTGCGCCGCATGCGCCGACGCTGGGCTTGCCGAGGGCGACGATTATGTGGCCGCGACCGAGGAGGATTGGGGCCGCGAGTACCTGGCGCTCGAGATGAGCGTGAAAGTCGTGGCGAACGAGGACGAGGCCATCGCGCACATCAACCGCTTCGGCACCATGCATTCCGAGGCCATCATCGCCGAGGATGCGGACGCCTGCGAGCGCTTCCTCGATGCGGTCGATGCTTCGGCTGTATACGCCAACGCCAGCACGCGCTTTACCGACGGCGGCGAGTTTGGCCTGGGCGCCGAGATCGGCATCTCGACCCAAAAGCTCCACGCCCGCGGTCCCTTTGCCGCCGAGGCCCTCACCACCTACAAATACAAGCTCCGCGGCACCGGCCAGGTTCGCCCCTAAACCTCTCGTAAGCAAAAACCACCACGAAGGGGACAGGCACCTTTGTGGTGGTTTTTGCTTGCTCGCGCATTCGTTCGTTGCTCAAGTGTATCTAAGCATATTTTCGTTAAGCAATAGATGACATTTCGGCAGGTGGGCGGCATAATCGGTGAATAGATTCTCGCCGCTTTGCGTGCGTCGCGGGGTTATTTTTGGCATGAGAGCAAGGAGATGTCCATGTCGAGAAAGCCGCGGCAGAAATCACAGATTGGCCTGTATCACATTACGATGAGAGGCAACGGCAAGCAGCTTCTGTTTGAGGATGATAAGGACAGAAGGCGGCTACTGTCGCTTGTTCGGACCTCGATAACGAGATTCAACATCAAACTTATCGCTTGGTGCCTGATGGGCAATCACGTGCATCTTGTCGTGAGCGATCCCGATGATAACGTGAGCGAGGCCATGCACCTTGTCATGTCTTGCTACGCAACATGGTATAACCGCCGGCATGGGCATGCCGGCCACGTTTTTCAGGATAGATTTTCGAGCACTCCCATTTCGAGCGAGGAACATCTTCTCGATGCTATTCGATACGTGCATTTCAATCCGCAAAAAGCCGGTATTTGTCCGTATGGCGAGTATCGATGGAGCAGCCATCTGGATTATACTGAACGCGACCCAGCCATTGCGACGGTCGATTTGGCGTTTGTTCGTCTTGCGTTTCCGCGCGCTTGCGACTATCGGGCCTTTATGGACGCATCCGATGTCGTGGTTGTTCGTCCGTCAGCGGGTGGGCGCATTGATGAAGATGAAGCCCTAGATGTGGGGATATCGCTGATTCGCTCGTTTGGGCTGAGTGAGCTTTCCGATGTTAAAGCCCTCGATAAGGCCAAACGAAATGAGATTTTGGCTGCGATGCGGAGCGCCGGCCTTTCGATCCGTCAGATTCAGCGCCTGACGGGTGTAGGGGAGTGGTCGATTCGCAAGGTAGGGTAGCGCCTCTCCCCACGCAAACGAAAAACCACCACAAAGGTGCCTGTTCCCTTTGTGGTGGTTTTGGTGTTAGGCCTGGAAGGTATCGCGGTCGGGGGCGAAGGACTGCATGGCCGCGATGGTGCGGTCAAAGAGCTCGGGGAGCTCCCAGCCGAGCATCTCGGCGCCCTGCGAAATCACGTCGCGCGAGCAGCCGGCGGCAAAGCGCTTGTCCTTGAACTTCTTCTTAAGCGACTTGGTCGTAAAGTCCATGACGCTCTTGCTCGGGCGCATGATGACTGCAGCGCCGATCAGGCCGGTGAGCTCATCGCAGGCAAACAGGATCTTTTCCATCTGCAGCTCGGGTTTGGGCAGCGAGGTGTTGAAGTCCGACGTGTGCGTCTGGATGGCGCGAATGAGCTCGGGAGACGCACCTTCGCCCTCAAGAATCTCGGCAGCATAGATGGTGTGGTTCATGGGGTCGTCCTCATGCTCCTCCCAATCAAGGTCGTGCAGCAGACCGACGATGCCCCAAAACTCCTCGTTCTCGGGGTCGAACTCGCGCGCAAAGTAGCGCATAGTGCCCTCGACCGTCTCGCCATGGGTGATGTGGAACGGGTCCTTGTTGTGCTCGTTGAGCAGTTCGAACGCGCGGTCGCGGGTGATTCCAGCGGTAAGCGGCTCTGCCATAAGAGACTCCTTGTGCTCGTGGGTATCGATAAGAATGAATACTACTAGAACAAGAAAACCACCACAAAGGTGTCTGTCCCCTTTGTGGTGGTTTTTGGCGCGGATGGGTTAGTTGAGGGCGGCTTGGGCTAGGCGAGCTTCGGCGTCCTCCTCGGTGACGCCCAAGGCCACGGCGAACTCCTCGATGGAGCGGCGCTTGGCCTCCTTGAGTACGCGCATGTAGTAGGAGCTGGGCTTTTTATCAGCTTCCTCGGCCTGGCGAATGCGGTGCATCATGGTCTTTGCCACGCGGACCGTCTCGGGCGCGCCCAGCTTGAGCTGCTGCTTAAAGTGCGTCTCCTCAAGCGAGCTGTTGCGCTCGGTAAAGGTGTCGCACTCCAGCTCGTCATAGTGGCTCAGCAGGTGCTCGGCATCTTGCTGCGAGATGGCGGCGTGCAAACGGTCGGCCTGTGCCACGGGGTACATAAGGATCGTCTGTGCATGTCCCTGCTTGGTCTCGAGCAACAGCATGGGCTGCGGTGTGTCGTCCCTAAAACCGACGACGGTGCAGACTCCCTGACCCGGATGAATGACGTGTTGACCGATTGAGAACATGCTACCTCCAACTTATACGAATTTACGTATGTCTAGAATAACACGCTGACGTGCGCAAATCCTCACTTTATGCAGGAAAAGCACACAACTCTGATAGGTAAGAGTATTCGATAACAGACGCAGCTCATTCACACCTTTATGCATTTTCAACGCCTGCATAATCTGCAGGCAGACTGGCATCTTTGAGTGACTCCATACAAGCTGTAGTCATTTTTGTGCATATGCAATATCTATTAGCTTTACCCTGCGACAGTGCCCGTCGCTTGTGATAGAGTGCTACAAACTCTGGCTTTTGCCCTACGAGTGACCAAGAGCTCGGGGGCTTTAACACAAGGAGGATCTATGCCCGAGAAGATTGAAGAGCTGGTACGCGCTGCGCTTGCTGCGGCCCAGGAGGCCGGCGACCTTTCCGCATTTGAACTTGACGATTGCGCCATCGAGCGACCGGCTGACACTTCTCATGGCGAGTGGACCTCTACCATGGCCCTGAAGTCCGCCAAGCTGGCCCACTGCGCCCCGCGTAAGATCGCCGAGGCCATCGTTGCCCATATGCCCGAGGACCCTGCGATCGAGAAGGTCGAGATCGCCGGCCCCGGCTTCATCAACTTCTACCTCTCCGTTGCCGTCAAGAATGCCATCTTTGGCGAGGCTCGCGAGAAGGGCATGGACTTCGCTAAGTCCAACGTCGGTGGTGGCCTGAAGACCCAGGTCGAGTTCGTTTCCGCTAACCCCGTCGGCCCCATGCACATCGGCCATGGCCGCTGGGCCGCTCTGGGCGACTCTCTTTGCCGCGTTATGGACCACGCCGGTTACGACATCCAGCGTGAGTTCTACATCAACGACCACGGCTCTCAGATGAACACCTTCGGCAACTCCATCAGCACGCGCTATATGCAGCTTGCCGACATCATCGCCAAGCAGGGCGTGGATATCGACGAAGCTCACAAGCTGCTGATCGCCGACCGCGACGCCTTTGTTGCCGACGAGAACGACGAGCACCCCGAGACCCATCCGTATCAGGACAACTTTGCCGAGACTCTGGGCAAGGACTCCTACGGCGGCGACTACATCATCGACGAGGCTGCCGAGTTCTGGCGCACCGACGGCGATAAGTGGGTCGACGCCGATCCTCAGGAGCGTATGGAGAGCTTCCGCGAGCGCGGCTACGTAAAGATGGTCGACAACATGCGCGACCTCTGCCACGCCGTCAATTGCGACTTCGATCGTTGGTACTCCGAGCGTTCGCTGTACGTGAAGGACACCGAGGGTGAGACCGCTGGCACCTCTGCCGTCGACCGCGCTTTTGAGAAGCTCGACAAGATGGGCTACCTCTATACCAAGGACGGCGCCCTGTGGTTCCGCTCCACCGACCTGGGCGATGACAAGGACCGCGTCCTGATCAAGTCCGACGGCGAGTACACCTACTTCGCCTCCGATGTTGCCTATCACTGGGATAAGTTCCAGCGCGTCGACCACGTCATCGACATCTGGGGCGCCGACCACCACGGCTACATCGAGCGCGTCCGCTGCGTCTGCGATGCCTTGGGTTACCCCGGCAAGTTCGAGGTTCTGCTGGGCCAGCTCGTCAACCTGCTGCGCAACGGCAAGCCCGTCCGTATGTCCAAGCGCAAGGGCACCATGGTGACCCTGCAGGAGCTCGTCGACGAGGTTGGCTCCGACGCCGCTCGTTACACGCTCATCTCCAAGAGCTCCAACCAGATGGTCGACTTCGATATTGAGGCTGTTAAGAAGCGCGACAACTCCAACCCGGTCTATTACGTGCAGTACGCTCACGCCCGCGTGTGCTCCATCCTGCGTCGTGCCGCTGACGTTACGCCCGAGCAGGCTGACGAGATGGGCATGAAGGCCGTCGCCGCCAAGGCCATCGGTGAGAACGTCGATTACTCGCTGCTGACCGACCCGACCGAGCTCGCCCTTTCGCGTAAGCTCAACGAGCTTACCGACCTGATTGCCAGCTGCGCTCGCGACCGCGCCCCGTTCCGTCTGACGCACTTTGCCGAGGAGCTCGCCGGCGACTTCCACAGCTTCTATGCTGCCTGCCAGGTTCTGCCGAGTGAGGGTCGTCCCGTCGACCCCGAGCTTTCGCGTGCCCGTCTGGCCGCTTGCGACGCCGTCCGCGTAACGCTCGCTCTGGTGCTCACCCTCGTTGGTGTCTCCGCTCCCGAGCAGATGTAAGCTACGGGTCATTTGACCGTGTAGGTTCGGCTTTGCTGAGCCCTATAAGCCCGATCTCCATGCGGAGGTCGGGCTTTTTTCGTTTGGCGGGGCTTTTAGGCGTGTTGGGAAATGCTACCAAATCGCAACTATACCGGTTTACGGGGCTGAATCGCCAACTGACGACCATGGCTCCAATAGCAAGATTAAACCCGCAGGTAGATGGCTTATTGTTTCTTGAAAATGCAGGGTATGGTTGGCTTGCAGCATTCTGGCCCCGTAATCCGGCATAGTTTTGAAAATTGTCCCTTGGGGACGGAGGAAAACGGATCATTTTTGTCTCGAGGAGGGGTGGCGGGATACCGTCCGCCACGAATTGGGCTCATCTCCTACGTTTGGACGCATATCCCGAACCATGCCGAAAAGTACGATATTAAAACCGCAGGTAGCAGACTCGTTGTTTTTGAAAAACCAAGGGTATGGTCAGGGGTTCGGGGGCAAGCGTAGTAGATAGGCACGTTTCGTGGCACGGCGAATCCCGACGCCACGGATTTGCTCCCTAGTCGCTCCATTTCGAGGCGCCTTAGGCGAAGAGTGTCCCTTTTGACTAGTCGTTTAAGAACGTCCCCAATGACTAAGTTGCAGGTGGTTTCGGTTGTGTTACACTAACGCTGCGTAATTGACGCAATCATCTCGATACAGATCAATGATGTCCGTCGTCTTGAACGGAACTAGACTGTTTAGCCGCCCTGAAGGTTTATGCAGGGAGCATGTGATCACAGGGCTTGAAAAGAAAGTTGAGCAAACACTGTGTCTGATCAACAGCAAGAAAACGAAATAACGACGACGCAAGCCGCTCCCGCTGCACCGGTTGCGTCGGACCAGGTTGCGGCGCCCGCGCAAGTCTCGGCTCCTGAGACGCCTAAGGCTGCTTCGACGCCTACGCCTGTAGCGGCTGAGAAGGCCGTGCCTGCAACTGGTGAGGAGGCTGCTCCGGCAAAGCCCAAGCGCATGCGCCGCACGGCCAAGCCTGCCGCTGACGGCGAGGAGGTCACCAAGCCCAAGCGCCGTACCACGCGCACGACGCGCGCCAAGCGCACCGTTGCAGCTGACTCCTCGGCGTCGATTTCCGATGAGGTCGCGCAGGCACGTGCGTTGGCGCAGATTAGCGAGGCTCAGGTGGTGCGCGCCCGCCGTCGTGCTGCCGAGCGCGAGGCCGCGGCTCTGACCGAGCTTGCAGCTCCGTCTGTGCCCGAGACCCCTGCCGCCACCGAGACCCCTGCCGCCGACCTGCCGACCGAGAAGCCGGCAACGCGCACACGCCGTCGCACGGCTGCTAAGGCCGAGCAGGTTGCTGAACAGGTAACCCCCGAGCTCACTGAGGCTTCGGTCCGTTCCGCGGCAGGGGAGGGCGCATCGCCAACTGAGCCCGCTGCGTCTGTCGAGGCCAGCGAAGTTCCCGTTGTCGATCCGGCTTTGCGCCCGCACCGTCGCGGTCGCAAGCCCAAGGCCTTCGTCGAGGCAGAGAAGGCCGCAGCCGCAGCCGCAGCTGCTCGGGATGCTGCGGCGACCGCCGAGTCTGCAACCGCTGCCGATGCACCCGTTCAGGATGCTACGACTTCCGAGGCCGCTCCCGCCGATGCCGAGCCCGCCGACGTCCGTCCTGGTCGCAGCCATCGTACTGCTGCTAAGCGCACGTCCAAGGCCAAGGCTGCCAAGAAGGGTGCGTCCGAGGATTCCGCCGAGACGACCGCCGATGCATCGACTGATGCCGTCGAGCCCCAAGACGTCGAACAGTCTGCGTCCGAGAAGCCCAAGCGCGGTCGTAAGAAGTCCGCTAAGGCCAAGGCGTCCGAGCAGCAGGCTGATGCCGAAGCGCAGATTGATTCCGGCGCCGAGGCCAATGACGCCGCTGCGGCCAATGCCGGCGCCGCCGCAACCGATGGTGCCGCCCCCGCTGAGGGCGAAGACGGCACTCGTTCCAACCGTCGCCAGCACAAGCGCAACGAGGAGCGCAACGATCGCAAGGACGAGCGCAACAACGACCGTCGCAACCGTCAGCGCGATCGCAAACAGCGCAACAAGGAGCGCAACGCCGCTCCCACCGAGCCTACGCTTTCGCGCGAGGAGCTCGCTGCCATGAAGGTTGCCGAACTTCGCGAGAAGGCCAAGGAGTTCGAGATCGAGACGACCGGCAAGAAGAAGGCCGAGCTCGTCGAGGAAATCTACGTCACCGCTGCGAAGGCCGAGGGCTTCCGCGACATCAAGGGCATTCTGCAGATTCGCCCGGACAGCTCCGGCATCATCCACGCCCATGGCTACATGAAGTCCAACGACGACGCCTTCGTGCCCGCCTACCTCATCCGCTCCGCGCGCCTGCGCACGGGCGACGTCATCGAGGGCTCGCTGCGTCCTTCGCGCGGCGGCGACAAGCGCGCCGGCCTCGCCAAAATCACGACCGTCAACGGTCTGGACCCCGAGCAGATTCGCAACCGTCCCAAGTTCGGCGACCTCACCCCGGTCTATCCCAACGAGCCGCTGCGCATGGAGCACGGCAAGGACTCTATTACCGGTCGCGCCATCGACATCGTGTCACCGATCGGCAAGGGCCAGCGCGGCCTGATCGTGTCCCCGCCCAAGGCCGGCAAGACCACGATCCTCAAGAAGATCTGCCAGTCTATCTTGATTAACAACCCCGAGGTGCACCTCATCTGCCTGCTCGTCGACGAGCGCCCCGAAGAGGTCACCGATATGCAGCGTTCCATCAAGGGTGAGGTTGTGGCGTCGACCTTCGATATGCCTGCCGACAACCACACCCGCGTGGCAGAGCTCGTCATCGAGCGCGCCAAGCGCATCGTAGAGCTGGGTGGCGACGTCGTGGTGGTGCTCGACTCCATCACGCGCCTCGCCCGCGCCTACAACTTGGCGGCGCCTGCCTCGGGCCGCATCCTTTCGGGCGGCGTCGATTCGGCGGCACTGTATCCGCCCAAGCGCTTCCTGGGTGCAGCCCGCAATATCGAGAACGGCGGCTCGCTCACCATCCTGGCCTCTGCCCTCATCGACACCGGTTCCAAGATGGACGAGGTCATTTTCGAGGAGTTCAAGGGCACCGGCAACATGGAGCTTAAGCTCGACCGCGACCTGGCCGACCGCCGCATCTTCCCGGCTATCGACCCCGTTGCCTCCGGTACGCGTAACGAGGACCTGTTGGTCGACGAGCAGATGCGTCCGTTTGTCTTTGGTCTGCGTCGCATTCTTGCCGGCATGAACAACACCGAGCGCGCAGCCGCATCGTTTATCAAGGGTCTTAAGGGCACCAACACCAACCAGGAATTCTTGGTGCGTTCGGCCAAAAAACACAGCGACTACGAGCAGACGTTCTAGGTTGTCATCCACACGCAGCGATAGTCATCAATGCGATAAAGGGTCGGGGCTTTGAGCCTCGGCCCTTTTCCATATCGCCGCTCCGCGCTTATTTTTAACCATAAGACCGACGAGCAGCAGGTTTCCCGTTTCAATCCGACATCGTCGCTTGCAATCGACGGGGCGGTTTCGCATAATAGCTTTTAAGCTTCGCGACGGAAAACGCAGATGAAACGAACCATATACCGTTGCTTTGGGGCATAGCCCCGCTTCATCTTCTCTCGCGCAGCCAACTGAATGATGCGATTTGGGTGCTGGAAGATGGGGAGAGCTCATGGCTTCTTCTGATGCAACACAACGAGCAGTCCTTGCCGGACTTTCGTGCGGGATCGGCCTTGCCGCTCCCGTGGTTATGTATGCCGCGACGCTGCCGTTTTCATCGGTGAACGAGACGGTCGTGGCGGGTGCAGTTCCCTTCGCCGTGGGCGCGGTGGCGGGCGTGGGTATCTATGCCGCCTCGCTGGGTATCTCCGAGTACCGTGCGCAGCGTGAAGAGCGTCTGTTCCAGCCCGATGCCATGGGCGGTGCCGCCAATCTCAATCAGCATCAAAGCGAGTTCAAGACTGCCTCGATTCCAGCTCAGCAGCAGGATGCGATTCCTTATGCTGCGGCTTCTGCTTCTCAGGCTCAGGCGGAGCAGTCCAACTCGGCATTCCTTTCCGGCCTGACTGGTGCGTTCCAGCGCTGTCATGCCGATGATGGTGTTCCTACCATCGCTCGAGCCGCAGATGCTATGGACGAGGACGAGGCTTGGTCCATGATCGACAGTATGCTCGACGACGATTCGCCGGTGAGCTGCGACCCTGCACACTCGCGCGACGTCTATCAAGTCGCCATCGACGAGCTCACCAACGGCGGGCAGACCGGGTCCTTCAATCGCGACGACATCGCCGCCGCGGCGCGTGCCGTGTCGGGCTCCCAGGCCGCCCCTGCGGGCAGCACGGCGGCTTTCGTGGCACTCGTCGCCAACGCGGCAGTCAATAACGCCTACAGCGCTACTTCGGCGGACGCGAACGCTTCTGCCGACAATTCGTACGTTGATGAAGCCATGGCCGCGGACGAGGAGGCCGTTGCCGCCCGCCGTGCCGCCGAAAGCTCGCTTTGGGGCGCTCCTGCCCAGCAGCAGGCGGCTGAGGCTGCGCCGTACAACGCAAACCTCGCCAGCATGCCTATCATCTCCGGTGCCGCGGACATCGATCTCGATGACCTCGATGAGCCTGCAGCCATTACCGCATCGATTGATGCCCAAGATCGCATCGACACCGGCGACCTTCCGGACGCCTCGCTCGAGGTTGATGTCCCCATGGCCGATTACTCGGGCCACGAGGACATGTGGGCCGCCGCCACCGCGATTCTGGATGAGATTGACGAGCCTGCTCCTGTTGTAGCGCCCGCTCCCGTCGCTGCCCCTCAGCCTGCTGCCCCCGCCTATATCGGCCGTCACAGCGCTGTGTTCCCCGAGGATACCGCCCGTATCTCGCGCGAGAGCATCGAGCGAGCCGAGGCTATTGCCGCCGGCATTATGGAAAATCGTCGTCACGAGCGCGTCAATCAGATCCTCGAGGAAGAGATCGAGCTCCTGCAGTCCTCTACCGCCAAGCGTACGGGCCGTGCCTATCTGAGCGTTATCGAGGGCGGTACCGCCAGCTTTGCGCCGCTCCGCGCGGAGGCATAACTTCTGCATGGTTAAGATCAATCGAAACTGGGCGGTCGTGACCTGCCTGATGGCGCTCTTGATCTGGGGCAATTCGCTGGTTCCCGGCTCGGGGTCGGGCTCGCTGAGCCTAACGGTCATGGAAGCTATTCGCTGTTTCTTGCACGGCGTGGGACTTCCATATGAATGGGTGACCAACTTTGTTGTTCGCAAGTGCGCGCATTTTTCCGAGTATATGGTGCTCGGCATCCTGGCAACGCACGCCTTTGATTTTGAGGGCCGGCGCACCTTTGACGTGCTACTGCCCACGGCGGTGTTCCTGCTGCTGATTCCCTCGATCGACGAGACGATTCAGCTCTTCGTGCCGGGACGCGCCGGCATGATCACCGATGTGGTGATCGACTGCTGTGGAGCGGCAACGGGCGTTGTGCTCCGATATCTCTTACGGTTGCTGATGCACGCCAAAAAAGCCGCCTAGGACGTATTGTTTGGTCCTAGGCGGCCTTTTTTATTTGAGGGCTTATATGAGGCGTGGTGGCGTCGTTCCGTAGGTCGGATTTGCCGGGCGCGCCACGCCCTGTGGGTGCGTCTGCTACTGAAGCGCCTGTGCGCCCAGGGCCAGGCAGCCCATAATGCCCTGCTTGCCCTCGAGGCTGTTGTTGACGATGTAGCTATCGATGTCGGCCATCTCGGGCGTGACGATGTAGCCGTTGAGTATCTCGGCGCACTTCTTGCGTGCGAGCGGCACGATGGGGGTGTGGTCGGCCACGCCGCCACCGATGACGATCTTCTGCGGTGCGTAGCACAGGATGTAGGTCATGAGCGCCTGCGCCAGATAGCCGGCGAGCAGGTCCATGGCCTCCGGGTCATCGGCCATCTCTCCGGCGCTCTTGCCACCCCAGCGCTTTTTGACGCCGGGACCGGCGATGAGGCCCTCGAGGCAGTTGTCGTGGAAGGGGCAGCCGCTGTGCTCGCCGATGGTGTCGCGCGGGTCGCGCGTGACCAGGATGTGGCCGGCCTCGGGGTGCATTTAGTGCCGGGCCGTCCTTACCCGCGCGGTTTGATTTTATCACGTAGCGACTTGAGGTTCTCCAGTGCCGCGTTAAGCGTCTCGTCTCGCTTGGCAAAGTGGAAACGAATCAGATGGTTGACGGACTCGCGGAAGAAGCTCGAGCCGGGCACGGCGCCCACACCCACTTTAGACGCGAGGTCTTCACAGAACTCGAGGTCGCTGTCATAGCCAAACTCAGAGATGTCCATCATGACGTAGTAGGCGCCCTGCGGCACGTTATGCTCAAGACCGATGCTGTCGAGTCCCTGGCAGAACAGGTCGCGTTTGGCGGTATAGAGGTCGAGGACCTCATCGTAATAGCTGTCGTCGAAATTGAGGGCGGTGACGACGGCTTCCTGCAGGGGAGCGGCGGCGCCCACGGTGAGGAAGTCGTGGACCTTCTTGATGCGCTCGGTGATTTCGGCAGGGGCGATAGTGTAGCCCAGACGCCAGCCGGTGATGGAGTACGTCTTAGACAGCGAGCTGCAGCTGATGGTGCGCTCAAACATGCCGGGCAGCGTGGCCATGTACACGTGCTCGTGGGGTGTGTAGACGATGTGCTCATAGACCTCGTCGGTAATGCAGTAGGCATCGTACTTTTTGCAGAGGTCGGCGATAAAGGTGAGCTCCTCGCGGGTAAAGACCTTGCCGCAGGGGTTGGACGGGTTGCACAGGACGATTGCCTTGGGATCGTTGTCGCGGAAGGCCGCCTCGAGTGTCTCGCGGTCAAAGTCGAATGTGGGCGGGTTGAGCGGCACGTAGATGGGCTCAGCACCCGAAAGGATCGTGTCGGCACCGTAGTTCTCGTAGAACGGCGAGAAGATGACGACCTTGTCGCCGGGGTTCGTGACCGTCATCATGGCGGCCATCATGGCCTCGGTGGAACCGCAGGTGACTACGATATTCTCGTTGGGGTTCACCGACATGCCCATAAAATGCTCCTGCTTGGCGGCAAGCGCCTCACGCATGGCCTGGGAGCCCCAGGTGATGGAGTACTGGTGGTAGAGCGGCTTGGGGTCGGTGGCGATGGCGCTCAGGCTGTTGAGCAGCTGCGCCGGGGGATCGAAGTCGGGGAAGCCCTGCGACAGGTTGACGGCGCCATACTTGTTGGAGATGCGCGTCATGCGGCGGATGACGGAATCGGTAAACGTTGCCGTGCGGTTGGAGAGTTCTTTCATGCCGGTCCTTTCGAGCATTTGCAGTGGGGCAAGTTTACTCCTATGAAACCGGTGGGATTTGCTTGAAATGGTCTCGAAAAACTCTTTTCAAAATTCTTGAAAATTGGGGCTTGCATCGCGTGGCGTTCCTTGCAATAATAGTCGAGCGCGAAGCGCACAGGACACGGTGGGTGTAGCTCAGTTGGCTAGAGCGACGGGTTGTGGTCCCGTAGGTCGAGGGTTCGAGTCCCTTTACCCACCCCAGTTCTTGCTTCGTGTTGATATCGGGTCGTTAGCTCAGTTGGTAGAGCAGGGGACTCTTAATCCCAAGGTCCAGGGTTCGACCCCCTGACGGCCCACCACACGATATCTCCTCTAAAGTCCGCCACAACGGACTTTAGCTTTGGGTCGTTAGCTCAGTTGGTAGAGCAGGGGACTCTTAATCCCAAGGTCCAGGGTTCGACCCCCTGACGGCCCACCAAAGCAAGTTAAGACGGTCAACGAAAGTTGGCCGTCTTTTTTTGTTGACCTTTCATGGGGTCGAACCCGAAAGGGCGCGGAGCTGAGAAAACGCGTAAGCGTTTACCAGCGCAGCGCGCAAGGCGCGAAGCGCCGCAGCGACCGCCTGCGAAGCAGGCTGACCCCCTGACGGCCCACCAAAGATTATTAAAGCGACTGGCTTCGGCTGGTCGCTTTTTTGTTGACCTCGCATGGGGTCGAACCCGAAAGGGCACAGAGCTGAGTAATCTGCACCGTGATTCCCTTAGGGAAACACGGCTAAAGCCCCATAAACGTGCTCTCCTTATGAGAATTATGCTCATGGGGCTCGATGCATGTTGAGAAGTTGTGATCAAACTCAAAGTGAGAATCGATTTAGTCCGCTCGATAATGGGAACCGAGACTTTCGGTTCGGTTGCGCATGGCTTTGACCATTTCCTGTGCTAGTTGAATCTGCGATTGCAGGCGGGCGAGGGCTGCGACTTCGCTGTCCTGGGCTTTCTGTGCGCTCAAGGTCGTTGCCTCCGTCTTCAAGCCCTCAAGCTCGTGTAGTGCCTTGGATAGACCTGCTTCGGTCCTGTTGATCATGCAATAGGTACTCATCGTGTGCTTAAGGCTGCGTGTCAGGCGTTCGGCATCTGTTGTGGCAATGCCGTACTGGGGGAGGGCGATATCCGCCTTCAGGGCTGTCTCAGGCTCTTTCTGCGCTGCAAGGGCAGCCGATGCGCCCGCGATGCGTCCGAACACGATGCCGTTGGCGCTTGACAAGCCACCAATGCGGTCGGCGCCGTGCATGCCGCCTGTCGCCTCACCGCAAGCGTAGAGGCCCTCAACGCCCGTGTGCGCGGTCTTATCGATCTTGATGCCGCCATTAGCGGCGTGGGCATACATCGCAACGCGCATCTCGTCAGTCGGGGCGATGCCGTGCTCGTCTTGCAGCCAGGTGGCAAAGGTCTGCACAAACTCTGGGACATCCTCGCGGGGGAAGTCGTAGTGGAGTGCCAGGCCTTCGACACCTGCCTGATCGATGACGAGATCGATAGCGCGGGAGGCCAAGCGTGACGTGAAGGGACCATATCCAGAGCGCTGCTCGAGCAGGTCGTCCAGCTTGTTGTCGGCAATATCTACCGGCTGGTCAACATGTACGTAGCGCCAGGTTTTCTCGTTGAAGACCAGGTTGCGCTTGGGCTCGATGAAGCCGGGCATCATCTGCATGAACTCTATATTAGTAAGTGTTGCGCCGTGCGCCAGCGCGATGGCCTGCGAGGAGCTGAGCACATCAGCCGACGTAAGGCTGCGCTCGAACAGGCCACCTGTGCCACCGGCTGCGATGATCGTGGCCTTGGCAGCAAAGGGCACGATTCGATTTTCGGTGAGGTCGTAGAGCACGGTTCCGGTTATTCTGCCGTTCGTGTCCTCAACAAGGTCGATAAGCTCATGGCGGGGGAGCAGACGAATGCCGAGCGACTCGAGCCGGGCCGTCAGAGCGTCCTCAAGGGGCTTGCGGGTGAGGCCGCGCCACATGCGCGTTTTGTGGTCAAAGCAGGGGATAAACTGCTTTTGCTGAGCGCTCTCAGCGCTTTGCGGACGCTGGAGCTCAACGCCCAGGTCTTGCTCGAGCCATTCAATTGCCTGGGGAATGCCGTGCACAAACGTCTGGACAAGCTCGAGGTCGGCGACACCGCCGCCGACGGTCTGGATGGTGCCGATGAGGTCCTGCTCGTCGTCTTCGTCGACGGGACCGATGAGGCCGAGGCCCCAGGTACCCGGGAAGAAGCTCGATCCACTCATGGTCTTGCCGGCGCTTGCCACAGTGACGGCTGCACCTGTACATGCCGCTTCGATGGCGGCGCAAAGGCCCGCAATGCCAGATCCAATTACCAGTACATCAGTCGATTCCATCGGATTCCTTTCTCGTCCGGCACATTGTCGCACGGGTGATCGGCAATGGGGCCGCAAAGACTCGGCAAATCGGTAAAGGGCACATATGGCAGGTGGGCGTCATGGGCGCTCTGACGCTCCATCTCATCACATCTCGTATTTCGCCGCAACTGACAAATCGGCATTAGCTAACCCGCGCCAGCGCAAACAAAAAGAGCCGCTACCCGGGTGGGTAGCGGCTCCAAAGCTCAACTATATGAGCATCGCGCGGGTGCGATTAGGCCTTGAGGGCCTCCTCGACGGCGACAGCGCAGGCGACGGTGGCACCGACCATGGGGTTGTTGCCCATGCCGATGAGACCCATCATGTCGACGTGCGCAGGCACGGAGGAAGAACCGGCGAACTGGGCGTCGGAGTGCATACGGCCCATGGTGTCGGTCATGCCGTAAGAGGCAGGGCCGGCGCCCATGTTGTCCGGGTGCAGGGTACGGCCAGTGCCGCCACCAGAAGCGACGGAGAAGTACTTCTTGCCAGCCTCGATGCGCTCCTTCTTGTAGGTGCCAGCGACGGGGTGCTGGAAGCGCGTGGGGTTGGTGGAGTTACCGGTGATCGAGATGTCGACGTTCTCGTGCCACATGATGGCAACGCCCTCGCGGACGTCGTCGGAGCCGTAGCAGTTAACGGCAGCGCGGGGACCATCGGAGTAGGGGATGGTCTCGACGACCTTGAGCTCGCCCGTGTAGTAGTCGAACTGGGTCTTCACATAGGTGAAGCCGTTGATACGGGCGATGATCTGGGCGGCGTCCTTGCCCAGACCGTTGAGGATGACGCGCAGCGGCTTCTTGCGAGCCTTGTTGGCGTTCAGAGCCAGGCCGATAGCGCCCTCAGCGGCAGCGAAGGACTCGTGGCCGGCCAGGAAGGCGAAGCACTCGGTGTCGTCGGAGAGCAGCATAGCGCCCAGGTTGCCGTGGCCCAGACCGACCTTGCGGTCCTCGGCGACGGAGCCGGGAACGGTGAAGGCCTGGATGCCCTCGCCGATGATGGCGGCAGCCTCAGAAGCGGTCTTGGCGCCACGCTTGACAGCGAGAGCGCAGCCGAGGGTGTAGGCCCACTCGGCGTTCTGGAAGGCGATGGACTGGGTGTTGTTGACGATCTCACGCGGGTTGAAGCCCTTGTCGGTGCAGATCTGCAGAGCTTCCTCGAGGGAGGCGATGCCGTTGTCGGCGAGGCACTTGTTGATCTTGTCAGCGCGGCGCTCGTAACCTTCGAACGTAACAGTCATAGTTTTTCCCTCCCTTTCTACTCGTGAACCGGGAACACGCTGGCGACGGAGTGAGTCTCCTCGTCGGTGCGCGGGTCGATGTACTTGGCAGCGTTCTCCCACTGACCATAGTGGCCCATAGCGCCAGCGATGGCCTCCTCGGGGGTCTTGCCGGCCTTGACGGCGTCGGTGAACTTGCCGAGGTTCAGGAACTCAAATGCGATGATCTCGTTCTTGTCGTTGAGAGCCATGCGGGTGACGTAGCCCTGAGCGAGCTCGAGGTAACGAGCGCCCTTGGCCTTGGTGCCGAACATGGTGCCGACCTGAGAGCGAAGGCCCTTGCCGAGGTCGTCGAGGGAGGCGCCCACGGGCAGGCCGCCCTCGGAGAACGCGGTCTGGCTGCGGCCGTAAACGATCTGCAGGAAGATCTCGCGCATAGCAACGTTGATGGCGTCGCAGACGAGGTCGGTGTTGAGGGCCTCGAGGATGGTCTTACCGGGAAGGATCTCGGAAGCCATGGCGGCAGAGTGGGTCATGCCCGAGCAGCCGATGGTCTCAACGAGGGCCTCCTCGATGATGCCGTCCTTGACGTTCAGCGTGAGCTTGCAGGCGCCCTGCTGAGGTGCGCACCAACCCACACCGTGCGTAAGACCGGAGATGTCGGAAATCTCCTTAGCCTGGACCCACTTGCCCTCCTCGGGGATGGGTGCGGGGCCGTGGTATGCACCCTTGGCAACGGGGCACATGTTCTCCACTTCCTGTGAGTACTGCATGCCTCTCCTCTCTATCGTGTTGGCGTCCCGTCTGGGGGTCGTGGCTGGCGATTGCCGGGCGACCCTTCGAAAGGGACATGACATGCAGCCCCTATAATACCGCGAAATGCACGGAATATTCGGCGAACGGCTCAGTTTTCGTAGCGAGAAGTCCGGAAGTTTTAATTGAAACGGTTTAACCCTATGTTCTGTGGTCGCGAACTCCCGTAGAGGGGGTCCGTCTTGGGCAAGCTTTTGGTCAGCTCTTGCAAGCGTTGCGGGGGCTGACCTGTTGCAACGGTGCCGTTCGCCGCCTATTTACTGCCTTTGGCCGCGCGAGTCTATTGTTTTGCGTGGATGTTTTGATGGCACGCTTCAATCGTGCTGTATTGGATGGCAAGCAGATCCCGGCGAAGGGAGCGCCATGCAGCGCGTTTGGAGAACGGTTACCGGCTTTTACCATGTCTGTGCCCGCGGTACGGGCAAGCAGCTCATCTTTGAGGGCGATGATGACCGGTGGGAGTTTTTGGAACTGATGCGCGACTGCTGCCGCGAGGCGGGCGTGACGGTTATCGCCTGGTGCCTTATGGGCAATCACGTGCATCTTGTGCTTGCAGATTACGAGGACGCGATGAGCGCGGCGATGCACCGGCTGCTTTTGACGTACGCGCGGCGGTTCAATAAACGCACGGGGCGCACAGGCCATCTGTTCCAGAACCGTTTTGACCGGCGCTCGCTCGATACCGACTGGCAGGTGATGGAGGCTATTCGCTCCGTACACGCCGATCCGCAGGAGGCGGGCGTTAGCCTAATCGAGCGTTATCCCTGGAGCAGCTTTGCCGAGTATCTGCGAGCGTATGACAACGATACGACGAGGGGATTTTCCGACCCTTCTTGCGTGCTCGAGCTCTTTGAGTCTGCCAAGGGGTTTCTTGATTATTCTCTGTCAATGCCCGATGGTTCCGATCCGGTGATTCACGATATGGATGAGACGGAGTGGGAGCGGCGTGCGTTTGCTGAC
This sequence comes from uncultured Collinsella sp., assembly GCA_958439425.1. GTDB lineage: Bacteria > Actinomycetota > Coriobacteriia > Coriobacteriales > Coriobacteriaceae > Collinsella. The sequence continues at coordinate 77,369 of CAUBVH010000007.1, forward strand.
AAGATGGCGAATCGCCTGGGCGTGCCGCTCAACGAACTCAAGACCGTAGCACCGTCGCGGCGAGACGGAATCATTTTCGCCCTGCACGATGGCGGCTACACGGTGCGCGAGATCGAACGGTATACGGGAATCAGCAAGAGTACCGTCTCTCGTATCGTGCGCGCTTATGCTCGGGTGAAGGCTCAGGCTGAGGGCTCGGAATAGAAAATGGCCGAACCGCTCTTGTCAAGCGATTCGGCCAACAAAATTCTTAAGATTTGGGACAAGTACTACTGATTATTTTGTCCCGCGAGCATGCCGTCGAGGGTGCGCCAGGCGAGCTCGGCGCATTTGACGCGGGCAGGCATGTGTGAGATGTCCTGGAGCTGGGCGGCCTCGTCCAGGTCTTCCAGGTCCTCATCGGAGAGCTGCTCGCCGCGAATCATGGCGAGGAAGAGCCCTGCCAGGCGACGAGCCTCCTCGACCGTTTCGCCGGTGATGAGGTCGGCCATGATGTCGGCGCTGGCCTGGCTTATAGCGCAGCCGTGACCGGTAAACGAGGCCTCCTCGATAACGCCGTTCTCGACACGAAGCTGCAAGGTGAGCTCGTCGCCGCAGCTGGGGTTGATGCCGTCGTGCTCGTGCGTGGGGGCATCCATCTCGTACTTGTAGTCGGGGTGCGAGTTGTGCTCCATAAATGTGGTGGAGGTGTAGAGGTTACCCATTGAACGTGCTCCAAACGTGATGCAGACCGGCGATGAACTTGTCGATATCGGCCTTGTCGTTGTAGAAGGCCACGCTGGCGCGGCAGCAGGCGAGGTTCTCGACGCCCAGCCAGGTGAGCAGCGGCTGCGCGCAGTGGTGACCGGCGCGGATGCAGACGCCGTCCATGTCCATGATGCTCGCGACGTCGTGCGGGTGGATGCCCTTGACGTTAAAGCTTACAACGCCGTGGTGGTTGTCCCAATAGATGGAGCCGATGATCTGGACAAAGTCGAGCTGCATGAGCTCGCCCATCAGGTAGTGGACGAGTGCCTGCTCGCGTGCCTGGATGTTCTCGTAACCCACCGTGTTGACCAGGTAGTCGAGTGCCGCACCCGTGGCGAAGATGCCGGCGGCGTCCTGCGTGCCGGCCTCGAATTTCTCGGGGACGGGCGCCCAGACGGCGTCCTGCTCGGTGACCGAATCGATCATCTCGCCGCCGGTGAGCATGGGTGGCATGGCGTCGAGCAGGTCCATTTTGCCCCACAGCACGCCAATGCCCATGGGGCCCATGGCCTTGTGCGCGCTAAAGGCAAAGAAATCGGCGCCCAGGTCGGCCACATCGACCGGCATGTGCGGCAGCGACTGTGCACCGTCGACGACCAGGTAGCCGCCGTACTTGTGCACGAGCTTGCCGAGGTTCTTGACTGGGTTCTCGACGCCCAACACGTTGGAGACCTGTCCCACGGCCAGGATCTTGGTCTTGGGACCCACCTTGGCAAGAACCTCCTCGGTGGTGAGCTGGCCGGTCTTGGTGGGGTAGAGGTAGACGAGCTTGGCGCCGGTCTCGCGGCAGACCTGCTGCCACGGAATCAGGTTGGAGTGGTGCTCCATGATGGTGATGACGACCTCGTCGCCCGGCTCGAGGACCGTGGGCGCAAAGCTCTTGGCGACCAGGTTGAGCGACTCGCTCGTGTTGCGGGTGAAGACGACCTCGTTGGCCTGGGCGGCGCCGATGACGTCGGCGATCTGCTGGCGGACTTTCGCGATGGCGTCGGTGGCCTCGACGGACAGCGAGTACAGGCCGCGCAGGGGGTTGGCGTTCATGCGCTGATAGAAGTCGCGCTCGGCGTCAAGCACACAGGCAGGGCGCTGCGCGGTGGCGGCGCTATCGAGGAAGGCGATCTCGGGGTGCTGCTGGAACAGCGGGAACTGCGCCTTATAGGGATTGGTCTCGATGTCGACGGTAGGCCAGCCGCGCGAGGCCTCATCGCTTGCGTCGAGCTCCATAGGCTCCGGTGCGGTACAGGTATCGCATTTAACGTGCTCGGTGTCGATCATGCGAGCTCCTCTTCAAAGTTGTCGATCAGGTTGTTGCCCAGGCGGACGACGGCGGCGCGGGTGCGCTCGTCGGTGGCGGAAAGCGCGGCGTCCTCCAACTTGGCACGGACGAACAGGTCCTCGGCGGCGTTTTGGTCAAGGCCGCGGCAGGCGAGATAGAACAGCTGCTCGTCGCGAACGTGACCGATGGTGGCGCCGTGGTTGCCGGCGACGTCGTCCTCGTCGCAGAGGATGACGGGAACGGTCTTGTTGTCGACGCCCTTGTTGGCCAAGAGCACTGTCTCGCGCTCGGTGCCGGTTGCGCCCTTGCAGCCGTGCACGAGGTCGATGGTGCCGCGGTAGACCTTCTTGGACGTGCCAGTCAGCACGCCGTTGGCGTCGATCTCGCACTCGGTCTTGCGACCGCGGTGGCGCAGCTGGTAGTTAAAGTCGCGCACCTGCTCTCGGGCGCCCAGGTAGTCAGTATCGATGGTGACCTTGGCGGTATCGCCCAGCAGGTCGCCGGCAAGGCCGGTGGCGCTGGCGCCGGCACCTAGGACGGTGTGCTGCACGTTGACGCGCGCGCCCTCGTCCAGGAACAGGCCGGTGTCGTCGAGCGCGATCCAGCTATCGTCGAGCGTCTGCGTGCAGGTCACGTTGACGGTGGCGTACTCGTGGGCGCACACGCGTAGCGCGGAGCCCACGACACCCTCGCCGGTAACGGGGGAGTCTAGGGCAATATGCAGATCGAGCGTCGACTGGGGACGGGCGACGACGTCGATGGCGGCGATGGCCGCGGCGGCATCGACACCGCTCACACGTACGGTAACCGTGGCGTGCTGGTATGCGGGCACATCGATGACGATGCGCTTGGTAGCGTGCTCGGCCAAGTAGGCGTAGGCAGCCTCGCCCATGCCGGTTTCGAAGGCCTCAGCGGGGGAGAGTTCCTCCTCGAGCTTGATGGCGCCGGCCTGGTAGATGGAGGTGGCGGGCACGTCGAGCTCGGTCTCGGGCGTGATGCGGGCGCGGTCGGCGGCATCACCGGGGGCGGAGGCGCGGCGCTCGGGGAAGCGCTCGGCCATGGCGTCCATGGCGGCGTCGAACGCGCCTGCCACGCCGGTAAACTGTTCGTCCAAGCCCTCGACCTCAACGGCCTCGGTGGGAGCGGCGGCAAGCTCGTCAGAGATCTCGAGCTTGGTCTGGTTCATCTTGAGCCAACCCCAAGTGGCAGCCGGCATCGCATTGACCTGCTCAAGGGTGGTAGCAGCGGTGTTCGTGGTCTGTTTCATTATCCGATCGCTCCTTCCATCTCGAGCTTGATCAGGTTGTTCATCTCGACGGCGTACTCCAGCGGCAGCTCCTTGGAGACCGGGTTGGCAAAGCCGTTGACGATCATGGTGCGGGCCTCTTCCTCCGAGATACCGCGGCTCATCAGGTAGAACACCTTGTCATCGCCGATGCGGCCGATGGTGGCCTCGTGGCCGATGTCGACGTTCTTGGCGCGGATGTCCATGGCGGGGATGGTGTCGGAGCGGCTTTGGTCGTCGAGCATCAGCGACTGGCAGCTCACGGTTGCCTTGGAGCCCTCGGCCTTGGGCGTGGCCACGATGGAGCTGCGGAAGGTCTGGATGCCGCCGCTCTTGGAGATGCCCTTGGTCTCGACGGTTGCCGAGGTCTCGGGCGCGTTGAGCACGACCTTGCAGCCGGTATCGAGGTTCTGGCCGGCACCGGCAAAGGTAATGCCGGTAAAGCTCGAGCGGGCGCGGCGGCCGTTGAGCACGCTCATGGGGTAGAGATAGCCCACGTGGCTGCCGAAGGAGCCGCTGATCCATTCGATGTCGCCGTCCTCGTCCACGCGCGCACGCTTGGTGTTGAGGTTGTACATGTTCTTGGACCAGTTCTCGATGGTCGAGTAGCGCAGGTGCGCGCGCTTGCCCACAAAGAGCTCCACGGCGCCGGCGTGGAGGTTGGCCACGTTGTACTTGGGCGCGGAGCAGCCCTCGATAAAGTGCAGGTCGGCATCGTCCTCGACGATGATGAGCGTGTGCTCAAACTGGCCGGCGCCCTTGGCGTTGAGGCGGAAGTAGCTCTGCAGCGGAAAGTCGAGCTTGGTGCCCTTGGGCACGTAGACAAACGAGCCGCCCGACCACACGGCACCGTGCAAGGCCGCAAATTTGTGGTCGGTGGGCGGGATGAGCGTCATGAACTTCTCGTGGATGAGCGGCTCCCACTGCGGATCGTGCAGGGCCTCCTCGATGCCGGAGTAGACGATGCCCATCTTGGACGCCGTGTCCTGCATGTTGTGGTAGACCAGCTCGGAGTCGTACTGTGCGCCGACGCCTGCCAGGTAGCTGCGCTCGGCCTCGGGGATGCCCAGGCGCTCAAAGGTGTTCTTGATGTCGTCGGGCACCGACTCCCAGTCGTGCTTTTGGTCGGTGTTGGGCTTGACGTAGGTGACGATGTTATCCATGTCCAGGCCCTCGATGGAGGGGCCCCACGTCGGATCGGGGAAGCGGTTGAAGATCTCGAGGGACTTGAGGCGCAGGTCGAGCATCCACTGCGGTTCGTCCTTCTTGGCGCTGATCTCGCGCACGATGTCGGGCGTGATGCCGGCGTCGAGGCGCTCGAATCCCTCCTCGCCATAGGTGAAGTCGTAGAGGCTGCGGTCGATGTCCGCGACCTCGGTGCGGTTCTTGGTCATTACGTCGCCCCTTTACGCCTGCTGCTCGGCAGCGGCGGACTCGGCCTGGGCGCGCTGCTCGGCGGCCTCGCGCTCGAAGGTCTCAAAGCCGTTCTTGTCGATCCAGGGGATGAGCGAGGCGTCGTCCTCGCGCACGATATGACCCTTGACCATAACGTGGACGCGGTCGACATCCAAGTGCTCCAGGATGCGCGTGTTGTGCGTGATGATGAGCATGGAGCCGTCGCAGCTCTTGCGGTAGGCGTCCATGCCGTGGCTGACGGTGGAAAGCGCGTCGACGTCCAGGCCTGAGTCGGTCTCGTCCAGAATGGCGAGCTTGGGCTGCAGCAGCAGAAGCTGGAGCATCTCGACCTTCTTCTTCTCGCCGCCCGAGAAGCCCACGCCCAGCTCGCGGTTGAGGTAGGCGGTATCCATGTTGAGCTCGGCCGCGAGCTCCTTCACGCGGCGGCGGAACTCCTTGCCCTTCATCTCCAGGCCGGGGCGGCCAGCGATGCTGGCGCGCAAAAAGCTCGACAGCGGCACGCCCGGGATCTCGACCGGAGCCTGGAAGCTCAGGAACAGGCCGGCGCGCGAGCGCTTGTCGGTGGTGAGCTCGGTGATGTCCTGGTCGTCAAAGACGATGCGGCCGTCGTTGACGGTATAGACGGGGTCGCCCATGACCAGGTGGCCGAGGGTGGACTTGCCGGCGCCGTTGGGGCCCATCAGCACGTGGGTCTCGCCGGCGGCGACTTGCAGGTTGACGTTGTGGAGGATGGTCTTCTCGTCCACGGAGGCAGTCAGACCTTCGATGGAAAGCAGCGGATTTGTGCTCATGCTGTCCCTCTCTGTATATGGTGTACTCATAGGTGTACTAAACCCTAGGAATCTTCTCGGAATAAAGTTACTATGGGTTCGGCGTTAGTCAAGGGAAAACCCGACTAATCCACTCGACTTTTCTAGATGTGGGACAAAATAACCTGTTGTGTTTGTCCCACTTACTTAAGATTTGGGACAAACGAACCTGGTTATGTTGTCCCAGATGCGATGGGAGGGTAGGTATGCTCATTTCTTCCAAGGGCCGCTATGCCCTCCGGCTAATGATCTATATCGCGGCGCTGGGCGACGCCGAGGGCAAGATTGCTTTGCGCGAGGTCGCCGACCGTGAACATATCTCGCAAAAGTATTTGGAGCAGCTGGTTCGTCCGCTTATGAAGGCGGGCCTGCTTAAGAGCGTGCGCGGCAAAGGCGGTGGCTACATGATGGCCAAGGACCCCGCCGAGGTGCGTGCTGGCGACATCCTGCGCGCTGTCGAGGGCAGCACGGCGCCCGTGGCGTGCGATGGCATCGACAACAGCTGCGCCCGCAGCGATCTTTGCTCGACCGTCAAATTCTGGCGCGGTCTGGACGACGTGATCGAAAAGTACGTCGACGGCGTGACATTGGCCGACCTGGCCGCCGTCCCCGAAGTCAACTTCAACATCAAGCTGTAGGTTTAGCGCAATTCCTTAAGTTTTCGCGGAGGGTTGTTGCCGTTTACCGAGAGGTTGTTGTGCAACAACGGGTGAGCTGCAATACTTATTTTTATCTTTGCAAACTGCACTTTAACTATACCAATGCAGGGAGGATCTTATGCAGCCCAAGCATTCTGCTATTGTCGCGGGCCTGACGCTGGCGCTTTCGTTTGGCGCCGTTTCCGCGCCGGCACCCGCCGCTGCCGAGGAGCCCACGCCGGGCGTTGCCTCGAATGCGACCGATATCGATAAGGGTCTCTATACCCAGCAGTCCTTCTCGGGCGTGCTGAGGTCGGTCCAGGGCGTTTCGTTTGTTAACGTGACCACCGAGATGAAGTACTTTACCAAGTACGAGAGCCATGGCAACTATAACCAGGGCTTTTCGTATGGCGACGGCTATAACGCGCTGGGCTATTACCAGTTCGACCGTCGATGGTCGCTCATTCCGTTTATGAAGCAGGCCTACAACTACAACCCCGAAAAATACAGCATGCTCAAGGATGCGATTGATCGCGGCAGCGAGATCTCCAACGCGAGCAATGCCATGTACGAGAACGGCCAGCTCACCGAGCTGGGCCATATCGCGCAAGATGCCTTCCAAGGTGCGTACAACACCGATCCTGTTGAGTTCTCAGCACTTCAAGATGCCTATGCGTACAACTCGTACTATGCGGTGACCGAGGCGTGGCTCAAGAGTGGCCTGGGTATTGATATTTCGGGCCGTGCCGATTGCGTTAAGGGCATGGTGTGGAGCATTACCAACATGTGCGGTACCGGTGGCTGCAGGGACTTTTTCCGCTGGGCGAATCTTTCTAACGGTATGACTGATCGCGAGTTTGTGACGGCGCTTTCCAACAGCGTGGTCAATAACGTGGCGACCAAGTATTCGAGCCAGCCCCAGTATCATGAGGGCTGGAAGAACCGCTACCGCAACGAGCTGAAGGACTGCTTGGCTTATATCGCCGAGGATGAGGCTGCCGCTGCGACGCCCGTGCAGCCCGAGCCTACGCCGGCACCCTCGCCGACACCTGATTCGAATGACGACTCGAGTGACGATGCCAACGATGACAGGATGGATGCGCCCTCGACCGATACTGACGGTGATGGTTCTGCTGGTGGTACTACCAACGACGGCTCTACCTCGAACGGCTCCGATTCGAACGGCTCTGCTGCGGGCGATTCGTCTTCAAGCTCTGCCGGCAATACGGACAGCGACGCTTCTGGTTCGACCGGTGCTGGCACCTCTAACTCATCCACCGGCTCGAGCGATTCGTCCGCTGACACCGGCTCTAACAACGGCTCTGGCTCTGATGCAACACCTGATTCCGATGCTTCCAAGGACGACTCGAATAAGGTGCCGGACGCCCCCGTTGCTTCGCCGGACAAGAAGCCTTCTTTCTCCGTGCAGCTTGGTTCTACGCTGGGCTCTTCGCTGATGGCTGGTGTCAATAACGGCTCGACCCAGAACAGGGACAACTCTGATCAGGTTTCCACGGAAAAGTCCGAGGCCGCAAAGGGCGACTCCAAGGACAAGGCTTCCGAGAAGACCGAATCCGATAAGGGTTCTAGCTCTGATGAGAAGGGCGACAAGTCCGGTCAGAAGAAGGACGAGAGCAAGACCGAGGGCGAAAAGAAACAGTCCGGAGACGGCGACAAGAGCGGTGCCGACAACCAGAGCCAAGAGCAAAATGGCTCCAAGACGGTGACCACTACTACCACGACGACTACAACTACCAAGTCCTCTGGCGGCAATATGCCCAAGACGGGCGACTTGATCGTGATGGCGAGCCTTGCTAGTGCAAGCTTGGCCACGCTGGGTGCCACGTCTATTGTGAGTGGCAAGCATAAACTCGATCAGCAGAAGAAGGCTTCTGGGGAGGACGGCTCGGAGGAGTAGCCTCTCGGTTGCCAGATAACTAAAGAGTTGGGACGGGGTCCGGTGCGAATGCATCGGGCCCTGTTTTGTTGTGCAACGATTAGTTATGCCCCATCACACCTCTTGTTGCTACCGTTGCCCGATATGTTCGCGCGGCGTCGTCGGTACGCGCGAGGCGGTCATTACAATTGGCATCGTGCAGCGATTTAGGGGGAACGTTTTGGTGTCTGAACAGGCAAATGTTGATTGTGCTGCTGGCTTTGGCGTGCGCTTGATCGGCTGTGCCGACGATGCGGTTTTGCCCATTGGCATGCACGACTATGCGGAGGCCCTTGGTTGCTGCATGCTGGTTGACAAGACCGTGTTTATTGCCGATGTGTTGGACTGCGACGCGTCCGTTGTGGTGTGCTGTCGACCCGAGGGTTTTGGCAAGAGCGTGAACTTGTCGATGCTCAGGGCTTTTCTGGAGCGTCCAGCGGTCGGTCGCTCTGGTCAGCGTTTGTTTGCCGATGCTCAGATTTGGGATGCGAACGGCGGGCGCTATCGGGATGAGTATGCTTGCTATCCGGTGATATCGCTGGACTTTTCTGGCGCTGCGAGGCGTGGCCCCGCTGTTGCCGGCGTCGTGCGCGATGCCCTTTCGGGCGAGTGCGCTCGCTTGTTGGCTCTCTTGGAGGCTCCGGATTTAGCTCGAGATAAGGTGCGTCACATCGAACGTGTCGCGCGTGGCGTGGCGAGCGAGGACGAGGTCGCCTCGGTGCTCGGTGTGCTCATAGAACTGCTGGAGATTGCCTGCGATGAGCAGGTTGTATTGCTCGTTGATGGGTACGATGCGGCGTGGTCTCGCCGTGCGAGCGCGAGGGACGCTTCCGACGCCGATCCGGCAGAACTACTTGACCGTGTGCTGTTTGACGCCATTGCCACTGCGCGCGATTCGTTGCGGCTGACGTGCCTGATGGGGGAGTATCCCGGCCCTGCCGAAGCGGCGCTTTCTTCGCGCGGCTGCTCGTATTGTCTGACGACGCCGCTGTCGGCGTGGTTTGACCGATGTTTCGGTTTTTCGGATGCCGAGGTCCAGGCTCTGTTGAATCGTGCTGGGCGCGAGGAATACCTTGATGATGCGCGTGAATGGCTCGAGGGGTATCGGTTTGGCAGGGCCTATTGCTCGAGTCCAGAGCGTGTGATCGGTTTTCTGGGCCGAGGCTGCACGGCGCCTGTGCGTGCCGATCTGTATGGATATGCCGATTGCCTGAGTAGGGTAGTTGCCGGGTGGAATCTCGACCGCCTTTCGGTCTTGTTTGATTTGCTCGAGGCCCATGGGTGCGCTGAGGTCCCGCTTTGTTTGGGCACTGCAGAGCCAGATGTCTCGCCTGACGATGGCATGTGGACAGCGCTGTATCTGTCCGGTTTTCTCACGACGGATATGACTGAGGAGCCAGAGCATGGCGATCGCCTCCGTGCTTTGCGATTGCCCAATAACGAGCTTCGCCAGGCCTTGCGTCTGGTGATTATTGAGTGGTTTGAGTGCGCTGCAGAAGACATTCGAGACGTCGATGCGTTTCGCGACGGGCTGTGCCATGGGAACGAGGATACCGTGAGGCGGGCGCTAAGCCGCATCTTGGGAGATGCGGGAATCGGTGCGACCGACCCAGATACACCGCTGCCATATCACCTACTCTTGCAAGGACTCTGCTTTGGATTGCCGGGCTATGCCAATCCTGCTTCGAGGCGAAAGTGTGGCGCGGATCGCTGGGACATCCAGGTTTTTCCTACGGGCGCCGTGTTCGACATAGCCGATACGATCGGTATGCTCGATGAACGTCCGCTGGTAACGATCAACATGATGTATGACCCCGGTGTGGATGCGCTGGGCCTGGAATTGCTGGCCGTGCAGGCGCTACTCGACATAGAGCGTGACGGCATCGACGAAATCCGTGTGCCGCGCCCCGGCGTGGGTCGCATGCGCTGGGGGTTCGGTTTTGATGGGCAGCATGTGGCTACGGTGTGCCAGCGGCTTTAAGCGCCGAGGTGTTTCCGGCTTCCGTTACTCGGTGTCCTTCATGGGCGGCATGGGCTTCCAGTTGGGATCCTTGACGATCTTGCGGGCATCCTTCATGCCACGGCGCAGTGCCGGAATACCGGTCTTAAAGCACTTGTCAACGGCGGCCAGGCGAATGAACTCCTTGCAGAAAGTCGCGGCGTTGCCCAGACGGAACAGCACTGGGTGGTAGTCGCCGTAGATCTGCATGTAGCGTGCCAGATAACCGCGGTTGCGCATGATGTAGTAGCGGTTGGTGTCGCTCGTAGAGTTGAGCTGGCGCTTGCCGGCGATGTCCCAGTTAGAGACAGCGCGGGCGCGCTTGAGCACCACGTCGGCAACAACGGCGGCGGGGAAGTGCTGGCTGGCCACGTAGCCATAGCAGGCATCGTCGCCGTAGATAAAGAAGCGCGCATCGGGCAGGCCGATCTTGTCGACCACGCGGCGCGAGAACATGCCGCCCTCAAAGCACAGCTGGTTCATGGCGCGATAGCCCTCGGGACCCAGATCCCACTTGGCGACGGGGTTGGGAATGCCGAGCGAAAGGATGAGCTGGTATTGCCAAAAGAAGGCGCCGCCGTCAAAGTCCAGGCGCGAACCCTGGATGACATCGTAGCGGTCGGTCCACTTGGCAAGACGCTCGATGCCTTCGGGGATGACGAGCACGTCGTCGTCCATCACCCAGAACCACTGGGCGCCCAGGTCGTAGGCGCATTTAGTGCCAGCGGAGAAGCCGCCCGCACCGCCGCCGTTTTCGAGCTGCGGGGCGTAGATGACGCGGTCGGTGCCGCCCTGCGCGTCAGGCTGCTCGGTGTCGATGCCCCACAGGTTAGCCAGGCGCTCGTTGAATGCGGTGCACATGGCCTCGGTCTCGCGCGAATTCTCGTTATCGACAATCACGATGCGCCAGGGCGTTGCCGTGAGATCGGTCATGGAGTCGAACAGGTTGGCCAGGAGTTCCTGGCGCTTGTACGTGACGACAACGATGGCGAGCTTGTCGATGGGGGCGGGAAGGGTGGAAGTCATGAACGAGAATATCCTTTCGCGTGGGCAGCATATCGGCCCTGCGGAATAAACAACGTGTCCCATGGGACATGACTATTGTAAGCGTAGGCGGGCGCCCGCGGGTAATGTTCCGCTAATCACCAAGAACGTTTGCTACAAGCTTGGTTGACGTGTGAGCGTGGCGAGGTTGCAAGCGCGCATTGTGGTATTACATAGGTGCCGATTCCTGTGGACGCGATCTTTCTGTTTGGATGCCCTGTGAATAAAACTCGTTTAGCCTCCTTTGCCGACACCCTACCCGCCAAATCCTTGCTGCTGTTCGTGGCATTTCAACTTGTCTTTGTCCTGAGCAATACCGCAGCGAATTGCCTACCGAGGCCCGTTATCGAGTCGCATGCGCAGGGTTCGGAGTCCTCGGCTCTGTTGTCTGACATGTATGTCTACGACCACCGTGTTGCAGCTGGTCCTGTTTGCTTTGATAACAATCGCTTTATCATTGAAGTCGCACGGCAAAAGGACCAAGGTTCTCCGTTTAAGACGATGGCTGTTGCCGAGATTGATGACGTTACGAAAGCCGGCGGGATTACGCATCAGCAGTATTACCGGTATTGGCATGGATGGCAGCTCCTTACGAATGTCTGCCTGTTTATTGGCGGTATCGATGTGGTCGTGGTGCCTGCGGCTGCTCTGGCGATTGCCGGCTCCGCTTGCGCTTACGTTGCCTTGCGGAAGCGGTTTTCAAAGCCAGTGACGTTGGGTTTCCTTGTAATCCTGTTGTTCTCGACCAATCTGTTTTTCAATTATATCGGTGATCTGCTGTTGTGCATCTCGTTCTTTGTGGCGCTCATCATGATGTCTTGCATGAGCCTTCGTTTGGACTCGGCCCCGAACGCACGGGTTTTCACAAGCCGCCTTGTCCTTTGGTCGATAGCGACGGGCGCCGTGTTTTCGTTTCTTGACTTTTTAACAATTCCTGCCGCAGTTGTCGCCCTGCATTGTTTTTTCGCCTTCATTGCGCTCCCCGAGGGTGAGCGCCCCAAGCGCTGCGTCGTCACGATGCTGCAGGCGCTCTTTGGGTTTTGGCTTTCGTTTGTGTTTACCTGAGCGATGAAATGGTTTGTCGCGGCGTTTGTGCTGGGCTGGAACGAGGTCTTTTCGAACGTTCTGGGCGAGATGGGCCTTTGGTCTGCGCATGGGACTTCGTCACTGTTGCCCCAGGCTGACTGGCCTCAGAGTTTGAAGGAGTTTTATTGCATGAGCCCGCAGCTGTTTGCCATTTGCTCAACTGCTGGTTATGCGATGATCTCGAACGTCGTTTGTCTTGTTTCGTTTGCTGTTGTATTGGTGCTCTGGATTGCCGTACTCGTATGCTCAATACGGGGTGGCGCGCAAGACGGTCGTCGTCGCAAAGTGTTGATCCAGTCACTGCTCATGGCGCTGCCTCTGGTGGTTGTTCTGGCCTATTTCGTTGTTATGCATGACCATGCGATTGTTCATATTCCGGTATTTGGCTGCAAGAACTGGGCGATTGTCTTTGCGATTCTATTTGCTTTGGGTGTTAGCGCGCTTCGTGGCTTGCGGAGTCGGAAGGCTGCTTAGCTGTTCATGCGAGCCTTGATGGCCTCGATTGCGGCCCTGCGCACGATATCCATGAGGAGCAGGGCAAGCGCGAGGCAAAGGCTCATAAGAATTCCGAGTAACATGGCGGCGGCTGGACGGGGCTCTCCCGTTTGGATGCCTGTCGCCATGTTGTAGATTGCATTGTCGAAGATGGGTCGCCAGACATTGCAGGTAAATGACTGTACGGCGTAGAAGGCGAGCGTTCCTGCGGCGAGAGACATGATTGTCTTGTCTGCAGCTGGGGCTTCGTGGCGCGGCTGATGGAGCGCTGCGGCGGCAACGGATGCGGCGGCCAAGATAAAGGATATGACGGAAGTGGACTTGTAAGAGATCATCCAGAGCGCGGCGTATTGGCTGTTTGCCGATAGCAGAAGCTCGAGCGCGATAGTGGCGGCAACGATTCCGATGAGTACGATCTTGGATATTTGAGCGCCGGATGCGTTGCCGTGGCATTCGAGGACAAAGCGCATTTCTCCAGCTGCAATAAACGCGACCAGGTAGGTAACGGCGCTCATGAGCTTGCGCCACAAAACGATACCGGCCGCTTCGTTTGCCGTCGCTGCGATGTAGCAGTTGATTCCAAATGTTGCGAGCACGAGAAGTGCTACGACAAACGGGACCCTTTTGCTGCCGATCCGCTGTCGTATCAGCGCAATCACTGGGACGAGCAATACGGAGGCGGCGTAGACCCAGATAAACTCGATGCCCAACGTGAGCCAGCCAATCTCGTGTAGTGAGATTTCGGGCAGGGGATAGACGTACATCGAGACAAGCAGGCAAGCTGAGCAATAAAAGAGCGTGGGCAAGACGATCTTCTTTAACCGTGCAAACGATTTACGAGTGAGGTACTGCGCGGATGACCCGTTTTGGAGGGCACGTACCGCCGAAGGGATAAGGAAGTACCCCGAGATCATAAAAAAGACCTCGTTGGCCCAGCAGCCCAGCAGGTTGATAAAGCCGAGCGCGCCGGAGTAAGGGAAGACAGACACTATGACCCAATCCAGGGGCACGGAAACGACAGGAGCCCCCGCTCGT
>CAUBVH010000008.1 GCA_958439425.1 uncultured Collinsella sp.
ATTCCTCGGTAGCTCAATGGTAGAGCACGCGGCTGTTAACCGCGCTGTTGTAGGTTCGAGTCCTACCCGGGGAGCCAGGTTGTAAAACCCGTCGCAAATGCGGCGGGTTTTTTCATGCCGCGATCGCCTGTGGGAACGTTACCGTATCAACATTTCGTGTCGAGGATATAATCGTGAACCCCGCCGCCTTAACATGGCGCGGTCGTTGTAAAATGTTGGAATGATTGCTCCCACGACATGGTGCCGCGAGCACCAGAAAAGGAGATTCTTGTGTCTGAGACCATTAACGGCAGCCTGAGCGTCTCGAACGACGTTATTGCCGATATTGCCGGTTATGCCGCGATGACGTGCTACGGCGTCGTCGGTATGGCCGAACAGCTCCAGGGCGCCGAGAGCGTGCGCCTGCTTGCCGGCCAGCGCCTCCGCAAGGGCGTGCTTGTTTCCGCCGACGAGAACGGCCTTACGGTCGACCTTCACGTCGTGCTCGAGAACGGCGTCAACATGAAGTCCGTCTGCCACAATCTTTCGAGCTCCGTCGCCTTCACCCTGCAGGAGATCGCCCAGATCGATCCCGCCAGCCTTAAGATCGGCATTCACATCGACGCGCTCAAGAGCCGTCTGAACTAGCATCCGAATACGGAGATTTCACCACTCATGATTGCAAAGACCATTCGCACCTGTTTTCCGATCGCTGCGGCTGCCGTTTCCGAAAAGGCCGAGGAGATCAACAAGCTCAACGTCTTCCCCGTACCCGACGGCGACACCGGCACCAACATGTCGCTCACGCTCGCCTCGGTGACTAAGGAGCTTTCCGCCCTTCCCGCCGATGCCGACATGGAGGCCATTGCTGGCGCCATCACCCACGGCTCCCTGATGGGCGCCCGCGGCAACTCCGGTGTCATCACCTCGCAGATTCTGCGCGGCGTGGCCGAGGGCCTTGTCTCTGCCGATGAGCCCATTACGTCCGCCAATATCGCCTTCGCCTTCCGTCGTGCCGTCAAGGTTGCCTTCCAGGCTGTTCGTAAGCCCATCGAGGGCACGATCCTCACGGTCCTGCGTGATGTTTCGACCAAGGCAGACGAGTGCGAGAAGAAGAAGTTCTCTGCCGAGGATGCGCTCGATGCCATCGTCGTCGAGGCCTACCAGTCCGTCGCCCGCACGCCCGACCTGCTGCCCGTCCTCAAGGAGAACGGCGTGGTCGACTCCGGCGCCTTTGGCTTTGCCATCTTCTTGGAGAACTTTGTTGCCGCCGCTCTTGGCCGCAGCACTGTTGTCGAGGATTTCTCCGCCACGTTTGATTCCGCTGGCTCTGCCCGTGACGCCGCTCTTGACCGCGTGGAGATCGAGGCCAACGACGACTGGGAGGGCTCGGAGTTCCGCTACTGCAACGAGTTCCTCTTTAAGGCCGACGCCCCGTTTGACGAGGACGAGTGCCTGAAGTTCCTGGGCTCCATGGGCGACTGCGAGCTGCTCGTGGGCGCCTATCCCGACTACAAGATCCACGTGCACTCCAACACCCCCAACCTGGTGCTCGAGCACATGCTGCAGCTCGGTCAGATCTACGAGGTCTTTATCCACAACATGGAGATGGAGGCCCACGACCGTACCGCTAAGATCCACGAGGACCAGGAGAAGGCCGCCGAGCCCGCGAAGGCCCTGGGCTTTGTCGCCGTTGCCGCCGGTTCCGGCGAGGCCGACATTCTCAAGTCCCTCGGCGTCGATGTGATCGTGTCGGGCGGCCAAACCATGAACCCCTCGACCGCCGACCTGCTGGGCGCCGTCGACCAGGTCAATGCGACCTCGGTCATCATCCTGCCCAACAACGGCAACATCCGCATGGCTGCCGAGGCCGCTGCTTCCGCCTGCACCGACAAGAAGGTCGCCGTCGTTCCCACCAAGACCGTCCCGCAGGCCTTCTCCGCGCTGTTCGCGGTCCTGCCCGATTCCGAGCTCGAGGACGCCGTTGCCGCTATGGTCGACGCCATCAGCGAGGTTCGCGATGGCGAGGTCACCCGCGCCGTGCGCGACTCCAGCGCGTCCGACGGCTCTCCGATTCACTCCGGTGACGTCATGGGTATCATTGCCGGCTCCATCGACGTGGTCGGCTCCGACGTGAAGCAGGTCACGCTCGACTGCATCAACCGCATGCAGGAGGAAGAGGAGGGCGACGCGCTGACGATTCTGGCCGGCGAGGAGCTGTCCGACGAGGCCTTCCAGGAGATCGTCGAGGCTATCGAGGAGGCTCAGCCCGATCTGGAGGTCGACGCCCATCGTGGCGAGCAGCCGCTCTATCCCGTGATCTTCTCGATCGAGTAGGCTCTGCCTATGTCCGAGCTGTGCTCCGTGCCGCGCGTCTCGGAGCGTTTTGCCCAGAGCAATGCGCTCGATGAGGATATCGCGCGACTCAAATATGTTTCGGGTAAACGTGAGGAGGCCCTTCGCCGTCTGGGAATTCGGACGGTGGGGGACCTCCTTCTCCATATTCCTCATCGCTACCTGGACTTCACTCGCTCGTGGTCCATCGAGATGGCGCCCATCGGTACCGTGTGTACCATCATCGCCACGGTCGATCGTATTGTCCAAAAGCAGCCCCGTCCGCGTATGCAGGTGACTGAGGTCTCGCTCGTGGACGAGACGGGCGTGCTGCAGGTTGCCTTTTTCCGTCAGCCTTGGATTGCCCAACAGCTTAAGCAGGGCGACCGCCTGGCCGTGATGGGCAAGGTCGAGTTTGCCTACGGTTTTAAGCAGATGGCCTCGCCCCACTTTGAAAAGCTCGAGGACGGGCGTGCCGCGGGTACCATTTTGCCGGTCCACTACGTGAGTGATGGCGTGAGTCAGGCATGGATGCGCCGTATCGTGAGCGGTGCGCTCGAAGTGGCTGCCAATCCGTTCGATCCCATTCCCGCGCCGCTGCGCGCAAAGCGGAAGCTCATGAGCAATGCCCGTGCGCTGCGCTCGATCCACTTTCCCTCGAGCATGGCCGAGCGCGACATCGCACGCCGGCGTCTTGCGTACGAGGAGTGTCTCTGCTTGCAGCTCGCACTGCGTCTGCGCATCGATGGCGGTATGGTCGACGTGGTGCCTTATGCGCATGCCGCGGGCGGGCACCTGGCGGCGCTCAAGGAGGCCCTGCCGTTTTCGCTGAGCGACGAGCAGGAGGCCGCGTTCCAAGACATCCTGCACGACATGTGCGATGGCGGGCGCGTGATGAACCGCCTACTGCTGGGCGACGTCGGTACCGGCAAGACGGCCGTCGCCGCTTGCGCGCTGGCCGTCGCGGCCGATTCGGGTACTCAGTCCTGCGTTATGGCGCCTACGGGCGTGCTGGCGCGCCAATATGCCGATAAGACCGGCCCCTTGCTCTCGCAGGCTGGCATGTCCTGGGCGCTCCTGACGGGTGCCACGCCGGCGGCCGAGCGCGAGCAGATCCATGCGCAGCTGGAATCGGGCGAGCTCGACGTGCTCTTTGGTACCCATGCGGTCCTTTCGGATGACGTGGCGTTTAAGCATCTGTCGCTTGTCGTCATCGACGAGCAGCACCGCTTTGGTGTGGGCCAGCGCAATGCCCTGCGTGCCAAGGGCCCGGGCGCCGACCTGCTCGTTATGACGGCCACGCCTATCCCGCGCACGCTGGCGCTCTCGGTGTACGGTGACCTTGATACGAGCATCATCCGCCATCGTCCCGTTCCGGGTGCCGGCGTGACGACGCGCGTCCTTACCGAGTCGAGTCGCGACCTGGCCTATGGCGCCATTCGCGAGGCGCACGAAAAGGGGCAGCAAGCCTACGTAATCTGTCCGCTCGTGGAGCCGAGCGATTCGGCTGATGAGCTCGAAGACGTGCCCGGCATCGCTCGCGACGACGAAGGCCGCGTGACCGTTCCCGTGCCGTTGCATGACACGGCGACCGAGCTCGATCGCCTTCGTCTGGCGTTACCGGGGCTTACCATCGAGCGTCTTCATGGCCGCATGCCGGCGGGGGAGAAGGACCGCGTGATCGATGCCTTTAAGCGCGGCGAGATCGATGTGCTCGTCTCGACCACGGTGGTCGAGGTGGGCGTTGACGTGCCCAACGCCACCGTCATGGTCATCGAGAACGGCGAGCGCTTTGGGTTGGCGGCCTTGCACCAGCTGCGTGGGCGCGTAGGCCGCGGCAGCGTGTCGGGTACGTGCCTGGTCATGACGCACTCCAAGGGCAACGGCGGCGCGTCGGCGGCACAGGAACGTCTCCAGTCGCTCGAGAAGACCTCGGACGGCTTTACGCTCGCCCAGATGGACTTGCGTCTGCGCCACGAGGGTGAAATCCTGGGTTACCGCCAGCATGGCGGCGTGACCTTGCGCTTCGTTGACCTCGATGCCGACGGGGAATTGATCGAGTGGGCCCATTTGGACGCGGTCGAGCTCTTGCGGTATGCTTGCAACCTTGACTCCGTGGCGACGCGCCCCTTGCGCGATGCGGTCGCCATGCGGTATCGACACATCTTTAAGGAGGTCAGCGGAGGATGAGAATCATCGGCGGCGAATGGCGCGGTCGTAAGATCGATGAGCCCCGTGGTCGCGATGTCACCCGCCCCACGACCGATCGCGTGCGCGAGGCGTGCGCATCTATGGTCATGTCGGCATTCGACTTCGATCTGGACGAGGTCCGTGTGCTGGATGCCTTTGGCGGCTCCGGTGCCTTGGGCATTGAGATGCTCTCGCGTGGTGCCCGCTCGCTCACCACGTTCGAGATCGATCGCAACGCTGCTCGTCTGATTACCAAGAATATCGAGTCGCTGTGCCGCGACCGTGCGCGTTGGCGTGTGGTGGGCGGCGACGTGCTGGCAAGCGCTTCGCGCGGCCGCGTGCCGGGCGGTCCCTTTGACCTGGTCCTGCTCGACCCGCCCTATGCTTATGGCGCAGAGCCGGTCGAGGAGCTGCTGCAGAACTTGACCCAGCAGGACTTGCTGGCGCAGGGTGCCTATGCGCTCTTCGAGCACGCTGCCGCCGATGCGGGTGCGCATCCGGCAGGTTTTGAGATCGTGCGCGAGAAGCGTTACGGAATAACCTCGGTCGACCTGCTTCGTTGGCTTGGTAACGGCGAGGATGATGGCAACGATAGCGACGCACCCACGGAGGATGCCCATGAGTGACACCATCAACCGCGTAATCGTCCCGGGCACCTTCGATCCCATCACGTTTGGCCACATCGACGTGATTCGCCGTGCCCGCCGCATCTTCCCCAGCGTGATCGTGGCCGTTGCCGAGTCGCAGGGAAAAAACGGCGTCGGCACCACCTTTATGCTCGATGAGCGCGTGGCGCTGGCCCGTGAGGCGCTCGGTCATATTGACGGCGTCGAGGTGCTACCCTTCACCGGCCTCTTGGTCGATTTTGCCCGCGAACAGGGAGCAGGAGCCGTGGTCAAGGGTCTGCGTGCTATGACCGACTTTGAGTACGAGCTGCAGCAGGCCGACCTTAACTACCGCCTGGATAACGAGCTGGAGTCCATCTTCGTCATGAGCGCGCCGCAGTACGGCTATATCTCGAGCTCGGTGGTTCGCCAGATTGCCTCGCTCGGTAGCGACGTCTCTAATTTTGTTCCGCCCAATGTGGTCAAGGCGCTCAAACATCGCTTTTCGTGACGTTTTTTAATGCCTGGTGGCATGTGGTAAACTAACTCGATGATATGTTACCTATGAAAGGAGACCGGATGCCGGGCGAGAATTTTCCTGGCGACAGGATCGTGAGTCTTGTCGACGAGCTCGAGGGGCTCATCGAAGAGGCTAAGACGCCGTTCGGCAAGAACGCCCAGATGAAGGTTATCGACGCCGACGTCTTCTTTAATATCCTCGACGAGATCCGCATGAGCTATCCCGAGGAATGGCAGAAGTCCCGCCGTATCCTCAAGGAGCGCGAGGAGCTTATGGCTTCCGCCGCCGCTCAGGCCGATTCCATCATCGCCGATGCTCAGCAGCAGGCCCTCACCATTGCCGGTGAGCAGGAGATTGTCCGCTTAGCTCAGCAGCAGGCCGACGACATTCGCGATCGTGCCCAGCAGTATGAGCGCGAGACGCGCTATGCCGCCGAGGATTACGCCGAGCAGGTCTTTACGCACCTCGAGGAGAACCTCAAGAGCCTGACCGGCACGGTGACCCGTTGCCGTCAGCAGCTCAACGAGGGTGCCGCCCAGCAGAATGGTCAGTGGTAATGGCTGAGTTCCCGAACGTTACCGTCGATCTTTCCGAGCAGCTCGAGTTTCCCGGAGACTCGTATCCGCTGACCGGTAAGGTCGATGTTGCCACCTATACGGTGGGCGAGAAGGAGTACCGGCTGCAGGACGGCATCGACTACGATGTCGTCTTTACCAATGCCGGCACCGGTGTTCTGCTTACGGGCATGGTCCGCGCGCATGCAACCGGTGAGTGCGACCGTTGCCTGGAGCCCGCTTCGTTTGATATCGCCGGTGAGATCGAGGAATTCTATCTCTTTAACGAGCCCGAGGATCCCGAGGCCTACGAAGACGGCTACGAGCTGCTGGGCGAGGATCGCATCGTCGATCTGGGTGAGCCCATCAACGACGCGGTTGTCATGGACACGCCGTTCGTTGTCCTGTGCAAGCCCGATTGTCGCGGCCTATGCCCCACCTGCGGCATCAATCTCAACGTCGAGCAATGCGATTGCGCCGCTCAAGCAGAGGCCGAATGGGCCGCTGCCACGGAAAATCCATTTGCAGCATTGAAGAATCTCAAGCTTGACGAGTAAAACTGTGGTAGTATCGCTACTTGCGCGTAATCGCCACACTGGATAGTTCATAAGGAAGGTCACTATGCCCGTACCTAAACAAAAGCAGGGTCGTATCCGCACTCACACCCGCCGTTCCGCCAACATGAAGATCTCGGCTGCGGCTCAGTCCACGTGCCCCCGTTGCGGCGCTGTCAAGCTCCCGCACCACGTGTGCCCCAGCTGCGGTTTCTACAAGGACCGCGAGGTTATCGTTACCGAGTAACTGTATACTCTGGATGCGATGCCGTTCCAACTGGAACCACAATGGCCGGCTCAATGAGTCGGCCATTTTTGTATAAGGAGCATGTATATGAGTAACGTTCGCGTTTGTGTAGACGTTGTGGGCGGAGACGAGAAGCCTCAGGTTGTCCTCGACGGTATCGAGGCGGCGCTTGCGGCGGATCCCGATATCGAGGTCTTGGCCGTCGGTCCCGCAGAGATCGTGAACCCCTTTGCCGCGGCTCACGCTCGTGTTGAGGCCTTGGAGGCGCCCGATGTCATCGCCATGGATGACGATCCCATTCGAGCCGTGATGACCAAGCGCAAGTCCTCGATCGTGCTTGCCTGCCGCGCTATCAAGAAGGGAAACGCGGACGCGTTCTTCTCTGCCGGCTCCACCGGCGCCATGACCGCTGCCGCTACCGCCTACGTGACGCCGTTTAGGTATTTGGCGGAGGGCAAGAAACAGCCGGTGCGTCCGTGCCTCACCAATGCACTGCCCAACCGCGCCGGCGGTCTGACGGTTCTGTGCGACATGGGCGCCAACCCCGATGTCACGGTGGACGATATGGTGCGTTTTGCCCAGATGGGTAGCGCCTATGCGCGCGTCGTCTTGGGCATTGAGCATCCCCGCGTGGGCTTGCTTGCCAACGGCACCGAGGACGAGAAGGGCTCCAACTTCACCAAGTCGTGCTTCCCGGCCATGAAGGCCGCTGTTCCCGGTTTTGTGGGCAACTGCGAGGGCACCGATCTTACGTCGGGCAATTTTGACGTCGTGGTTGCCGACGGCATGTCGGGCAACATCGCACTCAAGGCCACCGAGGGCGCTGCCAAGTTTTTGCTGCAGGAGCTCAAGGGTGTCTTTATGTCTTCGCTCGGCACCAAGATTGCCGCGCTGCTCATCAAAAAGCAGATGCGCGAGATCAAGGCAAAGCTCTCGGGCGATGCTAAAGGCGGAGCCATTCTGCTGGGCCTGCGTGGCGTGGTCCTGATCGGCCACGGTGCCACCTCGGTCGAGGCCGTCAAAAACGGTACGCTCGCCGCGGCGGAGGCCGTGCGCGCCGGGCTTGTCGAGAACGTCGCCAACTCTATGGACGGCATCGTTTTATAGGAGCGAGTTAGGGCGCTGTTATGTGTCTCGCGGCCTGCGTCGTGGGGTAGAATCAAAACCGTGACTTGGCGCTGCGCTTGCGGCGCCAGCGCGTTGATATTCACACAATACGAGAGGAAGCGCTATGGACCGCTCCGAAATCTTCGATAAGATCGCCGGAGTCGCCGCTGACGTTCTGGGCGTCGATGTCGCCGACATTAGCGACGAGACCACCTTTGACGATCTCGATGCCGATTCGCTCGAGCGTCTGCAGCTGGTGACGGCTATCGAGGACGAGTTCGACCTCGAGATCGATGACGAGACCCTGCTGTCGCTCAACTCTGTCGCCGACGCTGTCGACGCTATTGAAAACGCCAAGGAGGCCTAAGTCTTGGCTTTATCTCAACGACTCGCGCGCGCCCAGGAAATCCTGGGCCACGAGTTCAATAACAAGGTGCTGCTGCGTGCGGCGCTCACGCACCCCTCTGCCGTGGAAGGTCAGCCCGTCTCGGCGAGCTATGAGCGCCTTGAGTTTTTGGGCGATTCCATTTTGGGCGCCGTGGTTGCCCGCTCGCTCTTTGAGTCCTATCCGGAGTTTGACGAGGGCAAGCTTACGCGCCTGAAGGTGTCGCTCGTCTCGGGTGCCACGCTGTCCGAGGTGTCCCATGAGCTGGGCATCGACGACATCATCATCTTTGGTGCCTCCGAGACCGGTACCGGCGCGCGCGGCCTGCACTCGGCGCTCGAGAACGTCTACGAGTCGCTCGTGGGCGCGCTGTATCTGGATGCTGGCTGGGATGCGGCGGCGGAGTTCATTCACCGTACGCTTAAGCCGCACCTGGCCTCCGAGCGTGCCGAGCACCCCGCGAACCCCAAGTCGTTCTTGCAGGAGTGCGTGCAGGCCGACGGCCACGAGCCTCCGGCGTACAAGCTCGTTGGCTCTGAGGGCCCGGCGCACGCACCGACCTTTACCGCCGTGGTGCTCATCGACGGTATTCGCCAGGGCCGCGGCACCGGTTCCTCCAAGAAGGAGGCCGAGGGAGCCGCTGCGCTCGAGGCGCTCGACCGCATGGGTTACACCACTAACGGCGTGATTCTCAACAAGAAGCCTGTTTAAGCGAGGAACCGTGCATCTCAAGTCCCTCACGCTCAAAGGGTTCAAGTCGTTTGCCGACCGCGCCCATATGACGTTTGAGCCGGGCCTAACCGTCATCGTCGGTCCCAACGGCTCGGGAAAATCGAACATCTCCGACTCGATTCTGTGGGTCCTGGGCGAGCAGAGCGCCAAGCAGCTGCGCGGCCAGGCCATGGAGGACGTCATCTTCTCGGGCTCGTCGGCGCGCAAGCCGGTGGGTGTGGCCGAGGTCACGCTGGTGCTCGATAATTCGGACCATATGCTGCCTGTCGACTTTGACGAGGTGGCTATCACCCGCCGCATGTATCGCTCGGGCGAAAGCGAGTACCTCATCAACTCGAGCCCGTGCCGCCTGATGGACATCCAGGACATCCTGCACGATTCGGGACTGGGCAAGGATACGCATTCCATCATCAGCCAGGGCAAGCTCGATGCCATTTTGCAGAGCCGCCCTGAGGAGCGCCGTGCCCTCATTGAGGAGGCCGCCGGCATCTCCAAGCACAAGCGTCGTAAGGAGCGTGCGCTTAAAAAGATCAAGTCGATGGACGAGCACCTAACACGTGCCCGCGATATCAACAAGGAAATCGCCCGTCAGTTGCGACCGCTGGAGCGTCAGGTCGATCGCGCGCGCAAGTACAAAGAGCTGTCCTCGCGCGCGAACGAGCTTACGCAGATGCTGGCCGTTGACGAACTGCGTTCGCTGCAGTCGCAGTGGAACGATCTGGAGAGTCGCTCCAAGGAGGGCGCTGCCGAGCTTGAGCTTGCGCAATACCGCTTGGGCGAAAAGGAGCGCGAGCTCGAGAAGCTCCAAGTTATGCTCGAGGAAAAGGGCCTGTTTGTGGGCGACTTGGGCGAGCAGCGCCGCCATATGCAAGATGTGGTCGGTCGCATTAACTCCGACATGCGTCTGCTCGAGGAAAAGGGCCATAACATGGTGTCGCGCCTGTCCGACATGCGCGGCCAGATTTCGAGCTCCGAGCATCAGCGCCGTCGCGTGGTCGAGGAGCTCGAGGATGCGCGTGCCCAGCTTGAGGAAGTGACCGGTGCGCATATGCAGGCCCAGGAGGACGTTGACGCCGCCGGTCCTGCCGCCGCAGCGCTCCACGAGCGTCGCGTTGCGCTCGACAATCAGATTTCGCAGCTTACGCGCGAGCAGCGCGATGTGCAGCGCGTTGCCGATGATGCTGCGCTCGAGCTCGCCAAGGTAAAGGATTCGCTTTCCAATGCCGAGGTCGAGGACAACATGTATGCCTCGCGCCTGGAGCAGATCGATGAGCAGCTCGAGGAGGTCACGGCATCGCTTGATAGCCGTCGCGACCGTGCTGAGGAGCTTGAGAGCGCCCTTGAGGCGGCTCGTCAGGCCCAGATTGATGCGCGCGAGGCCACCGAGACGGCGCGCGCTGCCCTCAAGGACCTGCGTGCCCGCGAGAGCGAGGCGCGCAACAAGCTGTCTGAGGTTCGCTCGGAGCTTGCCAGCCAAAAGAAACTCGATGCCCGCATGGCTGATAGCTCGCCGCTCGTAAGCCGTCTGGTGGGCGCGCTGGGCGACGATGTTTCGGGCCGTCTGGGCGAAGTGCTCGAGGCACCGCGTGAGCTTGAGGGCCTGGTTGAGCAGCTGCTCGCCGGTGATATCGATGCTCTGTTGTTCGATAACGCTGCTGCACTTGAGCGTGCCGGTCGTGCGGCTCTGGACCAAAAGAAGGCCTCGGGCGAGGCGCTGCTGGTGGCGCGCGGCGTGAGTGGCTCTGCGGCCGCCGAGGGTGCCGCCGGTACCCGTCTTGTTGACCGCCTGTCCGTGCGCGCCGGTTATGGTCCGGTTGTCGAGGCACTGCTCGGCGGCTATTACGTGGTCGATGATTTGGCCACCGCGCTGGCCGCGCCCGTCGTTGACGGTGTGACCTACGTGACGCCCGATGGTGCCCGCGTGAGCTGTGGCGGCCTGGTTCGCGTGGGGCTTGATGCCGGCGAGGCTTCGGGTGCCTTGGAGCGTAAACGTCGTATCCGCGAGCTGGAAGGCCTGGAGCCCGATCTCGCTGCCGTGTTTGAGCATGTTTTGGATCAGGTCGTCGAGGCCAATACTGCCGTTGAGGAGGCCCATGCTGCCGAGGGCGATGCTGCTGGCGAGATTGCCCGCCTTGAGGGCGAGCGTCGCTCCCTGCTGTCCGAGATCGGCCGCCTGGAGCAGAGTGCCAACAATGCCGAGGTCGAGCGGGTACGGATTTCCAAGCGCCGCGAGCAGGCTGCCGAGGCCGTACGTGCCGCACGTCCGCGCGTGGATGAACTTACCCGTTCACGTGACGAGGCCCGTGCGCAGGCGAGTGACTTGGGCTTGCAGATTGCCGAGGCCAACGACGATCTCGATCGCGTTCGGCGCGATGACTCCGAGGCCGCCGGTAAGCTCGCCGACGCCAAGGTTCGCCTAGCTCAGACGAGCGAGCGCCTGCGATCGCTGAAGGGCCGCGTGCCCGACCTGGAGCATCGTCTTGAGGGCATCGACCGCCGTATCCGCGGAACACGCCAGGCCTCGCGCTCACTCGAGCTGTTGCGTCTGCGCGTCGACCCCATGCACGAGCGCTATTCGGCCCTGCTGGAGCGCGCATCGGATTGGGCAGCGCGCCTGCGTGACCAGGCCTCTCTGGAAGAGGCGGACTCCGCTTCGCTCAAGAAGACCATCGAGGATGCCAAGGCCGAGGTCTCCCGTGCCAAGGAGCGGGTTGATGCCGCCACGGCGACGCAAAATGAGTTCAAGGTTGCGCGTGGCAAGCTCGAGGTGCAGGTAGAGGCCGCCATTAAGGCCATTACCGCCGATGGCACCACGATACTCGAGGAAGCGCTCATGCTTCCCGCGCCCACGGACCGCGATGCCGCCGAGCGCGAGCTCAACCAGCTTGTGCGTCAGATCAACAATCTGGGCCCTGTGAACCAAGTTGCCATGGAGGAGTACGAGCAGCTCAAGCGCCGCGCCGACTACATCGAGGAGCAACTTGCCGATCTGGAGAGCGCGCGCAAGGCGCTCACCAAGATCACCGTGGCCATTGATCGCAAGATGCGCAAGGCGTTCCTGGTGACGTTTGAAAAGGTTGATGCGAATTTCCGCGAGATCTTCGCCATGCTCTTCCCGGGCGGCCAGGCACATTTGGAGATGACCGACCCCGAGCATCCGGCCGAGACGGGCATCGAGGTCGTGGCGCAGCCGCGCGGCAAGCGCATCACCAAGATGATGCTCATGTCGGGTGGCGAGAAGAGCCTGACGGCGCTCGCCCTGCTCTTTGCCGTATACCGTACGCGCACGGTGCCGTTCTATGTGCTGGACGAGGTCGAGGCTGCGCTCGACGACGCCAACCTGTCCAAGCTCATCGGCGCCCTCGATGTGCTGCGTTCCGATACGCAGCTCTTGGTAATCTCGCATCAGCGCCGTACTATGGAGGATGCTGACGTTCTCTACGGCGTCTCGATGCAAGCCGACGGCGTCAGTCGCGTCGTCTCGCAAAAACTCGATCGCGAAACCGGAAAGGTCGTGAATGCATAATGGGATTCTTTGACGCACTCTCGCGCGGACTTGAGCGCAGTCGCGAGGCCCTCAACGAGGTCTTCTACTTTGGTGGCGAGGTCGACGAGGATTTTTGGGAGGACCTTGAGGACACCCTCGTCATGGGTGACATGGGTGCCGAGGTCGCTATTCAGGTCTCCGATGAACTGCGCGACGCCGCCGCCAAGAAGAACCTCAAGACCGCCCCGCAGCTTCGCCGCGCCCTGGCCGAGCAGCTCGAGGGCCATTTTGTGCCTGTTGAGCGCGATCCGTTTTCCGACACGCCGAGCTGCGTGCTGTTTGTCGGCATCAACGGTGCCGGCAAGACCACGACGGTCGGCAAGATTGCGAGCGCCATGGCCGCCCGCGGCAAGAACGTGGTGATCGGTTCGGCCGACACCTTCCGCGCCGCCGCCATCGAGCAGCTCGATGTGTGGGGCCAGCGTGCCGGCGTGCCCGTCATCAAGCGTGACCGCGGCTCCGATCCGGCGAGCGTGTGCTATGACGTGCTCGACGAGGCCGATAAGCGCGGCAGCGACCAGGTGCTCATTGATACCGCCGGTCGTCTGCACACGAGCCCCGAGCTCATGCGCGAGCTCGCCAAGGTGGTCAACGTGACGCGTAAGCGCGCCGCAAATATGGCCGCCGGTCCCATGCCGGTCTCGGTCGTGCTTGTAATCGATGCCGCCACTGGCCAGAACGGTCTGAACCAGGCGCTCGAGTTTAACGAGGCGCTGGGCCTGGACGGTATTATCATGACTAAGCTCGACGGCACGGCTAAGGGCGGTATTGCCATGGCCGTGGCCGAGAAGCTCAAGCTCCCGATCCTGCGCATCGGCGTGGGCGAGCAGGTCGATGACCTGCAGGAGTTTAACGCCAAAGATTTCTGCCGCGCCCTGGTGGGCGAGTCCAATTAAGGAGTGACTAGTGTTTGATTCTCTGAGCGATCGCCTCAACGACACATTTGACCGCTTGCGCGGCAAGGGTAAACTGACCGAGGCCGATATCACTTCGGCCATGCGCGATATTCGCATGGCGCTGCTCGAGGCCGACGTTAACTTTAAGGTTGTCAAGGAGTTCGTTGCCAAGACCAAGGAGCGCTGCATGACCGCCGAGGTCATGGAGTCGTTGTCGCCGGCGCAAAACGTCGTCAAGATCGTGCTCGACGAGCTCACCGAGATGCTCGGCTCAACCGAGAGCAAGCTCGTCTTTAGCAACCGCATTCCCAATGTCATCATGCTCGTGGGCCTGCAGGGCTCCGGTAAGACCACGGCTGCCATAAAGCTTGCCTACCTGCTCAAGAAGCAGGGCCGCTCGCCGTTGCTCGCCGCGTGCGACGTCTACCGTCCCGCCGCTGCCGACCAGCTGGCCACGCTCGGTGGAGAGATCGGCGTTCCGGTCTTCCGCGGCGACGGCGCGCACCCGGTCGACATCGCCAAGGGTGCCATTCAGGAGGCCGTCGACCACCTGCGTGACGTGGTCATTGTCGATACCGCCGGTCGTCTTCAGATCGACGAGCAGATGATGCAGGAGGCCGTCGACATCAAGAAGGCCGTCAAGCCCGACCAGGTGCTGATGGTCGTCGATGCCATGACCGGCCAGGATATCGTTAACGTCGTCTCGACCTTCGCCGATCGCACCGACTTTGACGGCGTGATCATCTCCAAGCTCGACGGTGACGCCCGTGGCGGTGGCGCACTTTCGGTGCGTCAGGTGACCGGCAAGCCCATCAAGTTCGTGAGCATGGGCGAGAAACCCGATTCTCTTGAGCCGTTCTATCCCGATCGCATGGCCAAGCGAATCTTGGGCATGGGCGACGTCGTCGGCATCATCGAGAAGGCCCAGGAGGCAGCCGATGCAGAGCAGCTCGAGGCTGCCGAGCGTATGCTGCGCGAGGGCTTCACCATGAACGACATGCTCGACCAGATGAAAGCCGTCAAGAAGATGGGCGGCATGAAGGGTATCCTGGGCATGCTCCCCGGTGGTCAGCGTGCACTCAACCAGATGGGCGGCAACCTGGACGAGGGCATCTTCGATAAGAACGAGGCCATCATCATGTCGATGACCAAGGAGGAGCGCCTGCGTCCCTCCATCATCAACGGTCAGCGTCGCGCGCGTATTGCCAAGGGCGCCGGCGTAACCCCCACCGAGGTCAACAGCCTTATGAAGCAGTGGGGCGAGATGAATAAGATGATGGGCCGCATGCGCACGATGGCCAATCAGGCACAGGCCGGCGGCAAGAAGGGCAAAAAGGGCAAGAAGGGCAAAAAGATGCGCATGCCCAATATCCCTGGGCTGGACGCTATGGGTCTGGGCGGCATGGGCGGCCTGGGTACGGGCGGTCCCAAGTCCGATATGGAGCTGCTGCGCCAGATGGAAGCGCAGATGCGTAATAAGAAATAGAGCTGTAATTCCAGCTTGATATGGCAAAGGCCACTCGGATGCTACCGGGTGGCCTTTGTTGTTGGCTTTGATTGTTGGGTTGCGTTCGGCTTCGCGCCCCGAGCTCGCGGTGCCGTGCCGTTAGTGGCAGCCGCAGCCCTCGTGGCCTTCGTGGTCGTGGTGGCCGTGGCAGCCGCAGAACCCGCCATGCTCATGGGTGTGCTCGTGGTCGTGGCTGTGGCAGCTGCACGTGGCCTCGCCGTTCTGTGCGAGCGTGCCGGCGATAAGGGCCTCGACGCAAGCGTCGCAGCTGCCCTGGGCACCTGCGTATACCGTGATGCCGGCTTGAGCAAGCGCGTTGATAGCGCCTCCGCCGATGCCGCCGCAGATGAGCGTGTCCACGCCGCCGTTGGCGAGCAGGCCCGCAAGTGCGCCGTGGCCGGTGCCGCCGGTGCCCACGACCTGCTCGTTGAGTACTTTGCCGTCCTGAATGTCGTAGATCTTGAACTGCTCGCTGCGGCCAAAGTGCATAAAGATGTTGCCGTTGTCGTACGTGGTTGCCACCCTCATGGTGCCGACCTCCTTTGCTGGCCATGCGGCCGTTGTCGTGGTGATGGGGGAGTATGCGATGTTACCGCCTTCGATGACGATCGCCCGTCCGTTGACCAGCGCGTTTGCCACCTTGCGATGCGCGCGGCTGCAGATTGCCGCCACCGTGGCGCGGGCAATGCCCATCTGCTGTGCGACTGCCTCTTGGTTAAGGCCTTCCAGGTCGCACAGGCGCAGTACCTCGAGTTCGTCAATCGTCATGTCGATGGCGTCTCCGCTCGCCAGGCCATCGGGGGTAAAACCGCGATATTCGGGGATGATCCCAACGCGACGCAGTTTCTCGCGTCTTCCGGCCATACGCACTCCTTATCTGACATATGTCAACAATAGAATAACGAACGTGCAGATTTACGCAAGGGATTTCTGGCATATGTCAGAAAACGAGGGCTTATGTTTGGGCTGTGGGGCCGCGTGCGCCTGGGCTACAATGAATCTCGCTTATAGGCGACTGACAGGAGGGTCAATGAGCAAGGCTGATCAACAGTTTGTAACCATGTGCCGCGATATTCTGGACCATGGCACCACCACCGAGGGCCAAAAGGTCCGTCCGGTGTGGGAGGACGGCACCCCTGCCTATACCATTAAAAACTTTGGCGTTACGGCACGCTATGACCTGCGTGAGGAGTTTCCGGCGCTTACCCTGCGTCGTACGGCCCTCAAATCTGCCATGGATGAGATCCTATGGATCTATCAAAAGAAGTCCAATAACGTGCATGACCTCAACAGCCATATTTGGGATGAGTGGGCTGACGAGACCGGCTCCATCGGTAAGGCCTACGGGTATCAGATTGGGCAGAAGAGCCATTATGCCGAGGGCGATTTCGACCAGATGGACCGCGTTCTGTACGACCTTAAGAACACGCCGTACAGCCGCCGCATTATGACGAATACCTATGTGTTTAGCGATTTGTCCGAGATGCACCTGTATCCGTGCGCCTACAGCGTGACGTATAACGTGACGCAGCGCCCGCAGGATGACAAACCGACGCTCAACATGATTCTCAACCAGCGCAGCCAGGACATTTTGGCCGCGAACAACTGGAATGTGTGCCAGTACGCCATCTTGCTGATGATGGTCGCGCAATCGGTCGATATGATTCCCGGCGAGCTGCTACATGTGATTGCCGATGCCCACATTTACGACCGTCATGTCGATATCGTCCGCGAGCTTATCGAGCGTCCGCAGTTTGCCGCGCCCAAGGTAACGCTTAACCCCGATGTGCATGACTTCTATGCGTTTACGACCGACGACCTGATTGTCGAGGGCTATGAGCACGGCCCGCAGGTCAA
This sequence comes from uncultured Collinsella sp., assembly GCA_958439425.1. Classification (GTDB taxonomy): domain Bacteria; phylum Actinomycetota; class Coriobacteriia; order Coriobacteriales; family Coriobacteriaceae; genus Collinsella. Next base: position 17,015 of record CAUBVH010000008.1, read on the forward strand.
GAACATCCCCATTGCGGTGTAGGTGACGCGCATGACGTGTAAGCTTTCTGCCATTGTCGCCGTGTGCGATGACTGGGGCATTGGGTGCGAGGGCGACATGGTGGTGTCCAATCGCGCCGACATGCGCCATTTTGTGGCGTGCACCAAAGGGTGCCCGGTTATTATGGGACGCAAGACCCTGCTGAGTTTTCCCGGTGGGCGTCCGCTCAAGAACCGCCGCAATATCGTGCTCACGCGTGACGAGAGCTTTGCTGCCGAGGGCGTCGACGTGGTGCATAGCGTCGACGAAGCGCTCGCCGTGGTTGCCGATGAGCCCGTTGCGTGGGTGATCGGCGGTGGCGAGGTGTATCGTCAGTTTTTGCCGTGCTGCGCGGAGGCCGAGGTCACGCATAACCACTGCGTCCATCCCGTGGACACGTACTTTCCCGACTTGGACGCCGATCCCGCGTGGGAGATTGCGCGGCGTGGCGGGGTTGCCACGATTGCCTCGGGCGAGGGTGACGAGGGTCTCGATTATGAGTTCGTGACGTATCGTCGCGTTGAGGCATAAATCGCCTGGCGTGAACGGTATCATCGGGTTGATTGAATGCATGGGGCGGCGCTTAGCGTCGCCTCGTTTGGTATAGATGTGCTGTAAAGAAGGGTGCGGGCTGGCTGCTATGACTGATGCCGTTGAGGTGCTGCGAATCGATTCGCTCGAGGACGAGCGGCTCGATGCCTACGTGCGACTGACCGAGCGTGAGCTTCGCTGCGTGCTGGAGCCGCAGAAGGGCATTTTTATCGCCGAGAGCGCCAAGGTCATCGAGCGTGCGGTTCGCGCCGGATACGAGCCGGTGAGCTTTCTTTTGGGCGAACGCTGGCTCGATCAGATGATGCCGCTGTTTGAGCGCCTGGTTGTGCGCGAGGGCGCGGGTCCGGTTCCTGTGTTCGTTGCCTCCATGGAGCTCATGGAGCAGCTGACGGGTTTTAACGTGACGCGCGGTGCGCTCGCGGCATTCCGTCGTCCACGCCAGATTCCGGTAGCCGAGTTCTTGAGTGGCGTCGTCGAGGCGGCGGGTGAGCGCCCGGTGCGCGTGTGCGTGCTCGAGGGCATTGTCGACCACACCAATGTCGGCGCGATTTTCCGCTCGGCGGCTGCGCTGAACGTCGATGGCATTTTGGTGAGCCCCACTTGCTGTGACCCGCTGTACCGTCGCTCGGCCCGCGTGAGCATGGGCACGGTGTTCCAGGTGCCCTGGACGCGCATTGGCAGCGAGGCGCGCGTATGGCCGCATGATGGGCTGGCGGCGCTGCACGATGCCGGCTTTTCGTGTGCCGCCATGGCGTTGACGGATGATTCGGTGTCGCTGGACGATCCCGTGCTGCAGGAGATTGACCGCCTAGCGATCTTTATGGGTACCGAGGGTGCCGGCTTGGGCACCAAGACCATTGCCGGCTGCGACCGAGCCGTGCGCATTCCGATGGCGCACGGGGTCGATTCACTCAACGTTGCCGCTGCTAGTGCCGTCGCCTTTTGGCAACTGTGCCCGCATGTGAGCAACGAGTACCACTACCAGCCGGGGCTGTATCACTAGGCAGATATTTCGCACCGGGCTCTGGTTCGGGACGTTTCGGCCGACGTCGGTCGGTGCTAAGCTGGTTTTGGCTTTCGTCTTAAAGTGCCGTTTTGTTGTTTGACGTACGCTGGTGGGGAGGGCGTGTGGCTAAGAAATCTACGGCTATCGATGTAACGCAGGGCGTTATTTGGCAGCAGCTGCTGTCGCTGTGCGTCCCCATCTTCTTTAGTTCGTTCTTTCAGCAGGCATACACGCTTATCGGTACCTATATCGTCGGTCAGTTTGGCGGCAAGCTCGCGCTGGGTGGCATTCAGGCCACGATGGTGCTTACGGAGCTCTGCATTGGTTTTTGCGTCGGTGTTGGTGCTGGATGTGCCGTTATTACCGGCCAGTTTTTTGGTCAGCACGATGACGAGCGCTTGAGCCGATCGGTCCATACGGCCATGACGCTCGCGCTGGTGGGCGGCATTGTCATTTCCATTCTGGGCATGGTGTTTGTCGAGCCGATGCTTGTGCTGATGAATACACCGCATGAGCTGCTGGCCGAGGGTGTGGCGTATGCCCGTTGCTACTTTGCCGCCATGTTTGCGGCGCTGCTGCTCAATATGGGGACGGCGTTGTTGCGCGCCGTGGGCGACACGCGCGGTCCGGCGGTCATTATTGCCTCCGGCTGCTTCGTCAACGTGGCGCTCGACATTCTCTTTGTCGCCGTGCTGCACATGGAAGCGCTGGGCTGCGGCATCGCGGTGGCGCTGACTATCTGCACCAATGCCACGATGATTCTGGTTCGTATGATGCGCGCTCCGGGTGCGTGGCGGTTGTCGCTATCCAAGCTCGGTATCGATCGCGGCATTTGCAAGAGCATGCTTTCGTGTGGTCTTCCGCTGGGCGTTCAGTCTGCGGCGTATTCGATCTCCAACGTTTTGATTCAGGTGTCGGTCAACTCGTTTGGTGCCGATGTCACGACCGCTTGGGGCCTTTCCGGCCGCCTGGACGGCATTATCTGGATGGTGACCGAGGCGCTCGGCGTGTCGATCACCACGTTCTCGGCGCAGAACTTTGGTGCGCGCAATTACGATCGCATGCGAAAGGGATACCACACGTCGCTCGTGCTGTCGTTTATGCTCATTGGTGGCCTGTCTGCCGTGCTGCTTGTGTTCTCGGGTCCGTTGTCGCGTTTGTTCATCGACGATGCCGCGATTTCGGCCTACACCACGACGATTCTTCATTTCATCGCGCCGTTCTACGCGATCTTCTCGATTATCGAAAACGCGTCTGGCTCCATCCGCGGCGCTGGCGTGAGCTTCCAGCCTATGATGCTCACGATCTTCGGCACGGTCGTGCTCCGCGTGGCGTGGGTGTTCGCGATTATGCCGCTCGACCCCTCGCTCGAGCATCTGCTGCTGGTCTACCCCGTAACCTGGGTAATCACCGCCGCGATGTTCACCGTCTACCATCACAGCGGCAACTGGCTAGGCCGCGCCACTGCCTGATGATCCCTGGGGGACGGAGGAAAACGGATCATTGCTCTCCGTCGTGATGTCGATGATCCGTTTGCCTCCGTCCCCTTCGGATCAATTAGTATTCGATGCCTTGGCGGGCTAGGAGGCCTTCGTCGAAGTAGTGTTTGATGGGACGCATTTCGGTTACTAGGTCGGCAAGGTCGGCGAGGGGCAGCAAGCCGCGGCCGGTGAGCACGAGCTCTGTGGTGGTCGGTTTCATCGCAATCAACGCTTCGACATCTTCGCGCGTCACAAAGCCCCGTCGCATGGCTTCTCCCAGTTCATCCAAGATCAGCATGTCTACCTGGCTAATCTGCTCGCGTGCGAGCTCCATGATCTGCGCGGCGCAAGTCTCGGGCGTGTCGCGGTCGGCCTGTACGATGCGTAGCCCCAGACGCGGCGCGGCATCGTGTTCGGCGCAGTGCAGCTTCTTTGCAAATTGCAGCATAAGTACGTTGAGCCCATAACCTGTGGCGCGCAAAGCCAGCCCCAAGGCGGCCGTGGTTTTGCCCTTGCCGTCGCCCGTGTAGATTTGAACCTTGCCGACTTCCAGTGATGCCATCTCTGTCCTTTCGTGCTCGGCGTCGGTTTATCGCCGTCCTGGTTGGGTATTCTAGAAAGCATTATCAACCCCAGTAGATGGAGTTCAAGCAGATGGAGATGGATGACAACAAACGTAGACGGAATATGATTCTCTACGTGCTCATCGCCTTCGTCGTCTACCTCGTGCTCTCGACCGTTCTGTTCCCCAACATCGGTCACACGCAGCAGATTACGAAGACCGATTACTCGACGTTTGTCAAAGCGCTTGATAAGAAGAGCGTCGACAAGGTCGAGTACAACACTGACGATTACACGATTTATTACACTAAAAAGGGCGAGGACGAGAACATCGCCTACAAGACGACCGGTGTGCCGAATGACGCGGGCTTTACCGATCGCGTGCTTGAGTCTGGCGCTTCGCTGGAGTCGGTCGTTCCCGACAAGAGCTCGGGCCTGATGACCTACTACCTGATTACGCTCATTCTTCCCATGGCGATTTTCTTCCTGATTGGCTGGTGGCTCAACCGCCGCATGAAGAAGGCTATGGGCGATGACGGCCCGTCGATGAACTTTGGCGGCGGTGGCTTTGGCGGCGGCGGGCTGGGTAAGTCCGGCGCTCGCGTTATCGCTTCCAAAGATGTGGGCGTGACCTTTAAGGATGTTGCAGGCCAGGAAGAGGCCAAGGAATCCCTTAAGGAGGTTGTCGACTTTCTGGAGAAGCCGCAGCGCTACGAGGAGATCGGCGCCAAGCTGCCGCGCGGTGCTCTCCTTGTTGGCCCTCCGGGCACCGGTAAGACCCTGCTCGCCAAGGCCGTTGCCGGCGAGGCGGGGGTGCCGTTCTTTAGCATTTCGGGTTCTGAGTTCGTCGAGATGTTTGTCGGCCGCGGCGCCGCCAAGGTGCGCGACCTGTTTAAGCAGGCCAAGGAAAAGGCCCCGTGCATCGTGTTTATCGACGAGATCGATACCATCGGCAAAAAGCGTGACGGCGGCGGCTTTAGCGGCAACGACGAGCGCGAGCAGACGCTCAACCAGCTGCTGACCGAGATGGACGGCTTCGATAACCACAAGGGTATTGTCGTTCTTGCTGCTACCAACCGTCCCGACAGCCTTGACCCGGCCCTGTTGCGTCCCGGCCGTTTTGACCGCCGCATCCCCGTTGAGCTGCCCGACCTGACCGGCCGTAAGAACATTCTTGAGTTGCATGCCAAGAGCGTGAAGACGCAGCCGCCGATCGACCTGACCGCGATTGCCCGCGCCACGCCCGGTGCCTCGGGCGCCGACCTGGCCAACATCATCAACGAGGGCGCCCTGCGAGCCGTCCGTGAGGGTCGCAAGCGTGCCACGCAGGACGATTTTGAGGAGTCGGTGGAGGTCGTCATCGCCGGTCAGCAGCGTAAGTCTACGGTGCTGTCCGACCACGAGAAACAGGTCGTTTCTTACCACGAGATCGGCCATGCCATCGTTGCCGCTCGCCAGAAGGGCTCTGCGCCGGTCACGAAGATCACCATCGTGCCGCGTACGAGCGGTGCTCTGGGCTACACCATGCAGGTCGAGGAGGATGAGCGCTTCCTGACCACACGCCAGGAGGTCCTGGACAAGCTCGCCGTCTATTGCGGTGGCCGTGCAGCCGAGGAGCTCATCTTTGGCGAGATGACGACCGGCGCGGCCAACGATATCGAGCAGGCCACCAAGCTCGCCCGTAACATGGTGACGCGCTTTGGTATGTCCGATGAGTTTGGCATGATGGCGCTCGGTACCGTTCAGAATGCGTACCTCAACCAGGACACGTCGCTCACCTGTGCCCCCGGTACGGCCGAGCGCGTGGACGCGATTGTCGCCAAGCTGATCGAGGATGCGCACGACCGCGCTCTGCAGATTCTGAAGGAGAACAAGTTTAAGCTCCACGAGCTGGCTCGTTATCTGTACAAGAAGGAGACGATCACGGGCGAGGAGTTCATGAATCTCCTCACGCGCGAGAATCCGCTGATGCCGAAGCAGCAGTAAGGCTGGTTACACAGCATCGAACGCCCCATTTGAGCTTCTATCTCAAATGGGGCGTTTTGCTTGGGAGGGATATGCATGAAGATCGTGGTAAGTGCCTGCTTGATGGGCGAGAGCTGCAAGTATAACGGGCTCGACAATTATCTTCGCGAACTGGTCGAGGCCTGCGAGCGTACGGGGACCGAGGTCCTCTTGGTGTGTCCTGAGGTCTTTGGGGGTCTTCCCACGCCGCGCAAGCCGTCCGAGATTGTGAACGGCGAGGTTCGTACCTGCGAGGGCATCTCGGTTGATCGCGAATTTCGCCTGGGTGCCCAACGTGCGCTCGATATGTGCGAGCAGGCGGGCGGCCCGGAAGAGATCGCCGCGTGCATCCTGCAGGACCGCAGCCCCTCGTGCGGGGCGGGCCGTATCTACGACGGCACCTTTAGTGGCACGCTCACTGCGGGCAACGGTGTTTTCGTCGACCTTCTACTCCGCCACGGTTACCGCGTGATTCCGGCTAGCGAGTTCGATCCCAGCATGTTGGAACATTGTCCACAGCACTCGAACCCAACACTTCCTCACGGGTGACCGTTTTGGCATCATCCGTGAAGTTGATATTGAGTACGACCCGGTTATCAAAGACGTAGACCGAGTTGACAGGCGCCGTACCCAGACAGTCCCTCCCCGCGGCCCTCGCGCAGGAACGCGCACACGCCCTTCCCGTCTCTTGTGCCCCTCCCGGAACTGTCCACATCAGTGTAGCCAATCCAGTCCGCCAAGGGCTGCAGCCCGGACAACGCGGCGATGGAGGGTTTCTTCGGCCTGCTCAAGAAGGAGTTCTGGCGCGGCAGGGACTGGCCGGACTGGACCCCCGCCCGCTTCATCGAGGAGCTCGGGGGCTGGATCGGTCGATACAATATGGAGAGGCACAGCGACGCGCTCGGTGGCCGCACGCCGGCCGAGTTCCGCTCCGCGCTGGGAAGGGCCGCGTAACGGTCCAAGAAATCGTCCGCAGTCCCCATTCTTGCCCCTTTGGGACAGCTTTTTGTTGGGGCTTGCCCGCCCTAAACCCTTCTAGGAACGAGTACAGCAAACTGGAATTTTCAAACTAATCTTTGCAAATTACCTTTGAACCTTCACCATCAATTACAATTCCCTGACGGTTGTTAATTGGGCATAGATTCAAATCCGAAAACTCAGTCATTATTTTCTCGGTAACTTTCTTAAATGGTGCTGTAAGATAATGCGGAAGAACATAGAAATCAATCAAATCAAGCCCTGCATCATCTTCTTGTGAGTAGTCCTCCGGCTTTTCATCCATTTGCTCGATATATTGGATGCTTGGAGCGCATATAATCGCACCTGCCGATTCACCAATCATCAGTTTTCCCTTTGCCAATTCTTTCTTCAACAGCTCATCCGTTCCCGTTTTACGGAGCTGGTCTATAAGGAAAAAAGAATTTCCGCCGGTAAAATATATCACATCCGCATCTTCAAAAACAGACTGTATCGTTGAATAAGCCTCCGTTGAAATATCAATTTCAGTTACGATTGCTCCCAACTTTTTGAATAATTTTCGAGCCGAGCCGACATAACCGGTGTAGCCTTCACGCAGCGAAGCTGTTGGAATAAATGCGACTTTTTTATTTTCAATTTCTTCCTTTATCAGACTTCCTACACTTGAAAAGTGAGAACATAAAAACAGTTTCATCAATATTCTCCTTTATATATAAATTCTTATTTGTTGAACTAAGCCGTGTATACCATACTCTCCAATGAAAGAACGCCCTGATATAGCGAAATTTTGCCGTTTTGCTGTGTGCGTGCGTACACACTCCACAGGAATTCTAAGGGGCCTGTCCCCTTAGCACACGGACTTTGGAACAAAGTCTAGTGTGTTACGCCTTGCCAGAGGTGTACAGGCTCCCGGTATGCACGTACGAAGCAATTGCCATCAATGCGCCATATAAGTGGCGATCAAGTTCGCATAAAGCGACCTTGATCCCGCAAAACAAAAGGCAGGATACCATCACCACGATGATGCCCTGCCTCTGTTCGTTCCTGTTTACCGTTCCGAGTATTCCTTCCGCAGAATTTCCGATAAACAAAAAACGTACCCGAACCCTTTCTCGTAAAGAATCGGGTTCGAGTACGAACTGAATGCTGGAGTAATAAAAAACCACCACAAAGGTGCCTGTCCCCTTTGTGGTGGTTTTGGCCTAGAGCTAGAGCGTGTGGCCGTAGGCGTTGGCGGCCTTGATGGCGGCGGCGAACTTCTCGTCGGTGAAGGGCTCGGGGTTTCCCTGCCTCCACTCGTTGGTGGCGTGCGCGTACTCGCACAGGGCCGGGATATCGGACTCGGAAAGCCCGACCTGCTCAAGCGTTACGGGCAGACCCATCTGCTTGTTAAAGGAGGCGTAGCGCTCAAGGTTCTCGGTATCGCCCGTATAGGCAAACAGCACGAGCACGCCCAGGCTCACGACCTCGCCGTGCAAGTAGGTGCCCTCACGCGGAATGCTGCAGGTGGCGTTGTAGAACGCGTGTGCCACGCTCGAGTTGTAGTAGTAATCGTTTTGGTTGGTCAGGTTCGAGACATAACCCGTGTTGACCACGATATCGAGCGCGATCTGCTTGACGGCCTCGCTCGACAGGTCCTGGTGCACGTCCTCAAGACCCTGGACGCCATAGGTAAACAGCGGCTCGGAGCAGGTGTGGGCGAGTGCCAGGCCAAGGCCTGCCGTGTGCTCCAAATTACCGGCGCTCGTGGCGTACTCGACCTCGGGCTGCTTAGACAGGGCATCGCCCACGCCGGCCCAGAAGTACTCCGCCGGTGCCTCGGCGATGATCTTGGGGTTGATGAAGATGTGCGCGGGGCGGTTGGGGTACGAATAGCCCTCGAGCGAGCCGTCGTCGTTGTACACGACGGCAATGGCGGTCGCGGCGGAGCAGTTGGAGCAGATCGTCGGCACCGTAAAGACGATCTTCTTGAGCTCGATGGCCGCCGTCTTGACGGTGTCGAGTGCCTTGCCGCCGCCGCAGGCAATGAGCACGTCGGCTTCCTGGCAGGCGGGGGAGTTTACGACCTTGGCGATATTGGTGCGTGTGCTGTTGGTACCGTATACGCGCGTCTCCAGAATCTCGACGTCGGTACCTTCCAGCGCAGCTTCGATACCGGGAAGTGCTGCGGCCAGTGCCCGCTTGCCACCGATGATCGCGACCTTTGTCGCTCCGTACTCGGCCAGCGCGCCGGGCAGCTCGTCAAAGCAGTCTTCGCCGACGGTATAGTCGCTCATTCCAATTGTGCGCATAGGTACCTTCTTTCGTTCGATAAAGTGCTTACAGGTATTTTGCTCCAAGAGAAGGTCCACGGCCGCAAGAAATTTCGAACGTATAAAACCAGTGTTGAGGGTTTTTCGCCGTCGCGGAACGTGCTAGCATACTCCGCATAAGCGTTGATGGGGACGAGTAGTCGGCCGTCCGCATGCTACAGAGAGCGGGGAGCGCTGAGAACCCGTGCATGCGACCGATGAAAATCACCCCGGAGCTGCGGTCCCAACGGACGTGCCGCGTAGGTTCGTCTTAGTAGACATCGCCGAGATGGTCGTCGATACAGGCCAGCCGAGTAACGGATGCGAGCGCGCTATCACGCGGGCGAGGGCATCTAAGCTGGGTGGTTAAGCGAAGAGCTTTTGCGGGCTTACAGCCCGTTTAGTGGCGCTTCGTCCCAGCTTGTAGGGACGGGCGCTTTTTTGGTGCCCAACGGGCGTGCACGCCCACGACATGAAAGGGGTACCGTGGCAAACGAGTACAAGCAGACGATGAATCTGCCCAAAACCGGATTTCCCATGCGTGCCGGTCTTTCCAAGTCCGAGCCCAAGCGACTCAAGGACTGGCAGGACAACAAGGTCTACGAGCAGGTTCTGAAGAAGAACGAGGGTCACAAGAAGTTCGTGCTGCACGACGGCCCTCCGTACGCCAACGGCCCGATCCACATCGGCCACGCCATGAACAAGATCTCCAAGGACATGATCAACCGCTACTGGATGATGCAGGGCTGCGAAGTTCCCTATGTCCCCGGTTGGGACTGCCACGGTCAGCCGATTGAGCACAAGGTCGAGGAGAAGCTCGGCACCGAGAAGTTCAATCAGACCCCCACGGCCAAGATCCGTGAGCTCTGCAACGAGTTCGCCGTCGAGAACATCGAGCTGCAGAAGGCCGGCTTCCGTCGTCTGGGCGTGCTTGGCGACTGGGACAACCCGTATCTGACGCTCTATCACCAGCATGACGCCGCCGACATCGAGGTCTTCAAGGCCATGTTCGACAAAGGCATGATCTATCGCGGTCATAAGCCCGTCCACTGGTGCAAGCACTGCCACACCGCGCTCGCCGAGGCCGAGATCGAGTACTCCGACGAGACGAGCCCTTCCATCTTCGTTCGCTTTGAGATGACCTCCAAGCCCGCCGGCCTCGAGAACTTCGACGGCCCGGTCGACTTCATCATCTGGACGACCACGCCGTGGACCATCCCCTCCGACCAGGCCGTTTCCCTCAAGCCTGGCGCCGCCTACGTCGCCGTTGAGCACGACGGCCGTGCCGAGGTCATGCTCGAGGACCTGGCTTCCAAGTGCTGCGAGGAGTTTGGCTGGGAGTACACCCCGGTCATGGTCGACGGCAAGCCCTATGTGGTTCCCGCCGAGACCTTCCACCACATCCACTACAAGCAGCCGATCTTTGACGGCGTCGAGGGCGTGGCGCTGCTGGCCGATTACGTCGGTGTCGATGATGGTACCGGTATCGTCCACAACTCGCCCGGCCACGGCGTCGACGACTACTTCGCCTGCCTCAAGGAGGGCATAACCGACATCTGCATGCCGGTCGACGACGACGGCAAGTTCTACACCGGCGAGGAGTTTGGCACCGGTGGCCCCTTCAGCGGTATGGATACCGATGAAGCCAACCCGCACATCATCGAGTTCCTGCGCGAGCGCGGCACCCTGGTCCTCGAGAAGAAGATCACGCACAGCTATCCGCACTGCTGGCGCTGCAAGCACCCGGTCCTCTTCCGTGCTACCGACCAGTGGTTTGTCTCGATGGACAAGACCGGTTTGCGCGAGCAGGCTGGCAAAGAGGTCCGCGAGAACGTCAAGTGGTATCCGGCCCACGCGGCCAACCGCATCGGTGCCATGGTCGAGCAGCGTCCCGACTGGTGCATCAGCCGCCAGCGCAACTGGGGCGTGCCTATCCCGAGCTACACCTGCGCCGACTGCGGCGAGAAGGTCATGAACGACGCCACGCTCGACGCCGTCATCAAGCTCTTTCACGAGAAGGGCTCCGACGCCTGGTTCACCGACACTCCCGAGAGCTACCTGGGCGAGGCCTGCGTCTGCCCCAAGTGCGGCGGCCATCACCTCAAGGCCGATAAGGACATCCTCGACGTGTGGTGGGACTCCGGCGTCTCCTGGAAGGCCGTCTGCGAGTACCGTCCCGAGCTGGAGTATCCGGCGGATGTGTACCTCGAGGGCTCCGACCAGCACCGCGGTTGGTTCCAGAGCTCGCTGCTCACCTCGGTGGGCGCCAACGGCCACGCTCCGTACAAGGCGGTCGTCTCGCAGGGCTTCACCCTCGACGGCCAGGGCCGTAAGATGTCCAAGTCGCTCGGCAACGTCATCGACCCCAACAAGGTCTGCGACGAAATGGGTGCCGACATCATCCGCCTGTGGGTTGCATCCGTCGATACCAGCTCCGACGTGTCCATCGACCACGAGATCCTTGCCCGTACGTCCGATGCCTACCGTCGTTTCCGCAACACGCTGCGCTTCCTGCTCTCCGAGCTCGAGGGTCAGTTTGAGCCCGAGACCGACGGCGTCGCCTTTGCCGACCTGCTGCCGCTCGACAAGCTCATGGTTGCTCGCCTGACCCAGGTCCAGGCCGAGGTTGACGACGCCTACGCCAGCTACGAGTTCCCGCGTGCCTACCGTGCGCTCTACGACTTCGTGGTTACCGAGCTTTCCAACGTGTACCTCGACGCCCTGAAGGACCGTCTGTACTGCGAGAAGCCCGGCTCGCTCGAGCGCCGCAGCGCCCAGACCGTGCTGGCCGAGCTCTTCTCGATGCTCATGCGCGATCTGCAGCCGATCCTGTCCTACACGGTCGACGAGGCCATGGCCTATGCGCCTGCCGGTTGCGTCGATCACCAGAAGTACGCTGCGCTGCTTGATTGGTATAAGTCGCCTATCACGGTCGACGAGGCCAATGAGTTTGAGGGCGTGCTCGAGGCTTCACTCGAGCTCCGTAGCGCCGTGACCAAGGCCCTTGAGGACGCCCGCTCCGCCGGCACCTTCACTAAGAGCCAGCAGGTCCGCGTCAAGGCGGTCGTTCCCGCCGAGATGTATGCGCTGCTGACCGGCGACAAGGCGGTCGATCTGGCCGAGTTCTACATCGTCTCCGATGTTGAGCTGACCCAGGGCGAGGAGCTTTCCGTTGCCATCGAGGCTGCCGAGGGCGAGTGCTGCGACCGTTGCTGGAACTACCGCACCACCGTCGGCGAGTACAACGGCCACGCGCATATCTGCAAGAGGTGCGCGAATGCCCTTTAAGGCACGGTAACTCGGCATTTTAGTTATAGGGAGAATTTGGGCGCCTTCGGCCCATTTGCTCCGCTGAATAAAAGCGGCATTCTGTTTTTCGGAATGCCGCTTTCGTTTTTAGCTGGTTATTTCGCTTGCGTTGGTGGATATGTCGTGCGCTCTGCGTGTGGCAATATAAGATGGTTACTTGCACTAAGCGTAATTTGAGCTTTTGAGGATAGGGGATTGATTTGGGTCGTACTGGGGATATGACGCCGCCTTTGCTTTGGCGGCTGGGTGTTGCTGGTGGGATGGCGCTGGTTGTGCTGCTTCTTGACCAGCTGACCAAGCTTGCGGTTCGTGCCGTGGGCGACGCTTTGCATGTGACCATCATCCCTGGTGTCATCGACTTTCTGTTTGTCCGCAATATCGGTGCCGCCTTTAGCATGGGCGAGGGGCATGGCATCGCGTTTGCCGTGCTGGCGTTGGCGGTCATTATCGCTATTGCCGTGTACCTCGTTCGTGCACCCCAGCTCGCCCATCTTGAGGTTGTGGGTATGGCGATGGTCGCGGGCGGTGCTATCGGCAACGCTATCGATCGTTTGGCCTTTGGCTTCGTGACCGATTTTATTGCCACCACCTTCATCGATTTCCCCGTCTTCAATGTGGCCGATATCGGCATTACCTTGGGCGTCGCGCTCGCCCTCTTTGGCTACATGTTCTTGAGCCCCGCGGCCCGTGAGGTCGATGCGACCGCCGAGCTTAACGCCCGTGACGAGGCACGCGCCAAGCGCAAAGCCAAGCAGCGTGGGGAGCGTGCCCGCAAGATTCGCGAAAGGAATGAGCGCTAATGGCCGACATCCATATCCTTGTTGCCGAGGATGCTGCTGGTCAGCGTCTTGACGCCTATCTGGGCGCCAATGACGGCTGCCCTACGCGCTCTGCCTGCGCGCATCTGATTGAGGGCGGGGCCGTATGTGTCAATGGCGAGACCTGCCTGTCCAAAAAGTATGCCGTGCGAGCCGGCGACCGCATTTCGGTCGACCTGCCCGAGCCGCACGACCCGACTGACGTGATTCCCGAGGCCATCCCGCTCGACATTCGCTACGAGGACGACTACCTCATCGTGCTCTCCAAGCAGCGCGGCCTGGTGTGCCATCCTGCGCATGGTCATGAGAGCGGTACGCTCGCGAATGCGCTGGTCTATCACTGCGGCATCGACCATCTGGGCACCGTGCAGGGTGAGGACCGCCCCGGTATCGTGCATCGTTTGGACCGCGATACCTCGGGCCTTATGCTCGCGGCAAAAGACGACGACACCCAGCGCGCGCTCCAAAATCTTATCCGTACGCGCACGCTCGACCGCCGCTACATTACGCTCGTTCACGGGCACATCGCCATGGACGAGGGCACCATCAACACCGGTATTGCCCGATCGACGCGCGACCGCGTTAAGATGGCGATTTCGGACGATCCCTTTGCGCGCCAGGCCATCACGACCTTCAAGGTCCTTGAGCGTTTTGATTCCACGCGTTTTGACGACGGCTACACGCTCGTCGAGTGCCACCTGTTTACGGGCCGCACACATCAGATTCGCGTGCATATGTGCCATATCAACCACGCCTGCGTGGGCGATCCACTCTACGGCAAGTGCGATACACGCGCCGATCAGGGTCTGACCAGGCAATTTCTTCATTCCTGGCGCGTTGCATTCGACCATCCCGTGACGGGGGATCGCATTGAGTGCCGCGACGAGCTGCCGTGGGATCTCGCTGCGGTTCTTGACGACCTGGCCCCGCGCTCGCTTGGCCGCACCGCTGCCGGCGACGAAATCGTTCCGCAGCTCGGTCTGCTCGAAGCCTAGCCGGTATTAGGTGGTTTCTTGAACTCGGTAAGCCTGCGGTAAGATATACGATTGTTTACGTAACGCGTTCCTGGGAGCCTGCATGCTCGCCTTTTTACAAACCAACACACCCATCGTGATCTTCAACCAGATTGTGGTTACGCTGCTCACGGTCTGCTTTCTGTACCAGGTGGTCTTCTTTGTCATTGGTGCTCTCCGTGGTGAGGTCGCGCCCCCTAAGGCCAAAAAGCTGCATCGTTATGCCTTCTTTATCGCGGCGCATAACGAGGAAGCCGTGATCGCCAATCTTGTACGCTCCGTCAAGGACCAGGATTATCCGTCCGAGCTTATCGAGGTCTTCGTGGTCGCCGATGCCTGCACCGATAGCACGGCGCAGCTCGCGCGCGAGGCGGGCGCCATCGTCTATGAGCGCAATGACCTGGCCCGTAAGGGCAAGAGCTGGGTCATGGACTTTGGTTTCGATCGCATTCTCAACGAGTATCCCGACACGTTTGAGGGCTACTTTATCTTCGATGCCGACAACGTTATCTCCCGCGATTACGTCTCCAAGATGAATGATGCCTTTGACCAGGGCTTTCATGTGGTCACGAGCTATCGTAACTCCAAGAACTTCGGCAGCTCGTGGATTTCGTCTGCCAACGCCACCTGGTATCTGCGTGAGGCCCGCTTCCTCAACAACGCGCGTAATATCTGCAAGACGTCCTGCGCCGTCTCGGGTTCGGGCTACCTTATCTCCGCGAGCGTGATTGAGGGCATGCACGGTTGGCAGTTCCATACGCTGACCGAGGACATCCAGTTCACTACGTTCTGCGCCATTCACGGCATCCGCATCGGTTATGCGCCGGCGGAGTTCTTTGACGAGCAGCCGGTGACGTTTAAGGCGTCCTGGAAACAGCGCATGCGTTGGACCAAGGGCTTCTACCAGGTCTTTTTTACCTACGGCAAGCATCTTGTCAAATCGACGTTCCGCTATCATCGCTTTGCCGCATATGACATGTTTATGACCATCGCTCCGGGCATGCTGCTGTCCCTGATCTCCATGCTCGCCAACGCTACCTTTCTCATCGTGGGTGGGCTTTCGCATGGCTTCTTGGCCACCGAGGTCGAGATGCAGGCTTGTGCCGCCTCGCTCATTATGACCTTCGCGATGATGTACCAGACCTTCTTTATCCTGGCGCTACTTACGACCATTTTCGAGTATAAGCACATTCATTGCGCGCAAAAGTGGCGTTTGTTGACTAACCTGTTTACCTTCCCGATCTTTATGTTCAGCTATATCCCCATCACGGTGGCTGCACTGTTCCTAAAGGTCGACTGGGTCCCGACGCAACACGCCGTCAACGTTACCCTCGACGAGGTCATGCAAGGCGCCAAATAACCACGATCAAAACCACCACAAAGGGACAGCACCTTTGTGGTGGTTTTTGCGTTTGAGCTGCTGCCCAAGGAGGAGTTCGATGGTCTATTTCCCGTTTTGGATTTGCATCTTTGCCGGTGCGGCGATTGATGCCTGTGCACGACGGTTTCCCAATCAGCTTGCCGGCGCGTGTGCGGTGGCGGCGTTTGCGGGCGTGTGGCTGGATGCGGGCCTGAACACGGCACTTGACCACGCTGGCCTTGCGGTCATCGTGTACCTTTCTCTTGTGCTGACTGAGTCGCTATGGCGGCGCCTCCGTCAAACCACGGGCATCGGCATGGGAGATGCCAAGGCACTCTTCGCGCTTTGCACGCTCGACCCTATGGGCGGCATCGTGGCATTTGCCGTCGCGCTCCTGGCCCTTGCCCTCTCCTGCCTCTTCACAAAATCGCGCTCCCTGCCTTTGCTGCCGTTTTTGGTGCCGATTTTTGCCATAATCGAGGTCGTGGGCTGCACATTGTAACCGATTGCGCATCCTTCTTAAGGAGCATGCCATGGCAACTAATCAAGAAACGGCCGTCATTAAGGCGCGCATGGACCGTATTCCCTCGGCGTTATCGCCCGAACTTGTCGAGCTCATTGCCGCAGATCGTGCTTCGGGCTATGTCAACCCGTACCGTTGCGACGATGACCAGGTCATCCGTCGCGTTGATCGAGCCGCAGACGAGGGCACGCTCATGCGTCCGGCCTTTATGCGCGATACCGAAAAGATTCTTCATCTGCCTGCGTATGCCCGATACGCCGGCAAAACTCAGGTCTTCAGTTTTCGCAGTAACGATGACCTGTCGCGCCGCGGCCTGCACGTGCAGCTTGTCTCGCGCATCGCGCGTGATATCGGACGTGCTCTGGGGCTCAACTGCGATCTGATCGAGGCGATTGGCTTAGGCCACGACTTGGGTCACACTCCCTTTGGCCATGCCGGCGAGCGATTCCTCAACGATATCTATCACGAGCGTACGGGTCGCTTCTTTTTCCATAACGTGCAGTCGGTCCGCGTCCTCGATGCGCTGTACGGTCGCAACGTGTCGCTTCAAACGCTCGATGGCGTGCTATGCCATAACGGCGAGTACGAGCAGCGTGTTTTTGAGCTTTCGGACATGGGTTCCTTTGACCAGTTCGACCGAACCGTCGAGGAATGCATTGCCACAGGCTATAGCGCGATTGAGCACCTGCGTCCCATGACACTCGAGGGTTGCGTGGTTCGCATCTCGGATATCCTTGCCTACGTTGGGCGCGATCGCCAGGACGCCATTGCGGCTGGCCTGCTGTCGCCCGACGCTTTTGACGACGGTCGGGGCGGCGCCTATAACAGCTGGATTCTCACGCACGCATCCATCGATATCGTTGAGCATAGCTACGGCAAACCGCGTATCGAGATGAGCGGGGACCTGTTTGAGGAGATCCGCCGCGCTAAGCGCGAGAACTACGAGAAGATCTATAGCAAGGGCGGTATCGAAGGCGACTCCGAAGCGGAACTGCGCGAGGCCTTCGAAAAGCTCTACGACCGTTGCCTGCAGGATATAAACGAGGGTGACGAGTCCTCCTACATCTTTAAGCACCACATTTCGCGTATTGAGCAGCAGCTTTCCTATTATGGCCGCACCTATGCTTGGCAGGACGACAAGGATCAGGCCGTCGTCGATTACATCGCAAGCATGACGGATGGTTATTTCTGCGAGCTGACGAGCAAATTGTTCCCAGGTCTAAAGTTTCCGCACCGCACCTATATTAACGAACGGTAGTTCGTATCCTTTCGGTATACTGTTGGTCAACAACGATTTTGATTGATGCACGGGATGGCTATGGACGACCTTTTTTCTGCCTCGACGCGCGAGCGCTCTTTTCAGAATGCCCCGCTTGCGGTGCGTATGCGCCCCAATTCGCTCGACGAGTATGTGGGCCAGCAAAAGGCCGTCGGTAAGGGCTCGTGGCTGCGCGCCGCGATTGAGCATGACGTGCTGTCGAGCGTGATTCTGTACGGCCCGGCCGGTACGGGCAAGACGACGCTGGCGCATATTATCGCCAACCATACCAAGAGTGAGTTTGTCGAGGTCAGCGCCGTCACGGGTACCGTGAAGGACCTGCGTCGCGTGATCGACGAGGCAAAGACGCGCCTGAATACGTATGACCGCCGTACCATCTTGTTCATCGACGAGATTCACCGTTTTTCGAAGTCGCAGCAGGATGCGCTTTTGCATGCGGTTGAGAACCGTACCGTCATTATGATTGGCGCCACGACCGAGAACCCGTACTTCGAGGTCAACTCCGCACTGTTGTCGCGTGGGCGCGTGGTAGAGCTTGATCACCTGAAGGACGAGGACATCGCCACGCTCATTGAGCGTGCGCTCGAGGCGCCGCAGGGTTTGGGCGGCAAGTTCTCGGCCGATGAGGATACGGTTAAGACCATCTGCACGCTGGCTGCGGGCGATGCACGCTCGGCTCTGACGACGCTCGAGCTGGCAAGTGAGATCGCCGTGACGCGCCCTGATACCGAGGGTACGCCTGCACCGACGGCGGGGGAGCGCTATCCCATTACCGTGGATGACGTAAAGATTGCCAATCCGCGTCGTGGCTTTACCTATGACAAAAACGGTGACATGCACTACGACATCATTAGTGCGTTTATTAAGTCCATGCGCGGCAGCGACCCCGATGCCACCATCTATTGGCTTGCGCGCATGATCGATGCGGGGGAGGATCCCAAGTTTATCGCCCGACGCATCATGATCCATGCTTCCGAAGACGTCGGTAACGCCGATCCGCAGGCCCTGCTTATAGCGCACGCTGCGTTTAAATCTGCCGAGGTCATTGGGTATCCCGAGTGTCGTATTAACCTGGCTCAGGCTGCACTCTATGTGTGCCTGGCGCCCAAGTCCAACGCGTGCGAGGCTTCGATCGATGCGGCGCTGGCCGATATCCATAGCAGTGGCTTGCGTGAGGTGCCGAGCTATCTGCGCGATCGTCATCGCCCAGGCAGCGATGAATATGGTGTGTACAAGTATCCACATGATTATCCCGAAGGCTGGGTCGATCAGCGCTATTTGCCCGAGGGGCTGGAGCGCGGCGCGTTCTGGCAGCCTGCGGGCCGCGGTTGGGAAGAGTGGCGTGTGGAGCAAAGCGAACGCGATCGTAGCGGTAATGCTCCCAAGTAGGTCATTGGCACCTCGCACATTCCCTTTGGGTATCTTTGCCCTTCTTTGGGGTACCATGAACAGCGTCTGTATTTCGATTTTTCCGGGAGGCTTGTATGAGTCCCATTCAAATCGCCCTGCTGGTGCTCGCCGTTGCCGGCGTGTGGGCTGTTGTCGAGCTCGCGCTCACGCTGCGCAAGACCCGCACCGTCGTTGATTCGCTCGACAAGACGGTGAGTGACCTTAACAATACGCTCGCCGAGGCACAGCCCGTGGTGGCAAAGCTCGATGGCGCTGTCGATGAGCTCACCCCCGCGCTGGCACAGGTTGAGCCGCTCCTCAAGTCGAGCAAGACTGCCGTTGATGCTCTGACGTCTAACCTCGTTGAGGTCGAAGCTGTGGTTCGCGACATTTCCGAGGTTACGGGCAGCGTGGCCGAGGCCAGCAATGCCGTATCGAGCGTGACTGATTCTGCTGCTGGCGCCGTGCAGAAGCTTTTCAATAAGGTGAAGGCTCCTGCAGCCGACGCCGATCGCAAACTCGCCGCTGCCGCCGCCGAGGCCGAGCAATCTACCGAGCGCGTTCTGATTGGTGAGGCTGAGGACGAGGCCGCCGATGGTGCGGATGCGGCTCAGAAACCCGCAGCCAAGCCTGCTCAGTATTACACCTATACGCCCGCCGAGACCTCTGAGGAGTCCTGCGATGAGTAGCGAAGCAACCTGCCCCATTACGCTGAGCGTTGCCGGTGATCCGCGTCTCGCGCGCTTGGTGCGCATGACGGCCGCCAACGTCGGCGCACTGTGCTCTATGTCCGTCGATCGCATTGAGGATATCCGCATGGCTGCCGAGGAAGCCTTTATCTTTGGGTGCACGGCCGTTGATTCCGACGATATCTCGATCAAATTCGATGTCGACGAATCCCACGTGGGCATGACCTTTACCTTTGGCGACCAGGCGACTGTCGATGAGGATGACCAAGCTGCCGTTTATGCCGAGCTCATTTTGGCGAGCGTCTGCGATTCCTACGAAAAGACCGTGGCGCCCCTAACGCTTTCCCTCGACCTCAAGGCGGATATCTAATATGACCGAACGTTCCCGGAGCGGCAAGACCGCTTGGGACAAGGAGAAAACCCGCGAGCTGTTTCGTCGTTATAAGGAGACCGGTGATCCGGATGCCCGCGAGCAGCTCGTCATGTCCCATATGAACCTGGTAAGGTTTCTTGCCAACAAATTTAAGAACCGCGGCGAGCCGCTCGATGACCTTTTGCAGGTCGGCTATTTGGGATTGCTCAAGGCTATCGACCGCTTTGACCCTGAGCGCGGGCTCGAGTTCACGACGTTTGCCACGCCCACCATTCTGGGTGAGATCAAGCGCCACTTCCGCGACAAGGGTTGGAGCGTGCGCGTGCCGCGTCGTCTGCAGGAGCTTTCTGCCAAGGTTAACCAGGCCACCGACAAGCTTACCAACGAGCTTCAGCGCTCGCCCAAGGTTGAGGAAATCGCCGATTACCTGGGCGTGACCGTCGACGAGGTGCTCGAAGCCATGGAATCGTCCTCGGCCTACACCTCGGTGCCCATCGAGGCCCCCGGTGCGTCCGATTCCGATGATGCGCCTTCGATTCTCGATCGCTACGCCGACGACGACAACGAGCTCGACTTTACCGATGACCGCCTGGTAATCGAGGAAGCCATCCGCGATTTCTCGCCTCGCGAGCGCGAGGTTATTGAGCTGCGCTTCGTAAAGGGCATGACCCAGATCGAGATTGCCAAGAAGCTGGGCATCTCGCAGGTGCAGGTTTCCCGTCTGCTGCGTCGCACGCTTAAGAAGATTCAAGATAAGATTGACCCCGACGGAGTGATGATTCGTTCATGAGTGAGCACCCCCAACAAACCGACCGCACGCTGCGCGATACCCGTATTCTGACGCTGCGCATTTGGGGCGTCGTCGGTTGCATTGCCATCGCCGCCGTCATCTTTAACCTTATGGGCATCCTGGCGCCAGTTATCGAGTTTTTGGCAGTCGGCTCCATCATCGCCTTTGTGATGTCGCCGATAACCAATTGGCTCGAGCACCATGGCGTGAATCGCGGCATAGGTTCGCTTGTCGCGCTTATTGTGGTCGTTGCTGTGCTCGTCGGCGTCGTTTGCATCTTGTCGCCGATTCTCTTTGGTCAGATCATGGAAGTCCTGAGCCGCCTGCCCAATCAGCTTCGTGTTGCTGGTGGCGATCTCAACGAGATGCTCTCGCATGCCAAGACGCTCAACAACACGCCGCTCAAGGAGTATTTGGACGATAATCTTTCGTCCCTGGTTGCCGTGGCATCGAAGTATGTGTCTCAGATCGCTGCCGAGCTTGGCCGCGGCGTGTTCCCGCTCATCACCAATACGGCCTCGCAGTTGTTCGTGATCTTCCTTGGTCTGGTGCTTGCATACTGGATGGCCTGCGACTACCCTCGCATGCACCACGAGATTTGCACCATCATCGGTCAGGAGAAGGAGACCTCGTACCGCTTTATGGTCGCCATCCTTTCTCGCTCTGTCGGCGGCTATATGCGCGGTATGGTCGTGACGTCCATCTGCGGTGGTTTCCTCGCCTTTATCGGTTTTATGATCATCGGCCATCCGTATGCGGCGCTCATGGCTATCTTTACCGGCATCATGCATTTGGTTCCGGTCGTCGGTCCTTGGGTGAGCGCAGCAATCGCCACAGTGCTCGGTTTCATGTTCAGCCCCATGTTGGCGTTATGGACGCTCATCGTGACGATGGTCGCGTAAAACGTCACCGATAACGTGATTTCCCCTAAGGTTATGCAGAGCTCGGTGCAGGTACATCCCATCATGAGTCTCACGGCGCTCGTTATTGGGTCGGCACTCATGGGCCCTATCGGTATGATTATTGCCATCCCGCTTTGTGCGGCCCTCAAGGGTATCTTCGTGTACTACTTCGAGAACGAGACCGGCCGCCAGCTTGTTGCCTATGACGGCGCCGTGTTTAAGGGCACGCCGTACCGCGATGCCGATGGCAACCCGGTCGCCGCCTACGACGCGCTCGGCGACGACACCTTCATCTACGAGTCCGAGCTCATCGGCAACGAGACCGCGCCCGAGGCCAAGGCCATGCCCAAGCCCGAGCTCGATAATCCCTGGATCAAGCTCTCGGGTCTTCAGCCCGATGCCACGGGTTTCTTCAAGAATCCCTTCGCCAAGGATGACGATTCCAACTCTGATGACGATACCAAAACCGGCATCGACGGGTCCATGGACGATTCGGATTCTAAATAGGCCCCATTAACGTTTCTTGAAGTTGTAAATGACAAGAAACGCGAGCAAAGCGATTGATAAGGGGCCGGCAACATAGAAAAAGAGAATGTCAATTGCGCGTAAAGTGCAATAAGCCTTATCGCCGGACATTACTGCATACAACACGTAGCCAAATGCTGGTTGGTTTGCGTACCAGCAGGAGAAAGCCAATAGCGTTAAAAGTGCCGCCAACAGAAGTGCATTGAGGAAAAATCGTTTGCTTTTCATCGATCGCTCCTTCCGGGTGACTCTTATATGTAATTCTACAGCAGCCCTTTTTCAAAGGATCGCACAGTACTAAATAACGTGCACTTTCGCTGGAGGGTCGCTGTTTGGCGGCCCTCTTTTTTGCATGGGCGCGGTGGGATGGTAATATCGTTACGTTTGAACTGTTTCGATGTGAAACCGAGGAGATTCCCTCTATGAGTGCTGACTACCCGTCAATGACTACGGCCGAGATTCGCTCTAAGTTCCTCAACTTCTTTGAGGAGCGCGGTCTTAAGCTCTATCCTTCTTCGTCCCTCGTCCCCGACGATCCTTCGCTGCTGCTTGCCAACGCCGGCATGAACCAGTTTAAGGAGTATTACCAGGGCAAGAAGACCATGAAGGAGATCGGCGCGATCTCCTGCCAGAAGTGCGTCCGCACCAACGACATCGATTGCATCGGCGAGGACGGCCGTCACCTGTCCTTCTTCGAGATGCTCGGCGACTTCTCCTTTGGCGGCGTCTCCAAGCAGCAGGCCTGCGCTTGGGCCTTTGAGCTCATCACCAAGGAGTTCAAGCTGCCGCTCGATCGCCTGTACTTTACCGTCTTTACCGAGGACGACGAGACCCATGACGTATGGCGCTCCCTGGGCGTTGCCGAGGACCACATCTCCCGCTTGGGCGAGGATGACAACTTCTGGGCCGCTGGCCCCACCGGTCCCTGCGGTCCGTGCTCCGAGATCTACTTTGACATGGGCGAGGAGGTCGGCTGCGGCAGCCCCGACTGCAAGCCCGGCTGCGACTGCGACCGCTTCCTGGAGTTCTGGAATCTCGTCTTTACCCAGTACGACCGCCAAGAGGACGGCTCCATGCCGGAGCTGCCGCACCGCAACCTCGATACGGGCATGGGTCTGGAGCGCATGGCCGCTATCATGCAGCACAAGACCGCTAATTACGACGGCGATCTGATGCAGCACCTCATCAAGCTGGGCGAGAAGATCAGCGGCAAGACCTATGACGCCGACGATTACTCCGGCGCCAGCCGCTCCCTGCGCATCATCGCGGATCACTCCCGTGCCGTCGACTTTATGATCTCTGACGGCATTCTGCCCGGCAATGAGGGCCGCGAGTACGTCCTTCGCCGCCTGCTCCGCCGCGCCGTGTTCCACGGTCGTCTGCTGGGCATCGAGGGCGCCTTCTTGACCAAGTTCATCGACGAGGTCAACGCCCAGATGGGCGAGGCCTATCCCGAGCTGCTCAAGAACGTCGCGCTCGTTAAGGGTATCGTCGCCTCCGAGGAGGAGCGCTTCTCCACGACGCTCGACAACGGCCGCGTCTACCTGGATGAGGCCCTGGCCGCGCTTGCCGAGGGTGCTGTCCTTCCGGGCGACGTCGCCTTTAAGCTGCACGACACCTTTGGTTTCCCCATTGACCTGACTGTCGAGATCGCCGGCACCGCCGGTCACGATGTCGATATGGATGGCTTTACCGCTTGCATGGAGGACCAGAAGGCCCGTGCCCGCGCCAACGCAAAGGGCGACGCCTGGGGCAGCTTTAACGACGTTTGGGTCGAGCTTTCCGACAAGGTCGCCGCGACTGAGTTCGACGGCTATGACAACGATGTGATCGAGGATGCCAAGGTTGTCGCTATCGTGCGCAACGGTGGGTCCGTCGAGTCCGCAGCCGCGGGCGAGGATGTCGAGGTTGTTCTCGACCGCACCCCGTTCTATGCCGAGATGGGTGGCCAGCAGGGCGATGCCGGCGAGCTTTCCGCCGAGGGCGTTGCGCTGACCGTCGCCGATACCAAGAACCACAACGGCCTGTATGCCCATGTCGCGCACGTTGCCGAGGGCACGCTGACCGTTGGTGCCACCGTGGCCGCCGCGCTCGACGCCGAGCGCCGTGGTTTCCTGCGCCGCAACCACACCGCCACCCACCTGCTCGACGCTGCGCTTAAGCAGGTCCTGGGCGAGCATGTCTCCCAGGCTGGCTCGCTGGTGACGCCCGAGCACCTGCGCTTTGACTTCACGCACTTCGAGGCCCTGTCCTCCGAGCAGCTCAAGGCTGTCGAGGACCTGGTCAACCAGCAGATCTTCGCCTCCAAGCCGGTCGTGACCCGCGTCATGGGCATCGACGAGGCCAAGGCCGCCGGTGCTGTCGCCCTGTTTGGCGAGAAGTATGGCGACGTCGTCCGCGTTGTCTCCGTGGGCGCCGAGGATCAGCTGTTCTCCCGTGAGCTCTGCGGTGGTACCCATGCCGCCAACACCGCCGAGATCGGCCTGTTTAAGATCATCTCCGAGTCCTCTACGGGCTCCAACGTCCGCCGTATTGAGGCCGTGACCTCTAAGGGTGCTCTCGACTATATGGCCGACCGTCTGGCGCTCGTCGACGCCGCCGCTACTGCGCTCAAGTGCCGCGTGGATGAGGTTCCCGCCCGCGTGGAGAACCTGCAGGTCGAGCTGCGCGAGACTTCCAACAAGCTCAAGAAGGCACTGACCGGTGGCTCCTCCGACGCTATCTCCAACGCCATCGAGGGCGCCGTCGAGCTCGACGGTTACAAGCTCGTCGTCGCTGAGCTCCAGGGCCTTGAGGCTGCCGACCTGCGCAACGTCTGGGATACCGTGCACCAGAAGGTCGCCGGTCCTGTTGCCTGCGTTGTCGCCAGCGTGACTGAGAAGGGCACACCGGCCCTGCTCGCCGCCGGCTCCGATGACGCCGTGAAGGCCGGTTTCCACGCCGGTAACGTGATCAAGCAGATCGCGGGCCTGGTCGACGGTCGCGGTGGCGGCCGTCCCAACATGGCCCAGGCCGGTGGCAAGAACGCCGCCGGCATCGCCGATGCCCTCGCGGCCGCTAAGACCGCGCTCGGCGCCTAAGAACCTAGGTAGTCGCTGTGGTCGCGCTTGCGCTGGACATAGGGGAGACCAGGATCGGCATCGCCGTCTCGAGCCGTGATGGCAAGATGGCGATGCCCGTCAAGGTGCTCCCGGCCGCCGAGGTCACTGGTATGGCCAAGACGTTCCGCTACCTGGTCGAGGACTATGAGCCCGACATCCTGGTAAGCGGACGTCCCCTGACCATGGCCGGTGAGCCCGGCCCCCAGGCCGAGCGCGTTGCCGCCGTGGCGCAAAAGATTGCCGACGAGCTCGATCTTCCACTGGAGTTTGAGGACGAGCGTCTGTCCTCGCAAGAGGCCAAGCGTATCCTGCGCGAGCAGGGCCTCAACGAAAAGCAGATGAGGGGCAAGATCGACATGATTGCCGCCAGCCTGTTTTTGCAGACGTGGCTCGATCGTAAAAACGAGGAGGTTTCGCATGCCTAGCGCTCCCGATCCGCGCCAGCCGAATCGTACACGTCAGCCGGCGTCGCGCCCTGCCCAGCCTGGCCAGCGTCCGGCACAGCCGACCCAGCGCGCAGCTCAGTCTGCCGCGCGCCCGGTGCAGTCCCCCTCTCGTTCGGCCCAACCTGTTCAACGGACGGGTCAGCAGCCTTCTGCTCGTTCGGTTCAGCAGCCAACTGTTCGTACGGCTCAGCCTGTTGGCGGTACCCGCTTTAAGCATCAGACACCTACCCAGCGAACGCAGGCCCCCCAATCGCATTCGCATCACGCTCGCGGTTCGCATGGCGTTGCTCCGGCGACCCGCTCGAGCTACAACACGCATGCTCGTCGCGGTGCCCAAAAGAAAGGCTCCCCGGTGCCCATGATTGTCGGCGTCGTGGTGGCCGTAATCGCGCTTGCTACTATTGCTTTCTTTGTCGTGCCTGCCGTCAAGGGCTTCTTTACCGGTGAGGATACGAAGGTCACGGCTGGTCAGCAGGTTACGGTGACCATTCCCGACGGTGCTTCGGGCGATACGATCGCCTCGATTCTCTCCGAGAACCATATCGTCGAGAATCCCAAGGATTACTATGCAGCGGTGAAAAAGCTCAACGCCGATATGTCGCTTAAGCCTGGCACCTACTCGTTCAACACGCTCATGGACGCGACTAGGGTGGTTCAGCAGCTCATGGAAGGCCCCAACGCGGGCTCCAATGCGCTGACTATCCCTGAGGGCCTAACGGTCGATCAAGTTGCCGACCGTGTGGCCCAGGCCTACGACAGCATCTCTAAGGAAGACTTCCTCAACCAGGCCAAGGCCTCCAACTACGTGGACGACTATAGCTTCCTTAAGGGCGCCGCCAACGACTCGCTCGAGGGTTTCTTGTTCCCCAAGACCTATTCGTTGGGTGATTCGCCGACGGCCGATGACGTGATTCGCGCCATGCTCGATCGGTTTAAGACCGAGTACAAGTCGCTTGACTTTGCGAGCTGCGAAGCCATGATCAAGGAGCGCTACGGTGTGGAGATGTCCGACTACGACATCGTCAACTTGGCCTCTATCGTTGAGCGCGAGGGCCTCAACGCCGATCAACGTGCGCATGTGGCCTCGGTCTTCTACAACCGCCTTGCCGGCAAGCTCGACGGCCTGCGCTATCTCAACAGCGATGCTACCATGATGTATGTCACCGGGGGCGAGGTTACCGCCGACGACCTGCAGAGCGATAGTCCGTATAACACCTATAAGCACGAGGGTCTGCCACCCACGCCCATCTGCTCTCCGTCGCTCGAGGCACTCAAGGCCACGCTTGAGCCGACCGACTCCGATGACCTGTATTTCTACATTACGCAGGACGAGGAGTACTTCTCGCAAACCTACGAAGAGCATCAACAGTCTTGGAATTAGCATGAGGATTTTTAGCCCCAAACGATACGTTGCCTCGGTCGATCGCATCGACCTTGATACCCTGTGGGCCGACGGCAAGCGCGCCATTCTGCTCGATCGCGATAACACCTTGGTGCCGCGCGACACCGAGCAGGTTCCCGCCGCGGTTTCCGCTTGGCTCGACGCCGCCCGCGCCAAAGGCTTTAAGCTGTGCATGGTGTCCAACAACTGGCATCGCGACCAGGTCATGAGCTCTGCACGCGAGCTGGGGCTCGAGGCCATCAGCCACGCCATGAAGCCGGCGCCGTTTGCCCTCAAGGCGGGTCTTAAGCGCCTCGGCGCCACGGCCGACGAGGCGGTGCTGATCGGTGATCAGCTCTACACGGACGTGTGGAGTGGCAATTTCGCCGGCGTCGATACCATCCTGGTAAAGCCGCAGGCGACGCAGGACCTGTGGTATACGCAGATCTTCCGTATCTTTGAGCGCCGGGCCCTGCGCGACCTTCCCTGCGAGGAATAGGTCTCGCTATGTCCCAGCACACTAAACACGGCTGCGACCATATCTTCTTTATCGGCTTTTTGGGCGCGGGCAAATCGACGCTCGCGCGCAACGTCGGCACTATGTTCAAGCGGCGTTTTATCGATACCGACCGCCTGGTCGTGCGCCGCTGCGGCAAGTCGGTAACCGAGATTTTTGAGACCGAGGGCGAGGATCGTTTTCGTGAGCTCGAGACCTCGGCGCTCCGTTCGCTCCAAAGCGAGCGCAGCCTGTTGGTTTCGTGCGGGGGCGGTATCGTCGAGACGCCGGTGAATATTGAGTTGATGCACGAAATGGGTACGTGCGTTTACCTCGAGGGCGACTTCGAGGATTCGATTCGCCAGATTCGTCGGTCCGACACGCGCCCCGATTTCCGCTCGCCCGAGCATGCCGCGCGTCTGTTTGAGCATCGCCGTCCGCTGTATCGCCAGGCTGCCGACCTTACCCTTGATATTCGCAACAAGTCCTTCGAGGACGTTTCCTACCTTTGTGCCGAGATGCTTTTGGAGCGTGGACTGCTATGATTCGCCGTCAACTGATTAATTTCCAAAACCGCAGCGTCGATGTCCGCGTCGGATTGGGCGCTTTCGAGGAGCTGCCACGCATGTTTGCCTCGGCTGTGGGCAAGCCTAAGCGCGCGATGGTGGTTTGGAACGACGCTACATCCGAGCGTTTTGGCGAGGCTGTCGAGCATGCACTGGTTGACGCCGGTTTTGCCGTGTCGCTGCTCGTTCTCGAGGTTTCGCCTGCCGGTGCTACGCTGGTCGATGCCGATACCGTCTTTGGCGCCCTGTCGGCTAATGGCATTACCTGTGACGATCTCGTTGTCGCTGTCGGCGACACGGCGACCTGCTCAGTCGTTTGCTGGTGTGCCAATCAGTGGTGCGGTCGCACCGAGTGCGCCTTGCTGCCGACGACGTTTGACGCCATGCTCACGGTCGCGACGACCATGAAGCCGCTCGTCGCCTCGTCGGCGAATGCGCTTCCCGCTATCGCGTTCCGTCCCGAGCCGGGCTTGGTCGTGTGTGACCTCGACCTTGTTCGTGAGGCGGGCCCCGAGGACCTTAAGCTCGGTTATTCGGTACTTGTTGGCACCATGCTTTCGAGCAGCAAGTCCCGCTGGAATCAGTTTACTGAGACCGTCCCCGAGATTCTCGCGGGCGAGGAGGTCGCGCTCGTCAATGCCGTTCAGTGGTCCCAGACTGCCCGTAAGGACGTACTGATGGCCACGAACCCGAGCGCCCGCCATGCGCTCGATTTTGGCAAGACGGGAGAGCGTACCCTGCGCTCCTGCTTGGGCGATGCCGCGTCGCAGGTCCCTGCCTACCAGCTGTTGTCCGAGGGCATGCGCTTTGAGGCGCGCCTAGCACATGATGCCTGCGACTTTGATATCGATTACGTCTTTGAGGTCGATGACTGCCTGGAGGACTTTGGTATCGAGGAGCTCGCCTTCGATCTGGAGCCTGCCGCATATATCGAGGAGTTCCGCAGGCAGCAGTTTCTCCGCTCGAACCGTAGCATGTTGCCGCTGCCCGCGGCGCTCGGCGCCATTCGTCTAACGAGCGTTGAGGACGAGGTTCTCGACCGCCATGCTCACGCATACTTGGCTTCTCGCAAAGAACTTCTCTAAGTTTTATTGACATCCATCGTTTTTCGTATCAAGTTGGGGAGCGGGTTTTCAATTGGTTGCGGATCGCATGCGATTCCGTCGTTCGGTTGAGACCCGTCCCGTCTTTAAAGAGACAACAAGAAAGGAATCTGCATGTCTGAGTTTGCTGCCGGTCCTGCCGGTCCTGCCGGTCGTATCGAGCGTGTCCGTGCCCTGATGGTTGAGCGCGGTTACGACGCCATCGTGGTGCGCGACGAGGCCAATCTTCGATGGCTTACGGGCGTCAAGGGCGTCTTCGATTACACCTTCGAGTTCCCGCACGCTGCGTTTATTACGCCTGACCAGTGCCTGTTCCATACCGACTCGCGCTATCTCAACAGCTTTGAGGAGAACACGCCCGCCGGCAGCCCCTGGGTCTACGACATGGACGAGGGCACCATCCCCGGTTGGGTCGCCGGCAAGATCGCGGCCAACAAGTGCCGCGTCTGCGCTGTCGAGGACGATATGCAGATCAATTTCTACCAGGGTATTCAGCGTGGTTTGGAGGATCGTTCCGTCGCCTGCATGTTGCCGCTGATGCATGACGACATTCGCAAGATGCGCGCCATCAAGGACGCCGAGGAGATCGAGCTCATGCGCCATGCGCAGTCGATCACCGATGCCGCCTTCCAGCACATGCTCGGCTTTATTAAGCCCGGTATGACCGAGAAGCAGGTACGCAACGAGCTCGAGAACTTTATGTTCGCCAACGGTGCCGACAGCCTGGCCTTCGGTTCCATCGTCGCGAGCGGCCCCAACACCGCCAACCCGCATGCCGTGCCGAGCGACCGCGTGATCGAGAAGGGCGATTTCGTTCTTATGGATTACGGCGCGGGCTATTGCGATTACCGCTCCGACATGACGCGCACTGTCGTGATGGGCGAGCCCACCCAGGAGCAGCTCGACCTGTACGCACTCGTGCGCCGTACGCACGAGGAGTGCGTCGCCGCCATCCATCCGGGCGTTGAGGGCAACGACATCTTCAAGCTTTCCAAGAAGATCATCGGCGATGCCGGCTATGGCGATTACTATAACCATGGCTTGGGTCACGGCGTGGGCATCGACATCCATGAGCTGCCCAACTTTAACCGCAGCAAGAATATCATCGAGGTCGGCTCGGTTATCACTATGGAGCCCGGCGTCTACCTGCCCGGCGTGGGCGGCGTGCGCCTGGAGGACTACGGCGTGGTCACTGAGAACGGCTACGAGCCCTTCACCAAGACCCCGCACGACCTGCACGTTATCGACTGCTAGTTTACTTCAGTAGATAGTTTGGGGCGGGGCGTCCGGATTGATTCGGACGCCCCGCGTTCTCTTTTTATGCGCTCGCCGCAGGCGCCGTCTGCAAGTGTATAATTTCTGTCGTATGTAATTTGGACGCTTGTGCGTTCTGCCCATAACAAGAAAGGTCGCTATGCCTACCATTTCCACCGCCGACTTCAAGAACGGCCTCGGTCTCCGCATCAAGGACAAGGTCTACACCATCGTCGAGTTCCAGCATGTCAAGCCGGGCAAGGGCGGCGCGTTTGTGCGCTACAAGACCCGCGACATCAAGAGCGGCCGCGTCGTCGAGAACACCTGCAACGCCGGCACCAAGTTCGAGAGCGTCATGCTCACCACCCGTGAGTTCCAGTACCTCTACAACGATGGCGCCGACTACATCTTCATGGACAATGAGTCCTATGAGCAGGTTCCCGTTCCCGAGGACATGGTGGGCGAGAACTCCAAGTGGCTGCGCGAGAACGACGTCTGCCAGCTGCTCTTCGCCGACGATGAGCTCATGGGCGTGACCCCGCCGATGTTCATCGAGACCACTATCGTCCAGACCGACCCTGGCTTTAAGGGCGACACCGTCCAGGGTTCCACCAAGCCGGCCACGATCGACACCGGCGCTGTCATCCAGGTCCCCATGTACCTCAACGAGGGCGAGGTCATCAAGGTTGACACCCGCGACGGCAAGTTCGTCTCCCGCGTCTAGCAACCAACTCTTCTAGGAGGACTCATGCCCCAGGAAATCAAGATTGACGGCATCGGCATTTCGCCCGATGTTCTGACCGCCATCGTCTCGCGCGCCGTGTCCGATGTCGAGGGCATCGCCTCCGTTGGCGTCAAGGACCTTGCCACTAATCTTGTCTCCATGATGCTCTCGTCCAAGGCCCCGGCTTCCGAGCCGGCGGTCGAGGCCGAGGTCATCGGCGACAAGCTCGCACTCACCGTGCGCGTCGTGGTGTTCTTTGGCTATCCGTTCAAGAAACTCGCCGAGGCCGTTCGCGCCGCCGTGGTCGCCGCCATCGATGCCCAGGTGGGCGTCGAGGTCGAGCGCGTTGACGTTTGCATCGATGGCCTCGTTTTCCCCAAGGAGTAACCTTTGAGCCTTAAGGTTTATCGCGGGCGTACGCTTGCCCGCAGTCAGGCGCTGCAGCTGCTGTTCCAGGCCGAGGCCACGGACAGCCCGCTCGAGCGCGTCCTCGAGGGTGATTTCCTGATTTCGAAGGGTCCCCTCGACCCCTATGCGCTGGAGCTGTGCCGCGGTGCCTACGAGCATATCGACCGCATCGACTGCGCCCTGCGCTCCGTTGCCAAGAACTGGGATCTTATGCGCATGCCCGGCGCCGACCGCAATCTGCTGCGTATCGCCGTTTACGAGATGCGTTTCCTCACCGACGAGGAGGTCTCGGACGCCATCGTGATCAACGAGGCCGTCGAGCTTGCCAAGGCCTATGGCACCGACCAGTCCGCGTCGTTCGTCAACGGCGTGCTGGGCAAGATCGCTCGCAGCGAGGAGCTGCCGGGCGAGGACCTGTACCAGGAGCTGCTGGCCGAAGATCGTGATCGCGAGGAGGCACAGGCTGCTGAGGCTGCCGCCAAGGTTGCGGTTGCTCAGGCTGAGGCTGGCGTGCTGGCTGAGGATGCGGACGCTGCTGAGGCCGTCGAGGCCGACTCCGTCAAGGAGTAGCCATGCCAGAGGGTTCCGTCCGCAACTTTGACGAGATCTCGGACCGTCTGGATCAGATCATCGCTACCGTTCGCTCCAAGGATACCTCCTTGGAGCGTTCACTCGATCTGTTTGACGAAGCGATTGAGCTGGGCTCCCGCGCGGTCGATATGGTCGACAAGTTTGAGCTGACGCCGCGTGAGGCCGACAAGCTCGAGCAGGAATACGATGAGGATGCGGCAAACGAATCCCAGGATAGCTAGGCTGCATCTCCGGATACGAATGGTTGATGGCATTCATGAAACGCGTGCGTCTTGATGACGAACTGATTTCACAGGGCATCTGCGCCGATCGCGCGGATGCCCTTCGCACTCTTATGGCCGGCTTGGTCTCGAGTGGCGGCGAGCGTTTGACTTCGCCAGGCCTTAAGGTGATCCCGGGCCTGCCGCTGCACGTGAAGGGACGCATTCCCTATGTTGGCCGCGGCGGTCTTAAGCTCGAAGGCGCGCTTGATGCGTTTGGTATCAATCCGACGGGCCTTGCCTGTCTGGATGTGGGCTGCTCTACCGGCGGCTTTACCGATTGCCTGCTCAAGCGCGGAGCTGCGACAGTTGTCTCGGTGGACGTAGGTCGCGCCCAGTTCGATTGGTCGTTGCGTCAGGACGATCGCGTGACGCTGCATGAGCGCACAAACGTGACGCAGCTGCCTGAGCTTGGCTATGCCGGTGCCATCGACCTGGCTGTATGTGATGTCTCGTTTACCGGCATCGAGAATATCATCGACGCCGTGCTGGCGTGCCTGAAGCCTTCGGGTTCGTTCTGCACGCTCGTAAAGCCCCAGTTTGAGGCGCCGGCTGCGCTGGTGGGCGAGCGCGGTATCGTGACCGACCCCGCCGTCCGCCGCGATACGCTCGTGGCGGCGATTGAGCTTTTTGCCGCCAAGGGCCTGTTCCCGCTTGACGTGTGCGTGTCGCCCATCCATGGCGCTAAGGGCAACGTTGAGT
Source organism: uncultured Collinsella sp. (assembly GCA_958439425.1). Taxonomy (GTDB): domain Bacteria; phylum Actinomycetota; class Coriobacteriia; order Coriobacteriales; family Coriobacteriaceae; genus Collinsella. Next base: position 49,909 of record CAUBVH010000008.1, read on the forward strand.
TTTTCCTGTACGGCACAAGGTTTGCCCCTGGTGAACGCACCGACGATGAGCTGCAACCCCAGGTATCGGCTTTGAGCGAGAAAGCTGCAACGCTATGAAGGTCTTTCTGGTTCCCAATTACTACAAGCAAGAGGCGGTCGAGAGCGGCCTGATGCTCGAGCTTTGGCTTTCGCGCCAGGGCTACGAGGTCGCATGGGCTGCCGACCAGCGATCGAAGATTCAAAGCACGCCTGATATTGATGGCTCAGATCTGGTCATTACGCTCGGCGGCGACGGTACGTTGCTGCGCGCTGCCCGCATCCTCAACCATCGCGAGATTCCTATCCTTGGTCTTTCCTATGGTCACCTGGGCTTTTTAACTGCTGCGAGCCCCGAGGAGCGCGACATTCTGCAGGTCGTGAGCGATGCTCTGTCCGGTGAGCTGCACGTGAGCCGCCGCGCCACCATCGCCGCGGATATCGTGTCCGTGCGCGACGATGGCACGAAGGATGTCGTGCGCACGTTTGCCCTCAACGATATGGCACTTACGCGCGGCCCCCTGTCCGATATGGTTGAGTTTGACATCACGGTGTCGGGCCACCATATCGATCGACTGCGCGGTGACGGTGTCGTCGTTTCGACGGCGACCGGCTCCACTGGCTATGCACTATCCGCAGGCGGCCCCATCGTGAGCCCCGACTATACGGGCATGGTCTGCGTACCCATTGCGCCGCACACCATTCAGGCCCGTGCCTTCTTGACTTCGCCGAGTGATGTCGTCGAGATCTTTATGTCTGATGATCGTCCGAGCGTTCCGGCGATCGCTATCGATGGACAGTTTATTACCTGTGATGGCACCGTTGAGAGCGTGGCGGTGCGCCGCGGGCCCGGAGATGTGTTGCTGCTGGATTACGGCCCCGAGAGCTTCTATAACTCGGTGAGCCGCGTGTTCTACGGAGTGCGTCATGATCGATGAGCTGCAGGTTTCTAACATTGCACTCATTCGTGAGGCGACGCTGGTGCCGAGTGCTGGTCTGACTGTCCTGACCGGCGAGACCGGCGCCGGCAAGACCGCGCTGCTCTCGGCCCTCAAGCTTATTTTGGGTGAGCGCGCGGATTCGTCGACGGTGCGCGAGGGCGAGGCGCTGGCGAGTGTCGAGGCGCGTTTGTTCGACGGCCCGCACGACACGGAAGGCTTCACGGTCCAGCGCAGCCTTTCCGCTGAGGGCCGCAGCCGCGTGAAGATTGACGGCCGTATCGCCAGTGTGCGCGAGCTTTCGGAGCGCGTCGGCGTGATGATGGATCTGTGTGGCCAGCACGAGCACCAGCGCTTGCTCGATCCGGCGCATCATGTTGCTATGGTCGATGCCTGGGCAGGGCGCCCGGCACTCGAGACGCTGGATGCGTACCGCGCCTGCTTTAAGGCTTCGCGTGACGCCGCCAAGGAGCTTCGCCGTGTGGAGGAAGCCTCGCGTGCGCAGGGGAGCCGTGTCGAGGAGGCTCGCTTTGCCCTCGAGCGCATCGGCGCGGTCGACCCCAAGCCGGGCGAGTATGAGGAACTCGAGGAACTGCTGCCGCGCTCCGAACATGCCGAGGTTCTGGTTGCCACAGCTAACGATGCCCATGCATCGCTTGTCGCCGAAGGGGGAGCGCTCGATGCCGTGAACAGCGCCGTGGCAGAGCTTTCCCGTATGGCTACCGTCGATCGCAAACTGGGCGACATTGCTGATGCGCTTTCGGATGCCTGTATCTCCCTTGAGGATAGCGCGAACGAGCTTCGTGCCTATCGCGATGGCGTCGCCTTCGACCCGCGCGAGCTCGCTCGCATGCGTGAGCGGTATTCCGACCTCAAGGGCCTGTTGCGTCAGTGGGGTCCCACCATGGACGATGTTTTTGCCATGCGCGATCGCTCGCAAGAGCTGCTGTCCTTGGTCGATGATGGCGATGAACAGATCAAAAAGGCGCGTGAATCACTTGGTGCTGCCGAGCGCGAGTTGTTTGCCGCTGCCAAGGCGCTTAAGCGCGCTCGCAATACGGCTGCCCCGCGCTTCTGCCACGAGGTTGGTCGTCAGATGGCACGCTTGGAGATGGGCGGCGCCGAGCTCGTTTGGGAGTCGCGTGATCTTCCGCGCGCCGAGTGGACGCCGGCGGGTCCTTCGAGCTACGAGCTTTTGTATCGCAGCGGTGCCGGCTTGACGCCGCGACCCCTGCGCCGCATTGCGTCGGGCGGCGAGCTCAGCCGCGTTATGCTGGCGAGCAAAGTGGTCTTGGGTAATGCTGACGGCGTCGACACACTGGTATTTGACGAGGTCGATGCCGGTGTCGGCGGCTCCACGGCTCGTGCTCTTGCTGGTGTGCTGGCCGATCTTGCCGCTACGCATCAAGTGATTGTCGTAACCCACTTGGCGCAAGTCGCCGTCATGGCCGACAAGCATTATGTTGTCAGCAAGGAGCCGGGCGATGTTCCCCAGACGCATTTGGACGAGGTAACCGGCGAAGCGCGTACCGCCGAGATCGCCCGCATGCTCAGCGGCGATCAGTCCGAGGCAAGCTTGGCCCACGCAAAGCAGATGCTCGAAGAAGTTCGAGGCTAGGTCGTATCAGCGGTGTTGGTGGGACAAAATAGACTGAAATTTTTGTCCCACTACGCGTTTTACTCAACGACCTTGTCCGGCTGGATGAGCTCCTCGTAGTAGCTGATATGTTCGCGAGCGTCTTCAATCTCGGGCAGCAGGAAGTTGTAGATAACTTCGATGATCATCGTGGCGCTGATCTTGGAGAACGCAAAGTCACCCGTCGTCAGCAGCGCCTCGTGGTTGACGGTATTAAAAGTGTAGTCTGCCAGGCGCGCGAGTGGAGACTTGCTGTCGCTGCTGATGACGACTACGGTGGCACCGCAGTCGCGAGCCGCTTTTGCCATGCGATTCAGTCGGCGCGACTTGCCGGAGTTTGAGATGAGCACGATGACGTCACCCGGGCGCAACGTGAGCGCAAAGCCGATTGATGTCTCGCTAATGGTGCTCGCCATGCAGCGCAGGCCCAGCTGCGAAAACTTAAACGTCGCATCGAGCGCGACCGCGTTCGTATTGCCCACAGCCGCAAACTCAATAACTCCTGCATGCTTAAGGGCATGCACAACAGCCGCCAACGTATCGTGGTCGATCCCGTCGATGGTCGCATTAAGCTCGCTCACCTTGGCAGCCAGGATGTTCTTAAGGCTCTGCTCCATATTGTCGAGCGAGACTTCGTCAGTCAGGCCCTCGTTGCGCTGGCTTTCCAAATCCCTCGCCAGCGAAAACTGAAAGCTGCGGAAGCTGCCAAAGCCTAGCTTGCGGCAGAAGCGCGAAACGGTCGCCTCGGACGTGGCGGCGGCGCGCGAGAGCTGAGCCGCCGTGAGGCGTGGCGCCTCGGACTGGTGCTCCAATATATAGTCGACAATGCGCTGCTCGGACTCGCTGTATCCCTGATGGGTACTAATGAGGGAAAGTGCGCTCTTGCTACTATCGGTCATGGATGGCTCCTGGTTGGCATGAAAAACGGACTCGCTTTGTAATGTCATAGTATAGGGGGATTTTCAATTACAAGATACACCTTGCCGTTTCAACTGTTGATGGTAAACTTTCACCTACCGTTTACGGTTATGAAAGAACCTTTCACCGGAGAATTGCGCCTTGTCTCTTCTCACGCGGACGGTAGGTTGGTATCTTTCAGTTGTGGAAAAGCGCGCAAGGACGCGCGTGTAGGGGAGCGCCTGCGGGCGCAAAACTTAAAAAGGAGGGACACATGGCTAAGTTTGACATCATCGCCGCCACCGGTTGCCCGACCGGCATTGCGCACACCTTCATGGCGAAGGAGGCGCTGGAGAAGGCAGCTGCCGAGCGAGGTCTGTCCATTAAGGTCGAGACCCATGGCCAGGTCGGTGTCGAGAACGAGCTCACCAAGAGCGAGATCGCCGGTGCCAAGGCCGTCGTCGTCGCAGCCGATAAGGATGTCCAGGCGGAGCGTTTCGCCGGCAAGCGCATGGTTTCCGTTGGTGTTTCCAAGGCCCTGTCCGTCGAGGCAGCCGGGAAGCTTATCGACCGCGCGCTCGCCGCCAAGGGTGACGACTCGGTTGCGGCTGCTGCCGATGTCGAGGATGAGGTCGAGGAGAAGGAGTCCATCGGCCACATCATCTACAAGCACCTCATGAACGGCGTCAGCCACATGCTGGTCTTCGTCGTCGCCGGTGGTGTCCTGACCGCCGTTTCGTTCCTGTGGGGCATCACGTCCTTCGATTCGACGGCGTCTGACTACAACAGCTTTGCCGCTATGCTCAAGATCATCGGCGGCATCGCCATGAACCTCATGGTTCCCGTGCTTTCCGCCTACATCGCCGAGTCCATCGGCAAGCGCCCGGCACTCGTCCCCGGCTTTGTTGCCGGTATGATCGCCATCCAGGGTCTGCCCGTTAACGCCGAGACCGGTATGATCGACGCCGGCGGCGCCGGCGTGGGCTTCGGTTTCCTGGGCGGCATCGTCGGCGGCTTCCTCGCTGGCTATGTCATCCTGCTGCTCGAGAAGGTCTTCTCCAAGCTGCCCAAGAACCTGGACGGCCTCAAGGCTATCTTCCTGTACCCGCTGTTCTCGACTGCCATCGTCGGCCTGGTCATGCTCGGCATCTCCGGCCCCATGGCTGCCATCAACACCGCCATGATGGACTTCCTCAAGGGCCTGTCCGCCTCTGGCGCCATTGTCCTGGGTCTTGCCATCGGCTGCATGTGCGCCGTTGACATGGGCGGCCCGGTCAACAAGGCTGCTTACGTCACCGGTACCGCTATGCTCACCGAGGCCCTGGCCGCCGGCGTCGGCACCGACACCTACAACTTCGGCACCAACTTCATGGCTGCCGTCTCCGCCGCCTGCATCGTTCCGCCGCTGATCACCACCTTCGCTGTCGTTGTCGGCAAGAAGTACTTCAGCCAGGAGGATCACGACGCCGGTATCGTCAACCTCATTCTTGGTTGCACCCACATCACCGAGGGCGCCATTCCGTTCATGACCAAGAACATCTGGCCGGTCATGCCCATCATGATGCTCGGTTCCTCCATCGCCTCGATCCTGACCATTATGTTCAACGTCCACGATCCGGCGCCCCACGGTGGCTTCCTGGTCCTGCCCGTTGTCGAGAACGGTCCGCTGTGGGTCCTCGCGATCCTCATCGGCGCTGTGGTCGGTGGCATCCTGTTCGTGGCCTTCAAGAAGTACGACTTCGAGAAGAATCAGAAGGCCGCTCCTGTAGCCAAGCCGGTTGAGGCTTCCAAGGCTGCTGCCGTTGAGGCCCCTAAGGCCGAGGCTGCCGACTTCGTGAAGGTCGAGAATGTCTTTGTCGCCGAGGACTTCGCTTCTCGTGACGAGGCTCTGAGCTTCGTTTCCAACCAGGCCGTCAAGGCCGGTATCGCCAGCGACGCCGACGCCGTCATGAACGCCTTCCTGGCCCGCGAGGCCGAGGGCACCACGGGCATGATGGAGGGCTTCGCCATCCCGCATGCCAAGTCCGACGCCATTACCGAGGCTGCCGTCATCGTCGTCAAGGACGAGTCCGGCGTGACCGGTTGGGACACCATGGACGGCGCTCCCGTCAACGTGGCTATCGCCCTGCTCATCCCCGGTGCCCAGGCCGGCACTACGCACCTCAAAATCCTGTCCAAGGTCGCCGAGGCGCTCATGGACGAGGACTTCCGTGCCACCGTCAAGGGTTCCACCGACGCCGCCGAGATCGCCAAGACGATCAACGCCCGCCTGGTCTAATTCCGCAGTACGCGAATAACATCGCCCCCTGTAACAAAGGCGAGGACTCCCTACGGGTCCTCGCCTTTTTTCATACCACCCGGCACTCAGGGACGTTCCTTTCCTGCCGGCACCCCGGGACACTCCTTAGTCCCCGACAGGGCATAAATAGCCCTCATCGACTGAATCACCCACGCGAACAATAATTCATCCAGAATTCCTTTTGCACGATATTTCTTGGACGGAAGCATGTTCCCGCAGCTCGCCTGCCGGGCGGGGCGGTTAAGTTTGTCGCGAGTTCCGCACGCAAAGGAAAGCACTTAATGTGCTTTCCGTCTTGCGCAGGACTGTAGAGCAGCAAACTTAACCGCCCCGCCCGGCAGGCGAGCGGACAGCGAACGACATCTGTCCAACAATTCGTGCGAAACACAATGAAAAACCGTTTGATGTGAGTTAATATAAACAACGTCGTGAATCTGACTCCTGCCACATGCATGACAGGGGTTAAACACAAAAAAGGAGTCAACTATGGTTTCTGAGAAGGCTACCCTCGTTAATCCTCAGGGTCTGCACATGCGTCCGGCTGGTCTGTTCGCCTCCACCATGGGCAAGTACGCCTGTGACGTGACGGTCGTCACCCCCGAGAAGGAGGTCAACGGCAAGTCCCCGATGGCCCTCATGGCTGCTGGTATCCCCTGCGGTACCGAGGTCGAGGTCAAGTGCGACGGCGCCGACGAGGCCGAGGCTCTGGCTGCTGCCATCGAGCTCATCAAGAGCGGTCTTGGCGAGTAGAACTCAAACGGGTCGCATGTTGAACAACTAAGTTCATATTTGGGGGCGCAGTGACCTGTTGTAAGGTAGCTGCGCTCTTTTGTCATGGATATGGCAAAACGCTTTATCACATGACACGGAGAGAGGAATGGGAATGTATCAGGGAGTCAACGCTTCCGAGGGCATCGGTATCGGCACCGTCATGGTCGCCGTCGATCCCGACTTGACGTTTGAGCCGCACGAGGTTGCTGATTCGGCAGCAGAGAAGGAGCGCTATCAGTCCGCTCTTTCGGTCTTCTGCGAGAAGACCCAGGCTCAGGCCGACCACATGAAGGAGACGGTGGGCGAGGCCGAGGCCGAGATCATGAGCGGACACATTGTCCTGGCTCAGGACCCGGGCATGACCGACGCCATCAACGCCGCCATTGACGGCGGCACCTGCGCCGAGCAGGCGCTCATGGACACCTCGACCATGTTCGAGAACATGTTCCTGTCCATGGACGACGAGATGTTCCGTCTGCGCGCGGCCGACATCGCCGACATCCGCACCGGTATTCTGGCCGAGCTGCTGGGCAAGGAGGTCGTCGACCTCTCCGTCCTGCCCGAGAATACCGTCGTTGTCGTGCACGACCTCACGCCGTCCATGACCGCCACGATCGATAAGGCCCACGTTGCCGGTATCGTCACCGAGACCGGTGGCCGCACGTCGCACTCCGCGATCATTGCGCGCGCCCTCGAGATCCCGGCTGTCCTTTCGGTTTCCAACAGCTGCACCGCGTTGCGCAACGGTATGACCGTTGTCGTCGACGGTGGCAAGGGTATCGTCGAGGCCGATCCCGACGAGGAGACGCTCGCTGCCTACACCGCCAAGGCCGAGGCCTTCGCTGCCGAGAAGGCAGCCCTCGAGGCCTTCCGTGGCAAGCCGTCCGTGACTGCCGATGGCATCAAGAAGATCATCGCCTGCAACATCGGTAACCCCGATGACGTGCCCAACGCGCTCGATCACGACGCCGAGGCTATCGGTCTGTTCCGCTCCGAGTTCCTGTTCATGGATTCTGCTGAGCTTCCTTCCGAGGAGGAGCAGTTCAACGCCTACCGTAAGGTCGCCAGCGCGCTCAAGGGTGCTCCGGTCATCATCCGCACGCTCGATGTGGGCGGCGACAAAGAGATTCCGTATCTGCACATGGTCAAGGAAGATAACCCCTTCATGGGCTTCCGCGCCGTGCGTTACTGCCTGGCCAATCCCGACCAGTACAAGGTCCAGCTCCGCGCTCTGCTGCGCGCCAGCGCCTTCGGTGACGTCAAGATCATGATCCCGCTCGTCACCTGCGTCGAGGAGGTCTTGGCTGTCAAGGAGCTCGTCGAGCAGTGCAAGGCCGAGCTGACCGAAGAGGGTCGCAAGTTCAACGAGAACATCGAGGTCGGCATCATGGTCGAGACGCCTGCAGCCTCGCTGCTCGCTGACCGCCTGGCCGAGGTCGCCGACTTCTTCTCCATCGGCACCAACGACCTGATCGGCTACACCATGTGCGCCGACCGTGGCAACGACACCATCTCCAACCTGTACCAGGTTTACTATCCCGCCGTGCTCCGCTCGCTCAAGAACATCATCGAGAGCGGCGTGAAGGCCGGCATCATGGTCGGTATGTGCGGCGAGGCCGCTGCCGATCCGTTGCTCGAGCCGCTGCTGATCAGCTGGGGCCTGGAGGAGTTCTCGATGAGCGCTCCGTCCATCCTGCGCGCCCGCAAGACCATCAGCCAGTGGACCAAGGCCGAGTGCGACGAGCTCGCCGAGAAGGCACTCGCCTGCAACACCGCCGCCGAGGTCAAGGCACTGCTCGAGTCCGCAGCTCGCTAATTTGGTATCAGAGGTAACCGCGTGGTTGGAATGGGCCGGCCACGCGGCCCTCACATATACAGGGGGTACTGTAAATGTTCTACACGCTAACCGCTAACCCGGCTGTCGACATGACGGTTTCGAGCTCTCCGCTCGAGCCCGATGAGAACGTCCGCACCGGCTCGGCCAGCTACACGGCTAACGGCAAGGGCCTCGACGTGTCCTTCGCCTTTAAGAAGATGGGCGTTGACACCGTCGCACTCGGCTTCTTTGCTGGCTTCACGGGCAAGTTCATCGTCGAGGAGGTCATGAACCTGGGTTGCCTCTGCCGCCCGGTCTGGACCGACGGTATCACGCGCATTAACACCTACGTCAACGATGGCCAGCACGAGTACGGCATCCTGAACCCGGGTGCTCCGATCACGCCGCAGCACCAGGAGGAGCTCTACAACATCCTGGACACCGCGGGCGACCTTGAGTGCCTGATCGTTTCCGGCTCCGTGCCTCCCAAAGCTACGCCCGACTTCCTGGCTCAGGTCATGGAGCACGCTCAGGCTCGTGGCGCCGACGTCGTCCTGGACCTGTCCTCCGACAAGCTCAAGGAGCTCGCTCACAAGAAGCCGCTGCTCATTAAGCCGAACCATCACGAGATGAAGGCTATCTTCGGCGTGCCGGTCGACACCGACGACGAGGTCCGCGTTGCCATGAAGCTGGCTCACGAGGCCGGCGTCCAGAACGTGCTGCTCACCCGTGGTAGCCGCGGTGACGCTTACTTCTCCAACGGCGAGGACATCTGGTATGCCAAGCGTGAGTTCAACATCAAGCTTGTCTCTTCCGTCTGCGCCGGCGACTGCACCCTCGCTGCGTTCCTGCACAAGTGGTACAGGGATCGCGACAACGTCGAGGAGGCCATGAAGCTCGCTATGGCCACCGGCGCCAACGTTGCTGAGTCCGTCGGCATCGGCGACTTTGGTCACGTCGACGAGTACAGCAAGCGCGTTGCTGTCCGCAAGCTCGATCGCAAGTAAGCGAAACGCGACAAACTCGTGCGCATACGGCGTCCCGGTTTCGACCGGGGCGCCTTTTTTGTTCTGCCATGGGGGAGACATGTTCTGCCGTACTTCATCGCTTCCACACCGTTTACCGAGTTGTCCTAGCCTTTTACCGATGTGTGGAATATACTTTCATTAACACGTTGCTTCGTGAAAGGAACATTCATGATTTATACGCTCACTGCAAATCCCGCTATTGACTACAACATCTCCTGCGATGGCCTGTCCGCCAACACCGTCACTCGCACCCGTAACGCTGTCTACACCCCCAACGGCAAGGGTCTCAACGTCTCTTTTACGCTCGACCACTACGGCGTCGACACCACGATCCTGGGCTTCTTCGCCGGCTTCTCGGGAGAGTTTATCGTTAAGGGCGCCGAGGCCCTTGGCGTGCCCGTCAAGCCCGTATGGACTGACGGCATCACGCGTGTCAACGTGTTCCTCAACGCCGGTCCCGACACCGAGTACAACATGGTCAATGCCGGTGCCGCCATCAACGCTGCCAACGAGCAGGAGATGTTTGAGCTCATCGATTCACTTGACGACATGACCTGCCTGGTCATTAGCGGCTCGCTGCCCCCCAACACCTCTGAGGGCTTCCTGGCCGAGGTGCTTCGCCGCGTTAAGGCAAAGGGCGCCGAGTTCGTGCTCGATATTTCGAGCCATCAGTTGGCCGACCTCATTGCTATGGAGCCGCTCCTCATTAAGCCTAACGACGACGAGCTGCTCGACATCTTTGGCATTAAGGTGAGCGGTGGCGACGACGAGTCTGTCAAGGGCGCGATGGCCGAACTGCATGCCAAGGGCGCCAAGAACGTGCTGTTGACCCTGGGTGGCGCCGGCGCGTACTTCTCCAACGGCGAGCACATCTGGTTTGCCAACCGTACCTTTGAGGTCAAGCTGCTGTCGACCGTTTGCGCCGGTGACTCTTCGCTGGCCGCCTTCCTGTCCGTGTGGCACGACGCTCCCGAGCGCGTCGAGGACGCCCTGCGCCTCTCGATGGCCACCGGCGCCAACGTGGTCGAGTGCCCGGGTCTGGGCGATTTTGCTAAGGTCGATGAGTATCAGAAGGGCATCGCCATCCGTCAGGTCTGCTAACGCAGCGCACGGACCTTGCATCTTTGCTTTGTAGAGCACCCGTCTCGGATTGCCGAGGCGGGTGCTTTTTCATGTTTGTAGTCGATGCCTTGGGATCCAATCGTGCTTGAAGCGCGTTCGCGTGTGCGCCCGCTCTCATTTCTTGCTAGACTTCTTGGAAACCATCAATCGATATGCCCGCAATTGCAGGAGGCCACAGGAATGTGCAATGTTTCGCTCAACGCTACGCAGCCGTCAGGCGCCTCTCTGTGCGTGTTGCGAGCCCTCGAGGATGCCGGTCTTGAGGCCTGGTACGTGGGCGGTTGGGTACGTGACGCCCTGATGGGACGTCCCAGCCACGATGTCGACATGTGCTGTAGCGGCCTGTGGCAGGAGTCCAAGGCGGCACTCGAGGCCGCCGGTATTGCCGTAGTTGAGTCGGGCATTAAATTTGGCGGCATTACGGCTATTTGCGATGGCGAGCGCATTGAGGTCACCACCTATCGCCTGGACGGCTTCTATACCGACGGTCGTCATCCTCAGAGTGTGGAGCGCGCCGCTTCGCTTGAGGATGATCTGGCGCGCCGCGACTTTACCGTCAATGCCATGGCGTGGCATCCCGAGCGCGGCCTTGTCGACCGCTACGATGGCCAGGGCGACCTAGACCGCAAGCTGATTCGCGCCGTCGGTGATCCTAAGCGCCGCTTTAACGAGGATGCCCTGCGCATGTTGCGCGCGGTGCGCTTTGCCTGCCGCCTAGACTTTGTGATTGAGCCCGAGACCAAGTGTGCCCTTGCCGAGTGCGCGCCGCTGCTCGATGCCGTGGCGCGCGAGCGCGTGGGTATTGAGCTTGACGGCATCCTTTCGACCGGCCACGGGGGAGACGCCATGCTGCGCTACCCCGAGCTCATCTGCGCCGCCGTGCCCGAGTTGGCAGCGGGTCGCGGGTTTGATCAGCGCAGCGTCTATCATGCGTTTAACGTTTACGAGCATATCGCCCGTGTGCTGACGGTGGCGGGGGAGTTGGCGCTGTGCGACGGCTTTACACCCTCAATGAGCCTAATGTGGGCGGCGTTTTTGCACGACGTTTCCAAGCCCGATTGCTTTACGGTCGACCATGCGGGCGGCGGCCACTTTTACGGTCACCCCGAGCTCGGGGCCAAGAAGGCGCGCGCCATCATGGATCGCTTGGCGCTTTCGCACGACTTGGTCCGCGACGTGTGCCTGCTCATTAAGTACCACGACAAGCCGCTGCGCCCCGAGCGCTCCTGCTTGCTCAATATGATGCGCTTGCTTTCGGGCGAGGGCGTCGATACGCCGCGCCTGATGGACGAGCTTATGGACCTTAAGCGTGCCGACACGCTGGGCAAGGCGCCGTCGTGCTTCTATTACGTCGAGACGATCGAAGAGATGCGCTCACTCGCCCATGATTTGTTGGAGGCGGGGGAGCCCTATTCGCTCAAGATGCTTGCTATCAACGGCGGAGACTTGATTCGTGCCGGTGTGAAGCCGGGGCCCGAGCTAGGCCAGCTACTCAACGCCGCCCTCGAAGCCGTTATCGAGGACAACATCCCCAACGATCGCGAAACCCTTTTGGTTCATCTCAACTTGAATTAGCTAATTAGTTGACCTGCGCGTTCCATAACCTGTCGACAATTTTTCGGCAATTTGGAATTTCTTCTTGCGCTGATGTTTTTTGTCCCGTAATATATTTCCTCGCAGCACGGCAGTGCAGATGTCATGTGGCCCGTTCGTCTAGCGGTTTAGGACGCCGCCCTCTCAAGGCGGAGATCACCAGTTCGAATCTGGTACGGGCTACCACTTCTTTTCTGCCGAGGCCTATGGCCCGTTCGTCTAGCGGTTTAGGACGCCGCCCTCTCAAGGCGGAGATCACCAGTTCGAATCTGGTACGGGCTACCACGCATCTGATACCCGGTCTTTCCACGGAAGGCCGGGTTTTTTATTATCAAACAACTGTCTGTCATTCCCGTTTGAACAAGAGCTTTGCGTTCTGCTTATGGCCCTTACGGGTACAATAACCAAGATATTTTGACTGTTAGAAGGAGTCTCATGACGGAGTCCTCTCAGCATACGTCCAAGCCCCAGGTCGAGGTTGAGGCCTCGGGCGGCGATGACAATAAGAGCGCACGCCGCGGCGCAATCTTTATCGGCGTTGTGCTGGTGGGTTATATCGTCTATCTGGTGGTAACCGGGCAGATGGGGCAGTTCTGGGCTGCTATGTCGAGCGTCCAGGCGCCCTGGCTCGTTGTCGCGTGTCTTTGCATGTTCATGTATCTGTTCTTTGGCATTGTGGCCTATGCGATCGCCGTCTGGCTCGACCCCAATTCACCCGTCGGCATTCGCGATCTGATCTCGGTCGAGGCGAGTGGCATTTTCTTTGGCAACCTGACGCCCATGATGATGGGCTCTACGCCTGCCCAGATCTACCGCTTGACCAAAGCGGGCCAAAATGTCGGCGAGGCCGGAGCCACGCAATTCACGCGCTTTATTGTGTATCAGTTTGGCCTCGTTGCCTGGGGCGCTATCCTATTGCTTGCTCGCATGCCGTTTTTTGCCGAGCGCTATGGCGACATGACGCTGCTGTGCGTCTTTAGTTTTGGCGGTCACTGCTGCATCCTGCTCGGCATCTTCGCCGTCGCGCTCATGCCTAAGACCGTCACGCGCGTCGCCCATTGCATCATCAATTGGCTCGAGCGCATAGGTGTCTCGGCCACCAAGATTGAGGGCTGGCGTACGTTTGTCGACGGCGAAATCTACTCTTTCTCCGAGAAGTTCAAGCTTTCAGCCGGCCACTTTTCGTCCATGCTGCTCACGGTGGTCATCACCATGTTGCAGCTCGCGTTTTTCTACCTCGTGCCGTATTTCCTGATGCTTGCCTTTGGCCACCACGAAGTCGACTTTTTCTCGGTCATGGCCGCGAGCGCCTTTGTTCAGCTCCTGAGCTCTGCTGTTCCCCTGCCCGGTGGCACCGGCGGTGCCGAGGGTGGCTTCGCGCTGTTCCTGGGTCATTTCTTTGGGTCGGCGTCGACCGCCGGTTATCTGCTGTGGCGCCTCATTACGTTTATCGCGCCGACGATTTTGGCCGCGCCCCTGCTGGGTCTTAAGAGCGCTCACAACGAGAGTATCCACTCACGCTGGGATCGCGCGATGCGCAAGCTCGGACGATCGCCTCAGACGTCCTCTAAGCCTGCAAAGCCCCATCCTGTGAATGCGGTTACCGTGGATCCCAATCAGCATGCTCAGAAGGCTTCTGGGGCCGCCAAACCCTCGCATAAGGCCTATGTGCGCCAGACAGGTGACGGCATTCGTGTGTCCCCGGCTGCTTTGAACAAAAAGAAGCTCCCTAAGGCGTAACAGTTGGTCGTGCGTTCTTCATGTTGCCGGGCTTTTTTGTGCCGGATGGGGGATAATCCTCTTACGTAGATTAACTCTCATCTGTTGATGAATGCTCACATTCCGAAGGGACACGTCCATGGACACCAGCAAACCGCGCCTCGACCGCCGCATCGTTCGCAGCCGCAATGCCATCCTTTCTGCGTTTGAGCGCCTGCTGATGGATAAACCGCTTGCCGATATTACCGTGAGTGCCATCGCGCGTGAGGCAAATGTCGATCGCAAGACCTTCTACGTGCACTTTGGCACGGTCGACGGCCTGCTCGATGCCATCGCCGCCGATGTGGTCGAGATGATCGTCGACTCGGTCGAAAAGACGCTTTCCACTATGGGCAGTGACCCCAACGAGCGCGCCCTTGGAGCGGCGGCCACCTTCTTTAAGACCATCAACGAGGCACTTTGCAATAACCTCGTGCTCAATCGCCAGCTGATTGAAAACATCCCGCTCGACGATTTTATGACGCGTTTGCGCGTGCCGCTCGAGCATGAGATTGCCGAGCGCGATCTGCTGCCCCAAGGTCTCAAGGACGAGATGTTCGACTACTATCTGGCGTTTTTGCTGTCGGGTATTATCGGAATCTATCGCACATGGGCGCTGTCTGACGGCTCGGTTCCTATCGAGCGCGTCTCGGAGGTCGCCAACGACCTGACTCTCAATGGCCTGTCGAGTCTGGAATCTCGCTTGGATTAGGCGCAGGCTCGAGTTCGTGAGGCGCTTGTCGGGGTGCAGCCCGATCGATCAGGCGACGAGCATCCCGCCGAAGCAGTCGATGACCGGGCTCAGGTAGACCTTCTCGCCGCCCGGGAGCCTGAACTCGGTGATGTCGGTGAGCCACAGCAGGTTGGGCTCGTCGGCGTGGAAATTCCTGTTTACGAGGTTCTCCGGCGCCTTGTAGACCTCGCCGGCGTAGGAGCTGTAGCCTGAGGATCCTTAAAAGAAAGTCCAGTTTATCCTTTCCACCCCAATTGGGAATCCTCCGATGCGCCTTCGCACGCTCGCATGACCTCGATACCGTGCGAGCGTGCGAACTCGACGAGCTCTGCGTTGCGGGCGTTTATGGTGCCGAAGGCGGCGGGACACACGATAAGGCGCGCGCAGTGGACGAGGAGCTCTTTGGCGCGGGCTATGGTTCTATCCCCGATCGGCTCGAAGGCGCGCTCGGCCACGCATTCCGCCGCCAGGTCGCGCGCGAGCTCGCAGTCGATGTCCCCTTCGTGCAGAACGCCCGTGTAGAACGCCTTGCCCTGCCGGATGAGCTGGCGAAACACAGCCGACCCCGTACCTGCGCCGGCGATGACGAACGTGTGCGCATCGCCGTGCGGGCGTCCAATTTCCACGCTGCCGAAGCGCTCGTTGAAGGTGCCATGTTGAAGGCCGTAGAGCTCGCCAATCGTCTCGCGCGTGAATATGTCCTCGGGTGCGCCGGCGCGGAAGACCCGGCCGTCCTTCACGCAAATCACCTTGTCGGCGCTTTTCTGCGCGAGCTCGAGTTCGTGGATGGACATGATGACAGCCACATTCCGCGATTTCGCAAGGTGGCGAAGTATTCGCAGCAGGTCGATCTGGTAGCGGATATCGAGATACGACGTGGGCTCGTCGAGCACGAGCACACGCGGATCCTGCGCGATGGCGCGTGCGAGCATGACGCGCTGGCGTTGCCCGTCGCTTATCTGCATAAAGTCGCGCTCGGCGAGCTCTTCCATATGTGCGGTTTTCATGGCCTCGTCGACCCGACTATGGTCGTTAGGCGAGAGTGCGCCCATTCGCCCGGTGTAGGGATGTCTTCCCGCCTCTACGATATCGCGGCAGGTGAGGAGCTCGGTCCGGGGGCGATCTGTCAGCATAACGGCAAGGTTCCTTGCGAACTCCGCCGTCTTCCATCGGGAAATCTCCCGCCCGTCGAGCTCGACCGCGCCGGCAAGCGGTGCCAGATGGCGTGTGATGGTTTTCAAGATGGTCGACTTGCCCGAGCCGTTCGGCCCGATGAGCGCCACGACATCGCCCGCGCGAACCTCCAGATCGACGCCTTCGACTACGACCTTCTTGTCGTAGCCCGCCGACAGGTCGCTTATGCGGAAAAGCGGCGCTCCGTCAGCCTGCGTTTCGACCGTAGTTTCGAGGTTCGGCTCCGCTCGGAGGAGGCGTTCCGGGCGCAGTTCCGCACGAGCCGAAAGTGCCTTCTGGCGCTTTCGTGCGAGCTCAGGACTGTCTAAGCATGGAATGTCCCCTCCGAGCGTTTTGGGCCGCGGCACGAATTCCCCCATCTACCTCACCCGCTTCTTCAACATGAGCGCGATAACCACCGGAGCGCCGAAGATGGCGGTGACGGCGCTGATGGAAAGCTCGACGGGAGAGAACAGCGTGCGCGCGATCAAATCGCAGCCCGCGCAGAAGATGGCGCCTCCCAAGAAGCACGCAGGAATCACGCGGATGGGCTTCGACGACTTTAGCGCCGACTTCACGAGATGCGGAACCGCGATGCCTACGAACGACACCGGACCAGCGAACGCGGTCACGCAGGCGGAGAGCATGCTCGCTAGAAGGACGAGCACCACGCGGAAGCGTTCGACGTTCACGCCGACGCTTTTCGCGTAGGCTTCTCCCAGCTGGAAGGCGGAAAGGGGCTTCGATATCGCGAATACGCATGCGCTCACGGTGATCACCACGACCGCGATGACCGCGATGTCGTCCCAGCTCGAACCCGAGAAGCTACCCAAAGACCAGTTGTGCAGGTTCACGATGGACTGGTCGTCGGCGAAGGCGATGAGGAAGTTCGTCGCCGCCGAGCAGATGTATCCCACCATGACGCCCGCCACGATGAGCATGGCCATGGAACTTATGCGCCGTGCGATGAGGAGCACGAAGCCGATGGTGATAAGCGAGCCCAGAAACGCTGCGGCCACCATGGCCGGCGAGGACATGGCCTGGTTCGCGCCTAGAAGTACGATCATCGTAAGCGCGACGACGAACTTTGCGCCCGAGGAGACGCCCAAGATGAACGGGTCGGCGATGGGGTTGTTGAAAAACGTCTGCAGCAGGAACCCGGAAAGCGAAAGTGCCCCGCCGAGAAGCACGGCTGAAAGCACGCGCGGCAGGCGAATCTCCCAGATGACCTGACTTTCCATGGAATTGGCCGCGCCGCCCGAAAGGATGCCGGGGATGTGGTCTGCGGGCACGAGCACGCTCCCGATGCACAGGTTGGCCCCGACGAGCACGATGAGGGCAACAGCGAGCAGCGCCGTCACGACGCGACACTGCGCGGCGCGCCCCGATTCGTCGTATGCCATGGAAAGCCGGCTTCTCATGGCGCTAACCGAGCTTCCTCAGATAATGGAAGTCGCTCGCGTCATCGCCGGTGAACGCCCCGTGCAGCTCGTCGATAATGTCGGCGGTAGAAGTCATCTGCTGGTACATGTCGGCGCTTGTGACCCAGACGTTGCCGTTCTTCACGGCTTTGAACTGCGACAATAGCGCGTTTTTGCCTACGAAGTCGTTCAAGGTGGCAACCGATTCGTC
Source organism: uncultured Collinsella sp. (assembly GCA_958439425.1). Classification (GTDB taxonomy): domain Bacteria; phylum Actinomycetota; class Coriobacteriia; order Coriobacteriales; family Coriobacteriaceae; genus Collinsella. The sequence continues at coordinate 67,322 of CAUBVH010000008.1, forward strand.
GATGGTGCCGTTGTAGACGATGATGTCGGCATCCTTCGCTGTCGCGTAGAAGCGCTCCATTTCGAGCGTTACTGACGAACCTGACGTCGACGCCGTCTGCGCGTCATCGAGCGCGTAGCTGCCGCCTGCAAGCTCGATCATCTGCGCCACGTAGTCGCCCGCCCGCCGCGTGACGGCGGCCCCGTTCGAGTTAATGTAGAAATACGCCACGGTTTTACCTGACGACGCGAGCCCCGACGTTTGCTCGACGCGGGCCTTCTGCTCGTTGAACAGGTGCGTGGCCTCGTCTTCCTTGTCGAACAGGACGCCGAAAAGCTTAATCCACTCGACGCGCCCGAGTGCTTCGGGCTCGCTCGACGACTGTTCGGTGAGCACGACGAGCCCGAGCTTCTGCAGCTTTTCCTTCACATCGGGCGTGTGGTTGATCATGGTGTTCTCGATGGCGAGCGTGCAGCCCGAGGCCGATATTCGCTCGTAGTCGGGCGCGCTGTACTTGCCGCCGTAGGCGATCGCCCCACTTCCGAGCGCGCTTTTGAAGCCCGCGACCGAGCAATCGTCGGCTTTCGTGCCCGACATTAAGATATTGTCGTTCGCATCGAGCGCGTCGACCAGGCACATCGTCGCCGACGACACGAGGTACACCTTGTCGGCGGGGCGCCTTATGACCGCGATGTCGGAGCTCAACCCATCAGGTACCTTCGCATCTTGCGGCACCACGAGGAAGCGCTCCCCGTTCGAAATGCAGATAAGCCGCAGGCCGCCTTCGTACTCGTCGACAGTGAAGTGCTTGGCGTATTCAAGCTGAAGCGCCCCCGTCGGCTCCCAGCCGCAGCCCAAATCGGCGTTGTGGAAGTCGGCCGCGGCGCTTGAAGCCGTTCCCGCAGGGGAGCCGCCGCTTGTATCGTCGCCCGATTTCTCCTTCATGGTGGATGAGTCGAAGTAGAGCGTGTAGTCGATGGTGTGCGGCGTCGACATGGCGACGGTCTCGGCCGACACGGCGATGTCCTCGTCGAGCGTGACGGGTATCTCGAACGTGGAGTTGCCGCCGTCGTTTACGGGCGCGTAGTCCACGCCGTCGACGGTCATCTTGTCGTAGTTCGAACTCGACCAGGTGATGGTCGCGGTGTAGGTGTCGCCATCCTTCACAATTGTGGTGGGTGAGGCGATGCTTGCGCGCCCTGACCCACCGGAAAGTGAGACGCTCACAGTGTATTCCTGAGAGCCCGCCGTGCCACCGGTCGCGTTCGGGCTCGCACTGCACCCCGCGAAGGGAAGCGCGAGCAGGGCGACGAGAACGCAGGCGATCGCGCGCGCTGCGATGTTTCGGCGCTTCCTGCTTTCCCCCTTGGGAAGAATCGACCGCATGGCGTTACTTCAGTGCGGCGGCGCGCAGATCGACGCCGGCGGATTCGAACACGAGCGTGCGGTCGTACCACCGCTCCCTTTTAATGCTCCACGCGGCGCAGGCGGTGTCCTCGTCGAGCGCTTCAACGGGCACGTCGTAGGTGTACTTGCCTTCCGCGTTTTCCACATAGGGGATGAAGTCGGCCTCGCTCGCGGCGGCAGCCTCGTCGCCCGTGCCCATGAAGAGCTTGCCGTAGCCCGTGCCGGAAAGTGTCATCACGCAGTGCATGGAGCCGTTTTCCACGATGAGCTGGGCGTCCACAATCCTGAACATGTTCGAGCTGGAATCTACGGTGATTGGATAGGTGCCGTCAGCCACCTTGTCGGCGGTAATGGGGGCAGCGCTTGCGCCCTCGGGCGCATCGGCCGCCTGTTCGGTCTTTTCCTGGGAATCGGCATCGCTTGCCTTTGCGCTGTCGATTGAATTTCCGCCGCAGCCGGCGAGCGAGAACGCGAAGAGCGCCGCCGACAGGGCGAAGACGAGGGTTTTCTTCAACATGGAGGGGTTCCTTTCAACCGCTTCGACCGCCCGCGCCGTGCGGTGGGCGGGCGGGATGCGAATGCAACGGGCATGCGTCGTCAGTCGGGGAAAGGCGCATGCCCGTTGCACGGGGACGCGACCGGCGCCCCCGTGCGCGGCGAGTTTACAGCTTGGTGATGGCGTCGTCCACGTGCGAGACGTAGATGTCGTCGACCGCGACGTTCTGTCCCAGACCCTGGAGCAGGCACGTCACTTCGAAGCCGGCGGCCACGAACTTCGCAGCCCAGCTGTCGGGGTCGGTCTCATCTGCCATGTCGTTGTTCGCGTGGTCGCCCGCGACCACCATGAACGGCGCGAGCACGGCCTTCTTGTAGCCTGCGGCGCTCGCGGCGGCGATAACATCCTCGCAGGTCGGTTCAGCCTCGACGGTGCCGACGAAGAACTGCGTCAAGCCCTCGTTCTTGAACACTTCCTGCATCTTGGCATAGTCGGCGTTGGAATCGGCTTCGGTGCCGTGGCCCATGAGGCACAGCGCCGTCTTGCCGTCGTCGAAGGACGCCATGTTCTCCTTAATGGCTGCGGCCACCTTCTTGTAGTCATCGTCGGAGGTGAGCAGCGGGTCGCCGAGCGAGATTTTGTCGAACTTGTCGGCGTACTTGTCGAGCTCGTCTTTCACGTCGGTGTATTCCAGGCCACCCATGAGATGCGTCGGCTGCACGACGATTTCCTTCACGCCGTCTTCCACGCAGCGGTCGAGCGCCTCGGTCATGTTGTCGATCGTGATGCCGTCGCGCTTCTTCAGCTTGTCGATGATGATCTGCGCGGTGAAGGCGCGGCGGATGTCGTAGTCCTGCCAGTACTTCTCGCGGATAGCGTCTTCGATGGCGCCGATGGTGATGTGGCGCGAGTTGTTGTAGCTCGTGCCGAAGCTCGTGACGAGGATGACCGGCTTCACGGCCTTCTCCTTTTCACTCGATTTCTCGGAACTCGCGGAGGTGTTGGAGCAGCCCGCGAGCGCGACTCCGGCGAGCGCGACGGCTCCGGTTGCTGCGGCGCCAATGAAGCCGCGGCGTGACATCTGGTCGGACATGGTTTTTCCTTTCCTCGGTTTGCCGGTCCCCCGGCGACAGTTGCTTGTCGGCACAAGCGAAAGAAAAGCGCACCCCTCGGGGTTCACAAGGAGCTAACGCCACGGCGATGCCGTGAGGAAAAGGCGAAGCAGTCTGGCTTGGGGCGCGAGGCGGTTCGCCCGCGCGTCCTATACAGTAATGTCCCTTGCCCAGGATTCCCACCTGGTTCCCTCCGCAAGCCAGCGCGGGCTGTGCGGGCGCCGCGCCGGTCATTTCCTTTTATCCGATTGTCATATGCTCGTTGCCGAAACTTTTACTATGATAGTGGGCACTTGTGAACGTGTCAAAGCCAGGGCGGGCTGCATTGCGCCTCCTGCCTGCGTATTTGCGCCGATTGTCGCCGCAGGCGCTGTGTTTTGCCCGCTGCGCGAAGGGCGGCGTAAACGGTTGCGATGAGAAACGGGAAGGGAAGGCTCGGATGATTCATATCGTTGGCGCAGGCTCTGGCGCCGCCGACCTTATCACGCTGCGCGGGGCGCGCCTTCTGCACGCGGCCGACGTGGTCGTTTGGGCGGGGAGCCTTGTGAACCCCGAGCTGCTCGCTGAGTGCAAGGAATCCTGCATCGTCTACGACAGCGCGCACATGACCTTGGAGGAAGTGCTCGACGTGATGTGCGCGGCAGATGCGCGGGGCGAGGAAGTGGTGCGCCTGCACACGGGCGACCCGTGCCTGTACGGCGCCATCCAGGAGCAGATGGACGCGCTCGACGCGCGCGGCGTGGACTACGAGGTGGTGCCCGGCGTGTCGAGCTTTTGCGGTGCCGCGGCGGCGCTTCGCCAGGAATACACGCTGCCGGGAATCAGCCAGTCGGTCGTGATCACGCGGCTTTCCGGGCGCACCCCCATGCCTGCGGGCGAGGGCATGCGCACCATGGCGGAAAGCGGCTCGACTATGGTCATCTTCCTGAGCTCGGGTATGCTCGCCGAGCTTTCCGCCGAGCTTTTGGCCGCGGGCCGCAGCTCCGACGAGCCGGCGGCGCTCGTGTATAAGGCGACCTGGCCTGAGGAGCGCGTGGTGCGATGCACAGTGGGCACGCTCGCCGATGCGGGCGCGCGAGAGGGCATCGACCGCACGGCGCTCGTGGTGGTGGGCCGCGTGCTCGGAGCTCGCGGCGGGCTTGCGCACGACGGCGCGCAAGCGGAGTCGTACGAGCGCAGCAAGCTTTACGACCCTTCGTTTGCCACGGGGTATCGGAAGGCGAGCAGCTAGCGTGGCCTTCGAGCACTACATATATACCGGGACGACCCGCCTGCGCTGCGGCTACACCACGGGGAGCTGCGCCGCTCTCGCGGCGAAGGCGGCCTGCGAGATGCTCTTGTCACGAAAGACCGTGGGCCGCGTGTCGATCGTCACCCCCGGCGGGCTGCCCGTCGAGACGGACGTGGTCGACGTATGCATCGGCGAGGGGTGCGCCCAGTGCGCCGTGCGAAAGGACGCAGGCGACGATGCCGATGTGACCGACGGCGTGCTCGTGTACGCGCGCGTGGAACATGCGGGGTCGGGCACGGGCGCTGCGGGCAGCAAGGGCGTGCCCGCGCGCGAATCGGAAGTTTCCGTCGATGGCGGCGTGGGCGTGGGACGCGTGACGTTGCCCGGGCTCGAGCAGCCGGTGGGGGCGGCCGCCATCAACGCGACGCCGCGCGCGATGATCACTTCGGCGGTGCGCGAGGTGTGCGCCGCGCACGGCTTTTCTGGAAATATTGCTGTGACGATTTCGGTACCCGAGGGTGTTGCCCTTGCCGAAAAGACCTTCAACCCGCACCTGGGGATAGAGGACGGCATCTCCATCTTGGGCACGACGGGCATCGTCGAGCCGCGCAGTCTCGCTGCCTTGCGCGACAGCATCGAGCTCGAGATCCGGCAGCATGCGGCTATGGGGCGGCGCGGAGTCGTGCTCACGCCCGGCAACTACGGTGCACAGTTCATCTCGGGGCATTTCCACCTAAACGGTGCGCCGGTGGTCTTCATCTCCAACTTCGTGGGCGATGCGATTGATTGCTGCGTTCGCGAGGGATTTACCAATGTCCTTCTTGTGGGACACATCGGCAAGCTGGTGAAGGTCGCGGGCGGCATCATGGACACCCATTCGCGTACCGCCGACTGCCGCGCGGAGATTCTGGCCGCCCACGCGGCCTTGGCCGGCGCGGGAACGAAGACCGTGCGCGAGATCATGTCGTCGGTCACGACCACGGCGGCGCTCGAGGTAATCGAGGCCGCCGGCGTGGGGGACGCTGCGCGCGCCTCGCTCGCTGCGGCAATCGATGACAGGTTGCGCCGCCGCGCGGCGGGCGCATGCGACATCGCCGCGGTCGTGTTCGACGCCGAGCGCCGCGAGCTTTTCCGCACGTCGGGCGCCGATGCAGTTATCGGGGAATTGGGGGCTACGTATGAGTAAAGGCGTGCTGTACGGGGTGGGCACGGGGCCTGGCGACCCCGAGCTGCTCACGATCAAGGCCGTCCGCACAATCGAATCGTGTCCGGTCATCGCCGCACCGCAGACGGCGGACGGGGCCATGGTCGCGCTCGACATCGTGCGCGGCGCCGTCGACCTTACAGGCAAGACGGTGATCCCCGTGCGATTCTCGATGACGCGCGACGCCGAGTGCCGCGCGGCCGAGCATGCCTCGCTTGTTCGCGAGCTTGTCGCGCACCTGGATGCGGTCCGCGACGTCGCGCTGCTGAACCTGGGGGACCCGAGCATCTACGCCACCTTCCAGCGCATAGCGCCCGACGTGCGCGCCTGCGGGTTCGAGGCGCGCGCCATTCCCGGCGTGCCGAGCTTCTGCGCGGTCGCCGCAGCGCTCGAGCGCGACCTCACGCCCGAGATGTCGTCGCCTCTGCACATCGTGCCCGGCGGCTACGACGACGTGCGCCGCGCAATCGGCTGGCCGGGGACGAAGGTGGTCATGAAGGCGCGCCGCTCGCTTGCGGACACGAAGCGCATCCTTCGCGAGGAGGGCGCCTTCGACGGTGCCGAGCTCGTAGAGGACTGTGGGCTTCCGGGCGAGCGCGTGTACCGCTCGCTCGACGATGTGCCCGATCGGGGCAGCTACTTCTCGACGATGGTGGTGCGCTAGATGAGGGTTTCCTGCATAGCGTTCACTGAGAGGGGGTATGCGTTGGCGGAGCGCATCGCACACGCGCTTTCCGATTGCGCGCAGACAGGTGAAGATGACCCTGGCTGGGACGTTTCCGTTTCGCGCGGGTTCGGCGAGTGGAAGGCCGACCTGCGCGCATGGACGGCGCTCGCGTGGGAAGCGTCGGACGCGCTTCTGTTCGTGGGCGCGGCGGGCATCGCCGTGCGGGCGATCGCGCCGCATGTCGCCTCGAAGGCAAGCGATTCTGCGGTTGTGGCGATCGACGAGGCGGGGCGCTTTGCCGTCCCGCTTTTGTCGGGGCATTTGGGCGGTGCGAACGAGCTTGCGCAAACTGTGGCACGCGCGGCAGGGGCCATCCCCGTCATCACCACGGCGACCGACGTCCGCGGCGTGTGGGCGGTGGATACGTGGGCTCGCTGTGCGGGGCTCGCCGTTTCGAATCCCGAGGCCATCAAGCGAGTGTCGGCGCGGCTGCTTTCGGGCGGGCGCGTGGCGCTCTATTCCGACATGCCGATTTCGGGACAGCTGCCTGAGGGGGTTGACATTGCGTCCGACCGCGCTCGGGCCGATATTGTCGTGTCGCCGTTCGCTGGCGCGAATGCAGGTGCGTCCGTTCGCGCGGCGGAGACAACGGGCGAGGTCGTGCCCGCCGGTGAGACGGGGAAGCCGGCGGGCGTGCGGGCGCAGACGTCTGCGCCCGAGCCGCTTCGCCTTGTCGTGCCCTGCATCGTTGCGGGCATAGGGTGCCGTCGCGGTGCGTGCGCCGAAGCGATCGGGGAGACGTTTCTTCTCGCGTGCGGGCAGGCGGGTATCTCGCCTTCGGCCGTGCGCGAAGCGGCGACGATCGACGTGAAGGCGCACGAGGAGGGTCTGCTCGCCTTCTGTCGCGCGCGCAATATCCCGCTTGTGACGTATTCCGTAGAGGAGTTGTCGCAGGTCGAAGGCAGCGTTTCACCATCTGATTTCGTGCGCGCGACGGTGGGGGTCGACAACGTGTGCGAGCGCGCGGCGCTCGCGGACGGGGGCAAACTTATCTTCCCGAAGCTCGCTCACGGCGGCGTGACCGTCGCGTTTTCCAAGGTAACTATCGAACTTTCGTTTAAGGAGCGGTGATGGGAAAGCTCTTCGTGGTGGGGATCGGCCCTGGCGGCCCCGACGGCATGACGATTGCGGCTCGGCGCGCGCTCGAGGCGGCCGACATCGTTGTGGGGTACACGAAATACGTGGAGCTCGCGCTCTCCGCCGTGCCCGACGCGGCGCATCTCGCGACGCCGATGATGCACGAGGTCGAACGGTGCCGCCTGGCGCTTTCGCGCGCGCAGAGCGGAGAAGCCGTGGCGCTCGTGTGCAGCGGTGACGCGGGCGTGTACGGCATGGCGAGCCCCGTGCTGGAGCTTGCGGAGGATTACCCCGATGTAGACGTGGAAGTTATCGCCGGGGCCACCGCAGCTCAGAGCGGGTCGGCGGTGCTCGGCGCCCCGCTTGCCCACGACTTTGCGGTCGTGTCGCTCTCCGACCTGCTCACGCCGTGGGAGGTCATCGAGCGCAGACTCGCCGCCGTGGCGAGCGCCGACTTCTGCATTTGTTTGTACAACCCGCGCAGCAGAAAGCGCGCCGACAGGCTCTCGCGCGCGGCGAAGATTATGCTCGAATGGAAGGCCCCCGACACGCTCTGCGGCTGGGTACGCAACATCGGGCGCGAGGGGCAGCAGTCGGGCATGTGCAGGCTCTCCGAGCTGGGGGAGTTCGATGCCGACATGTTCACCACCGTGTTCGTCGGCAACGCGGGCACGAAGCGCGTAAGCGGCCGTATGGTCACGCCGCGCGGGTATCGGGAGATTCCATGCGAAATGTAACGATCATCGGGGCGGGGCCCGGAAACCCCGACTTGCTCTCGCGCGCGGCGCTCGACGCGATCAACATCGCCGACGTGGTCATCGGCGCTCATCGCGCGCTTGTCGGCATCGACGTGCCGCCCGACGTGGTGAGATGCGAGCTCGTGAAGACGGCGGACATCGTCGCCGCGCTCACCGATGCGGCGTCGTGGCAGCGCGCCGTGGTCGTGATGACGGGCGATGTGGGGCTGTTCAGCGGCGCGCGCCGCCTGGTGGAGGCGCTCTCCGGCGACGCGCAGGTGGACGTGCGCGTCATTCCCGGCATAAGCTCAGCGTCGTATCTCGCCGCGCGCCTCGCGCGTCCATGGCAGGATTGGCGCTTTGTGAGTGCTCACGGCGTGGCGTGCGACATCGTGGCCGAGGCCGAGCGCGCAGGTGAGCTCTTCCTCGCCACGTCGGGCGGGGAAGACCCCTCGCGGCTTTCGGGCGAGCTTGTGCAGGCGGGCTTTGAGGACGCGCGCGTGACGGTGGCCGAGCGCCTGTCGTACCCCGACGAGCGCATCACCTGCGCGACCGCAAGTGAAATCGTAGGTCAGACGTTCGACGACTTGAACGTGATGCTTATCGAGTTCGCAGGCTGCGCCGGGTCGCCTGCGAACTCTAGCGCAGCCTCCGAGGTGCCGGCCGGCGCGTTTGCGCCCGCGGCGGCTTCTTTCGCGGCGGACTCTGCGGGCGCATCCCGCGCCGCGAGCTCCCGCTGGCCGTACGCTTCCTCGGGCATTCCCGATGAGCTCTTCATCCGCGGCGACGTTCCCATGACCAAGCAGGAGGTGCGCGCCGTCGCGCTCGCGAAGCTGCGCCTTACCGCGACCGACACCGTGTGGGATGTCGGCGCCGGCACGGGGAGCGTGTCGATCGAGGCGGCGCTCGTCGCGCGAGCGGGGTCGGTATGGGCGGTCGAGCGCAACGCGGCCGGCGTGCGGCTCATCCGAGAGAACGCGGATGCATTCGGGTGCGGCAACGTGCATGCGGTCCCCGGTGTCGCCCCCGAAACGCTCGCGAAACTGCCCGTCCCCGACGCCGTGTTCGTCGGCGGGAGCGCGGGCGAGCTTCCCTCCATCGTGGAGGCGGCGCTCGAGAAGAACTTGCAGGTTCGCCTGTGCGTGCCATGCGTCACCGTTGAGACGCTCACCGAGGCGTGCGCGCTCCTCTCGGGTTCGCGCTTTAAGGGGTTCGAGGCGTGCCAGGTGTCGGCCGCCCGTGCCGAGGCTGTAGGCTCGCACCATCTTATGAAGGCGCAAAACCCCGTGTTCCTCGTCAGCGCGCGTGGTGCGGGCGCGGATGCCGAGGAGCTTGCCGATGTCGGGGCGCTTGTTGAGTCGCCTGTCGGGGAGGACCCCTCTACCGAGGGGATACCATCCGTTGAGGTGGTCTCGCTTGCTAACTGCAACGCCGCAGGTGGGGAAGGCGGTGCCCGGTGAGCACGTCCATCCCGCGCTTCATGGTCGCTGCGCCCTCGAGCGGGAGCGGCAAGACGGTCGTCACGTGCGCGCTCCTGCGCGCGCTCGCGCGTCGCGGCCTTGCATGCGCGGCCTTCAAATGCGGTCCCGACTACATTGACCCGCTCTTTCATCGCCGCGTCGTGGGTGCGCGCTCGGGCAACTTAGACGGCTTCTTCACCGACGCCCCGACGCTGCGCGCCCTGCTCGCACGCGGCGCCGCGGGCGCGGATGTCGCGGTGCTCGAGGGGGTCATGGGCTTCTACGACGGCATGGCGCCCGGCGTGGCCGACGCGAGCAGCTACCAGGTTGCGCGCGACACGGAAACGCCGGTCGTTTTAGTGGTGAACGGGCGCGGGGCGTCTTTATCGCTCGCCGCCGTAATCCGCGGCATCGCCGAGTTCCTGCCTTGTGCGAACGTGCGCGGCGTCGTGCTGAACAAGACGAGCGCCGCTGCCTGCGCCTACGCGGCGCCTGCGATCGAGAAGCACACGGGCGTCGCGGTTTTGGGGAATATCCCCGCCGACGAGACGTTCTCGCTCAAAAGCCGGCATCTGGGGCTTGTGACCGCCGACGAGGTCGAGCAGCTCTCCGCGCGCATCGACAAGATGGCCGAGCTGGTGGAAAAGAGCGTCGACGTCGACCGCTTGCTCGAAATAGCGGCAACGGCACCCGATATCCGCGAGGAACCTTACCGGTTGGAGCCGATCGCGGGAACGCGGCCCATCGTCGCCGTCGCGCGTGACGAGGCGTTCTCGTTCTACTACGAGGAGAACCTGCGCGCGCTCGAGGACCTGGGTTGCGAGCTGGCCTTTTTCAGCCCCCTGTGTGATAGCGAGTTGCCCCGGGGGACAAGCGCCCTCTATCTGGGGGGCGGCTACCCGGAGCTCCATGCGCGGCAGCTCTCCGAGAACGCGCCGATGCGCGAGGCGGTGCGGCGCGCGGTGGAATCCGGCATGCCGACGGTCGCCGAATGCGGTGGGTTTCTGTACCTGCAGCGCGAAATCGCCGATAGCGAGGGGCGGCGCTGGCCTGTTACGGGCGCCCTTGAGGGCGCAAGCGAGAATGGGGTAAGGCTGTCCCATTTCGGGTACGTGGTGCTCACTTCCCAACGCGACGGGCTCTACGGGCCGCGCGGCACACGCATCCGCGCGCACGAGTTCCACTACTGGCAGTCCACCTGCCCGGGCGGCGACTTCTGGGCGCAGAAGCCCCGGCGCGACAAGGGCTGGCCGTGCATGTCGACCACCCCGTCCCTGGTTGCGGGCTTCCCGCATGTGTACTATCCTGCGAACCCCGACGTTGCGCGCGCGTTCGCGTCTGCCGCGGCGTCGTTCGCAGAGAGGAGACGGCATGGCTGAAGCAACCGAAACCGCGCTTGCCTGCATCCGCGAGGAAGTCGAGCGCGCGTTCTCGTCGGCGCCGGGCGCCGTGCTCGAATCCGCGCTCTCCCGGATCGCGCCCGCAGACGAGTGCGCCCGCGCCGCCGCGTACGCCGCGTGGGACTCCATCGCGCACCCCTTGGGGGGATTGGGCGACTTTGAAGACGCCGTCGCGTGTATCGCCGCAGCTCAGGGGAGCGCCGAGGTGGCCGAGTTCCCCCGTGCGCTCGCGGTATTCTTCTCCGACAACGGGGTCGTTGCCGAAGGCGTGTCGCAAAGCGGGCAAGACGTGACGCGAGCCGTCGCGCGCAACATGTGCGAGGGGGCCACGAGCGCCTGCCGCATGGCGGCGTTCGCGGGTGCCGAGGTCGTGCCCGTCGACGTGGGTATGGCCCGGGGTATAGAAGACACGCGCATGGTGCGCGCGAACGTGCGGCGGGGGAGCGGCAACATCGCGCACGGCCCCGCTATGTCTCGCGATGGGGCCGTGCGCGCGATCGAGGTCGGAATCGCCGTCGCGTGCGGGCTTGCCCGCACCGGCGTGCGCCTTCTCGCCGCGGGCGAGATGGGCATCGGCAACACGACCACCTCGGCGGCGGTGGCCGCAGTGCTCATTCGGGCGGAAGCGCGGAGCCTCGTCGGGCGCGGCGCGGGGCTCTCGGACGCCTCACTCGCGCGCAAGCGCGACGTGGTCGAGCACGCTATCGACGCGAACTCGCCCGATCCCGCCGACCCGATCGACGTGCTTTCGAAGGTGGGCGGCTTCGACATTGCGGCGATGTGCGGCTTCTACCTGGGGGCCGCGGCCTCGAAGGCGCCGGCGCTCCTCGACGGGGTCATATCCTGTACGGCGGCCCTGTGCGCAGCGCGCCTGTGCCCCAACGTCTTGGGCTACCTCGTGGGCACCCACGCATCAAGCGAACCCGCAAGCCAGGAGCTCCTTCGCGAGCTCGACTTAAAGGCACCCCTCGACGCAGGCATGCACTTGGGCGAGGGCGCGGGCGCCATGGCGTATCTGCCCCTTCTGGATTCGGCGCTGTGCGTGTACCGGGATGGGAAGACGTTCACGGCGACTGGTATGGCTGCTTACGAGCATTTCGAGGCCGGGAAATGAAGGTGACGCTCGTCATCGGCGCCGCCGCGAGCGGCAAGAGCGCCTACGCCGAGTCCCTGTGCCTCGGGCACGACGGCCCCCGCGTGTACCTCGCAACGATGGAGCCCTTCGGGGAAGATGGCGCCCGCCGTATCGCGCGCCATCGGGCGCTGCGCGAGGGCAAGGGGTTTTCTACCCTCGAGTGCACGCGTGACGTGGGCGCCGCAGTGCCCGGGCTTCCGCGCGGCTGCACGCTTCTTTTGGAGGACGTGGGCAACCTGGTTGCGAACGAGCTCTTCGCGGAAGGCGGCTTGTCCCCGCGTGACCCTGACGCTGTGGCGCGCGAGGTGCTCGGAGGCATTGAACGGCTCGCTCAGGCCGCTGCGTATACGGTGGTGGTCACCGTCGACGTGTTCGCCGATGGGATGCGCTACGATGAAGGGACCGAGGCATGGAGGCGCGCGCTCGCGCGCGTGAACGCGGGTGTGGCGGCGCTGGCCGACCGCGCAGTCGAAGTGGTATGCGGGATTCCCGTGTGGATGAAAGGCGAAGGACCTACAAGGTGAAGATAGTAGAGGCAATCGGCGCGGCTTTCGGAACGTTCTCGCGTATCCCCGTTCCGAAATCGGCCTGGACCGATTTCGGGTCAACCCATGCGCTTGCCGCGTTTCCCCTGGTGGGCCTTGCGGAAGGCTTCCTCATGACGGCGTGGGGGTACGTGGCGAACCTGCTCGGCGTGCCCGCGACCATCGTCGCGGCCGTGCTCGTGGCGCTGCCTGTGGCGGTGACGGGAGGCATCCACCTAGACGGGCTCTGCGACACCTCCGATGCGCTTGCAAGTTGGGCCCCGCGCGAGCGAAAGCTCGAGATCATGCACGACCCGCGGGCGGGCGCCTTTGGGGTCATCGGTGTTGTTGTGTACCTTATTCTGCAGTTTTCCCTTTTCACCGCGCTGCCGCTTACGGCGGGGGCGTTCCTCGCACTTCTGTGCTCGCTCGTGTTCTCCCGCTCGCTTTCGGGGCTCGCCGTTGAATGCTGGTCTGCCGCGCGGGCGGACGGCATGGCCGCGGGGCTCTCGCCTGCGAAGAAGCGCGCGGCGATCGTCGTGCCGCTTTGCGCTTTCACTGCGGCTTCGGCTGCAGGGATGGTCGCGTGCGCTCAGGCCGTCGGCGCCCTTATGGCGGTGGCGGGGCTTTTGGCGCTCGCGTGGTACCGCCATGTTGCTCTGTCCCGCTTCGGCGGAGTGACGGGGGATTTGGCCGGATGGTTTCTGCAATGGGCCGAGCTCGCGATGCTTGCCATGCTGGTGGCGGGGGGCATGCTCCTATGATGCTCGTGGTAGGTGGCGCGCATTCGGGGAAGAGGACCTTCGTGCGCGAAAAGCTCGGGTTCGCGGCGGACGATTTCGTCGACGCGGCGCAGTTTGCGGAGGGCGGCGTGCCCGCGGCTTTTGCCGGCCGTGTCGCTTACCGTGCTGAGGAACTCGTACGCGCGCTCGACGCTGACCGGGCGCTCGAGCGGCTGATCGGCTTCGACGCAGTGATTCTGCCCTTGGTCGGCTCGGGGGTCGTCCCCATGCGTGCGGAAGACGCCCAATGGCGCGAGCGCGCGGGGCGCCTGGGATGCGCGCTCGCTGCGCGCGCCGACGTCGTCGTGCGCATGACGTGCGGGATTCCCCAGGTCATCAAAGGAAACCTTGCCGATGCACCTCGAGGGACGCAGGGCGCGGGTGCGCCTTTGGAAGTCGTCTTCGTGCGCCATGGTGCCACGGCGGGCACGGAAGACCATCGCTACAGCGGGGCGGGCACCGACGAGCCCCTGTCGAGTGCGGGCGAGCGCGCTTTGCGCGACCTCGCGTGCGATCGTGACGTGTTCCGTGTTATCACGAGCGGCATGGCCCGCACCGACCAGACGGCGCGCATCCTCTTCCCGAACGCGGAGCTTATGGCGTGCCCCGGTCTGCGCGAGATGGATTTCGGCGACTTCGAGGGGCGAAGCGCCGCCGAGCTTAAAGAGGATGCGCGCTATCGCGCCTGGGTAGACTCCTGGTGCGAGACGCGCTGCCCGCATGGCGAGGGCAAGAGCGATTTCACCCGCCGCGTCATCGCGGCGTTTCGGGAGGCGTGCGAATCGGAGCGCGCCCAGGGGAGTGGGCGCGCCGTCTTCGTCGTTCACGCGGGTACCGTGAAAGCGCTGCTCTCCGAGCTAGCTGTCCCGAAATTGGGATACTTCGACGTGCATACCGAGCCGGGCGGCGCATGGGCCGCCACTTGGGATGGGCGCTGCCTTCGCGACGTTCGCCCCGCTTCGGGGGGCGATGCCCGGTGATGACGATTCTTGCCGTCGCCGCCGGGTTCGCGGCCGACCTTGCCTTCGGCGACCCGCGCTGGCTTCCCCATCCCGTCGTCGCCATGGGGCGCGCGATCACGTGGGCCGAAGGCCGCCTGCGGGGCGCAGTCCCGCAAACGTCCGCGGGCACGCGCGCCGCAGGGCTTGTGCTTGCCGTGGCGCTTCCGCTTGCGTTTGGGCTTTTGACCTGGGGAATCCTGCATCTTTGCGGCATGGTTCACTCCGGCTTGCGCTTCGTGGCCGAGGCATGGGCGAGCTATCAGATTCTCGCGGCATGCGAGCTGCGCCGCCAGAGCCTGGTCGTGGCCCGCGCGTTCTCGAAGGGCGGCCTTGTCGCGGCGCGCGAAGCCGTCGGGCTCATCGTGGGACGCGACACGTCTGTTCTCGACGAGCAGGGCGTCGCGCGCGCCGCTGTGGAAACGGTGGCGGAGAACGCGAGCGACGGCGTCATCGCGCCGCTTTTCTACCTTATGATCGGGGGTGCGCCCTTGGGCATGGCGTACAAGGCGGTGAACACGCTCGACAGCATGGTGGGCTACAAAAACGAGCGCTACATCGACTTCGGCTGCGCTTCGGCGCGCCTCGACGATGCGCTGAACTGGATTCCCTCGCGCTTATCGGCTCTGCTCATGATCGCCGTGTGCCCGATCGTCGGGCTCGACGCGCGCGGGGCTGCGCGCATCTGGCGCCGCGACAGGCGTCGCCATGCGAGCCCGAACGCGGCGCAGACCGAGTCAGCGTGTGCGGGCGCGCTCGGGCTGCGCCTGGCAGGACCCGCGGTGTATTTCGGCAAGCTCGTTGAGAAACCGACGATAGGAGACGCGTCCCGCGAAATCCAGTGGGGCGACATCGCCCGGGCGACAAGGCTCATGCTCGCTGCGTCCGTATGCGCGCTCGTCGTCTTCGGCGCCGCGCGCGCGGCGGTCGTGCTCGCCGTGGGGGCGATGGCATGAGGGAAGACCACGCCGCGCCCCGGGCTGCCGGGGGAATCCTGCGCGCCCGTACGCATGGGGGCAGCGCGCAATCGCTCGGCATCGCTTGCGAAGGGGGCGCCTCCGACCTCATCGACTTCTCGGTGAACGTGAATCCGGCAGGCCCCTCGCCGCGCGCCGTCGCCGCAGCTTGTAAGGCGCTTTCTCGAATCGACGCCTACCCCGATAGGGAAAGCCGCGCCCTCGTTCGCGCCCTAGCGCGTGCCCAGGGCATTCCCGAAGATACTATCGTCTGCGGCGCGGGCGCGTCCGACATCATCTGGCGGCTCGCCGCGGCGGTGCGCCCGAAACGCATCGTCGTGTGCGCGCCGACGTTCTCTGAATATTCGGAGGCGGCATCGTACTACGGCGCATGCGTGCAGGAGTTCCCGCTCTCCGAAGCGGACGACTTCGACGTGCCCGCCTCCTTCGCCCGCGCGATCGAGGGGCCGGGAGACGTGGCGTACCTCTGCAATCCGAACAACCCGACGGGGCGCCTCGTCGACCCCAGCGTGATCGAGGCCGCGGCTTGCCGCTGCGAGCAGGTGGGCGCGCTGCTCGTCGTGGACGAGTGCTTCCTCGGATTTGCGCCCGACGCCCGCGAAAGGAGCGTGGCCGCACGCGCCGCGTGTTCGCGCCATGTGGCCGTGCTCTCCGCGTTCACCAAGCTCTACGGAATGGCGGGGTTGCGGTTGGGATATCTGATCAGCGGAAACGCCCAACTCATCGAGGGGATTCGCCGGGCGGGGCAGGCGTGGCCCGTCTCCTCGGTCGCCGAGGCCGCGGGCATCGCCGCCCTGGAAGACGTCGAATACGTCTCGCGCACGCGCGACGTATTGGCGGGCGAGCGAGCGTGGCTTTCCCACGAGCTCTCCTCGCTCGGGCTTTCCGTCGTGCCGTCGGATGCGAACTTCCTTTTAGTCCGCACGCCGGCGAAAGACATCCCCGAGCGCCTGTATAATCAGGGTGTTTTGGTCCGCACGTGCGACTCGTTTTCGGTACTGTCCCGTTTCTGGTGCCGCGTCGCGGTGCGCACGCACAGGGAGAACGCCCGGCTTGCGATGGCGTTCAGCCGCGCGCTTCGGGCGGAAGGTGCATCGGGCGAAGGCGAACCCGACGAACGGGGCGGCGCTATGGCGGGCGCGGATGGCCGAGGCTTGGCGAAGGAGGTCGATACCCGTGGGTAGGGCCAAGCCCATCATGATCCAGGGCACCATGTCGAACGCGGGGAAGAGCCTGCTTGCGGCGGGGCTGTGCCGCGTGCTTTCGCAGGACGGCCTGCGCGTGACTCCCTTCAAGAGCCAGAACATGGCACTCAACAGCGGTGTCACTGCCGACGGGCTCGAGATGGGGCGCGCCCAGATCATGCAGGCCGAGGCGTGCGGCATCCCGCCCGACGTGCGCATGAACCCCATCCTGCTCAAGCCTGAAAGCGGCCACCGAAGCCAGCTCATCGTGGCCGGCAAGGCGCAGGGAGCCTTCGCTGCGAGGGACTACTTCGCGCGAAAGAAGGCGCTCATGCCGCAGATTTTGGAGGCGTTCGATTCGCTCGCGGAGGAAAACGACGTCATCGTCATCGAGGGCGCCGGCAGCCCCGCCGAAATCAACCTTGCCGAAAATGACATCGTCAACATGGGGCTCGCGCGCGCCGTGTCCTCCCCCGTGCTGCTTGCGGGCGACATCGACCCGGGCGGGGTATTTGCCCAGCTCTACGGCACGGTCGCGCTCCTTGCGCCCGAGGACCGCGCGCTTTTGCGGGGGCTTGTGGTGAACAAGTTCCGCGGCGATGTGGAAATCCTGCGCCCGGGTTTGGCCCCGCTCGAGAAGATGTGCGGAGTTCCCGTCGTGGGTGTCGTGCCGTATCTTACGCTCGACCTTGACGACGAGGACTCGCTCGCGCCGCGCCTATCTGCCCGCGAGGCGCGCGGCGTCATCGACGTCGCCGTCGTGCGCCTTCCGCATTTGTCGAATTTCACCGACTTCGACCCGCTTTCGCGCGTGCCCGGCGTGGGCGTGCGCTACGTTTCCTCGACGACCGATCTGGGCCGACCCGACCTGGTGGTGCTTCCCGGCTCGAAGACTACGCTCGACGACGCGCGCTGGCTTGCGGCTAGCGGCATCGGAGCCTGTGTACGCGCGCTTTCGGGCGCGGGCACGCCGGTGCTCGGCATATGCGGAGGCTACCAGCTTTTGGGAGACGAGCTTTCCGACCCGCACGGCAGGGAAGGCGCTGGCACCGCGCGCGGGCTCGGGCTCATCCCTGCAAGTACGGTGTTCAAGGAGGAAAAGCGCCTCGCCCAGTCGGAGCTGCGCATCACGGGCGCCCAAGGCGCGTTCTCGGCGTGGAACGGCATGACGGCGCGCGGGTACGAGATTCACGACGGCGAAACGACCGTCTCCTGCGCTTCTGCGGGCACGATTGGCGGCAAACCGGAAGGCGCGGCCTGCGGAAACGTGTTCGGAACCTATCTCCACGGCCTGTTCGACGAACCGGGGGTTGCGCTCGCCCTCGCGCGCTCGCTCGCGCGCATGCGCGGCCTGCCCGAGAGCGTCGTGGGTGCTGCGGGCGCGGCGTCCGCGGCCGATCACCGTGCGCGCGAGTTTGACCGCCTGGCCGACGTCGTGCGCGGGGTGCTCGACATGGAGTATGTCTACCGCATTATCGAGGAGGGCGTATGATCCACGTGTATCATGGCGACGGCAAAGGCAAGACCACGGCGGCGATGGGCCTCGCCCTTCGCATGCTCGCTGCAGGCCGCCGCGTCGTCGTCGTGCAGTTCCTGAAAGACGGCGAAAGCGGGGAGGTGCGCCTGCTCGCCGAGCATTTCGGCGTGCCCGTGTTCGCGGGGAAGGTGTCGGACAAGTTTACCTGGTCGATGACGTCGGAAGAACTTGCCGCGACGTGCGAGCTGCACGATGGGAACCTCGCTTCCGCGCTCGCCGAGCTCGAGGGCGCGCAAGAGGGACTGCTCGTGCTCGACGAGGCACTCGACGCGCTTTCGAAGGGGCTTGTCGACGAGGCGCTCGTGGACCGCGCGCTCGATATGTCCGCGCGCGGCGTCGAAGTAGCGCTCACCGGGCGCGCGCCTTCCCGCAAGATCGTGGAGAAGGCCGACTACATAACCGAGATGCGGTGCGAGAAACATCCCTACGAGCAGGGGATATGTGCAAGGGAAGGAGTGGAGTACTAGATGGATTCCAAGGAGATGGCGCCCGGCGACATCGAGCGGCGCAGCTTCGAGATCATCACCGAAGAGCTCGGCGGCCGCACGTTCCCGCCGCTCGAAGAGCCCGTCGTGAAGCGCGTCATCCACACCACTGCCGACTTCTCGTACGCCGATTCCCTCGTGTTTACCCATGACGCCGCGCACTGTGCGCTCGACGCACTGCGCGCAGGGGCCACGGTGCTCACCGACACGAACATGGCGCTCGCAGGCATAAGCAAGCCCGCGCTCGCGAAGCTCGGCTGCAAGGCCGTGTGCTTCATGGCCGACCCCGATGTCGCCGCGGCTGCGCGCGCCGCGGGCACGACTCGCGCCGTTGCGAGCATGGACAAAGCTTGCGGCATCGAGGGTCCGCTCATCGTGGCCGTCGGCAACGCTCCCACAGCACTTCTGCGCCTCGCCGAGCTCATGGACGCGGGGAAGATCGCGCCCGCGCTCGTCGTTGGGGTGCCGGTCGGGTTTGTGAACGTGGTCGAGGCGAAAGAGGAGCTACTCGCACGACGCGTGCCAGCCATCGTCGCGAGGGGTCGCAAGGGCGGCTCGACCGTGGCGGCTGCCATTATGAACGCGCTGCTCTACCAGATCACGCGCCCAGGCGGCCCGAAGTGACGGCGCCCGCATCCGCGCCGGCGCTGCGCATCTTCGCCGGCACCACCGAGGGCCGCCTTCTGTGCGAATGGGCGAGCAGGGCGGGCATCCCCGCCCGTGCCTACGCGGCAACCGAGTACGGAGGCGAGCTTTTGGGCGAGCTTCCGGGCATCGAGGTGCATGCGGGCAGGCTCGACGATGCCGACATGGAGCGCGAGCTTTCCGGCGCGTGCATCGTTGTCGACGCCACGCACCCCTTCGCTACGCTCGCAAGCGGCAACATCCGGGCCGCTTCGCTCGCCGTGGGTGTACGATGCCTGCGCCTTGCGCGCCCGGTCGAGGCGCTGCCCAAAGGCGTCGTGCCGGTCGCGTCGATCGCCTGCGCGGCGCGCTTTCTCTCCGAGAACCCGGGTCGCGCGCTTCTCACGACGGGGAGCAAGGAGCTTGCTCCCTACACGAGCGTCGCCGATTTCGCGGAGCGCTTCTTCGTGCGTGTGCTCCCGCTGCCCGGTGCTATAACGAAGTGCATCGACGCGGGGTTTTCGCCGTCGCACGTCATCGGCATGCAGGGGCCCTTCACCCGCGAGCTCAACGAGGCGATGCTTCGGCAGGTGGGCGCCCAGTGGCTTGTGACCAAGGACTCGGGAACCGTAGGCGGCACGGCTGAGAAGCTCGCCGCAGCGCGCGCCGTGGGAGCGCGCTGCATCGTGGTCACCCGTCCCGCCGAGGGAGGCGGGGCCCTTTCGCTTCGGGAAGTGGAAGACGCGCTCTTACGGGAGTTCGCGCGCTAGGCGCTTGCCGCGCCTGCGCGCCCTCCCGCCCGCGAGGAGGAGCGCCCCGAGCAAGCTCGACCCGTACAAGCCCGTCATCCATCAATAGCTCGAGGACGACGCCCAGAACTGGCGCAAACAGCCCTTCAATAAGTTGCGGTGAAATAGTGTCCGTTTTTGCTGCTAGATAGCATATTCTGTCCCTAATTCACCGCAACTTGTTGGTGGTGGCTTACTGGTAGCGTAGGCACTCCACCGGGTTGAGCTTTGCCGCGCGGCGAGCGGGGTAGAAGCCAAAGATCACGCCGATGCCGACGGAGACGCCGAAGGCCAGCAGCACCGTGGCGATTGAAAAGCTCGGTGTGATCTCCCCACTGGCACCGAGCTCGTTGAGAACCCCTGATCCTGCGGCAAACATCGCGAGGCCCCAGGCCAGCAGATAGCCAATCAGGACACCCAGCAGGCCACCGGTGACGCACAGCGCCGAGGACTCGGCCAAAAACTGCGCGGTGATATCGCGGCGACTGGCGCCCAAGGCACGGCGAATACCGATCTCGCGGATGCGCTCAGTCACGTTGGTAAGCATCATATTCATAATGCCGATTCCGCCGACAAGCAGTGAGATACTGGCGACAGCGCCCATGATGAGCGAGAAGGCGCCCATAAACGAGTTGAGTGCATCGATGGCGCTTTTCATGGAGGTCGCCGATACGCTGTCGTACTCATCATCCTCCGAGATGCCCTTCATCGCGCGCACCTTAGACTCGATGGTCTTGCAGAGCTCGTCCATGTCTGTGCCCTCGGCGGCAAGTGCCGTCACGCTGGGGAATGAAGGATTCTCGTCGCCAAACAGGCCGGAGATGGTTTCGCGTGGCATATATAGCGTGAGCGAGCCCATGGAGTCGCTGCCGCCATCAATCACGCCTACAATCTGCACCTCGCCGTTGGACACCTTGATGGTTTTCCCCAGTGCGTCCTGTTCGTTGCCGTAAAGCTGATCGGCGCCGCCGCGGCTGATGAGCGCCACGCGCGAGCCTGATTGAGACTCTGCCTGTGAATAGACACGTCCCGCAACGAGCTTGCTGGCGCCCACGGCATCGAGCATGTCGCTATCGACGCCGTGTGCCATGACGGTATAGCTTTTATCCCCGACCTTGTACTCGGAATAGGCGCTATCGACGATGCCGATCTGCTCAATCTGCGGCACCAGTTTGCGAAGCTTTTCCACATCCGAATCGGTGAGTTCTTGGGACGAATAGATCTCTACCATGCGGGCTGCATTGAGGCCCAGGCTGTTGACCAGGCTGTTTTGGATGCCGCCGATGAGCGAAGTCATGGCGATGACCGAGGCGATGCCAATGACGATGCCAAGGATGGTGAGCAGGCTGCGTCCCTTGTTGGCCTCGAGCGAGTGAAGGGCTTCTTGGACAAGATCGCGGGTGCTCATTCCTTCGCTCCCTTCGGCTGATTGGTGGATGTCGAAATCGTGGGCAGGGCGTTCACGGCCCCGCGTAACGTATTCGGTGTATGCGCGACATATGCGCCGCCATGGATTCGCCCGTCACGGATGGTTACGGCTCGATCGGCCTCGGCGGCGATGCCGGGGTCATGCGTGATGAGTACGATGGTTTTGCCGCGTTTCTGGAGCTTGTGGAAGGTTTCCATGACGAGCGCCCCGGTTGTCGAGTCTAGATTTCCCGTTGGCTCGTCGGCCAAAATGATGGGCGGGTCGTTGAC